>JAWXCE010000033.1:0-68854 GCA_034440495.1 Hyphomicrobiales bacterium | reverse complement strand
CTACCGGGACCACTTGGACAGTTCCCGCCCGCTAAGAGATCGACGCGCCGGGTGTAAGGGATAGGTTACTGATTCTTGAGTAAGCACCGCCACCACCGCCCATGCGGTTGTTGCTGCCATTTTTGCCCGCTGCGCCACCGCCGATAACCTCGATGGTATTTGAGCTTGACCAACTGGCGGGAACTGTCCAAGTGGTCCCGGTAGTGAGGTAAATGCGCACATCGCAGGGGGTGGCGGTGACTCCGGCCGGCGTATTGTTATAAAAGCTCGCCCATTCCGCCGCCGTGTTGGTGGGGACGAAGATGGCCTGACCGGAGCTGTGAGTGTTCGTGACGTCGCGGCATACGAAATGTTCGGTGATGGTGGCGGAGACGCTATTATTTATTTGATAAGAAGGCGCAGCCATCGCTGCGCTGGCGCTTATGGTCAGAGCGCAAATCCATCCAGACACTTTCCACAATATGATACTTTAAGCGTAACATTTAATTCGTCTTGCCTTAGGGTTGTGCCTAACGTTTAGGTAAATGATCGGCCAGATTATTATGAGTGTAACCGCCACAAAGAGCTAAGGGGCGCTGCCCCTCGCGCGGGACAACGGTTTCAGGCTTCGCCCGGCCGTTCCGGCCGCCCTTGCCCTTGCTACCCCCGGTCTCGCCGACGGGCAGGGTTTCAGCGCGACACGGGTCGCGCCGCAACCCTGCTTCAAGGAGCACGCCCATGGCGACCCCGGAGAACCCTATCTTTCTGGTTCCGTTATCAAAACTTTTGCCGTCTCCCGTCAATGTGGGGCGGACGGGGCGCGGCGAGAACATCGCCGAACTTGCCGCCTCCATCGCGGCGCATGGACTCTTGCAGAACTTGACCGTCGCGGCAGTGAGCGATGCGGATGCTAAGGCGACCGGCAAATTCGCGGTGGTCGCCGGAAACCGCCGCCTTGCCGCCCTCAAACTGCTGGCGAAAGACAAGCGCATCCTCAAATCCTATCCCGTGCCCTGCGCGCTCGCGACCGCCGATCCCGAAGAAACCAGCCTTGCCGAGAACCTGCTGCAAGCCCCGATGCACCCGGCAGATCAGTACGAAGCCTTTGCGCGTCTGAACGCCCGTGGGATGGCGGCGGAAGATATCGCAGGCCGCTTCGGCGTGACGGCGACGGTGGTAAAGCAGCGGCTGCGGCTGGGTGCCGTGTCCCCCAAGCTTATGACGTCCTACCGCGAGGGCGGACTGACGCTAGAGCAATTGATGGCATTCACCATCACCGACGACCACGCTTTGCAGGAGCGCGTCTTGTCCGAGCTGACGTGGAACAAGACCGTGCTGTTTATCCGGCGCGCGCTCACCGAGGGCCATGTGGAGGCCGACGACCGGCGCGCCCGCTATATCGGGCTTGAAGCCTACGCCCTCGCGGGCGGCGAAATCGTCAAGGACTTGTTTCACGAGGCCCATGAAGGTTGGCTCACCAACGCCAGCCTGCTCGACCGGCTGGTGCGCGAGAAACTTGCCGGTGAGGCGGCGGCGGTCAAGGCCGAGGGCTGGGCATGAGTCACCGTCGAGCCGGAGTTTCATTACACCATGGCGGCGGGGATGCGCCGGATTTACCCGCAAACGCCTGATTTGAGCGTGGAGGATCAGCAGAAACTTGATACCTTCAGGGCCGAGTACGAGGCGTTGTGCAAAGGCCATGACAGCGCCGACGATCTTTCCCCCGAAGTCGCCCTTCAGCTTGAAACGCTTGAGGACGCCCTCGACAAGGCGCATGGCGAACCGGTCTATGCGGCGGGAGATATCGCACGATGCGGGGCGTTTGTTTATCTGGACAGCAATAGCGGCTTGCGCATCGAGCGCGGCTATTTGCGGCGGGAGGATGAGCCGGAGAGCGCCGCCGGGAGCAGCGCGCCACCCACGAAATATGAGGACGGTCAAAATGGCGACGGTGACGACAATGAGCCGTGCCGCCCGCTCTCCGACCGGCTGGCGGCGGAGTTGAGCGCTTGCCACACGCAAGCTTTACAGGCGCGGCTCGCCGCTGATAGCGGCGTCGCGCTCGTGGCCCTCCTCCATGCATTCGCCTTACAAACCTATTACCGGCACGCCAGACTTTCCTGCCTCGATATCGATTTGCGGCCGGTCGCGTTCGGGCACTTTGACGCAAACATGGCTGATAGCCGGGCTGGAAAGGAGCTTGAAGCTGCGCAAGCCGCCGCTGGCGCGGCGCTCCCACGCGACCCTGAGCACTTATGGGCGTTTCTAACCAGCCAGACGCAGGACGCGCTGCTCGCCTTGCTATCCGTGTTGATTGCCCCCTGCGCCAACGCCATCACGGCTGGCAACGGTCAGGATATGACGCGCAGTCGGGTGGGCGACGCTTTGAGCGACGCGCTCGGTCTCGATATGACGGTTTATTGGACGGCGACGGCGGAGGGGTATTTCGCGAGAGTGTCCAAGGCGCAGATCGTGGCGGCGGTGCGGGAGGGCGTGTCCGAGGAGGCAGCGCGTCGCATCGAGGGCCTGAAAAAGGTCGAGATGGCCGAGGCGGCGGAGGCGTTGTTTAAGGGGCGAGGGTGGTTGCCGGAGCCGTTGCGGGCGGAACGGACGGAAACAGCAAGGCTTTAAGGCGACTAGGAACAACAGCCTGAAGCTGCATCCGGATTTGCGAGATAGGCGCTCATATGCGAGCCTGCGCAAAGTGATCAGATATCCATCTCGAATTGGCCGCGTCTGTTGGGCGGCTGCGTCACGGTAGTTTCCGCAGGCTGTAACGAAGGTTCCGGCGGCGCTTGTGGTTCAACCTGTGGGGCGACGCTCCTCTTGAATGGCCCCTCCAGCACAGCTTGGGCATGCTCCGCCCCAAAACTGGTGACCACGCCGCCCAGAGCAGTGCGGCTCGTTGCCCAGCCGCCTTTGGCCGTCAGCCGCAAGGTGTTGCCCCCAGATGATGGTGGCGTTGGCGTTGCGCCACAGCATGTTGAGCACCGCCATCTTGGCGCAGGTGCGGTCGACATCCACGCCGATAAAGTGCGCGTTGGGTCTGAGCGGGATGGCGGCCAGGAAAAAGCGGCCGCTGCCGCAGGCCGGGTCGGAGATGACCGCATCCTCGGGCGTTGTTTCGTCGATGGTCATCCGCGCCATCAGCTGGCAGAGCGGCATGGGGGTGAAGAACTGCGCCATTTCCTTCTCGGAAGCGCCCTCGGTTTCGTAAATCTCGCCGAGATGGTCGTGGATGACGCCCGCCTCGTTGTCCTTCGCCATGGCCAGATGCACCGCTCCAAGTGCCGCCGCGAAATGGTCGGCCGGATGGTTCTTGCCGGGCACGAGCGGGCCATACCGCCGCATGGTCTCCATATAGCGCTCCTCATCCCGGCAGAAGGCGGCTAGGCTTAGCTCCAGCCAGTCATAGAAGCGTTGGAAGAACCGCACTCCGGCGATTTTGCGCAACTCGCGGGCGACGGGATGCGTCATGCGCGCCGCCAGACTAGGCGACGGATAAAGCATATAGTCGTGCTCACGAGACGAAAGTTACGTCAATCGCACGGTGCTCGGAACCACTACAGGCAAGCTGTTGCTACACGTATAGGCATAGGGATCGACTGGCTAAGCAAACCGCGTCAAAATCGGTTTGCCGCCGCGTCTGCCAAAGCAAGGCATGACAGTAACTCCGCGCGCAGATCGGCAACTGACTGGCGAGGATCGTCTTCCATCTGCACGAGGTCGGGATCGAGAGCCTTGGCGACAAGCTCTTTCAGCGTTGGCGAGGGAAGCGCAGTGGCACGTGTCACCGCGTCAATGACATCTTCACTCACACCGAAAGGATCGATAACAACACGACCATCCAGGGATAGACTTAGGTTCAGGTTGGCTTTTGTAAGCACGACCACATCCATCTGCGCATCCGGTACACAAAACCGGAGCTGGTCTGTCCGAATGACATAGCCATCGTCTTCAACGCTAATCGATAACGTACGGTCGCTTTCGTTCATCAGAGGTAGATCCGAAAAGTTCAATTGGCTGATAAGTCATAGTCCAGCACGCTAAAGAGGCAGAATTGTCTCCCAATCGGTTTTTTCCTCCCTTTGTCTGTCATAGTTAATGTGACAGGATAAGTGACGGATTTGTGCAAGAGATCACTGATGCAGGGGACTGTCACGCAACCGAACGATTGAGTGACCCCTAAAACCATCTTCTCGGGCGTTTACTCCGATCGAAGTCGCGGCTCGGCAGTGGTGGGGAGGGGGTACGCCCAAGTTTAGCGTTCCAATATGACCACGAACGCGCGTCTATGACGCCCGCAGGCGCATGATCTATGGCTTCAGCCAGCCCCCTCAAACCAACATGCTCAATCAAGAGGGCCATATCCTCATCCGTTGCGTGTCCCATGGCGAAAGCGAGGAGTTCAATCGGGTTGCGGAGAGCCGTTTCTGGTTGTTTGAACCAGATTATGCGCTTGGCCGCGCGTAATAGTTCCGGGGTGATGGGAAGCGGGTTCATTTCGTCAGCCCTGATTTACGTGACCATGATGCTGTCCGTTTAAGGCTCGGCAGCCGCAAAGGGTCAACGGCCACCGAGGCGGCGGTTAGACGTTGTTTGACCGCCTCCGGCAAGCGATCAAGATCACCGTCCCTAAAATAAGTAAGCGCCTTGAGCGTCGGCGTTGGTGCAAAGTCCGGCCCAAAAACCACCTTAGCAGCTGCGAGTTGAGTGCTAAGATCGAGGCCAACTTGCTCAATGAGGGCATCAATATCAAGGTAATCTTTGACTTGCGCGCGTTGCTGCACGACCTGCGCTTTAGTGACTGCGAGATCAAGCAATGACGCAATTAGGAGACGATTATCCTCAGCCACAAGAGGTTCCTCAATCCGCCTAAGGTGAGGTAATCCAAAAAATTATACTTTAACCGGCCCGCCGCGATCAACGATGCAGGTTAAAGTATTCGGCTCCTGCTGAATAATGGTTGTATTTCTCAGAAACGGCAGAGACCTATAAACCTTAACCGTATCAATTTCCCTGCCGACAAAAAAGTCAAAATCTTCTGATATCCGGTGGCCAAGTTGCAATGCTAAAGCCGTTCCGCCATACAAAATAAAATCGGATGGAAGATTGACGAGCTCCGCCCACAAGTTTTTTTGAGCCACTGGTAAAATGTCGGTGCGGGGCGCAAAACGCTTGTTCAAGTCAGGTTCCTTTGACTGATAATGGCGCATCCAACGATTTTAGACAACTCCGACAGCAGGAGTAACGGAAAACACATGCTTGTTGGACGGCTGAGACCCATCTTTGGCGTCAACCTTCATGCAAAACTTTGAACGCGCCGCACATCGGGCATCACCGCTTTAACGCTCGCCACAGCGTTGATCGTGCAACGGCCAGATCCCGCGCGACCCTTGCGACATCTTCCCCCGCCGCGAGCCGAGCCCGCACGCCAGCGAGCACGGTCGCCGACAGCTTGCGGCGGCGGCCGCCCTTGCGCCCCCGTGCAGCGGCGACCTTGAGGCCGGCCTTGGTGCGCTCGGAGATCAGCTCACGCTCAAACTCGGCCAGAGCCGGGAAAATACCGAACACCAACTTGCCTGAGGCGCTGGTCGTGTCGATGTCATGACTGAGGCATTGAAAGCCGATATCGCGCGCCGCCAGATTCTCCACCTTGCCGACAAGTTGCTTTAAGGAGCGCGACATCCGGTCAAGCTTCCACACCACCAAGGTGTCGCCCGCGCGCATATGCGTGAGGAGCGCTGACAGCTCCGGCCGGTCGGCCCTGGCGCCCGAGGCCGTCTCTTCGACGATACGCCCGCACCCGGCGGCTTTCATCGCGTCCAATTGCAGATCGTGGCTCTGGTCGGCGGTGGAGACGCGGGCATAGCCAATTTTCACCGGCGTTGGCGATCCGCCAATCCGGCCGAGATAACCGACGGCGATCACCGTCACCTCATTCGCCGTCACGCGGAACAACACGCTGACCGAGCGCAGGCCGGGAACGCCGGAACTTCTTAACCCTGCCAGGACGGCGTCATACCGCGTTCCGAGTTCCGCGAAATCTTGAAGACCGTGAACAAACCCTAGAACTCTAGCCTTAAGGCGGTCGGCGCGTTCAGCGCCGTCTTAACGGACGACCATCGCCCACATTTCGTAGAGGTCGTGGTGGGATAGACGCCCTCTTCCACTAAATTACGCATACCGCCGGCGTTGGCGATGTCCACGCTGATGCTGAATCGTTCCGTATTTGCCAAAGTCGTTGCTTCATTGCGCAGTCATATTATGAGGTGTTGTACAAGTCCGCAAGAGTACTACTGAAAAATATTACAAATTAACTGGGCTGCGTTTCAATTTTACTGCCTTTGCGCAACATGATTACGCAACGCGATTTTACAACGCGGCTGTCGGCTCATCGCTGCGCCTTCACTATCAAGTCGTTCTGGGTTGCAAAAACGACCGTTTGGAAGACCTAAAACCTTATCAGAAGTGGCGAGCCTGAGAATAGTAAGAGAGTGGAGGGCAGAGGTGGCGCGTCCCATACCCAAACCCACAATGCACGAAGAAGGGCTTATGAGAGTGCGGAAGACCATGCCCATAAAGCGGCGTAATGAAGTCCAGCACTAATCAGGCTTCTCTTTCAGAAAGACATGTGAATCGCTGTTGAGTTCCCACTGTTTACTATTGTCCGGCGGTAGGCGATCCGGCATGTAGCTAAGCTTCCTTGCATGTTGTCTGGGTTATCTCGATTGCCCCCTAATTACGCAAAACTTTTGTACAACATCACGGATGACGATCTCGAACGATTCGTCACCGACTGGGTATCTACGCTTGAGGCAGAATACCCTGGTGGATACGACCGCTTTTCGGGACCGGGGGATATGGGCAGTGATGTCGTCGGTTATCTCACAAAACAACGTCTGGATTATGGTTGGCACAACTATCAGTGCAAGCAATTGAAAAGGCCCCTTGATCACGGCGGCGTTCTACTCGAGCTTGGAAAAATCTTCTTTCATAGCGCGCAAGGACATTTCGGCTTGCCCGAAAATATGTACTTCGTTGCTCCTCGAGGAGTATCACGCACCGCTAAAGCTTTTGAAAGCAAACCCAGCGCACTTGGAACCGCACTAATCGACCAGTGGACCAAAATTGCGCTAGGAAGATCGAAGAGGGTAAATACCATCCTCTTGATGGCAAGTTGCGCGAGCTAATAGCGGCGTACGAGTTCTTCAACATGAAAATCTTGGACGCCCACAAGATTGCGAAGCTTCCGACGATCAAGCCCATTTTGGTGAAGTGGTTCGGAGAAGATCCAGGGCAATACCCTAGCGGCACCGTTCCCCCAGAGCTGCAAAAGGAGAAGGAGACTTATGTCGACCACCTTCTCGCCGCCTATGGTGAGCGCTCACTCGCTAAGTATACGAACTGCGATACGGCGCTGGCAGATATGACGCATGGGCCGCATCTTCGAGATCAGCGAACCCGCTACTTCGAAGCAAATTGGTTCATGCGGTACTACCGGGACAACACGCCTAAGGGCACTGTCGAAAGTTTCAAAGAGGAAATCTATCATGGTGTCATAGACGAGCACCGTCGCGATTATCGTGACGCGCTCGCCCGAGTTGACGGCGTTTTAAGTCAGGCTGCGAAGATATCTGTGACAGGCACGCTAAGCCGGTATGCGAAGAATCCGGTTAAGCAGGGCACGTGCCATCATCTTGCGAATGAGGGGGATCTTTCATGGAAACCCTGAAAGACCGATCTGGTCGAACGCGACCGACGCTTTTCAATAACGAAATAGAGACAGCAATCCGCTCGCTCTATGTGCTCGACGCCATGTTCCCGCGTCGTTGCGGAGTCGCCGAGCTTACTTGGTTCGATTACGCGATCGTCAATAGTGGTGAGTTCACTGATGCTCCGCCCAGCCTCCATCCGATCGCACATGTCTCCAATGGCGAATTGCTAGTCCGTCGACATCTGATCGGTGAGAGTCTTCGGCTTCTCAGAGTTGTCCATCTGGCCGACGAGTTTCATGATGAATGCGGGATACGCTATTCGGCGGCCGAAGAAGCGCCAGCGTTTCTTGAGATGCTTACCACGGCGTACAGTTTGGAACTCAAGAACCGCGCTGTATGGGTAGCGCAACGATTTGCGGCAATGGCGATGGAACAGATTGAGGTGGAAATCGCCCAGACCATAGGGAGATGGACGTCAGAGCTTCAAGAAACAACATTACCGATCAGGACGATGCTATGAGCAGGAGTTGTATAAAACTAGCTTTCTTGTTCTTTACCGGGCCCGAGCTAGATCCGGTGGGATTGGAATTTAGTGAGGGCTTGAATATTGTTTGGGGGCATCAAACACAGGCAAGTCGTTCACACTCAAAACCCTTGATTTCATGCTCGGCGGCGGCGATCTACCGAGTATCGACGAGCGGAAAGGGTACGATGGTATTTTGCTTGGGGTGACACTTCCGGACGCCAGTAAGAAAACTCTTTATCGAGCAGTATCAGGCGGAGGCTTTCTGATTTTCGACGACCATGTCATCGCGAAGCCTGCTGACCGAGACGGAGAGCCGGTTGATGGCGTTGGGCCCTTGTTGCTTAGGTCCGTTGATCTTGATGGCAAGCAGCTTGTAAAAAATGCGAATGGACAGAAGCAAGCTCTGACCATTCGAAACATGATTCACTACCTGCTGGTAGATGAAAGCTTCATAATGGCGGAACGCAGTCCAGTTCATCGGGGACAACGGACTGACGAAACGCATGAAAAGAATGCCTTTCGCCTCTTACTCACTGGTCTTGATGACATGGCCGTTATTGATTCAGAACCGAAGAAAACTACCCGCGCCCGCACGCAAGGGAAGGTGGAGATCATCGAGCAACTTTTAGCTGACATAGATGGCAAAATTAGCGCGGCCTCAAAACAGCGCGCAGAGCTTGATGAACGACTGCATCGGCTAGACCGAACCGCAGCCGGAGCTAAAGAGAACTTGGAGGCAGTCCAGGCGACGTTTGATAGCCTCGCCGGGCGCCGCCGCGAGGTTTTCGATAAGCGATCCAGCGAGGTGGCCCGCGCGCGAGAACTCGGTATCACTATAGCCCGCTTTAAATGGCTGTCGAGTGCGTCCGTTCGGCTTATGTAATTCCTCTGTCTCTTCGCCAGTTGCAAGCCTCGCAACTTTAACGGCGTTTGCGACCACATCTGCGGGCCGCTTCTCTCCGCGTGGGCCTTTGGGCAATTAGGTGCTCCTTTAAAGGTTTGCTTGCTTCGCAATCATACCAATTAGTGAGTCAACCGTCCGTTCATGTTTTGCAACGCACAGGATTAATGTGTGGATTGAATCCACAATGTCAAAACTTTATGGTTGACGGAGAAAAAATGAGGCCTGCGAATCGCAGTGTCAAGCGGCCCAAAATTCAAACTGAGACACTACCGACAGCTCCTTAAATAAGACCCTGTTTACAAAATAAAAAGGGAGCAATGATAATATAAAAAAACTAAATATTACAGCAAGACTGTTAATTTTACACTCGCTGACAGCACGTTTTACCAAAAAATTTCAGGAACAAACAAAGCCAGCACACCTGCTAACGACCCTAGAAACGATATGGTCGCTAGAAAGAAGCGGTGTAATATCTTTGGATTTATCACTTGTTATTTATCTTATCGCAGCCCAGCGCAGAAACGCTGGATGCGCTGGCAGGCGGCCTCCAGCACGTCCGTCGAGGTAGCGTAGGAGATGCGGAAGAACGGCGACAGGCCGAACGCCGCGCCGTGCACCACCGCTACGCCTTCCTCCTCCAGCAACGCGGTCACGAAATCCTCGTCGTTGCCGATCACCTTGCCGGGTGGCGTCGTCTTGCCAATGAGGCCCTTGCAGGATGGGTACACGTAAAAGGCGCCTTCGGGGCTAGGGCATTCGATGCCCGGCGCCTGATTGAGCATCGACACGACCAGATCGCGGCGGCCCTTGAACACCTCGGCGCGCGACTTCAGGAAATCCTGCGGGCCGTTCAGCGCCTCGACGCTCGCCCACTGGCTGATCGAGGTCGCGTTCGACGTAGACTGCGATTGCAGCTTGTTCATCGCCTTGATGAGCTTCTCCGGCCCGGCGCAATAGCCGATGCGCCAGCCGGTCATCGCGTAGGCTTTCGAGACGCCGTTCATCGTCAGCGTGCGATCGTAGAGGCCCGGCTCGACGTATGCGGGCGAGAAAAACTCGAAGCCATCGTAAACGAGGTGCTCGTACATGTCGTCGGTCAGCAGCCACACATGCGGGTGGCGCATGAGCACATCAGTGAGCGCCTTCAGTTCGTCGCGCGTATAAGCGGCGCCGGTCGGGTTTGATGGGTGGTTGAAGATCAGCCATTTGGTGTTCGGCGTGATGGCCGCCTCCAGCACCTCGGGCTGCAGCTTGAATTTCGTCTCGATGCCTGCCTCGACAATGATCGGCTCGCCGCCCGCCAGCCGCACGATGTCCGGGTACGAAACCCAGTACGGCGCGGGAATGATGACTTCGTCGCCGGGATTGATCGTCGCCATTATGGCGTTGTAGATAATAGGCTTGCCGCCGGGCGACACGAAACACTGCTCCGGTTTGTAATGCAGCCCGTTCTCGCGCTTGAACTTCGCGGCGATGGCCTTTTTCAGCTCAGGGATGCCGCCCACATCGGTGTATTTCGTCTCACCCCGCCGGATCGCGTCAATTGCGGCTTCCTTGATATTGTCTGGCGTGTCGAAATCCGGTTCACCCGCGCCCAGGCCGATCACATCCTTGCCCGCCGCCTTCAACTCGCGCGCCTTCATCGACACGGCGATGGTGGGCGAGGGCTGCACACGGTTGAGGGCGTCGGAAATGAAGGCCATGGAATTCTCCTGAAAACTGTAGACGCACGCTAAATAGCGCCTGCAAGCCGCGCAAGGAAAAATCGTCTTCTCCCTTCAAAACCGGGCATGGCAGCGCGACCCGGTTTGTATTAGATTGCATCAAACTGGTTAGCGGGGGCGATCCATGAGCACGCAAGACGGAGATAACGCGGCGCCGAAGAAAGAGCGATTCGGAACGGTGAAGCGCGTTTACGACTGGTATGACAAGGTCGATACGTGGCGCGAGCGTATAGACCTTCTCGTTACGCTCATAAAGGCAAACACGGTGGCGACCGCCAGCACCGTGACTGCGGGCGTGGTAGTGACTACCGGGGCCGTAGTTGTCGCGACAAATCCGCGATTGATCGACGAATGGTTTCCGCCAGCGCCGCCTCCTGTCGCAATCGTGGAGCCTGTCAAATCCGCCGCCGTGGAGCCGCCAAAGGTGGAGGTGACGACGCAACGCTGGGGTGAGGCGGTGGTGTTCCCGATCAATGGCGTGGATGCGGGTGGACGTCGCGCCGCGTTCGATGTCGCCGTGCTGCCCAAGGAATACACATGGGCGCGCAAGGACGACAAACATCTGGCGCGCGATGGCCGCACGCTGGCGGATGCGGAGGTGCAGGCGCTGTTCTCAGATGATTTTCGCACAGGCATTGGCCGTTCGGCGGACGTGATCGGCGTCGGCGTGGCGAGCCAGGAGGGCGATGTCGTGGAGGAGTCCGGTCGTGCGGCGCGACGGGCGCTGACAGCGGGCGGCTGGCTGGCGACGGCGCGCGGCGAGGGTGCATTGGTCTGGCAACTCAACCTCGGCCAATATAAGGGCACATGCGCCAGCGCCGACAAAGGCGACACAAGCTGGCAGCGTCCCGTCATTATGGTCGGCGTGCGGGAGAAAGACGAGGGCGTGAACCTTGGCGAGGCGCTGGGCGACGCCATGACGGGCAAATCTAATTTGCCCAGCCGCGACTGCTACTCGAATTTCACCATGGAACGGCGGCAATAGTGCGGCTTTATTTGCGGCTGGGGTGCCAGTAGCCTGAATGCCTGCCATCGCCGCCACAGACACGCTGATTTTACTTTGCAACGGATTTCCACGGAGACCGCTGCAGCCGTCTGCGATCGATTTGCGAACCGCTTCGCTTTATCGGCGAAAGGCGCGGCGGGTTACAAACGCCCTGGTCAGCGCGGAATTTACCAATCCAGTTAAAAGAAGCAAGCAGCGGCTTTGCCGAAGGCTTGCAAGCGGGCAGACGCGGCGACATGGATGGAGCAGAGTCAAAAATGGACAAGGGCTGCAAAGCTGGCTCTTTTCTTACTTTCATAAATGGCGAGGGCGCGACCACCACTTCAGCCCGCGGACCCAACTTTAGTGTCGGCTGCGGAGAGATAAGAATGAGCGAGAGCGCCGCATTTTCGCTCTGTCGGCTGGCGCTTGCGCCATCCTGTTCGCCGGGTAAATTGCCCGTGACCGCAGTCTGCGCATTCAAAGCGCCCATTTCAGGCTGAAACGGCGTAACGACTGCTTTTTCAGTAGGATCTACTGGCGGTTGTATTGCCGCCTGTTCAGCCGTTTCGGCCAAATCTTGCTCGCCAGCCGAAGCCTTGTCCGGTTCGACGTCTTTCACATATTGGCTATCTTTAGCAGCAGAAGGCGGCGTCAAAGCAGTTTGATCCAAAGGCTCGATGCGCGATTGAATTTTTGGACTAAACGCGCCGTTGCTGACGGTTTGTTCATCATCCGGTTTAATGACTTTCCCAGCATCTTGGGATGCGTGGCCCGGGTCATCACTTTGTGCTGTTGTATTTGAAGGCGTGAAGTCAAACTGGGTCAGCAGGACGCCGCAAGTGATAGCAGCCAGCACAGCGCTGAAAGCTGCGTAAGCGCGCAAGCGCCCTATTCTCGCCCTGCGCCAGACTGCATAGCGGTATGCTTCCGTCTCCTCCCCATCCGGCCCAATTTCGCCCCGGTCGTAGCGCTTGCGGCGGACAGGGTCGCGCAAAATAGCGTAGGCGTAGGTGAGGCGCCGAAACGCACCGCCAGCTTTCGGGTTGCCCGGGTTAAGATCGGGGTGAAGCGACTTTGCCTTAACCCGATAGATAGCGTGTATGGTCTCGTCGCTATCGGACTTTTGCGCCCCCAAGATTGTATACAAATTGTCCTTTTGGGATGACGCGCCATCAACGTCCGGCTGCGGATACAAGGCTCCAGCGGCGCCATATTGCGGCGAAAGCCAGTTTTTCGGCATAACCAGATCGAACGGCAACTGCGTGGTGATATCCCCGACCGCGGCATTGATTTGCGCCTGCGAGAGATTGCGCGCGCTGGTAAGGTCAGCGCCGGTTAAATCCGCGCCATCCAGCCTGGCTCGGGCGAAATCCGCGCCGATGAGTGAGGAATCCACGAGCTTGGCGCCGCGCAAATCGGCATTATCCAGCCGCGCGCCGCCAAATTCTGCTTCGACAAGCTCCGCCCCGCGCAGATCCGCTTCTATCAGAGTCGCGTTGCGCAAATCGGCTTTGAATAACAGCGCGCCGCTTAGATCAATCGGCCCGCCATTCACTGGCCCCAATTGTTTCTGCCCAAGCGAAAGTTCAATGTACCGCAAATCCGGAGTGATATCCGGATGTGTCGCGCGCCATTCATTCCAGGGGCGTGCGCCTTCGCGTAGAATATGAGAATGATTTTGCGTCACATCTCCCTCTTGGGAAGTTCCATCCGATTTCTATAAATATAGCGATTTTCTTCACCAGCGCTCCATTTTTTCGATATGACTCGGTGTAATGTCGAGGCGGTGCATTTCGGTGACATAAAGTTGCTACTCTAGCTGCGCTTATATCTCTTTATTTTTAACGGCGTGTAACCTTATGCAAAGCGAAAGCGAAATCTCGTTGAAGGATCGCATAAGCGTGACTGAGGAGCGGTGGCGGGGGCTAATGTTAGCGTCGCGTCAAGGCGACAAGGCGGCGTATCGCATGCTGCTGGATGAGTTATCGCGGTTCATCCGGCAAATCGCACGGCGATCAGCGGCAAACGCCCAGTTAAGCGGCGCGGATGTGGAGGATATCGTCCAGGAAACGCTTCTGGCGATACACCTGAAAAGCCATACGTGGAACGAGAATGAATTGCTCGGCCCTTGGGTGAGAGCAATCACTCGCTACAAATCGATTGATATACTTAGGCGTCGGGGCGGCAGACTACACGTGCCGATAGACGATTACTCCGAGGAACTGGCGGCTGACTCCGACGAAACGCAGTTACCTGCAAGAGACATCATCCGCATGGCGACGATTTTGCCAGAAAGGCAGAAATCGATCGTGGTGGCGATGTTTGTCGACGGACTGTCGACGGGAGAGGCTGCGGCGCGCTTCGCGATGACGGAGGGCGCCGTGCGAGTAAACGTGCATCGCGCCCTGGCGGCGCTAGCGAAGAAATTTGGCGATAAAGGTTGAAATGCGCACTGAAGATTTAATCGATGGCTTGGCGCGGCAAGCGGGTGAACAGGCTTCACCAGTTGAAAACAGGTTCGGTCTGGCGGAAGCGGCTGGCGTTACGGTCGCCGTTGGGCTTTTTCTGGCGGTATTGGGGCCGCGCGCGGATTTTGCCGACGCGATCAACACGCCATGGTATCCAATCAAACTTTTGATTATGGGCGGTCTGGCAGCGCTTGCTTTTCCGGTTGTGACCGCGCTGGCGAGACCTGGAGCAAGTGTGCCCGCAACCTACCTGCTTTTAGCCGCAGCGGCTCTGGCGGCTGCCATGGTGGCAGATCTGGTTCTCGTGGGTGCGGATGGCGCATCAGGCCGGATGTTTGGCCGCAACGCAACCAGTTGCATGACCTTCATCCCGATTTTCGCCACCGCGCCCTTCCTTGCCGCATTCATCGCCCTGAGGCATGGCGCACCGACGCGGCCCGGCCTTACAGGCGCGGCAGTTGGCTTATTCTGCGGCGCGATTGGTGGTTTTCTTTACGGCATCTTCTGCCCTGATGACTCGCCGTTGTTTGTAGTGGTTTGGTATTCGCTCGCTATCGCAATAGTAGCGGCGGCGGGGTTTATCGTCGGGCGTTTAGCTTTGCGCTGGTGACGTTAAATTCCGCATTTGGAATTGCAGTTTCAACGCAAATGTCTGTGCCGTTGACGATTCGGTTTCGGTAAGAAATGGCGGCGGGCGAACCGTCTTGCCACGTGGCATCAAATTGGCTGAGGAATGCCGCGTGATCGAAGGCGACAGGGATCGCCTCCACGCGGACGCTCTTCACATGGGCGCCGGAAAGCGCTTGAACTGGCCCCGGGGATCTTCCAATGCGGGTGATGACGCCGCGTCTATCGCCCTCGAAATTCGACATGCCGGCTGCTCCGTTGTTGGCGATAACTGCTGCGCCCGATGTTGTGGAAAAGCGCCGCATGACGGCCTCGCATGTATGAGTCGAGGCGAACACATCGGCCTCGGTTTTTCGGCGCAATAAGGAAATCTCGGCGCTCGCGCCGGGAGCATCCAGCGCCTCCCGCGCAAAACGCCATCCAGCGACTGACCATGCGTCGCCGTGAACAATCGCGACCTTCGCCGACCCAACCTGTACGATCAGCGTTTTTGGCAGGGCGGCAAAGCGCGCCTTGATATCCCACTCACCTGAAATCATGCCAGCCAGAATTGCAAGTATCGCGTTAGAGCGCCCCACCACGCCATCGTCAACAGTTTCAGGATAGGCGCACCCGCAACCCGCGCCAATATCGGCTGTCCTCGCCAGTTCAAGCTCGACATTTCCGCATATGGCTGGATATCGCGCCAGCCTCGCATCAAGGCTTCGAAAAGTATGAAGCTCCGCGTCGAACCAGTGGGCGTCGCCGTTAACCACAATCGTCACCGGCCCCGGCTCGGTGGCCGCCATGGCTTCGATTGCGTCGAGTGCGAAGGCGTTGCCATACAGGCCACCAATCACATAAAGCGTTTCCGCAACAAAATCGGGATCACGGCGGAACACTTCCGGGTCAATATGATAATCCGTGGGACAGATTCGGCCCGGTTTCATGCGCTGATCCCGGCAAGCGCACGGCGTGTATGAGCGGCGCAGTCTGGCGGCGTTGAGGCAAGTTCTTCGCGCAGTCTGGCGAGCGACGCCGCGTCGTCAACGTCATGCCAGACAGGCAAACGCTTGAGCGAAAGACCGGCGGCCTGCGCTCGTTCCACGGTGATGCCGAACACGTCTGGCGTGCTCCAGGGCATCTCGCCGAACAGCGCTGAACAAGGCGCCTTGAGGCCAATGAGGTAATATCCGCCGTCCTCCGAAGGGCCAATTATGGCGTCGGCCTCTAGCGCTACAAGCATCTGAATTGCTTGCGTAATAATGGACAAGGGCACCGTCGGTAGATCGGCGCCGATTATGATGACGCCTGAATGCCCGTCCTGCAGCAGTGTACAAATAGCTGAATGCATTGTCGCGCCAACGTCCGCTTCACGCACGGCAAGTAGCGTCCAAGGCTCCGGCATTAGCCCCCGTATTTCATCCCTTGCATCGGGTGGGGTAAAAAAAGCGTAGGGCTGGGCGCTATTAGTAGCGACGGCTTCAAGCACCACCGCCGCAACATCGAGAAGGAATGCGGCTGCAAGGCTTGCGGCGTTTTGAGCGCCAATTTCCGCAGCCAGCCGAGTTTTGCTAATGCCCACGCGCGGCGGCTTGCACATCACGCAAATGGCTATCCCTTTGTTCTGCATAGCATCCAGTCGGTTAGGTTTGGCGCGATGAGCCGCAATTGGCGCCGCCTAGCACGCAGAATGTCGAGCAATATTTGTGGGCTAGAGGCGTGGCCCTGCTTGCGCTTTTCAAGGTCGGGCCGAAGTCAAAGCGCTCATCATATGGCAAAAGCGTGCAGGCCACGACGGAAGGCGCCGCGCCTTTGCGCTTCACAACCATCCGCGAGTTCGAGCACATCACATCATCGGGCGATTTATGCAGAACGCTCCAGCACGCCTCGGTAATCTCGGGCGGATCGGCAAGCGGACTCATCTCGGGCAAAAGCACCAGCGCCTGCGCGTCGTTGCAATTAATGGCGACCCCTCGCTGCGCAAACAATCCCGCGTAGCCAGCGCGCATTGCGTGTTCATTGTCGCCCGCCAGAAAGCGCCCAGCGACCTCCACAGTCGCGCCATTGGCTGTAAGCCACGCGAGACCTTCGAGTGTTTTCCCAAAAGCGCCGTCGCCGCGCTCGGCGTCGTGCACGCTTTCACGCCAATCATCCAGCGAGACCCGGATGCGCGCCCTTTCGCCGTGCCCGTCGATTAGCGCGGCAAGCTGTAACCTCTTCAGCCACATGGGCTTCATGGCGTTCGTAAGCGTCAGGGTTTGAAAGCCGCGCGCAAGCGTTTCGCGCAGAATGGGGATAAAATACGGGTTCATAAACGGTTCGCCGCCGGTGAAGCCGACAAGCTTTACAGGAAAATCCTCCTGCGCAATCTCGTCCAGATAGCCTTCAAAATCCTGATAAGTGATGTATGCCAGCCGGTCGTTGCGTGGAGAGCTTTCGATATAGCAATTGATGCAGGCAATATTGCAAAGCGTGCCGGTGTTAAACCAAACCGTTTCCAGCGCTGACAAGGCAACCTGCGCGCGCCGCTCGCCCTTTACGGTGCGCTCAAGATCCACAAATTTTTCCAGTTTGATATCCCTTAGATGCCAGCGCGCTTGCGCTAAGTGTCCCTACCTTTCGCGGTAAGGACATTCATTGTTACAGAATACAACAGGTAGCAGTGAGCTTTAGATGCACGAAAACATAATCAATGCGTCATTTCGATCCGCTGTGTAGCCCCGATGCCTTCCTGCTGGCAGTTGCGTCAGGAACATCGAGGCTGCAAAGAGCGTTCATTTTTAGATTTTCCATGTTCAAAGACTGAGGACGCAATGCCTAAAGACCCTGACCAGAAAGAAATCGATCACACCAGCGCCGTTGTCCGCAGCGAGCAGCACATCCAGAACGAGGTCGATGCGAAAGAGCGACGCGGGACAAACAACAGCCACTCTGCGAGACCTATGCAAGCTGGCCAGCGCGATTATCCCGAAGGCTTTCCGGGCCAGCATCTGAAAAAACCCGGCATCGAAGCGGACATGCATTTGAAGCCGATGTGGGAGGCGCCGGATTACAGAGGTTCTGGCAAACTTCAGGACATGGCCGCAGTTATTACCGGCGGCGATTCTGGAATTGGGCGAGCGGTCGCGGTGCTTTTCGCGCGCGAAGGCGCCGATGTCGCCATTATGTATCTCAACGAACATGAAGATGCGGAGGAGACCAAGCGCGCGGTCGAGGCTGAGGGGCGCCGTTGCATATTGCTTGCGGGCGACGTCGGCCATCGCAATTTCTGCTTCGAGGCGGTCGAGCGAGTGGTCGGCGAGTTTGGCCGGATAGATATCCTTGTCAACAACGCCGCTTTTCAGGAGCATGTCGCCGATTTCCTCGATCTGACTGAGGAGCATTTCAACCGCACGCTTAAAACCAATCTGTACGGCTATTTCCATATGGCTCAGGCCGCCGTACCGCACATGAAGCCGAAAAGCTCCATCATCATGACTGGCTCCGTGACAGGGCTAATGGGTAACAAAAACCTGCTCGATTACTCCATGACCAAAGGCGGTATCCATGCTTTTACCCGCAGCCTTGCCACGCACCTGATCCCGCGCGGCATCCGCGTCAACTGCGTTGCGCCAGGGCCGGTTTGGACGCCGTTAAACCCGGCAGACCAGCCCTCTGAAAAAATCGAAGAGTTCGGCTCAAAAACACCCATGAAGCGCGCGGCCCAGCCGGAAGAGATCGCGCCCGCATATGTGTTTCTGGCGGCGCCGACCATGTCCAGCTACATCACAGGCGAAATCTTGCCAATCATCGGCGGCTATACTGGCGGCTGAAAACTCAATCCGACAACGGAGCATTATCATGACGTTAATTACAAAGACCGTGTTCGGCGATTCGATACATCGCCGCTCTATCCTGCAAAACGCGGCTGCAATGGCCGCCATGTCGGCGATGCCGGGTTCTCTATACGCTGCAACTGCGGTAAAGCCTGGCGCACTCTATGAACTGCCCCCACTACCTTATAAGTTTGATGCGCTTGCGCCCGTGATTGACGCGGAAACAGTGCAATTGCATCACGACAAGCATCACAAGGCGTATGTCGATGCACTCAACAAGGCGCTGAAGCCGCACCCCGAACTGCAAGGCCAAACTATCGAAAATTTATTACGCGGTCTGGATAAAGTCCCCGAGGCGATCCGCACCATTGTCAAAAACAATGCAGGTGGTCACGCCAATCACCAGCTTTTCTGGAAGATCATGCAGCCGGGCGGCGCTGAATCAGCGTCCGGCACGCTGGCGCAGGAAATTAATCGCGTTTTTGGGTCCATGGACACGTTTAAGGCAAAGTTTATCGAGGCCGGGGAGAAGCATTTCGGTTCAGGCTGGGTGTTTCTTGTAACCGATTCGAAAGGCAGCGGGCTGGAGATTATCACCACGGCCGCCCAGGATAGCGTTCTTCCGCTCAAAAAGCTAGCGCTTATTGGCAACGATTTGTGGGAGCATGCTTATTACCTGACTTACCGCAACCGGCGCCCCGAATATCTGAAAGCATGGTTTGACGTCGTGAACTGGAGCGTGGCGGGAGAGCGCCTCGACATGATCCGCCGCGGCGATGAAAAAGCACTTGGCGGCCCCGCATAAAAATAAACGCCAGTTTCCATTTCTTAAGACGGCTGCGATAGTACGGTAACAAAGCTCGGCCAGTGATATCGTCCAAGAAATGGAAATCTAAATGGCCGTGATAGCTATGCAATCCAAACAACCCACGGGAAAAGTTCTCACGCGGGCGGGATAATAGGCGCGCTGGGCATCGTTTATAGCGATATCGGGACCAGTCCGCTTTATGCCTTCCGAGAAAGACCGTCGTGCTTGTGACCCTTGTCTTAAAGCGCGTACCATCGGTGCGTGGAAAACGGAGGGTTCAGGCGAAGAAACTGGAACGGGGTTTCCATCGCGTTACGCTTCACTTCGGGTTTGCAGAAACGCTCGATGTGCCAAAGCAGTTGCTTAAATATAAAGACCAGTTCGGTTGTGCCTTCGATGAAACGGATATTTCGTATTTCATCGGACGCGAGGTACCTTAGGCTCATCACCCCCCAGACCTAGCCGCGTGAGAGGACCCAATATTCGTGTTTCTCACCAAAAACTCCCGCAACGCGGCAGACTTCTTCTGCATTCCGCCGAACAGGTAATCAAATCGGGGCACAAATCGAAGTGTGAAATCAACTTGCGTAGCAAGACCGACGTCCAGCCCGGTGGCTGGGGCAGGATTATCACATTGATATCGGCGGCTGTTTAACAGGAACTTAAACGTTAGTTTTCCGTTACAGCAACACATTACGCTATTTGTCGTGCCAACCGTCTACACGTTTATCGGACGTGTTCACAATCTGCATCCACGCACTGAAGGGCGCACCGTAAACTGCGGATCTGGCGCCTCGGTAATTCAGTGACAAATGGGGGGCGATTGCTATAGCGCGTGACAAGCAGCAAGTGAAATCTAAATCTGCGTGTCTGCCTTAACTAGCAGGGATGACACTGCTACGACTACCTGAGCTGGGGCAAACGGCTTAGCTATCATTACGCTGAGCGGCACGCCCTTTTCACTCCACTCTTTGTCACTATCGCCGCTGACATACACAACAGGCAAACTGTTTTGCCGTGAACGGGCCTCCCGCGCTACATCCCATCCGTTTGGGCCTTTGCCCAGGTTTATATCAGTAATAAGGCCACGAAAATCCGCGCCGTTGGATAACTTGGCCAAGGCTTCCTCGCCGTTTGAGGCAATATCAACCTCAAAACCTGCTTCTTTAAGCGCCGTAACGATAACATCTTGAGTGAGAAAATCATCTTCAACGTAAAGCAGCACTGCAGCGTTGGGTAAAGTTGACATTCCGGCTCTAACTCCTAAAGGGATTTGTAGATAGATACATATAGCTATGCGTCTTGGATGGATGCAACCTTACGAAGGCGGCAATGTTGCTGATTTATGACCACACTTTTGACGACGTGTATAAGCTGTTTTGCAAGTGCTTCGATAATGTTTGATTCTAAACCGGATGATTTGTCGTATTTGTTACGAATACACCACCAATACAGCTACTAATAAATGTGCAACCGCTGTCAAAAAACCTGCAATAACCGTGACATTTCAAACACGGTTATCAGCGGTATATTAACACCTGACTGGGTTAATGTTGGCAAAATGGATATTTTTGTCAACCGTTCCATCTAGAGTCCGCTTGTGTCATATGCATGTAGATACACGCTTGGAAAAGGCAATCGATTGCTATAACGCCGTGTCTCAAGTCGGCCCCACTTGTGTTGTCTTCGATGCTATCCGCACGAGCCTCGGAATGTCGGCGATGAATGTCCTATTCGCTGCATAGCATCAGCTTGTAATCAGATGCACAATGCAAACTGACGCTGCCCGTCGCCGAAATCCGCCATCTGCGCTAGTGTTAGATTATCCAGCACCTCTGCGGTGGCGTCACGTACCCGCATCATGGCTATGCGGACAGCGCAACTTTTCGGCTCGGCGCAGTCGATGCAAGGCGAATAGGCGTTGCGGCTCGCGCAGCCGATGGGCGCCAGAGGCCCGTCAAGCGCACGCACGATGTCGCCTACCTTTATATCGCTGGGCGACCGCCGAAGGGCGTAGCCGCCGCCTGGCCCTTTTTTGGTGCGCACAAGGCCCGCGTTGCGCAAATCAAGAAGGATGGTGTCCAGAAACTTTTTAGGAATAGCATTTTCAACAGCGATTTTAGCGCCGAGCGCGCTTTCGCCAGGTGGTAGCGTCGCCATATGCAAAAGGGCCTTGAGACCATATTTTGCTTTGTTCGTAAGCACGTGGCCTCCTTCTTGGATAGCGAGCCGCATCGTTACGCGGATCGGGCATAGCCCATCGCCACGACTTGTATGCCAGATGCGCGCTTTATCCAATCAGGCGCCGACTGTGCGTTACATAAAGCCGCGTGCTCAGAGTTTCCGCAGGGCGACGCGCTCGATGGAGTGGTCGCGGCCCTTTTTCAGTATAAGATCGGCGCGCGGGCGGGTTGGCAGGATGTTCTTGCGCAGGTTTATAAGGTTGATGGTTTTCCATATGTGGAGCGCTTTTTCGCGCGCTTGGGTTTCGCTCATATGCGAGTAGCGGTGGAAATAGGCGGTGGGTTCGCGGAAGGCGGTGCGCCACAGCGTCATGAAGCGCGTCACATACCAATCTTCGATCACATCCGGATCGGCGTCGATGTAGATCGAGAAATCGAAGAAGTCGGAAACGAAGGGTATGGCGTCGCCGTCTTTAGGCAGCTTGGCCGGCTGCAGCACGTTTAGCCCCTCAACGATGAGGATGTCTGGCCGGTCAACGGTGATGGTGCGCCCCGGCATGATGTCATAGTCAAAATGTGAGTAAACAGGCGCCACCACTTCGCGTCGCCCGGCCTTCACATCAGCCAAAAATTGCAAAAGCCGCTGCTGGTCGTAGCTTTCGGGGAAACCCTTGCGGCCCATTAGCCCGCGCGCCTCCAGCGTTTCGTTCGCCAACAGGAAGCCGTCGGTTGGCACGAGATCGACCTTCTGATGTTTATTCCAGCGCGCCAGCAGCTCCCGAAGAACGCGGGCGGAGGTGCTTTTACCGACCGCCACACTGCCTGCCATGCCGATAATGAACGGCAGCTTGGCTTCGGTCTGGCTGAGAAATTTCGAGGAAGCCGCATGCAAAGCCAGGGCGGCGCGCACATAAAAGTTCAAGAGGCGCGAGAGCGGTAGGTAAATTTCCACCACCTCGGATGTGGAGATGCGCTCGATCACGCCTTGCAATTGCTCTAGGTCGGCTTCAGTCAGTGTCATGGGCGTGTCGTCGCGAAGCTTTGCCCACTCGATGCGGGTGAACACCCTGTAAGGCGAAAACTCCAGTTGCGGACGCACCAGCGCTGACGCAGGTTTTAGCATCACAGCGTCTCCGTCTTACGGGCGGCTTTTTCAGCCAGGCCGGAAACGCCCATGCGGACCTGAAGTTTCGCCAGAACATCGTCGAGTTCAACGCCGCGGGCTTCCAGGAGAACGAGGAGGTGGTAAAGCACGTCGGCGGCTTCTGACATCAGCGCGTCGGCGTCCGGCTCCATTGCGGCGATGACAGCCTCCACCGCCTCCTCGCCGAATTTTTTGGCGCATCGCGCAGGCCCGGCGTCGAGAAGTTTGCGCGTGTAGGAGCTATCCGCGTCGCCTACGCGGCGTTCACGAATGGTTTGTGCAAGCTCGCCTAGCGTGTCCCGTTTTGTCATGGGACGGCTTTCCTGTCGCGCTTTCGTGGAAAGCGATTCCAGCAAATCAACTGATCTGCGTAAAGTGCGGCATCAATGGCGGAATTTGTCGCATGGCGCAACACGATTTAAGAGCTATGCGCCCATGTTTTCCGTAACTAGCCGATCCATACGCACTGCGATGCCCGCCTCGTGCATCCGCCGCTTTGCGTCCCCGATGGTGAATTCGCCGAAATGGAAGATGGAGGCGGCGAGCACTGCGCTTGCGCCGCCATGCAATACGCCTTCAACCAGATGCTCCAGATTGCCAACGCCGCCGCTGGCGATGACCGGGATCGGCACGGCGTCGGACACCGCCCGCGTGAGCGCCAGGTCATACCCGCTACGGGCCCCGTCGCGATCCATGGAGGTAAGCAGGATTTCACCAGCGCCCAGCGCCGCCACCTCGCAGGCATAGTCGATAGCGTCGATACCAGTTGGATTGCGCCCGCCATGTGTGAAAATTTCCCATCGCGGCGCGGCGCCCTCCGCGCTTATACGCTTGGCGTCGATGGCAACGACGATGCACTGAGCGCCGAACTTCTCCGCCCCGCGCGCCACCAGGCTGCGGTCATTCACAGCGGCGGTGTTGATCGACACTTTGTCGGCGCCCGCTTGCAGCAGCGCGCGGATGTCCTCCACACTGCGCACGCCGCCGCCAACGGTGAGCGGCATGAAACAGCGCTCCGCCGTGCGCTGCACCACGTCGAAAATGATGGCGCGGGCCTCGTGGCTGGCGGTGATGTCGAGGAAGCACAGTTCGTCGGCGCCTGCCGCGTCATAAGCGGAGGCGGCCTCGACCGGGTCGCCCGCGTCGCGCAGATCGACGAAATTCACGCCCTTGACGACGCGCCCGTCCTTCACGTCGAGGCAAGGGATGATGCGCGTTTTAAGCATGCCTAAGCCTGAAGTTGGGGCAGTTATTTTGCCCTCCGAGAATTTCCAAGTCGGGCACAATTCCATTATTTCGGATGAAGTTTAAAAATTCTTCCTTAAAATTAGCCTGATTAGACGCATCTTTCAACCAACTCGAATGAAGCCTGCCTTCAACCATTACAACGCCCTTCCAGGCGCCCCAAATGTTTTCGGGATCTTCTATCCAGTCAGCTTTGCCAGTTTGAGAAGTGTCATAGACACTTTCTAAAAAGTTCCACACAATGAAAGCGAAAATTTTGTACTTTGGGTCATCTAGGAGGTTTTTGGAGTCACCTAACTCCGTGTTAGCCATTTTAATGCGAAGAATTTCAAGGTAAAGCTTATCAAGCTCTGCGTATTTTGACTACTGTAGCTGCTTTTTATATGCATCCTCTGAACTTTTTAGTGTTTCTTTAGCAATATTAACAGCCTTGCTAGATAACTTTACAGCTTGCGCTGTTTTTGCAAACGATTTTGACGATATAACAACAGCATAAGCCAAAAGCATAACTGCGATAAATTGAACAAATACCTCTCCTGTATCCATAATATTATATGGCAGATTGAGATCGAGCGCCTTAAAATAATATTCCATATGATCTCCGCTTAAATTAATGACGGCATCTCACTTACACTAAAGAACATCTTAGCTATCCGTTTATCATCTGAACCGCAACCGTAAACATCTACATAAATTTGTCGCAAATACTCCTCTACTATGGCTTTCTCGATGTGATTCCTATCATCTTCCCGCCAAACTAGAAAATCTATCAATGGCGGCTTTTCTCCTGTTTCTAGCGGCAATATATAATCTAGTCCGTCAACACGTAAACACCCTAAGCGCCTATAGAACTTGAGCCTTTGTAGTCTTGTTTCGCGATCGGGACTTTCCTCCCGGTCTGAGTCCACTTCAAGAACAACGGGTGTCCGCTGTTCTTGCTGTATGCTTACCCTCGTGCTTTCCCGGAACAGCATCGAGCCAAGACCTCTACCGCGCACGGCTTCATCGACCGCCATATATTCCAGGAGGGCGAACGGAGGTTCATCGAACACATATAAGGCGCTGAAGCCCACGACCGCGCCATCGAGGTAAGCCAAAATAACCCAGTAGGATGGATGCGTCGCCATAGCCTGCACTTCGGCGCGGGGCTTTCGTTCGCTTGCCGGAAGCGCCTCAGGTAAATCGCATATAATGAGTCAAAGTGGGGGCTGTCGGCGCTTGTGAGCCGCTTAAAGGTAATATCGCCGCCCGAGGTGGGTGTCTGAGGCATTGTTAAATCCTGGGTTCAGTGATGTGAAAGCGCATGCAAGTCTAGATGCATACATTTTTAACGATTTTATATTACACTACATTAGTCGAAATTTAACTCTAAGGCGGCTCAAAGCACCATGGGAGAATTGCGGCGTGGGATATTACTCAGACGGCTCGGGCATCTCGGTGCTTTGGATCATACTGCTTGTAGTTCTCGTCGTAGTTCTGGCGGGAATGGTGACAGGTTCCTCATCCACCACTCCTAAGCTGGAGGAGTCGCTTGAAAAAGACGTGGACAAAATCTTCAACACCCTTGTAACGCAGGCGCAGAAATTCAGTAGACCTGAAACCGTCCAGGTGCTGAACGACGCACGCGCGCAAGTTCTCAAAGTCTTGCGCGACCGAAAGTTGCTTTAAGACTTTACATTCAGCAGCGCAATGGCCTCCGCCGGGTCAATGCGGCCGTCGTAGAGGGCGCGTCCGGCGATGGCGCCGGCGATCGCCGTGTTCTCCGGGCTAGCGAGGCGGCGGATGTCGTCCATGCCGGACAGGCCACCGGACGCGATGATGGGGATCGAAACGGCTCTCGCCAAGGTTGCAGTCGCGTCTAGATTTAAGCCCTCCAGCATGCCGTCGCGGGCGATGTCGGTGTAGATGATGGCGGCGACGCCTGCGTCCTCAAAGCGGCTCGCCAGATCGAGCGCGGTCACGTCGCTCGCCTCGTCCCACCCCTGCACGGCAACGCGGCCATCACGCGCGTCAATGCCCACCACGATCCGGCCCGGATATGCGGCGCACGCATCCCAAACTATCCACGGGTTATGCACAGCCGCCGTGCCTAAAATAACACGGGCTACTCCCTTTTCGAGCCACATGTCTATGGTGGGCATGTCTCTTATGCCACCCCCCAACTGCATGGGAATGCTGATGGCGGCCAGGATGGCATCGACCGCCTCGCCGTTCACAGGCTTGCCCTCGAACGCCCCATTGAGGTCTACGACGTGCAGATATTGAAAACCCTGCCGTTCAAATTCAACGGCTTGTGAAGCGGGATTGTCATTAAATATCGTTGATTCGGCCATCTCACCGCGCTTCAGCCGCACACAGGCGCCGTCCTTAAGGTCAATGGCTGGGTAAAGAATCATAAGGTTCCTGGGTCACACTGTTGCCGATAAGATGCTGGACTAAGGACTCATTTTGAGCTGTATTGGAACAGCTACTGGTTGTGCCGCGTTTGGTAGCGAAAGATCATTCAGTTGAAGGTTTTTTGTCAATGCGGCGCTATATTGTCACCTGTGACTTTCATCCTGCACATGAAAACTATAGCGCGATGGCGCGGGAGATAAAGCTCCTCGATGCACATTGCGAACAGCCGCACCGCGGCGCGTGGCTGCTGTTCACGAACATAAGCGCACATGACATTCGTGCGTCCTTACTACCCCATGTCGATTTCTGCGACAGGTTTTTCGTCTGCGAGACCGGGGAAGACACAGCACGCTTTAACGCTCTGCAACGTTCCGGCGCGCGCAATGTCATTAATTTCGAGCCGCGCAAACGCAGTGCTATGCTCTCAAGCGTTTTGCATGATTCCAAACCCGGCTCGCGCATGCTCAAGGCCGCCACCGCAGGAAATTTTCGATCAGCTTAAGACCAAGACGCTGGCTTTTCTCAGGATGAAATTGAACGCCAGCAATATTGCCGCGTCCAACGATCGCCGTTACCAAACCGCCATAGTCTGTTTCGGCGATCATGTCATCCGCGCTATGGGTAATAAAGTGATATGAGTGAACGAAATAGGCGTGTAGCCCGTCGTCGCCTATTGGTATCCCGGCTAAAAGGGGGTGTGGTCGCGATACATTTAACGTATTCCACCCCATATGCGGAATTTTTAAATGCGTGCCGTTAAGGCTCACTTTCGGTGAAATGAGTTTCACCTCACCCTCGATCCAGCCCAATCCAGGCCAGTCCCCGTGTTCAAGGCCGCGTTGCGCTAGGAGTTGCATGCCCACGCAAATACCGAGAAATGGTTTGCCATCGACACGCACGCTCTCGTTAAGCGCATCGAGCATGCCGTCAATCGCGCTGAGGCCAGTAAAGCAATCCGCAAAAGCGCCTACTCCTGGCAGCACGATCCGCTCCGCTCCGCGCACCATGTCAGGGTCGGAGGTCAGGGAAATTTGCGCGCAAGCACCGCTTTCAGAGGATGCGCGTTCGAACGCCTTTACAGCAGAGTGCAAGTTGCCGGAGCCATAGTCGATAATGGCGACCGTCATGTCATGCCCGGTCGGCGGTGAGAAAGCCGATCACCTGCCGCTCACCGTTGCCAGTGGCAGGCGTCCCGGCAGAGTGCGGCCTTGGCTCCGCGGAAGCGTAATGTCCCATAAGCGGCGCCCAGTTTTGAAAAAAGCGGCCCTCGCACTCTTCCATATCGCGGCCGGAGACAACGCCAACCATTTCATGCCCGCGCCGCTCCAGTTTCCAGCGTTGCAAGTTGAAAAGTTCAAAGCCAATGATCAGGTTCAAGGCGGTAAAACCCCAGGAAACGGTCTCAATGGATGCCCCAAGCGCCATCATCGCCGAACCTGCCGCAACTGCGGCCCCGAAGATCACTAGAAATTCGAGCCACAAACCGCGCACTAACAGCCATGGTAGGCCAAAGACCAATCCGGGCCACGACACGCCTTCCTTAATAAAGGCGATATTCATAGCCCGCTCGCGAACTGCGGACGCATGCGGCATTGGTTCATGCACTGTATAAGTCACCATCTTTTCAACCTTTTCAGCCGCGCTTCACAGCTTTCAAAGCACGCCCTTGGTGGAGGGAATGCGGTTTGGCGCACGCGCATCTGGCTCGATTGCGGCGCGAAGCGCGCGAGCCAACCCTTTGTAACAACTCTCGGCAACATGGTGCGAGTTTTCGCCATAAAGGTTCTCAACATGCACGGTCAGCCCCGCGTTTATCGAAAACGCCTGAAACCACTCCCGAAACAGTTCCGTATCCATCCCACCGACTTTCTCGGTTGGAAAGGTTACTTTCCACACCAGAAATGGGCGGCCGGAAACATCGACTGCGACGCGACTGAGCGCCTCATCCATGGGCAGGTAGGCGTGCGCATAACGGGTAACGCCAGTTTTATCACCCAGCGCTTTCAGCACGGCCTGACCAAGCGCGATGCCGCAATCCTCCACCGTATGATGCTGGTCGATGTGCAAATCGCCCTCGGCTTTGAGCTTGATATCGATCAGCGAGTGCCGGGAAAGCTGCTCCAGCATGTGGTCGAAAAACCCCACGCCCGTGTGAATGTCGACCGCGCCCGTCCCGTCAAGATCGATCTCAACAGAAACCCGGGTTTCGTTCGTTTTACGTTCGATGGATGCTTTGCGCATACGTCCTTGCTATTCTCTCAAACTGGGGTTAGCGCAAGGCTTGATTTCCCCGCGCTCTTCCCGATATGCGCTTCACATTGAACGGCTGCACATGACAAATCAAGACACCGCGTTTCCGAATTGGCACGGCACGACAATTTTAACTGTCCGCAAGGGCGGCAAAGTTGTAGTTGCGGGCGATGGCCAGGTCTCGTTCGGGGCCACCGTGCTGAAGGCCAACGCTAAGAAAGTACGCACGATTGGCAAAGGCAATGTAATCGCCGGTTTTGCTGGCGCCACGGCCGACGCCTTCACGCTATTTGAGCGGTTGGAGGCCAAGCTGGACATGTACCCTGAGCAACTAGTGCGAGCCTGCGTGGATTTGGCCAAGGATTGGCGCACGGATCGTTACCTGCGCCGCCTGGAAGCCATGATGATCGTGGCGGATAAGCTAAACACACTCGTGCTGACAGGCACCGGCGACGTGCTGGAGCCGGAGCGCGGCGTTATCGGCATCGGCTCGGGCGGTAATTACGCTTTGTCCGCCGCCCGTGCTTTGTACGATACAGACATGGACGCGGAAACCATCGTGCGCAAATCCATGGCGGTCGCCGCTGAAATTTGCATTTATACGAATGACCAGATCATTCTCGAAAGCCTTTGAGCCATGCACTCGAAAAATACTTTGGACGCCGCCGTCGCAAAGGGTATTTTAACGTCCGAGCAGGCCAAGGCTCTGGGCGACATGAACTCATCATCAGCTTATGCGGAACCGCAGGACGATGAAAAACTGAGATTTATTGGCGGTTTCGGCGATATTTTCGTCACCATCGGAATCGCGCTTTTTCTTGGCGCGGCGGGCTACTTTTTATACCGCTCAACCAGCGGTGAACTCGCGGCGGCGGGCCTTGTGGGCGTAACCTGGATTCTGGCCGAATACTTCACCAAAGTCCGGCGAATGTCGCTGCCCAGTATCGCGTTGCTCATTATTTTCGCAATGGCGAGTTTTATAGCGATTGCGTCCCTCCTGAACGTGTTTGACTTCGAAAACACGTTTAACCAGTTGGACGGAAATCGCACCCTCGACAAAAGCGTGCTGACTCGGTTTGCGCTCGCAGCGTTCCTCACATCGCTGATGACAGCGGTGTATTACTGGCGTTTTCGTGTCCCGATCACCATTGCTGCGGCGGCGCTTGCTTTGGTCACAATGGCGCAAACTCTTATTTTCTATTATGCGCCAGACTTCACGGTAAAATCGTACAACACCATTCAGCTTATATCCGGCCTTAGCGTGTTCGCTCTCGCTATGGCGTTTGACGCCTCCGATCCGCAGCGGGAAACCCGCCGCACGGATATTGCGTTCTGGCTCCATCTTGTTGCTGCGCCATGGATTGTCGGCTCGATCATCCGCGCCGTGCTTCCAGCGAGTGAACCATTCGCGCCCGCCCCCTCTACGCTGGATACAAATACCGCCATCGTGATTTTAAGCGTATTTCTCGCGCTTGGTATCATCGCCTTGATAATAGACAGGCGCGCGTTGCTCGTTTCGGGGCTAACCTATGCGGGCTTTGCCTTCGGAACGCTAATCGCCCAGAATTTTTCGTTGAGCGACGTGGTGCCATTGACGCTCTTTGCCCTTGGCGCCTTCATACTGATTCTAAGCGCTGGATGGCGTCCGTTGCGCCGCATTATCTTATCCCTGATGCCGTCAGCTTTGTCGCGGCGTCTCCACAATCCTAACGCCCTTGGTTCAACATGAGCAACTTCTCGCCCCGCGAAATCGTCTCCGAACTTGACCGCTATATTATCGGCCAGAACGACGCCAAGCGCGCCGTCGCCATCGCGTTGCGCAACCGCTGGCGGCGTCAGCAGTTGGAGGGCGAGATGCGCGAGGAGGTGTTGCCGAAGAACATCCTCATGATAGGGCCGACAGGTGTGGGCAAGACCGAGATTTCGCGGCGCCTCGCGAAACTCGCCAACGCTCCGTTCCTCAAAGTTGAGGCGACCAAGTTCACCGAGGTCGGCTATGTTGGCCGCGATGTGGATCAGATCATCCGCGATTTACTGGAGGTCGGCATCAGCCTCATCAAGGTGGTAAAGCGCGCGGAGGTGAAAGCCAAAGCGGAGTCGCTCGCGGAGGAGCGGGTGCTAACGGCGCTGGTCGGCCCGAATGCCTCGCCCGCCACGCGCGAAAATTTCCGCAAGCGCCTGCGGAGCGGTGAGTTGAATGATAAGGAAATCGAAATTCAGGTGGCTGACACCGGCTCCGGCATGCCCGCGTTTGAAATCCCTGGCATGCCCGGCGCAAGCGTCGGCATGATTAACTTGAACGACATGCTCGGCAAGGCGCTCGGCGGGCGCACCAAAACGCGGCGCATCAGCGTGCTTGAATCCTACGATGTGCTAGTTGCCGAAGAATCCGACAAGCTACTCGACAACGATCAGGTGGTGCAGGAAGCGATAAAGAGCGTCGAGAATGACGGCATCGTTTTCCTCGATGAAATCGATAAAATCAGCGCACGCTCCGAGCGCTCGGGCGCGGATGTGAGCCGCGAAGGCGTACAGCGCGACCTGCTCCCATTGATCGAGGGTACGACTGTCGGCACGAAATACGGTCCCGTCAAAACCGACCACATCCTGTTTATCGCGTCCGGCGCGTTTCACATGTCGAAGCCGTCCGACCTCCTCCCCGAACTACAGGGCCGATTGCCGATCCGTGTCGAGCTGCGCGCGCTGACCGCAGCGGACTTCAAACGCATCCTGCGCGAGCCGAAAACCAGCCTCATCAAGCAGTATATCGCGCTGATGGCGACGGAGGGCGTGACGCTGGAATTTACTGACGGCGCCATCGACGCCATTGCTGACACGGCGGCGGAGGTGAACTCCAACGTGGAGAACATTGGTGCGCGCCGCCTGTCCACCATTATGGAGCGCATCCTCGATGAAATCAGCTTCGAGGCGGCGGATAAAGCCAACGAGCGCGTGATTATCGACGAAAAATATGTAGTGGATCATATCGGCGATTTAGCCAAAAACGCTGATCTGTCAAAGTTCATACTCTGAATAAATTCATTGCTAACGCGGGCACCGTAAAAGCTTGACAGCGCGTTGCTGTCAGGGCTACCCGGTGTGACGCGGCAGCCGCGGCGGCTTTCATCGCCTGCCCGTCACAAGCCGCATTCCGTCCATCTGTAACAACGAAAAGCGTCTGGTTCGATCTGCGCTCATGGGCCTTCCCGGGAGGTTTTGCGATGATAACGACGTATGCGCGCCGAAACGGCGCCCTGGCGGCAATTCCGTTCGATCCCGGACAGACTTTGCCCGATGATGTGATATGGATTGATCTACTGACGCCAAACGCCGCCGAGGAGCATGCGGTTGAAGAAGCGCTGCATCTCGCGCTGCCAACGCGCGAGGAAATGGGCGAGATCGAGCTGTCCAACCGGCTGTACATGGAAAACGGCGCGTCTTACCTCACCGCTACGCTGCTCACGCGCGCCGACACCGAGACGCCCGAAAGCGAGCCGGTGACGTTCGTGCTCGTCGGCCATCGGCTGGTGACAATCCGCTACGCCGATCCGCTGCCGATCACGGCGTTCATCGCGCAGGTCCAGCGTCAGGCGCCGCACTGCACCAGCGGCGAGGCCATCCTCGCGGAACTGCTCGACGCGGTGACCGACCGGCTGGCCGATATTCTGGAAAAGGTGCAGCAGGACACCAGCGAAATAACCCGCGTCATCTTCGCGCGCGATGCGGGCAAGGTCGATTTCGAGGACGTGTTGCGCAAGATCGGCCTCGCACAGTCACGCACGTCGCGCGCCCGCGAAAGTCTTGTGAGCATCGGACGGTTACTATCGTTTCAGACGCGCCCCGGCGATACAAAGCCGAACAAAGTCATGATCCGGTCGTTCAAAACCCTGTCGCGGGACGTGATCTCGCTGTCGGATCACGCCACCTTCCTGACCACGAACATCAACTTCTTGCTCGACGCGACGCTCGGTAAAATCAACATCGAGCAAACGGGGATCATCAAGATTTTCTCGGTCGCGGCGACGGTGTTTTTGCCGCCTACGCTCATCGCCAGCATTTACGGCATGAATTTTGCGCATATGCCCGAGCTTGGCTGGAAGGTCGGCTATCCCGTCTCTATTGGCCTGATGATCCTGTCCGCCGCGCTACCCCTCTACTTCTTTAAGCGCAAGGGCTGGCTTTGAGGATTTAGCGCTCCTCGCGATCTTTGGGGACGAGGCCGTAGGGTTTCACCAGCGCCCAGATGTGTGCTGGGATCATGTTGCGCATCATGGCAGGGCGCTGCTGGCGCAGGTGCAGTACGGTTTCTACGGCTTTCATCTCGACGCGGGCGCGAGCGAACTCCACGCCGCGCGGGCCGACCTTTGGCATGAGCCACCCAACGAGCGGCCGCACCCAGTTGGGCATGCCCCGCAACGGGAGGCCACCCGCCGCACGTTCTACATTTTTCAAAAAGCCAGCGACTGGACCCTGCCGCTTCCCCGCGCTGCCCGGCTCGGTTAACCGTACCTCGTCGCCGAGAAGCTTAAGCAACTCTTCGCCACGCTCGTTGCGCACCAGCAGCCACTGCTCGCCCTGACCGGCCATGTAACCGACGGTGATGTCCGCGAGCACGTTGGTGTAATCGACGCAGGTGCGGCAAGTGAGCGGAAAGAAGTCGCCGGGGAGCTTCGAGATCGGAAGCATGAGAAACGGAATTTCCTTCACGCGCCCGTCTGCAAAGCGCAACTCGACATAATAATCCGCACGGAATTCGAGATAGGTGATGGTGTCGGGGTCATCCGCGAGTAGCGCCAGGAATTTGTGGAAGTTTTCCGTCGTGGTATTGTCCGAGCAGGGCGTGCCGATGACATACAGCCGCTCAAAGCCAAGCTCCTGCTCCAGCGCTCGCAGAGCGTAGACCTGGCATGGGATGCCGATGATCGCCAGCCGTTTATAGCCTGCCGCCCGCGCCGGTTCGAGAAGCGCCAGAAGCGGAGCGTAGCCCATACGCATACCACGCACCTGCGCCATACCCTCGGCTTTCGTGACAAGCACGGGCATCGGGCGCCATTTATCGGCCGGGTCTGGCGCCATGGTGAGCACTGCATCGACCGCGCCGGTTTCAAGCAGGCGCTCGCCCAGCCGCGTGGTAATGCCCGTCCACTGCGCGCCTTCGCGGGGCGCTTTCAGGCTGGCGCGCGCCATCCGACGGAAGGGGCCGAAAAACAGCTCATCAACCCGGTTTGGATCGCGGGCTCGGCTATGCACGCGCGCCTCCAACGCCGGATAGTCCGGCTTGATGAATTGACACGCCCGGCCGCAACGCTTGTGATCCTGCGTGCGGGAAATGCCGCAATCCGTGCATAGATCGCGTGGCGCGGGGTCAGCGACAGGCGGCACCCACACGCCATTCATCCGTTCAGGCCCAGCACGTCTTGTATTGAATATAGCCCGGGCGGTTTGCCATGGGCCCAAAGGGCGGCTTTTACGGCGCCGCGCGCGAAAATGGCGCGGTCGGAGGCTCGGTGGGTGAATTCGATACGTTCGGATGGCCCGGCGAACATGACGGTGTGATCGCCCACTACGTCGCCGCCGCGCAGGGTGGCGAAACCAATGTCGCCGCGTTTGCGCTCGCCGGTGTGACCGTCGCGAGAGCGCACCGAGTGTTCAGCAAGCGATATGCCCCGCCCCTTCGCCGCCGCATGGCCTAGCAGCAGCGCCGTGCCTGATGGCGCATCCACCTTGTGCTTGTGGTGCATTTCAATGACCTCGATATCGAAATCCTCGTCCAGCGCCGCCGCCGCCTTGCGCACCATGGCGGCGAGCAGGTTGACGCCGAGGCTCATATTGCCGGACTTGACGATGACGGCGTGGCGCGCGGCGGCTTCGATTTTCACTTCGTCCTCCGCCGAAAAGCCGGTCGTACCAATAACGTGGACGATGCGGGCCTGAGCGGTGAGCGCGGCGTGCTCTACGCTTGCGGCGGGCGTAGTAAAATCGATCACCGCCTCGGCCTTGAGGAACAATTCGATGGTTTTGTCCGTCACAATCGCGCCGATGCGCCCAACGCCCGCCAACTCGCCTAAGTCTGCGCCAATAGCGGACGATCCAGCAGGCTCAGTTCCGCCTACAACCTCGCTGCCTGCTTCATGGATTGCGCGAACGAGGGCGCGGCCCATGCGTCCGCCTGCCCCCATGACTACGATCTTCATTTACCCGACCTCGCCGCCTCGACCTTCGCCACCTCGATGCCCTTAAGGATCATTTCGCGCGCCTCGGATGCATCGCCCCAGCGGACGATTTTCACCCATTTGCCGTCTTCAAGGTCTTTGTAATGCTCGAAAAAATGTACGATGCGTTTGAGGAGCATCTCCGGCAGGTCGCTGTAGTCATGAAACTTGCGGTACATGGGCGAAACCTTGTCGGATGGCACCGCGATAATTTTCTCGTCGCCGCCCGCCTCGTCTTCCATGAACATCACGCCGATGGGGCGGCAGTTGCACACCGCGCCCGGCACGATTGGCCGGTTGTTGGCGATGAGCACGTCTACGGGATCGCCGTCATTCGAGAGCGTATGAGGCACAAAGCCGTAATTACCAGGGTAACGCATGGATGTATAAAGCATGCGGTCCACGAATAGCGCGCCGGAGGGCTTGTCCAACTCGTATTTGATAGGTTCGCCGCCAATAGGCACTTCCACGACTACGTTAATGTCGTGCGGCAAATTATTACCGATGGCAATCTGATCGAGGCGCATGGTAACTCCGTTCAGTGCGCAACATTATCAAGCCATAAATGAATTCACGCTTTCGCGCCACGACTGTTTCAGAACAGTTTATTTGACGGAAAAGTAGGCTGTCAATATACGCCTCCTGAAGCGTAACGTTCAGGGCCACTTCACCTCGGGCGGCAGCGATGACAGGATAGATTCAACATTGCCGCCGGTTTTCAGGCCGAACACGGTGCCCCGGTCGTGCAGGAGGTTAAACTCTACATAGCGGCCGCGTCGGATAAGCTGTTCCTCGCGGTCGGCGTCTGTCCAGGCGGTGTGCATGTTGCGCCGGACGAGTTCGGGGTAAATGCGAGCGAAGCCGCGGCCAATATCTTGCGTGAAAGCCAGATCGGCGTCCCAATCTCCGGAGTTGTGATAGTCGTAAAACACGCCGCCGACGCCGCGCGGCTCGTTGCGATGCTTGAGGAAAAAGTATTCCTCGCACCAGGCTTTATACTTGGGATAGTCCGCCGCCTCGTGGCCCTCGAACGCCGACTCCATCGCCATGTGAAAATCGACCGTGTCGGGATCTTCCTGTGTCCGGCGCCGCATCATCACGGGCGTCAAATCCGCGCCCCCGCCAAACCAATGTTTAGAGGTAACGACAAAGCGCGTGTTCATGTGTACGGCGGGCACATTCGGGTTGCGTGGATGAACGATGACCGAAATGCCCGAAGCCCAGAAGCGCGGGTCTTCGCTTGCCCCAGGCATCTGCGCACGAAACTCAGGCGCAAACTCGCCATGCACGGTGGACACGTGAACGCCCGCTTTTTCAAACACCCGGCCGTGCAGCATCGACATAACGCCGCCGCCCCCATCCGCGCCTGAATGATCGGTGCGTGACCACGGCTTGCGGCGAAAACGGCCGGGAGCGAGATCAGCGTGAGGCCCGTTCGATAGGTCGGCTTCAACCGCCTCAAGCCCGGCGCAAATCTGATTGCGCAGAGACTCAAACCAGCGCCTTGTTGTCGCCTTTTCTTTTGTTAGAGGATCGCTGGAGACTTTAATGCGGGCGCCGCGCGGTGCGGCCTGCTGCGAGACATTGAACGCCATCAATCGTGATCTCTCATCGTTTCGCCGTGAGCGCGTAATTTATCGAACCCGCCCGTCTGACGCAGAGCTTCCCCCAGAACCATCGCAGCGGCGACAGCCACATTCATCGAACGCATACCGGGCCGCATGTGTATAGTGACATTGACGTCGCAAGTGTCAAGCACGCTTGACGGCAACCCGGCGCTTTCTCGTCCCACCAAAAGTATATCAGTCTGTTGATAGGCAAAGTTGGTATACGGCGTTTTGCCGCGGCTGGAGAGTGCGATCAATCGCGATCCCTTTTCAAGACGCCACCGTTCAAAGTCGTCGAAATTTGAATGCAATTGAAACTCGGCTTTTTCGAGGTAGTCCATCGCGGCCCGGCGCAAGCTTCGATGGCTAACATCAAATCCTGCTGGGCCTATGAGATCGACTGCGACACCAAGACACGCCCCTAAGCGTAAAAGCGTCCCGGCGTTTTGCGGTATGTCGGCTTGATAAAGAGCTAAACGCATGCGCGGCTTGATATGAATGATGAGTTACTCGCAATATTGTCGTTGCGCCAATTTGCCGTTACCTAGCCCTATGGACTAGGGCGGGCACTGGTGCAATATGAATGTCATAATCGACTAGAAAGCGTGCATTTGCTAACTGCGTTAACGCTGTCCTGATGGACGAGACATGTGTGTTGAAAAAGTTGGTTAATCGAGCAAGATTGACAGGATAAAAATCATGGTCGCCACCCTGGATGAGAATGTCACAAGACGCGATTTCATTCACATTGCCGCGCTTGCTTTTGGCGGCGTGGGGGCGGCTGCGGCGTTATGGCCGTTACTCGATCAAATGAACCCGGATGCTTCGACCCTTTCGCTTGCGTCTATAGACCTGGATCTCACCCCGATTGAGCCGGGACAGGCGGTTACTGTCGTATGGCGAGGAAAGCCTGTTTTCGTACGCAACCGCACGCCAGAAGAAATCGAAAAAGCCAAGGCTGTTCAGGTCGCCGAGTTGAAAGATCCGACGGCTCAGGTCATGGATGCGCCCGAAATGCCCGCAACGGACGAAAATCGCACCAAGCCGGGAAAAGAACAATGGCTGGTTATGGTCGGCATTTGCACTCATCTCGGATGCATTCCAAAAGGCCAGCAGACTGGCGATACGCGGGGCGATTTTGGCGGCTGGTTCTGCCCATGTCACGGCTCCCACTACGATACGGCTGGTCGCGTCCGTAAAGGGCCAGCACCAACCAATTTGGCGATTCCACCGTATACATTTGAAACAGACACTAAAATCAAGATCGGATAAAGGGACGCCCCATGTCTCACCCCTCTACTTACGAGCCAAAGACCGGATTGACGCGCTGGCTTGATAGCCGCTTACCACTTATGCGGTTCTTGAACGATACGATTGTAACGTTCCCGACGCCCAGAAACCTGTCCTATCTCTGGACGTTTGGCGGCATTCTTGCCTTCTGCCTCGCGGTTCAGATCGTGACTGGCATCGTGCTCGCCATGCATTACGCGGCGACAACAGGCGATGCCTTCAGCTCTATCGAGCATATGATGCGCGATGTGAATTATGGCTGGCTCATCCGTTACACCCACGCTGTGGGTGCCTCGATGTTCTTCCTCGCCGTCTACATCCACATGTTTCGTGGCCTTTACTACGGTTCTTACAAAGCGCCCCGTGAAGTCATCTGGATGCTAGGCGTCATTATCCTATTCCTAATGATCGCAACCGCTTTCATGGGCTATTCGCTGGTCTGGGGACAAATGAGCTTCTGGGCGGTGACTGTTATCACTAACCTATTCTCCTCACTTGACGGGCTAATCCCCGGTCTTGGCACGTCGATCGTGCAGTGGGTCTGGGGCGGATTTGCGGTGGATAACGCTACGCTGAACAGGCTCTTTAGCCTTCACTACCTCTTCCCGTTCATTATTGCGGGCGTAGTGGCTTTACATATTTGGGCCTTGCACATACCAGGTAACAACAACCCAACGGGCGTCGATGTCAGTGAAAAACTGAAGGAAAAGGAAACGCTTCCCTTCCACCCGTACTATACGGTGAAGGATGTTTTCGCGATTGGTGTGTTCGCGATCTTGTTTGCCTATATAATTTTTTATGCGCCCAATTACCTTGGTCACGCGGATAATTATGTGGAAGCAAACCCGCTTCAGACACCCCCTCACATCGTGCCTGAGTGGTATTTCCTGCCATTCTACGCTATTTTGCGCGCGGTGCCATCCAAACTTGGCGGCGTCATTGCAATGGTTGGCGCGATCATTGTGCTGTTCTTTATTCCTTGGCTGGACACCAGCCGCGTTCGCTCAACTCGTTACCGTCCGCTTTATAAGCCGTTCTTCTTTTTCTTCCTGTTCACCTGCATTGCGCTTGGTTATCTCGGGGCAAAACCGGCGGAGGGCTGGTACGTGATCGCGTCGCAGTTTTTCACCTTCTACTACTTCGCGCATTTCCTGATCGTCATGCCTGTTGTTGGCATCATTGAAACGCCGAAGCCGCGTCCAAAAAGCATCGCAGAATCCATCTTTAATGAGCGGCGCGATCCTAGCAGCCCGCGTCTGGTGCCAGCGGAATAGCGGAGAACCATCATATGGCGCCCTACAAAAACTCTCTTGCAGCAGTGGTCATTATTGCTTCTGTAATAACGACATCGCCTATTTCGTCCGTTTACGCGGCGGACGAAGGCACGGATGTGGCATATAATGTTGCAAAGCAAGACTGGACCTTTGGCAGCATGACCGGATATTTCGACCGTGCTCAGCTTCAGCGTGGCTATAAGGTTTATAAAGAAGTCTGCTCTGCCTGCCACGGTATGAAGTTCATGTATTTTAGAAACTTAAGCCAGCCTGGCGGCCCGGAGTTTTCTGCAGAGCAAACGGAAGCTATCGCGGCTTCGGTTGAAGTGGAGGACGGCCCGAATGAGGAGGGCGCAATGTTCATGCGCCCTGCCAAGCCATCGGACAAATTTCCGTTGCGCTTCAAAAATGATAAGGAAGCCGCCGCGGCAAACAACGGCGCGGTTCCTCCAGACCTTTCGCTGATGGCCAAAGCCCGCACCGTGGAGACGCACTCTGCCTGGTATATGTTTCCTGTGAACATGGTGACCGACCTGGCGACACAGTATCAGGAAGCGGGGCCAGACTACATTCATGCACTGCTGACAGGCTATGATGACATTCCATCGTACCAGCGAGATGGTTCCGGGCGTTTAACGCAAGTCAAAGCTGGGGAAACTGTTCCGAACGCCGAGCAGTGCGTCGCCGTGCAGCGTGGCGAAGGCTCAGATCCCGACGTTTGCACACCGCTTGGAGACGGCCTGAATTATAACCGTGTATATCCTGGTCACCAGATCGCAATGGTCAATCCCTTGAGTGACGGCGTGGTGGATTATGAGGATGGCACGCCTGCAACGCTCGACAATTATTCCAAGGATGTGACCGCATATTTGATGTGGTCGTCAGAGCGAAAACTTGAGGAGCGTAAGAAACTGGGCCTGAAAGTGCTTTTGTATCTTATCATTCTAACTGGCCTGCTTTATCTGTCGAAACGCGCTCTGTGGCGTGACGTCGAACACTAAGGCGAGGCATAGACCTAAATGAAGAAGCCCCGTATAGCCGGGGCTTTTTTATTGCGCCATGGCCGGTCATTCTTCACCATCCGGTCAGGAGGACGCTGTGACAATTTACGATGAGATTTTGGTGTTCGTCTTTTCTGGCCTAGCCCTAGCGGTCGTCATTGGCTTATTTGGTCCTTCCGGACCTACAATACGCAAACCTTCCCGTCATCGTCGTCAGAAACGAGGCCCCCTCTAAACGGGCCGGTGTTGCTTACAGTCAGCGGCATGGTCGGAAGGCCGACGCGAGGAGCGGTGCACTCCACAGATGCGCTATTCATCAGGATGAATATCAGTTTTGCGCATGCAGTCGAGTATGACGATAACCGCCTCGCGGCGTTAGCCGTTCGTTCGGTCAGCCCCGGCGCTTCGTATCAAGGCCCCATGTTGAGAACCGTGCTTGTGGACGCAGGCGCAACCTATAATCTCATCCATCTCTATGGCCTTGACGGCAATTTCACACTAGACCAAGGCCAAGTGAACAGCGCGAACTGGATAATCGCCATGCACCGCAACGGCCGTTGGCTTGGCCTAGGCGGACACGGACCTCTCATGTTAACGCAAGAGCCGCCAGGCGCGACGCCCTCGCCGGTTCTGTCTAGTCTGTTTTATATTGAGGTGAAATGATGCGCCCGAACCGTCGGACTGCCTTAGCAGCGCTTGGCGCTCTCGGCGCGGTGGCCATGTTGCCCAAATCAGCGATCGCCACGCCCGATACCTCACCACCGCAAGGGCCAGCGTTTTTGACTGTCGCGTGCAAGATTGGCGCTGCAAATCGCGGCCCAGCCAAATTGGAGACAGTTGGGTTTTTCAAGCATCATAACATTGCCTTTGACAGAGGCATGGCATTTGATCGGGAAAGCCTGCTACTCCTGCCGCAGCGCAAGCTCTCGATTGGCACTCCGGAGGCCGGGCGCGGAGAATTCATAGGGCCCCCGTCACTCGATGTATTGAAGGCGGCTGGCGCGGAAGGCGCTGGCGTCCGGCTTCTGGCGCTAGATGGTTTCGCGGTCGAACTTTCCGCCGCCGATGTTGCTCGCCTCGACTGGACGCTGTGCCTGAGCCAGAACGGCAAACCGTTCGGCATCGGCGATCTCGGGCCGCTCTGGTTGCTGCACACGCCCGCCAATGGCGTAACGCCGAGCGAGGGCGAAGCGAAAAACTGGGTATAGTCTGTGTTTTATATCGAGGCGGTTTAATATGGCGAAAGCGGTTTTAGGCATCATTGGCGGCTCGGGGCTTTATGATCTGCCCGGGTTGGAGAATAAACGCCGCGAGCGGATCGCGTCGCCTTGGGGCGAGCCGTCGAGCGATGTGCACATGGGCGAGATCGCGGGGCTGCCAGTCGTGTTTCTCCCGCGCCACGGCTCTGGGCACGTTATTCCGCCGTCTGCCATTAACTACCGCGCCAATATCGACGTGATGAAGCGCGCGGGCGTCACCGACCTGGTGTCCGTCTCTGCCTGCGGCTCGTTCTGCGAGGAGCTGCCGCCCGGGCACTTTGTCATCGTCGACCAATTCATCGACCGGACGTTTGCGCGCGAGAAAAGCTTCTTCGGCAAGGGCTGCGTGGCCCACGTTGCGATGGCCGACCCCATAAGCCCCGGCCTAGCCGACAAGATCGAAGCCGGGGCGAAAGCGGAGAGCGTGGCGCACACGCGCGGTGGCACTTATCTTGTGATGGAAGGCCCGCAATTCTCAACCCGCGCCGAATCACATCTCTACCGCGCTTGGGGTTGCAGCGTCATCGGGATGACCAACATGCCCGAAGCTAAACTCGCCCGCGAGGCTGAGATTTGCTACGCCACCGTCGCCATGGTGACAGATTTCGACTGTTGGCACGAAGATCACGCCGACGTGGACATTACCTCTATTCTGGCGGTAATGAAGGGCAATTCGGAAAAGGCCGGGCGGCTTATTGCGCGCCTCGCAGCCGACTTCCCGCGTGAACACGAACCATGCCCGATCGGCTCGGACAAAGCGCTCGAATTCGCCATCATTACCGCGCCCGAGATGCGCGACCCCGCCCTCCTCGCCAAACTCGACGCCATTGCCGGCCGCGTCCTATGACATCTTAATACAGCCGCGGCCAGCATCACTGGCTTAACGCCGCGCTTAGTTCTTAGCTTCCTTCAGCTTGTCCAACAGGAGGATCGCGCCATCGACGCACGCGGCCGTCGACTCATTAGCCGCACACTTGATGTGAACTTCGCTATCATTCTTCTCAAATTTGAAATGAGCGCCGTGCGCCGGAGGCATTCTTTTCCTCCACGGCTTGCCATGCATGCCCATGCCGCGATGATCGCGTTCGAAATCTTCCTCATCGTAGTCGCGATCCATCATCGAGTCTGATTTGAATTTTGGCGAACCCTTTTCCTCCCTTGGCATTTCCTGTCTCGGCATTTCTTCTTTCTGCGATGGATTTGGCATAGGGGCTGTTTGCTGGTCTTCTCTAGGCATTGGGTTGGGCATAGGGGCCGTCGGCTGGGCAAAAGCCAGAGAGCATGGCGTCAGCATGAGCGCCGCAAGAACGGTTGTCAGTTTCATGAAAAACTCCTTTACCGGATAGTCCGGATATTGTTGATTGGTACAAGGTCAACAAAATCAATCTGCGGTGGTTCCGAAGCCGGGCCTTCGCATAAAGACATAAGGGCGCGGTCATGCAGAAGGTTGAACTTGACCTGAAATCGCTGGTGCGCAGCATTCCGGATTACCCGAAGCCGGGCATTATGTTCCGCGATGTGACGACGCTGCTAAAGCACGCGGCCGGGTTCAGGGCTTGCATCGAGCGGCTGTGCGAGCCGTTTCATGCGGCGGGCATCGAGGCGGTGATCGGCATTGAAGCGCGCGGGTTCATCCTCGGCGGCGCAGTTGCGGCGCGGCTTGGCACTGGCTTCGTCCCGTTGCGCAAAAAGGGCAAGCTGCCTGCCAAAACCATGTCACAGGATTACGAGTTAGAATACGGCATTGACGTCATTGAAGTCCACGAAGACGCCATCCGGTCTGGCGAGCGCGTGCTGATCGTGGATGATCTGATTGCGACAGGCGGCACGGCTGAGGCAGCGGCCAAACTTGTTGCGCGCGCGGGCGGCGTCATCGCAGGCGCGGCGTTCGTCATTGACCTGCCCGATCTCGGCGGCGCCGGTAAGCTCACCTCAAAGGGCATCCCCGTTCATTCCCTTATTTCATTTGAAGGCCATTAACTCAGTCCGCCGTCTCACATTGCCATTAAACGTAATTCGCAGAATAGCTTTAGTTTATGAAACATCGTTTCGTGGGCGTTATGAGCGAAAGAATTGACGGTATCGACGGATTGCGCGCCATCGCCATGACGATGGTCGTTGCGCAGCATTGTTCCCTGCTCCCATTCGGGTGGACTGGAGTCTGGCTTTTTTACGCGATCTCCGGGTTTGTCATTTCGAGGCAATTTCTCAGTGGCTCCTACGACGCACCTACAATAGCCGGAACTTATAAGATATTTATGCTTCGGCGCTTCTGGCGCATCGTTCCCGTTTATGCGCTTTACGTGCTCATCAATGTGTCTCTCGCCCTTGCTGAAGGCAAAACAGCCATCCTGCGCGAGTTGCCTTTTCTCCTAACCTTCACATACAACTGGCAAATGATTTTCGAGTTCGTTCAGCCTTCAGAAGCTGGCGCGTTTGGTCATTTGTGGACAGTCAGTGTCGAAGAGCAATTCTATCTTTTCTTCCCGCTGTTAATGCTGGCTTTGCCCGGAAGACGTTTCCTCATTGTCGCGGGCTTGCTGATCATTGGCGGGCCTCTTATAAGAGGCATTTACAGCGCCGCGATGATAGGGGCTGATGGAGATGCAGGCTGGAAAGCCTTTTCCATATACGCAGCGTCCATTACGCAGTTCGACGCCTTTCTGACTGGAGCCGTGCTTGCGAGATGCACGCCTTACTTCCGAGAACACCCTCGCGCTGCTTGGTATCTGCTTGCAGGCGCCGTCGTTGTCGCGGCGAGTTACGCGCTTGTCTATAGCGGTATCAACCGAGCAAATGGCGCTCAAGGCGTCGAAGCGCTGCGGAATATTTTTTCAGGCATTCTGTATGGCGAAGGCCGGGAGATATTCGTTTATTCGGTCATCAATCTCGCGAGCGCATCGGTGTTAATAGCGACTGTTCTGCGAAAACAGTTTACAGCCCCGCTTTCATGGTCGCCACTGTCATTCGTCGGACGCATCTCCTACGGCGCTTATCTTTATCACGCCCTTATCCTGGCGTTATTAGTACGCTTCGTATTCGGAGACAACTCTGGCAACCCGCTTCCCGAGCGCATTCTGTTTTTCACGACGGCATGGAGCATCACAGTTTTCTTTGCCTACGTTTCATTCAAGTATTTTGAGAAGCCGATAATGGACTGGTCGAAGCGCAAATCTTCTCGTTACGACATTTCAGTTGCGATTGAAAAACCTGCATAAGCGCAAATGGCAGCCTGACAAACAGATGGCCTCAGCTACGTATCACCCTATATACAAATGAATAGTTCCTTTCGCAAAGCTTACGCTCATGAAAGTTAATGGCCAACATTACCGCACGATATGGGTGTCGGGAAACGGCTGGACGGTGAAGGTCATCGATCAGACCAAGCTGCCACACCGCTTTGAGACCGCTCGACTGGAAAACGTGCGTGACGCGGCGCAATCCATCAAAACCATGGTAGTGCGCGGCGCGCCTCTGATCGGCGCCACAGCGGCTTACGGCCTCGCGCTCGCCATGCGCGCGGACGCTTCGGACATTTCGCTCGACCGCAACATCGACTATTTGGCTGCGACGCGACCGACCGCAATCAATCTGCGCTGGGCGCTCGACCAGATGGACAAAGCGGTGCGCAAGTGGCCTCCCACCATGCGCGAGGCTGCCGCCTACGCCCGCGCCGCCGAAATCGCTGACCAGGATGTGGAAACCTGCCGCAGTATTGGCGTCGAGGGCGCTACGCTTATCCGCCAGCACGCGGCCCGGAAGGCGGGCGCTCCCGTGAATATCCTCACCCATTGCAACGCGGGCTGGCTAGCGGCGGTTGACTGGGGCACGGCACTTGCTCCGGTTTATCACGCCTTCGACGAAGGCATTCCCTTGCATATCTGGGTGGACGAGACGCGCCCACGCAACCAGGGCGCCAGCCTTACCGCGTTCGAACTGGGTGCGCACGGAGTTCCGCACACGATCATTGCAGACAATGCTGGCGGGCATTTGATGCAAAAGGGTGATGTCGATTTGTGCATCGTGGGCACGGATCGTGTGACGGCAAATGGCGACGTGGCAAACAAGATTGGCACTTATCTAAAAGCGCTGGCCGCGCATGACAACGGCGTGCCGTTCTATGTCGCCCTGCCGCACTCCACCATCGACTGGACGCTGGATGACGGCATGGCGATCCCCATCGAGGAGCGCAGCGCAGAGGAAGTCACGCGGATGACCGGACGCACGGAAAGCGGCGAGGTAGTGACGATTGACATCGCCGCACCCGGCAGCCCTGCCGCTAACCCGGCATTTGACGTGACGCCCGCGCGCCTGATCACCGGCCTGATCACGGAGCGCGGTATCTGCCCCGCCACCCGCGAGGGCTTGGGCGGTTTATACGGGCGCAAAGGTGCCTAACGCCGCCGAAGCTGGTTTGCGGCGGGAAATTGTCGAGATCGCCCGTTGCATGAGCTTGGAGGGCCTCAGCCCTGTCCGCTCGGGTAATGTATCGGCGCGGTTTAGCGACGGAATGCTTATTACGCCGACCGCGATGGCTTATAGTGTCATGACGGCTGATGATGTGGTGTTCATTGACGCGGAGGGCGCACCTCAAAGGGGCGGCCGCGCCCCGTCGAGCGAATGGCATTTCCATCTAGCCATTTATGGGGCCAAAGCTGAAGCGCGCGCTGTTGTCCACTGCCACTCCACAAGCGCGACGGCGCTTGCTTGCGCCCGCAAATCCATACCCGCGTTTCACTACATGGTGGCGGTGGCTGGGGGACAGGATATCCCCCTCGCTCCGTATGCGACGTTCGGCACGCCCGAGCTGGCGCAAGCGGTCGTCGCGACGCTGAAAGACCGGCGGGCGTGCTTGCTCGCCAATCACGGTCAAATCGCGTTCGGCGAAACCCTGGAGGCGACGCTAGACCTGGCGCGCGAGGTAGAGGCTTTGGCCGCGCAGTACATCGCCGTGCTGCAGCTTGGCGCCGTGCATATTCTCGACGATGAGGAGATGGGTATAGTGCTTGCTAAATTCGAGACTTATGGCCAGCAGCTTGTCTTGCCAAAACCACAACGCCCAGCCCGCGCAAAAGTACGCCCGTCATAGCCCCGCCAGATCGAATCGGCAAACCACCGTCGTTGCGAGCGAAGCGAGGGAATCCAGCCTTTCAAGCCTGAAACGGCGATGGATCTCCATGGGGGCAATAGCCACCTCGCGACGACAGACCGCTTCCAATTTTATGTATGAAGCTTAGCCCCAAGGGCCTTTTTCCGATGTCGCCCGGGTTTCGCTTGCCTCACCACCGCGAACGCCCGCTGCGGAGTTTCGTGGCTTCAACAACAGGAACAGAGGTAGCAAAACCAGGCCCGCAACGAAGCCGCCGATATGCGCCCACCATGCGATGCCGCCGCCTTCCAGAGGGTTCGCCATTTCCTGCACGACCTGATAAACCTGCAAACTTAAAAATGCGATGGCCAGAAACCACATCGGCACGGCGATAGGGATTGGAAAAACAAACAGTTTTTGCCGTGGATAGAGCGTGGCGTAGGCCGCAACAGCACCAGCAATTGCGCCCGACGCGCCAACCAGCGGCGAGGATGATTGTTTGTTGAGATAAGCGTGCAGAGCGCCCGCCGCCACACCGCAGATCAGGTAAAACGCAATGAACTGAATTCGCCCGAAGCGGCGCTCCAAGGCAGGGCCAAATGTAAACAGCGCGAACATGTTGAGGAGGATATGAAGGTACCCGCCATGCATGAACGTGGACGTTATGAATGGCCAGTAATCGCTTGGCTTGATGCCGTTATAGATGCCCCACACCGGCTCAAAGAAGGCGCGCGGCACGACCGCGTTACGCAGCGTGAAGATAAGCCCGCTGCTGTCGTTCAGCGTTAACTGATATGCGAACACGGCCAGGTTGGCGGCGATGATGGCGTAAACCACAAAAGGCGTGAATGAGCGGTTATTGAAAGGGCCGGCTGACATCATGACGTGCGTTTCATGCGTTTTGCGGCCTTTGGCTTTTTTGTTATGGTAGTTTTTACGTTAGCACCGGGCTTGGCTTTCGATAAGGAAGACTTTTGCGCGGCGGCCTTTAAAGTTTCCAGCACCTCGGCCAGGTGGTCGAACACCCAGTAATGCCCTGCGCTTTCCACTTTCGTCACGTGGCAGCCGGGGATGAGTTCACCAAGCCGCAGCGCGGCGGCGGGCGGCACGTTGCGGTCGGCCATGCCCTGCCATAAAAAGCATGGCGCTTTGATATCAGCCAGCGGCAAATCCCATGGCCGCGAGAAAATACGCATTTCCTCTAACGCCCCGCGCACGCCGGGCCGCACGCCCTCCGCCACGCCTCCCAGCAAACTCAGCCGCACTTCTTTGCGCGAGAGAATTTTCCAGTCCTGCGGCGCGGCGCGGCTCATGATAAGGGCGTAAATCGGCAATGGAGCATACAGAAAAGCGAGGCGGCCAAAATTGAACGCGCCGCGATAAAAATGCGGCACGCGCGGGAGAAGCTGGAACGTGGAGTAATGTGCACGGCCGATTTTATCCGGCCGCTCCGGCCCCGCCATCGGTCCGACAGGGCTTATGAGCGCCGCCGCTAAAACCCGCTCTGGCAACAGCGCGGCGGACGCCGCAGCGTATGGCCCGCCGCCCGAGATCCCCGCAACCGCAAATGTCCCAACCCCAAGCGCATCAGCCAGCGCGGCCACATCGTCCGCCCACCCTTTCAGCGTCCGGTTTCGCTGATAGCTCGACAATCCGTAACCCGGGCGTTCCGGCGCGATCAGCCGCACGCCTGCGCGACGTGCGGTCGCATCGCCCGCCCGCAACATGAACCGCGAGCCGGGCGTGCCGTGAAAGGCAAAGACTGGCAATCCGTCCGGTGCGCCATACTCTCCAAAGCCCAGCGTGCGCCCGTCAGACAGCACGATTTGATCCTTGAGAGATTTTGACGCTTTGGGCTTTTTTGTGGAAACCGGCATGGTCCGAATGTGTTGTCTGGGCGGTTAATCACAAGAGCCGTTTTTGCGGCGCGCCCTTAAAGCTCTGCTGCAATTTTGCGCAGACCGTCAAGAATTGGCTCGTAAGCTTCCTCATCTCGATCTTCGGGATAAACCACATAGGCGGGGTACAGGAAACGCGGCGCCTTCTTTACAAGCCGCAAGGCTCCGCTTTCGAGATACGGCCTCGCCGCACGGATGGGAAAGTAGCCCGAAGCCCGCTTGTCCAGAAGGTAGCTCACGCTTAACATGCCGATGTCCAGCGTGAGGCCGGGATACAAAAGCTCGGGGAAAGCGAGCGCATGATCGGCCTTGAACTCAGGCCCCCAATTCACAAACACATAGTCGGATCGAGGGCGACGTTCGTGGCTGTGCGCACCAGCGACAAGCACGAGTTCTTCGTCGAATAAATGCTCGATAATCAATCCGGGGCGGTTGGCGGGGCGGTACATGACAGCCAGATCGAGCGTGCCTTCAATGAGCTGATCCATAAGCGCCGCCGAGGAACCAATCGCGCCGCTGACAGCAATATCCGGGATATTGTCGCGCATCCAGCCCGCCCATTGCAGCATGAAGCCCTCCCACAGGCTCGCCTGCCCGCCCGCCGCCAGATGATCGCGGTGTTCCTCCGACAGGCCGACTTCAAGTCGGGCATGTTCCCAGACCCGGACGAGCGCCAGCGCGTGCTTATGAAACTGCTGCCCGGCCGGGGTGAGGGCGGCGCCTGCTTTAGAGCGCGCCAGCAAGGCTTTACCAACCTGGATTTCTAGCGCTTTGATTCGCGAACTCACGGTCGATTGCGTAACATGCAAGCGAGAAGCGGCTTCCATGAAGCTACCCGCTTCCGCCACGGCCAGAAATGTGCGCGCCAGGCTAATATCCATTAGAGTTAGGCTTTCAATGCATCCATCGACTTCTTCGATATTAAACACTGAAAAAATTTGTTTGCCAAATGCTGCGGCGCATTCCAGCCTTTGGTTGCGGACAAATGTTCGCACTCTTTTGGAGGTTATCCGAAAATGAAGAAAAAAGGCGAGACCAAACCGAAAGCCGCTCCCAAGCCAGCCGACAAACCGGCTGAAAAAGCTGGCGGCGCTAAAAAAGGCGGTAAAAAGTAATTCTGGCGTTTAGCGGAAAAGGGGGAAGAGAAATCTTCCCCTTTTTTTGTCTTAATGAGGCGATAGGGCTCTGTCTTAATGAGAATCACCGCTTTAAATTCAAAGGAATCACAATGCGTTTCCGCTTTGTCTTGATGCTTTGTGCATCGCAACTTGGATTGGCGCCGCTGACGGCGGCAGCCCTCACGGTTAAAAACCTCGACCCTGAAGATCGCAAGATCACCGTTACAGAAAATGATAAAAAGACGGAGCGAACGTTAAAGCCGTCCGAGGTAATGACCGACGCGTGTGCCGCCGCGTGCGAGATCGAGACTGTTGACGGCGATGTCTACGACTTCGACGGAAATGAGTTTGTCACCATCGAGGAAGGGCTGCTTTTCATCGGCGATGCTGACAGCCAGCCAACCAACGCCGCGCCTGAGCCACCTCAATCGTCACGGTAAATGCGTTCCCTTTTCTCATGGCGCTCCTGCGCCTCGATACTAAGGGTCGCAATCGGCCTTGCCTCCAGCCGTTTCAGGCTGATCGGTTCGCCAGTTTCTTCGCAGTAGCCATAGGTATTGTTTTCAATCCGCTCCATCGCCGCGTCGATCTTGGAGATCAGCTTGCGCTGACGGTCGCGTGTGCGCAGTTCCAGCGACCTGTCTGTCTCAGAACTAGCCCGGTCGGTAGAATCGGGGTGTTGCTCGGAACCTTGTAGATTTTCGAGTGTTTCAGAGCTAGAGCGCAGGAGTTCCGCTTTCCAATCCGAAAGGCGCTTGCGGAAGTAGGCCCGCTGGCGTTCGTTCATGAACGGTTCCTGTTCGGAGGGATGATATCCGTCCGGGAGACCTGAACCGCTCATTGCGGAATCCTTATTCATCAACATTCATTGCCGCGATGCGTCCTTCTAGTGCGCCATGGTGCGTACAAGCAGCGTTTATAGTCACTGCTAATGCTCATTCTATGTATCGGGATAGTCCCTAAAGTCAAGCTGCGCATACATGTCATGGCTACGCTTAGCGGCGCGGACTGGTTTCAAAAGCCGCCGTATAAGAGCCGCCGCACGCCGATTTTCGACTTGATATATGCTCGCCAGAAACGGCGCACAATGCTGACGCTTTCGCGCTCGACGCCGTCGAAAATGGCGTGCGACTTCTCGAAGCCCTTTAGCCAGATACGGCACAATCGAACTGCTTCGGGATTTGCCTGAGCAGACCTGCGCAAATCATGCACGGCGGCTTTGCCCTCGCGTTCGACATCGCCAAACATATCGTAATAGGTTTCGACCGCGTGAAACACCCGGTCGCTGAGAAACAGGCTGAGGAAGAACGGATCAGCCTGCATTTCGCGCCACCGCGAGAATAGTTTATCCTGCTCCTTCAGCGGGTCGAACCTCACGCCGGAAAACGAGCTGCCGCCGCCAAACGAGGGAACGTCACCCTTTAGGTCTGTTCCAACAAGCCCCATTTTATCCGCCAGCGCGCGGCGGTAGCTTTCATCCCTCTGCCAGGCGGTGAACAGGATGACATCGTTAAACAATTTAGGCGCGCCGCTTTGGGCGCCTTTGAGTTCGTCCATGTACTCGCAGAAGCGCAACGTCTGATAGAACGCTTTCAGATGCTGATTGAAGCTGGTCTTGACGATGCGTTTTGTGAGGCTGGAGAAATTGTTCAACGGATCGCGCAGAAACAACACGCAATCCATGCGCTTTTCACCCCAATACTGAGGCATCACCGTGTTGAACTTGCGGATGTTATCCGTGGAACGGCCCTCAAAGTTAATGAGAATATCGTGCGCGTTCTGGGCAAGGGCGTTGCGCGTGTCGGCCCTGAAACTGATCAGCGCGTCCATGTCGACCTTGTCGCCCTGATAGACGGTAAGCTGTCCAAATCGCGGCGGATCGGATGGGAACACATTGTTTACGAACAGGGTTGGGCGGTCTTTCCAGCCGCACAGCCATTCGATGAAGGCGTGATGCGCGGATCGCTTTAGCGCTATCATCTCCATCAGAACGGCTAGGCGCCCGGCGTCAGGGGCGGCGCTCGGGCGCGTCGCGGCAGGTAAACCCATCTCTCCCTCAATCGTTAACATTTAAAGCAATTCTCATGTCGTTGGGCTAAACATAGCGAAAGCGCACCTGCGTGCAACCGTCGTGCAAGCAAGGCGCGCAGTTTTGTGACAGCGCAAACCGTTATGGTTATTTCAGGCTGCCGAAGCGCATTGCTCTATCTGCGCGTAACGCAGCATACGGCCATTGCCATAACGCGCGATAATTTCGCCATCGCCATAAGCCGCCGCATCGAGAAATGCGCCCGCCGCAGCGCCGTCCTGATGCAGGGCGCTAATTTTTACTGTACTTAGCGCCTCGGTATATTGAGTAACGCCCAACGGGCGGTGAACGATTTCGACGTTGCCAAATTGGGCGCCGTTAACCGAAACATCCACCAGTTCATTAGGCTCCAGGTAAGCAACAGGTTTCGCCGGGATAGTGTAGTGACGGCGCGCGTTGCGCCAGGCAGGCTCCGAAAAGCTGGCTTTACGGTTTAACCGATAGAACAGCGTCCAACGGCCGCTATTTTCGCTCTCCGTCCGCATCCATCGCAGGCTAAGGCGTTCTGATGCCCCGTGCGCATTAAAAATGGCGACAGAGCCACCGGCGAATGTGGCCTCCAGGAACGCGGCGCAGTCACAGCCAAGAATGGTCAACTTCGCCCCATTTTCAGCCTTGGCGGCCATCTCGCGGATGCGCCGGTCTATATGAGGAAAGTTGCCTGAGGGCAGGTTGACTGCGTAGAAAATTTTGGACGTTCGCGATGCGGGCAACTGCGCGGGCGGCGCACGCAAGGGTTCCGTAACGCTCCGCAATCGAGCCCCCGTTGCCGCATCGAGGCGGAAGCCCGACGCGCGTTCACCATCCGCCAGCATAATGTAGCCTTGAGCGTCGATTGGTAAAGCCGTAGCGGCCATAGGCATGTGCGGCGCCTCCGTTGCGGAATTGATTAAAGGCTCCACAAAACTGGCACGTTATGCTTAATAAAACGCGAACAGGCCGCGCTCGGCGTGCGCAATTGATGCAAATTTGAGAGATTTTATGCGATTTACGGGCACGAAAAACTATGTCGCAACGGACGACCTGCGCGTCGCGGTCAACGCGGCCATCACGCTGGAGCGGCCGCTGCTCATCAAGGGCGAGCCGGGCACGGGCAAAACGGTGCTTGCGCATGAGGTGGCAGGAGCGCTCGGCGCGCCGCTCATCGAATGGCATATCAAATCCACGACCAAAGCCGTTCAGGGGCTGTATGACTACGATGCGGTCTCACGCTTGCGCGACAGCCAACTCGGCGACGAGCGCGTGAAAGACGTCCGCAACTATATCAAACGTGGCAAGCTGTGGGAGGCGTTCGCGGCGGACGTGCGCCCCGTGCTGCTGATCGACGAGATCGACAAGGCCGACATCGAATTCCCCAACGACCTGCTGCTCGAACTCGACCGCATGGAGTTTTTCGTCTACGAGACCGGCGAGACGGTGAGGGCCAAGCAGCGCCCGGTCATCATCATCACGTCGAACAATGAGAAGGAGCTGCCAGACGCTTTCCTGCGCCGCTGCTTCTTCCACTATATCAAGTTCCCCGACCCTGACACGATGGCGGAAATCGTCGAGGTGCATTTTCCGGGGCTGAAACAGCGGCTGCTGAAGGAGGCGCTTTCGGTGTTTTACGACATCCGCGAGGCGCCGGGGTTGAAGAAAAAGCCGTCCACTTCCGAATTGCTGGACTGGCTGAAGTTGCTCGTCAACGACGACATCGACCTCAGCGCCGTGCGCGAGAAAGATCAGCGCAAATCCATCCCGCCCCTCCACGGCGCCCTGCTAAAGAACGAGCAGGACATCCATCTGTTCGAGCGCCTGGCGTTCATGGCGCGGCGTCGCGACGGGTAAGGCAGCTCCGTCATCCTCGGGCGAAGCGAAGCGCAGACCCGGGGATCCAGTTCATAAACTGGAAATGCGTTTTTTGCGCTGGATCGCCGGGTCAAGCCCGGCGATGACGAGGTTGGCGGCGGCTACTTTATCTTGAAGCGGTTGCGGATGCCGAGGATCAGCAGGAACAGCGCCGCCGCGCTCAGCAGATTCTGCCCCAGTTGAATGAGCGCGATGCTAGAGGGCGCCTGCGCCTCGCCGTAAAGGCAGGCGTGCACCTGGTTCAGCTTCTGCTCGCTCTCCCAGCCGATGACGAGGAGCGCGTTTTTATAGGCGAGATACAGCGCGTCGAGCACGGCCGCGCCGGGCTGGCCATTGGCGCAGGCGGGGGCGATGAGGCCATTTTTCGACAGCGCCAGATACAGCGCGGCGAACGCCGCCGCTGACATGACCCACAGCCAGAACGGCCGCGCGATCGAGCGCCCGAAATCCGAGAAGGCGTCGTAGAAAACGCCCATCCAGTAGGCCGCCGAATTTTGCTGCCATGGCCACGGCCTGTCCTCACTGCCGCGTTTGGCGCGGATCTCGCCCCTCAGGAACGCCTGCTCGTTGGCGTGGTCGTGGCTCTGAATGGCGAGGCGGCGCAGCGAGCGGTAATTGGCGACAGCGTCCCCCGCCACGCCCGCATCGCCGGGAATGGGCCGCCAGAAGCCGCCCGGCTCCACCTTGCCGGGCGTCAGCGTCAGATTGTCCAGCCGCGGCGCCTCGCGGAAATTGGCTTGGGTGAAATCGGGCAGCGTGTCGAAGACGGCGCCGCGCAGGTCGAAGGCCCGCTCCACGCTGATGGCGGTGAACTGCGCCTCGCGGAAGAAATGCGCGTCGCGGAAGGTGGCGAAGCGCTTGAACGTGGCCTGGAAGAAATTCGCCTTGCCCTCGGCCTCGCAGAATTTGGCGCCGGTAAAGCGGGCGGACTGCTCGAAAACCGCATCCTCGAAGCTGATATTTTTGTGGAACTGCGCATCCTCGAACCCGGCCACCTTATGGAACTGCGCCGCCTCGAACCCGGCCTCCCCATGGAACTGCGCCGCCCCGAACCCGGCCACCTTATGGAACTGCGCATCCTCGAACCAGGCATACCCATGGAACTGCGCCGCCCCGAACCCGGCCTCCCCATGGAACTGCGCCGCCTCGAACCGGGCCTCCCCATGGAACTGCGCCGCCCCGAACCGGGCCTCCCCATGGAACTGCGCCGCCCCGAACCCGGCCTGCCCCGGAAAAACAAAGGCGGAGAAGTCGATGCTGTCGGCTTCAACAAGAATTGACTCGACATTGCCTGCCGCCGCGTCAGCCGCCTGCGCCAGCGCCTCCGTAATGAAGCGAAGGGAGGAGAAATCGGCTCGCGCCGCCGCCATCCAGGCTTGCGTTTCGGCGTTCTTCTCTTTGAGATCGCCCAAAAGCGGCTCAGCCGCCCAAAGCCCGGCCTCCTCCAGCCGCTTCTTCTCGGCCCACATCCCCTCCGCCCACACATTCCACGCCTCGCGCCCCTGCAAAAACAGCGCAATCGTCTCGTCCTGCGTCATGCCCCGCTCCCCCGTAATGCATTCGTGTTGAAAATTCCCGGGCGCACCAGACTGGTTGAAAATGGATTGCTTCGTCCTGCGGCCTCGCAATGACAGCGAGTTACTTCGCGGGCGCCTCGGCGTACAGCCAGCGGGCGAGGAATACGGTCGCCACCGCCGTCGCGAGTTGCACGGCGATGAACACGGCGGCGTCTTCCGGGCGGATGGCGGTGAAGGTGTCGGTGATGGTGCGGGCGATGGTGATGGCCGGGTTGGCGAAGCTGGTGGAGGACGTCGCCCAGTAATTCGCCATGATGACGAGGCCGACGGCGTAGGGGATGGCGGCGGGCGCGCTCCGGACGCACGCGAAAATGACCAGCAGCAGCATCGCCGTCGCCATGGCCTCGCCCACCCATTGCCCGAGGCCGGTGCGGATCTGCGTCGCGTTCTGCACCATCGACATGTCGAACATCACATGCGCCAGCACCGCACCCGCCAGCGCGCCGCCGATCTGCGCCGCTGCATAATACGCCCCTTCGCGTAACGGCAACTCGCTCCGCAGGACGAAGGCGAGGCTCACGGCCGGGTTGAAATGCGCGCCGGAGATCGGGCCGAACGTCAGGATCAGCACGACCAGCCCGGCGCCAGTCGCGATGGAGTTGGCGAGCAGTGCCACGGCCACGTTTCCACCCGCCAGCTTCTCACCCATGATGCCGGAGCCGATGACGATGGCCGCCAGCAGACACGAGCCTAGCGTCTCGGCCACAAGCCGCCGTTCAATCCCCGCTTGCGCCACGCGCGCCCCCCTACTGCAAAAATCAGGCTTCTTGTTTTTCGCTCACCAGTTTGCCGATGGCGTCGAGCCGCTCCTGAAGCTTGAGCTTGTCGATCGACTCGATCGGGAGGTTGGTGAAAATCCCGATGCGCTGATACATCATGCGGTAGGTGTCGGCAAACGCAAAGCGGCGCTCCGCCTCGTTTCCGGTCGCGGCGGACGGGTCGGGCACGCCCCAATGCGCCGTCATCGGCTGGCCCGGCCAGTACGGGCAGGTTTCAGCGGCGGCGCTGTCGCACACGGTGAACACGAAATCCATTTGCGGCGCGCCGGGAGCAGCGAATTCGTCCCAAGATTTTGAACGTAAGCCGCTGATCTCGTGGTTGTTTTTGTGCAGCAGTTCGAGCGCATAAGGATGCGGCTCAGTTTTGGGCTGACTGCCCGCGCTATAGCCGATAAAACGACCTTGGCCTAACCGGTTCATGATCGCCTCCGCAATGATCGAGCGCGCGGAATTGTGAGTGCAGAGAAACAGCACATTATAGACATGCTCAGACATTTTCGTCCTCCCTGTACCCGCAACAAAACTCTTCCATATTAATAGCCGCCGGACGGCATATCTCCGGCCTGCCCTGGCAGCAGTCCTCCGTCAGAAAGACGAGAAACTCCCGCACTGCATTCACGGCGATTGCGTAACGGATATTGCGGCCCTCGCGCCATGACCACAGCAAGCCACCCTGTTCCAGCTCTTTCAAATGGAATGAAACGCTGGTGCGGCTGATCCTTACCGCGTCAGCGATAGCGCTTGCGTGCATGCCGTTTGTGCCCTCGCACACCAGCAGACGGAAAATACGCAAGCGGTGTTCCTGCGCGAGAGAGGCGAGGGCTTTTATTGCAAGTTTTTCATCCATGGGTTTACCGTACAACAATCATTGCATTATGCAACAGAAAGACCGGCCCGAGTTGTCTTCTGATGAAAGTTGGCTGCTAATTGTGTATGGCAATATCGTTTCGGTTATAAATAGGCGACAGGCTGACCCCAGCGCCGCCTGTGGAGAAAAACATGGCCGAGATCACAACCTGCGAAGGATTAGAGGCGATTTACGGCTCGCACGGAGAAACGTCGCTCGTGAAAGAGGTCATCTATCTTACACCACAATATCGCACCCTTATCGAAGCGTCGCCTTTTCTCGTGCTCGCAACCAGCGGGCCTGACGGTCTCGATTGTTCTCCGCGTGGCGACGCCGCATCGCGCCTCGTTTGCATCCACGACGATAGAACGTTGATGCTGCCCGACCGTCGCGGCAACAACCGCATAGACTCTCTGCGCAACATCGTTCGCGATCCGCGCGTGGCTCTGCTGTTCCTTATCCCTAGCTTGGGCCAGACTTTACGGGTAAACGGCACCGCGCGCATCAGCACCGACGCGGATTTCCTGAAATCGTTTGAAGTGGACGGACACGCGCCACGCTCGGTTATTATCATCCACATCGAGAAGGTGTACTTTCAATGCGCCCGCGCCATCGTGCGATCAAAGCTGTGGAGCGCGGAGACCCAAGTGGATACGTCGATCCTGCCAACGCCGGGCGGGATCCTCGCGAATTTGAGCGCCGACAGGATCGGGCGGCGCGCCATATGACCGTGAATGGCCCGAACGAGCCGCAAAAACCATGTGGTAGAGAGGGAATAGAGACTTTCGTATAAAGTGGAACACGCCATACATAAGCGGTGGACTACGGCTCGATCAAAAGCGGAACGCGGCTCACAGTAAGGAGGGTGAAATCCAGGCTTTATCGCGCCAGCCGAAATCGAAGTCGCCCGGGTGCAGGATTTCAGCCAGTATTTCGAGGCTTTCAACGAGGCGTGGGCCGGGCCGGTTGAAATACTGGTTGCCGTCTGTGACGTGGAAGCGGCCCTCGCGGAGGGCGCGCAACTCGGCGAAACCGGGCTTTGAGGTAATCGCGGGCAAGTGCTCCAGAGTTTGCGCAATATCGAAGCCGCACGGCATGGTGACGATCACGTCCGGATCGGCGGCGCGCAATTCCTCCCAGGTCATCCACGGCGAATGTTTGCCCGCCTCCCCGAACAGGTTGACGCCGCCCGCCACCGCGACCAACTCCGGCATCCAGTTGCCCGCCGCCATCAGCGGATCGATCCACTCGATGAGCGCGACGCGCGGGCGGGCGGAAAGGCGGCTGGCGCGGGCGGCGATATCGTTCATGCGCGCTTGACAGTCCGAGACCAGCGCATCGGCGCGCGCAGGCACGCCGACCGCGTCGCCCACGCGGCGAATGTCGGCCCACACGTCCAGCAGCGCATCCGGTTTGCACGAGACGATCTGCGCGGTTGCGCCCATCCAATCGCATACGGCGGCCTCAACATCCTTAAGACTGACCGCGCACACCTCGCATTGATCCTGCGTGATGATCACGTCCGGCGCCAACGCTTTCAACCGCTCGGCATCGACGCGGTAAACGCTCGCACCCTCGGCCACGATGGCTTTCACGCGCGCGTCGATCTCGTAGCTCGTGCCGTGCAGTGGAAACTTCGGCTCGGTCAGCACCGGTAGCGCGGCCACATCTGGCGGGTAATCGCACTCATGGCTGCGCCCAACGATCCAGTCCCGGCAGCCAAGCGCCGCCACGATTTCCGTCGCGCTGGCGATAAGTGTGACGACGCGCTTCATATCCGGCTCCCTGCTTCCACTCACTTGCTTGTCTTAGTGTAAGGTCTTAGCCGCTCTTTCACATAGGCTAACCTTGTTGTATAGCCTTAGAACGCAAAATGGGGAGAGCGCGATGGCGGCGACGGAAGAGTTGGCGAACGGCACGCTGGAGCTATTGTCGCCGGAAGAGACAAAAACTCTGATAGATCGCGGCGAAGCCCTGATCGTCGATGTGCGCAATCCGGATGAGTTCGCCAACGGGCATATTGAAGGCTCGGTTCTGCATTCCCTTCGGCAACTCGACCCACGCGCCATTCCGGATGAGCCAGGTAAAAAAATCGTGCTGTTGTGCGCGGTTGGCATCCGCTCCAAAATTGCGGCTGAGACAATGTTTGCGGCGGGGCGCCATCCTATCGCCCATCTGGATGGGGGACTTAGCGCGTGGATCGAAGCGGGACTGCCACTCGCATGACCAAGCCGAACATCTTGATAACGCGCGAGGCAAAGATTCCATTGGCCGAATATATCGGCGTTCTTGAGGCGTCCGGTCTGCGCGCACGCCGCCCGGTCGATCCTGATCGGATAGCCACGATGATCGCCAACTCCAACCTCATCATGGCGGCGCGCGACTCCGGACGCCTGATAGGCGTATCGCGTTGCATAAGCGATTTTGCGTTTAACTGCTATTGCTCCGACCTGGCCGTGGATAAAGCCTATCAGGGCCAAGGCGTAGGCCACGCGCTTATAGACGCGACTATCGCGCAACTACATCCGAAAGCGTCGTTTTACCTGACATCGGCTCCTGACGCGGTGAGCTTTTACGAGCGCATTGGCATGTCCCGCAACGATCGCGCCTTCTGCATCATGCCGCCCGACCGACTTTGAGGATTGACCATGAGCACTAAAACCAATCCGAGCAATTCTTTCGAGGATTTCAGCGTCGGCCAGCATATCGTTCACGCAACGCCGCGCAGCATCACGCACGGCGACGCCTCGCTTTACACGGCGCTGTTCGGCCCACGCTTCGCCGTACAATCGTCTGAAGTCTTCGCCAAAGCCATCGGCTATACGCAGGCGCCGCTGGACGACATGCTTGTATTCCATATGGTGTTCGGCAAAACGGTTCCGGACATTTCGCTTAACGCTATCGCCAATCTCGGCTATGCGGATTGCCGCTTTCTCAAGCCGGTGTTCCCCGGCGACACAGTTTCCACCACCTCCGAGGTAATTGGCCTCAAAGAGAACTCCAACCGGCAGACAGGAACGGTTTATGTGCGCTCGACGGGTAAAAACCAGCACGGTGGCACGGTGCTGGAATTTGTCCGCTGGGTGATGGTTCGCAAGCGCGATGAGACAGCTTCGGGGGGAGAGGCGGTCATGCCCGAACTGCCTGCGCAAGTTACGCCCGAAGCGCTCGGCACTGCACTGCCGCCACTAAATTTACAAGGTTATGACCTTGCGCTGGCCGGTTCGCCGCACCGCTTCGGCGACTATACGGCTGGCGAGAAAATCGACCACGTGGACGGCATGACCATCGAAGACGCTGAGCATCAGATCGCGGCGCGCCTGTTTCAGAACACCGCGAAAGTGCATTTCAACCTGCATACGGAGGCGCAGGGCCGGTTCGGCAAGCGCATCGTCTATGGCGGGCACATTATTTCGCTCGCCCGTGCGCTGTCGTTTAACGGCCTCGCCAACGCTTTTCACGTCGCGGCCATTAATGGCGGACGCCACGTTGCGCCATCGTTCGCAGGCGACACAATTTACGCATGGTCGGAAATTTTGGAGACTGCGCCAATTCCGGGGCGCGACGACGCGGGAGCCCTGCGCATCCGCAGCATCGCCACAAAAAATAAGCCTTGCGCTGATTTCCCGATGATGAAGGACGCTAAGGCGTATGACGATAACGTCGTGCTCGATCTGGATTACTGGGCGTTAATCCCGGTTTAGCGCCCCCCAAACCGCAGCTTATAAAATTCTCGTGTTTATCAACGTCGGAACATACCTGGCTCCGTTTGATTGTTTTTAGCGTGCTTACGCGCAAAAGGACAATGGAGATGATTATGAAATTTTATCGAGCCATGCGCGGGACGTTTGCTGTGGCGGTTACAGTTGTGTTCGGACTGACTGCATCAGCGAATGCATCGCCCCTTACATCCGCAAGCGGGGTTATCGCCATGCGCCGAAGAAATTGCATTTTAGCATGTTGACGACGATAATAATAGATCATCTAAAAAACGTGGCGGACCGCGCGCCAAAAGTGATGACGACGACGACGATGACAAGCCGCAATCGAAGTCACGCGCAGACGAATCTCGCGATGACGATGACGATGACAATGATGATGACGACGGCGACGATGATGACGATGGTGGGGCAAAAAAGCGTCGTTAAGGGTATGTTCAGCCAGCCGTTCATAAATGCGCGGCTGGTTTTTATAACGCTTGTGTTTCGCCGCCGAATTCAGATGCCGCTAAAACCAGCCAATCATAAAATGAATGCGCGTAGCTGCGTGGCGTTAGGATTAAGAACCCGTCTTCCATGTCAAGTTGCCAGATAAGGGCGGAGAAATGGCTGATGCGTGTCGCCGCAGCGCTGCCCGCAGGAAAGACGCTTGGGTGCAGATCGATGCTTGTCCCTTTCGCGAGAACAATAGCGGCTTTAGTACCAGAAATTATGAAGCATGTGCGTGCCGATCCCAGATCTGTCACGGCAAAATTGTCGTTCGGCGTGAAACTCAGTTCGGAGGGGGCGATGATTGCCCAGCGGTTAGGCCCCAAAGCCGCCACCCCCACATTGCGGCCATGCACCGCGTTTCCAGCCGCTGGCGGCGTGACCCCTGTGGCGGCTTCAAAATGCTGAATATCCTGGCTTTGCAGGGCACCGAATGCGGCCACTTCAAGCACGAACACCGGAAACCGCTCCTCAATCCGTACCTGAACTTTCCCTGCGCGCTCGAAAGTGCGCGCAACCCGCCTGCCCGCCAGACAACTTTCAGCAGTCAATCTGAAATCAGACATGCAGCCGCGCCCCTTCCGGATCGTAAAACACTGGCGGCACGATGCGCACGGCGACGGTCTCATTACGCAACGGATAGCGCGCAAATACAATTTTCTGGTGCATGTCCGAAGCGTTCGCAATCAGCGCCAACGCGATAGGATGGCCCATGACCGAGCTGAAGCATACGGATGTGACATGGCCGATCATCACAGGCTGTTTTTCGTCATCCGTTAGCGTGATCTGCGCGCCGCTGCGAATGCGCGACGCCTCGTCCACAGGAACAAGGCCGACAAGGCTGGGCCGTGAAGGGTCTGATAGTCCTGGACGTTGCAGCATGCGCCGGCCGATGAACTCCTTGTCCGCGCGCACAAGCTTTGCGAGACCCAAGTCGGCGGGCGTCGTCCGCCCATCGAGTTCGGCGCCAGCGACATGCCCTTTTTCGATGCGCAGGATCGCCATGGCTTCGAGGCCATAGGGCTGGGCGCCAGCATCCAGCAGCGCTTTCCACAGGCTCATAGCGTATGCGGCGGGCGCATGCAGCTCGTAGGCGCGCTCTCCAGAATAGCTTGCGCGCAGCACCCGCACATTCACGCCGCCAAACGTGATTATTTTCAGCGATGGGTATGGGAAACCGGCGTCGTCGAAAGCCTCCGCGCCCGCCAGCCCGGCAAGCAGCGCGCGCGATTGCGGCCCGGCCACGGCTATGGCGGCGAACTGGTCGCTGACAGATATGATGCTAACGCGCAGTTCCGGCCATGTGACCTGCGCGTGATACTCCATATGCGCCAGCACTTTAGCGGCTTGGGCGGTCGTCGTGGTCAGGTAGTAATGGTTCGGCGCAAGGCGCGCGAGCGTGCCGTCATCCATGACGAAGCCGTCTTCGCGCAGCATGACGCCATAGCGCGCACGGCCGATTTTCAGCGATTTAACCGGGCTGCAATAAATGCGGTCGAGGAACTCGGTGGCGTCCGGGCCCTGCACTTCGATTTTGCCCAGCGTCGAAGCGTCTACGATGCCAACCCCCTGCCGCACCATGCGCGCCTCGCGGATTTGTGCGGCGATAACATCCTCGCCCGGCTTGAGATAGGCTTTTGGCCGTATCCACAGACCGGAGACCGCCATAAGCCCGCCGTTCGCCTCGTGCCAGTCCTGCATGGGCGTGCGGCGAATGGGGCGCAAATGCTCGCCAGTCTCCATGCCGCCAAGAGCGCCGATGCTGACTGGGGTATAAGGAGGACGGAATGTTGTTGTGCCCGTGGCGGCGATACTCTGGCCGGTCAGCCCGGCCATGAGCGACAGTCCCGCGATATTCGCGGTCTTGCCCTGATCTGTCCCCATTCCCAATGTCGTGTAACGTTTAAGATGTTCGACGGAGCGATAACCTTCGCGGTGCGCCAGCTTCACGTCCTTCACCGTCACATCGTTTTGAAAATCGACGAACGCTCGCATGCTCGGCGAGCTTGGCGTCGGCTCAGCCGCAGGCAGACCTTTGCCAGCCATGCATCCTGCGCAGGTGATGCCATCGGGCATACGGGCCGGGAGAAACAGGCCGCGCGCGTCATCAAAAACGGGCCTGCCGCCAAGATGCGTAGACAAATGCACGGCGGGCGCCCACCCGCCGGACATGGCGAGGACATCGCATTCCAGCTTGCCTGCCACTCCCCGCGCATGGAAGTGAACGCCGCGTAAGCCTCGCGAATACTCCACCCGGTCAATAGCCGACTGCGCTACTACCGAAACGCCCAAAGCGCGCGCCTGCGCGGCAAGCTGCTCGGGCAAATCAGCACGGGTATCGAGGATAGATGAAATCTTTAAACCAGCCGCGATAAAATCGAACGCCGTTTGATAGGCGCTATCGTTGTTCGTAAAAATGACAGCGCAGCGGCCCGGAACGGCGCCATGTTGATTGAGATAGCCACGCGCGGCGCCCGCTAGCATGACGCCCGGCTTATCATTGCCTTCAAACAGCAGCGGCTGCTCGATGGCGCCCGCCGCCAGCACAATGCGTTTCGCCCGGATGAGCCATAGGCGCTGGCGCGGTGCGGCTAGATCAATTTGCGGCAAGTGATCCTGCACGCGCTCGACAGCCGCCATTTGCAATCCGTCATACAAACCGAACGCCGTGGTGCGGGAGAGGATGGTGACATTCGGCATGCCGTGCAGCGCTTCGATCATCATCTGGATGGCGCCGGACGCGCGCTCACGAAGTAGCCAACCGCCGGGTTGCATCGCCTCATCGATCAGGATAACGCGGGCGCCGGTTTTGCCCGCCGCAAGCGCCTCATTTAGCCCGGCCTCGCCAGCGCCGACAATCGCTACATCCGCATGCGCATTGGTTTTGCTGTAGCGCGAGGCATCGGGTTTGCGGCTCGCCCGCCCGAGGCCCGCCGCGCGCCTTATTAGCGCCTCGTAAAACATCCAGGCGTGGCGGGTAGGCCCCATGAAGGTTTTGTAGTAGAAGCCCGCCGGAATGAATGGCGATACGGCGTTGCTGACAGCCCCTACATCGAAGCGCAGCGACGGCCATGCGTTCTGGCTCGTCGCCTTCAGGCCATCATACAAGTCAACCATGGTTGCGCGAGTGTTCGGCTCACTAAAACCAGGACGCTTTACGGTGATAAGCGCGTTTGGCTCATCCGCGCCAATGGTCATCAATCCGCGCGGGCGATGATATTTGAAGCTGCGGCCAAGCAAGCGCACGCCATTCGCCATCAGCGCGGAGGCGAGTGTGTCGCCTGCAAACCCCTCATAGCACTTGCCGTCGAACCAGAAGCGCAGCGGTTTGTCGCGATTGATCGCTTGCCCGTCCGCTTGCCTGAAACCCTGCCCGTTCATGATTCGGCCTCAGGGGTTGCCGCAAACCGTGAACCGCGTACGTCGTGTGAGCGCATATTTCGAGTTACGGCGATGTACTGGCGGCAACCGTAAATATGATGCCAAAGCTCGACATGTTCGCCGGGCGTATTGTTGCGCTGATAGACGTAATCGAACCACGCTTCATCATTCGCATCGGGCGCCGGACGCTTAAGCCCCGCGTCGCCGGAATAGGCGAACTCGGCGTGGTCTCGTAGTCCGCAATGCGGGCATGGGATCAGCATGGAAAGCTTTTTTCAGCGTTGTTCATGTTAGTGCAGCCATGGGTATGGGCCAGCGCCCTTATCGTCGATGAGGCGACCGGTTTTGAAACGATCCAGCGAGAACGGCGCGTTCAATGCGTGCGGGGCGCCAGTCGCTATGGTGTGCGCGAATACCCAGCCGGAGCCAGGCGTCGCCTTGAAGCCGCCATAGCACCAGCCGCCATTGATATAAAAGTTGTCAACGGGCGTGAGGCCGATGATTGGCGAGCCGTCCATCGTCATGTCCATAACGCCGCCCCACGAACGCAGTAGGCGCAGCGGCCCGAGGCTTGGGAACAGCGACATCGCCGCGCTCGCCACATCCTCTACTATCGGCATATTCCCCCGGCTAGCGTAACTGTTATAAAAATCCAAATCGCCGCCGAATACCAGCCCGCCCTTGTCTGACTGACTTATGTAGAAATGCCCGGCGCCGAACGTGACGACGGTGTCCAGGAACGGCTTAAGCGCCTCGCTGACGAACGCCTGCAAAACATGGCTCTCGACGGGCAGCTTCAGCCCCGCCATCGCCGCCACATGCGACGTATGCCCGGCAACTGCTATGCCGACCCGTTCGGCGCCGATAAAGCCGCGCGATGTCTCGACGCCCGCGACGCGCCCGCCAGCCATCCGGAAACCCGTAACCTCGCAATTCTGGACTATATCAACGCCCAGCGCGGATGCAGCGCGCGCGTATCCCCAGGCAACGGCGTCGTGCCGAGCAGTGCCGCCACGCCTCTGCAAAAGTCCGCCGTAAATCGGGAAGCGGGAGCGGTCGGAGAAATCCATGTGCGGAACCATGCGGCGCACCTGATCGCGCTCTAGCAATTCGCTGTCGATGCCGGAGAGCCGCATGGCGTTGCCGCGGCGCGCGTAGGCGTCCATCTGCGCATCGGAATTGGCAAGGTTGAGCACGCCGCGCTGGCTGAACATCACGTTGAAGTTAAGATCGAGGCTTAAATCCTCCCACAGCTTCAGGCAGTGCTCATAAAACAGCGCGTTCTCGGGGAGCAGATAATTGGAGCGAATGATGGTTGTGTTGCGGCCCGTGTTGCCGCCGCCGATCCAGCCTTTTTCCAGCACCGCCACATTACGAACGCCGTGCAGTTTGGCGAGGTAATACGCGGTCGCCAGTCCGTGGCCACCGCCGCCAATTATAATGATGTCATAGCTTTTTTTGGGCGCCGCATCGGCCCACGCCAGCGGCCAGCCCTGTTGTCCGTTCAAGGCTTCTCGAAAAAGACGGAATGCCGAATACTGCCTACCCATTATTAAATTATAACAAAAGGATGGAGTAAGATCGTTAATATTACGGATTTTAATGCTAACGAGCATCTCCAGTGACAATGACGCGAATTCCCAACAACACCGGTCACAACGTTTTCTAAGCGTTTGCGCAGTACAAAAAGGCAGGAGGGCAGGCTGCGCCAATGCCACAAATTCATCGCGCGGTTCGACGAAAATGCAACGGCGTAAAGATTCCTGATATAAACAGTTGAACGTTTTCGGAAAATATCTACGCTTCATTTTACGTTTGATTAACGCGCTGAGGTGCCGCGTGATGTTCAAGCGTAAGAATTGCACGCAATCGAGGGTTCTGCGCGGTCGTACCGCGAATCAAGGAGACGGACGTGAAACAGGGTATGAAATTATTCGGCGTAATTGGGTTTGCGGTCTGCATGCTGGCAGGCGCCGCTACAGCGGGAACGATTGAAGACATTAAAGCGAAGGGCACGTTGATTGTCGGCACAAAAGCTGACTATCCGCCCTACGGTATGCTGGATTCTACGGGCAAAATCGTTGGCATGGAAGCCGACATGGCCGCTGACGTGGCCAAGCGTCTTGGCGTAAAGCTGGAGCTGGTTCCTGTTGTCGCATCGAACCGTATGCAGTTCCTGCAAACCGGCAAGACCGACCTCATGATCGCAACCATGAGCATCAACGACGAACGCAAGAAAGCCGTTGGGATCATCGAGCCTGCTTATTACGCGGGCGGCGTGGCCGTTCTGGTAAATAAAGCGGCGAAAGTGAAATCCGCAGCCGACCTGAAAGGCAAGCCGGTTTGCGCCATTCAGGGCGCGTTCTATAACAACCGCATCCAGTCGGAGTTCACCGGTCAGGATTTGGTCGCCTTCAAGGGCGTGCCTGAGAACGAAGCCGCTCTATTAGGCGGCCAGTGCGTCGGTTTCGTCTATGACGATGTGCTGCTGATCTACAAGAAAACCGCCGAAGCCGCAAAGTGGGCAGACTACGATGTGGTCGCTCTAACCGAGTTTGCGCCTGTGCCATGGGGCGTCGCCGTGAAGCTGGAAGACAAAGATACCGACTGGGGCAAGTTCATGGCCGCGACAACCGCGGAATGGCTAAAGTCCGGCACACTTCTTGCTCTTGAGAAGAAATGGCTCGGTCAGAACACCGATTGGCTCAAAGCCGCCAGCAAGTAATGGGTTCAATCAGGGGCGCTGCGTAGCGCCCCTCTTTTGCCTCTGCCGTAACAGGACTGCCCGCCCCATGGCAAGCACGCTTACCATAGCCCCCGTACCAAGCTACCGTCTCTATTACTGGATCAGCGCCGCTGCAGTGGCGGTGATTGCTTACTTGGGCTGGAGTAAACTATTTGGATTGCAGCCCATTAATATCTGCACCGGAGCTATCGTGCCTCTTTTCGGTGGCCTCATGCGCGGGCTTTACGAAAACTCTGGCGTAAATATTGTTTATCTGTACGAGCCGTTTGAGTGTAAGCGCATGCTAAGCGGCATGGGCATGACAATTTATCTTTCATTCGTCTGCGTCATCGCCAGCACGATTATCGGCGTCCTAGGCGCCTGGGCGCAGATGTCGAACTCCAAAGTGTTGCGCAGCGTCGCACAAGGCTATATTCAGTTTTTCCGCAATACCCCGCCGCTCGTGCAGATGTACTTCTTTTTCTTTGCCCTTAGCCCCCTGCTGCCGCGCGTGATGACCGATTACGGCGTCGCCAGGCCAATGTTCGACGCCTTTACATGGGCGGCAATTTCACTCTCGTTTTTTGCCGGCGCCTTCAACGTCGAGATTTTCCGCTCCGGCATCGAGGCGGTGCCGCGCACCATGACCGAAGCCGCCGAAGCGCTGGGCTACACGCGCCCCCAGGTATTCCGCAATGTGGAGCTGCCGCTGGCGCTGCGGGTCTGCATCCCATCGCTCACTAACAACCTTGTCAATCTGGTGAAAACCACGACGCTGGCCTTTGCCATCTCGGTTCCGGAAACTCTGTTCGTCGCGAACCAGATCTGGTCTGACCGCGTCAACGTGTTTGAAATGATGGTTACGCTGTTCGTCTTCTATATCGCGCTTGTGGCTATCCTGGTCTGGCTCATGGAGCGATGGGAAAAGGCAATGCGCATTCCGGGGTACGGGCGATGAAGACTACTACCACCAGCGTTGGCATCAATAGCGCCAGTAATGCCCCGGCTTCAGGCGAAGGCGGGAAGAAAGACAAGAAAGCGTCGCGTGACGTAATCCTAGCAGGGCTACCGCCATTACCGCAGCGGTCGCCCAACGAGCGCTGGGGCGATTGGGGCGCAGACGATTTCACGCGCGGATTTTTTTCGCGCCGCTCGGCCTTGATTATCGGGGGCGTCGTCGCCGCCAGCATCCTTGGCGGGGAGGCTTACGCGCAGTTCAACGACACTGGCGCCCCACAGCTAGGCATCATCGAAACGATGCTGAAATGGGCGCCGCTGATCCTGTTCGGCCGCGAGGGCGAATTGGGCGGTTTCGTCCTGAATATCATCGTCAGCTTTTTGGTGATGGCTGTCGGCACCGTAACGGGGGTGCTGCTTGGCATCGCCCAAGTGTCACACAGCATGCTCCTGCGGCAACTGGCGTGGGCGATAACGCAGTTTTTTCGCAACTCGCCCTGGCTGGTGCTGCTGTTCTTCACCATTCTGCTCATACCCTATCAGGTGCGCATACTGGGTTACGCAATCCCCTTCCCTGACTGGATCAAGGCTACCATTGGGCTTACTTTGCCGATCATGGCAAATATCTCGGAAGTCACGCGCGGCGCCATTCAATCCATTCCGACTGGCCAGTGGGAATCATCGGAAAGCCTTGCCTTCTCGCGCGGGCAGCAATTCAGGCTTATCATTCTCCCGCAATGCATCAAACGCATGATCCCGCCATGGATGAACTGGTACGCAATCCTGACCATGGCGACCTCCCTCATCTCTATCGTTGGCGTCTCCGACGCGATGACACTCACCCAAAATGCGCTGGCGGCGGACGGACGGGGCGAAATGCTGATCCCCCTCTATGGCATGCTGTTGATGTTTTTCTTCCTCTACTGCTATCCAATCG
>JAWXCE010000032.1:0-64675 GCA_034440495.1 Hyphomicrobiales bacterium | reverse complement strand
CGCGCCTTCACTAAACCTTACTATCACCGCGACGGACGCGGGAGGACTGTCAACACAGCAAACGTTTGAAATCGCCGTGAGTGACGCAAACGAAGCTCCGGTAAATCTTGATTTATCGAACACCATGCTCAAGGAAAATCCCGGCGACAATCACCACTTCGGGCGTTTCACCGCGACCGACCCGAGCGGGCGAATCAGGTACGACCTTATCGACGAAAATGGCGATGTCATTGAAGTCTCGGAAGACGGGCGGTTTTGGATCGACGGCGATACCCTTACAACGCGAGACGAAAACTTCGATTTTGAAGGCGGGGAAAATCAATTCGACCTCAATGTGCGGGCGACCGGGGCGGAAGGGTCGACGGAAAAGACCTTCTCCATTCAGTTGACAGACGAAAATGAAACGCCAACCGCATTAGCAATGGAAACTCAGACAGCAACGGCGGGTCAGACATTCGGTCTGAATGCGGCGACTGCATTCAATGACGTTGATGCTGGCGATCATCTTACCTACACCTTGCAAGGTCCCGAATGGCTGAAAATCGATCCCGAAAGCGGCGCTATTAGCGGAGAACCGCCTGCACAGGTCATGTCCGTCGAGTTGACAAGTGTCAATGGCGGATACTCTGTCCCGCCCTCGGGCATCGTGCAGATCGATACATCCGTGATCTCGTCCGACGCAGGATATAAAAACACCGTTGGGTACTACGTAGCCGACGGCCAAGGAAATCCTCTCGGCGGCGCGATAGTCGAAACTGACGCGCATCAATGGGGCCAGCACAGCGCGCTTCTCGATTTGGACGAATACCCAGGGGCGTCGTCCATCGGCTTTTTCCTCGTGCCTAACGGTGACGCCAATGCCGACGTTAGCGACGGGCAGCCCGTGACATTCACCGAAGTCAAAGGCGTGTGGCATGTGGCGACCGAGAACGGAGTATTGAAAGGCGCGGGAGCGCCAGCCTATTTCTCTGACCAAGCGCTGAACCCCGACGGTATCGACCATATGGTCGATAACGCAACCGCAGGCGGGCAAAACTGGGAAGACCTGTTCGGCGGCGGCGACAACTCGTTCGACGACGCCAACCTTGACACGACGGTGCGCCTTATCCAGACCGTGCCAGATGCAGCACAGGTAACAGTCACTGTTATCGCAACCGATCAAGGTGGCTTGAGCGCGCAAACAACATTCGAGCTTAGCGTCGGAACCGGGACCGCATCGTTGGATCAGGCGCAGGCGCACATGGCGGAGTTACAAGCTCACGGGCTGACCATCGACGGCGATGAGCAAGCCAACATCATCGACTTCGCTTCCAACTACGGCGACAGGATCAACGGCCTTGGTGGCAATGATAAAATCTGGGGCGCGGGCGGCGATGATGCCATTAATGGCGGTAACGGCAACGATGAACTCGGGGGGGATAGTGGCGCCGATGTTATCTTCGGCGGCGATGGTAACGATATGCTCATCGGCGGGGATGGCGATGACGTGCTGCACGGCGAAACAGGGAACGACCTCATAAATGGTGGCAGAGGCAAGGACACTTTACACGGCGGCTCGGGCAACGATGTCGTAAGCGGCGGCGAAGGAACCGATCTGGCGCATCTTGGAGACGGCGACGACATTTTTGACACTACAAATGGCAACGCGGATGTCGGCGATGGCGCGGATATCGTATTTGGCGACGGCGGCAATGACCGCATCTGGGGCGGCGGCAGCGACGATGTGCTTGATGGCGGTGCGGGCAACGACATGCTCGCTGGCGAGTCAGGCGACGATACTCTGATAGGCGGTTCTGGCAACGACCGGCTGGAGGGCGGATCGGGGGCGGACAGCCTTGATGGCGGCGATAACAACGATGTGCTTCTCGGCGGCGATGATAACGACATGCTCATCGGCGGGGCGGGAGACGACGACTTGAAAGGCGAAAACGGGGCGGATAATTTATTTGGCGGGCAGGGTAACGACAAGCTTTACGGGGGTGCTGGCGACGATGCTTTGGACGGCGGCGATGGCAATGACCTGCTGGATGGCGGCGCCGGTGACGATGTGTTTTTCGGCGGGTCAGGTAATGACCAATTCTACGGCGCAGACGGCTCCGACCTATTCCTGTTTCGCGGTGCCGATGGTCGGGACAGCGTCAACGGCGGCGTTGGCGGGAGTTGGATCGACGCCATCGATCTGCGAGGCGGCGACGGTCAAGCTAACCCTGGCGCTTTCGGCACGGACTGGACGTTAAAACTGACGCAGGGCAGTATCCTTAGCCAGGACGAGGAAGGCTTAACGCTTAGCGACGATGCAGATGGACTCATCATGCTAGACACCGGAAACCAGATTAATTTTACTGACATAGAGCGAATTGAAATATGACAGTTTAACTAATTAGAGTTTAACGCCTTTTCCCAAACTGCGAACAGCGCGGTTGCAGTAAACGCTGCAACCGCTTAAGGTTAACGCCAGACTACACGAAGTGTGTCTCGTGAGTCCCGGCAATCTTAAAAGTCACTTTGCCAGAACATGTGCGACCTGGCCAAGATTAGATGCGATCAGCGTGTCCTTACCTCAGGAAACCCGCTGGTAAAGCCGCGCGATCAGGCCATCGCCTTTGAACGGCCCAAATGGATCGCGCCTTGTGAGCGCGTCCAGCCCGAGGCTGCGGCCCGCCGCGTGAATGATGAAAAGGCCCTGCACAAAGATCAGGAAGACATAGAGCCACGGCCATTCATGGGGGTGCGTATAGAGACCAAAATACAGATTGAGCGTAAAGAAGATGCCAAGAGCTGCGAACAGCCGCACGCCGAAGCCAAGGATGAATGATAGCGCCATGCCCATTTCTGCCAGAAAGACTGGCCAGTTCAGCAGCGCATAATTGGGCACGAGAACACTTTTTGCAAACTCCTTATGGAAGCCGAAGGCGGCGTGTTGCGGAATTTGCTCTAGCCAATAGAGAAAGCCGCCGGATGGGATCGGCAATTTCCACAGCGAGCCTTCAAACCACATCACGCCGATCATCACCCGGAAAAACCATGTCCAGAAATGGCCCGATGTGCGCTGGGCCGGATCAGCATTCCAGTTGCGGATGGCAATGGCGATGCTGGCGGCGATCGCCACCCAGAACACCGCGACTAGCAGAAAGCGCCAGTTGCCAGTGCCCAGATGTGGTCCGCTGGCGCCTGACAGGAATTCCCAGGAATCATAGATTGGGTTGGTGCGCATGGAGTTTCTCTTGAGGGCTGATGTAAGCTGGCACTGCTTGTCCATTCGCTCTGGCGTGAAGCGGCATTACCCACTCGCCGCGCACGATCGTCACCGGTTCGATCACATCTGATAGAGGATGAACCGCCCCAATGATCGCAGCATGATGATAACCCGCATTGCGTAAAGCTTTTATGCAGGCGTCGGAATTACCGGCGGGAATTGAGGCGAGAAGGCCGCCCGCCGTTTGCGGATCGAACAGTATTGGGTACAGAGGGTCAAGCCCTGCCTCGGCCAGATTTCGGATAGCGCGGCGCAGACGCACGTTCTGCGGTTGTAGCGAGGAAAAAATCTGCATGGCGATGGTTTCTCGCACGCCGTCGAGCAGCGGAATACTGGCGAGCGCCAGAGTCACATCCACCCCGCTGGCCTTCACCATTTCAACCAGATGGCCGAGCAGGCCGAAGCCAGTCACATCGGTCGCCGCGTGAACGCCGTGCGCGCGCAAAATCAGAGCGCCCTCGCGATTCGAGCACGTCATGTGGTCGAGCGCCGCGCTCACCCAGCGCGCTTTGGCTTTGCCGCGCATGTCGGCGGCGAGCAGCGTACCTGTGCCGATGGGCTTGGTCACAATCAGCGCGTCGCCGGGCTGCAGACCGCCCTTGCGCAGCGTGAACGTCCGCTCGACAAGCCCCGTTATTGCGAAACCGAGCGACAATTCGGCTCCTTCCGAGGTGTGGCCACCGACGAGCGCGCAGTTCGCCTCGCGCAATATCTCATTCGCCCCCGCCATCATGCCCGACAAATCTGCCTCAACCTTCGCCTCGATCCCATAGGGCACAGTTGCGATGGCGAGCGCGGTCTGCGGCTCCGCGCCCATGGCGTAGATATCGCCGAGCGCGTGGTTGGCGGCGATTTTGCCGAAGATGTATGGGTCGTCCACAATGGCGCGAAAATAATCGACCGTGTGGGCGGACAGGCGCGGGCCGCCGCTATCCACCACCGCCGCGTCGTCGGGCGCGTCGAGGCCAATCACCACGTCGTCGCGCTCGGCGGGCGTGATTTGGCCGAGTGCGCGGGAGAGCACGGTCGCGCCCACTTTGGCGCCGCAGCCGCCGCAGCGCATTGCGATGGCGGATATTTCCTTGATGGCGGCTTTGTCGGCGATGGGCGAGGCGAATGCGGCGACCTTCGATTTCATCTCTGGCAGCGCGTTAAATTTGGCCATGAAGCGCCGGTCGATCCAGTCTTTCAGCCGCCACACCCAGGCGCCCTCGAAGGTGACGCCGTTGCGCGTGCCGATGGCGTATGGCTCGCCGGTTGAAATGAGATACAGCGCGTCGCGTTGCGGTCTGTAGGGTTTCAGCGGCTTGCCCGTGACGGCGCGGCGCAGGTTTTCCGCCAGCACCGGCCCTTGCCGCACCGCGTAGACGCCGGATTTCGGCAGGGATTGGCCTTCGATAGACGCGATGTCGCCCGCCGCAAACACGCCCTCGTGGGATGTCGATTGCAGGGTGGCGCTGACGGAGAGAAAGCCGCGCTCGTTCAGGGCCAGTCCGGTTTGCACGAGCCATGGCGCGGGCGCCGCCTCCGTCGTCCAGAAAATCTCGTCAAAATCGCGCCTCGCGCCGCCATCCAGGTGGAGCGTTTGAGCATCGACGCGGGCCACTCGGGCGCCTATGATGATCTCCACGCCACGGCGCGCCATCTCGGCGGTGAAGCGCGACCGCACGGCGGCTGGGAAGCCTTTCAAAACTTCGTCGCCCGGCGTGACGATGGCGAACTGCAAGCCTTGCGGATCGAAGCCCGCCGCGCTCGCGTCGCGCCGCAAACGCCGCTCCAGCGATAGCGCCAGCTCGGTGCCGCCAGCGCCTGCGCCAATCACTGCGATGCGCGCCTTGGTGCCCGCCGCGAGGATGCGCGCGCGTGCCGCCTCGAAACGGGCCAAAAAGCCGTCGATGGGTTTGACGGGGATGGCATTTTCGGACGCGCCCGGAGTATCGCGCGTGCTGGGCGTGGAGCCGATGTTGATCGACAGCAGATCGTAGGGAACCGGCGGGCGGTTATCGCACAGCACGCGCTTGCCAGCCAGATCTAGCCCCGTCGCGGCGCTGTGATATAGTCTCGCACCCGCGAAACGGCACAGCGGACCGACGTCGATATGCGCTTCGTCGAAACTGTAGTGTCCGGCGATCATGCCCGGCAGCATGCCTGAATAGGGCGTATCGACCTGCCGGGTGATGAGGGTCAGGCGCACGCCGGGCACGGGCTTCATGCCAAACATGCGGAGCACGCCGACATGGGCGTGGCCCGCGCCAAGAAGCACTATATCCTTCAAAACCGGCTGGGCGTTCATCATCGGCATGTGACTCCGGCTGGAAGGGCTTGCTCGCCTTTGGCGTTGGCGAGGCGGGTCGGCAACATCTCAATGAGCAGCCGCCTCCGCAGCCAGCGCGAAAAGCTATCGACCGTCATGGACAACGCCGCAACGCCTAGAATAAGGAACACCGCAGTGTCGAGCCGCAATTCGGCGATGGCGGCGTCTATGTGGTAGCCTAGCGTCGCCACGCCCAGAATGCCAAAAATGGCGCTTTCCCGCAGAATGATCTCCCAGCGGTAGAGCATATAGGCGAGGAACTGGCCGTACAGTCGCGGCACAGTCTCAAAGGCATAGAGATTGAGGCCGCGTGGTGCGTCGAGCCGGTATTCAAGGGCGTCGGCGTGGCGGCCGAGCAGATAGCCGATAATCGCGCCGTTGTGCAGCGAGAGGGCGATGATGGCGGGCAGCATCGACGGCCCCATGATAAGCAGAAGCACATAAGCTAGCATGTATTCCGGTGTCGAACGGGCAACGACAAGCAACGCGCGGCCCAGATAATGCCCGGCGCGGCCCAGAAAACGGCGGCAAACTAATGGGAACACGATAAGCGCAAGTAGCCCGGTGACTGCCAGAGCAATTTGCGAGAGAATAAGTGTTTGGAGTATCCCCGGTACTATCTGGTTGACGATAATTTTCCACGCCCAGCCGCCGAAATTCACCCATGTGTCAAGCGCGAGCCACTCGCTGTTACGCAACGGAGATGGCACGATGTCTTTTGTTACGAACCGCTCCAGATTGGCCCACACCGAGCCGCCTCCGACAGCCTCCGGCAATACCAGCAGGCTGGCGATGATGAGAAACGGAATTGTCGAGGCTCGCGCCCACAGCCGCCGCGAGCCGATGAGCACATAAAACGCGAACAGCAGCGCGGCGGCCTGCGCGTAGTTGCCCTGCTTGAAATAACTGTCGAGATGAAAGCCGATGGTCGGCAGGCCAATGAAGCCCAGGACCAGCGTCGAGCGCAGCCCGCATTCCAGCCGGTAAAGCGTATAGGTTTTCATCGGCACGGAGATGACGGGCAGGCGGGCGTAGGCGAAGCGCGAGACGATGGAGGTTCGGGGCGGCAGCACCCGCTCCGCCGCCAGATCCGCCTCCTCTATCATCTCCGAGAAGACCTTGGCGAAAATGCCCGCATAGGGCAGGGCGATGGCGAGAATGCCGGTGAGCGGCGATAGCCCGGTGATCTGTAGCAACAGTAGCGCCCAGAACAATTCATGCACCGAGCGCAAAAATGCGGACAGCATTCGCACGATCCGCGAGCGCTCGAAAACCAGCGCCATCGTAAAACCAGCGCTGGCGCCGATAGAGACGCCGAGCACGGCGAACGCCACCGTCCAGACCACGCTCATCGCCTCGATGGAGAGAAAGTCCGGGCGAACAATGCCCGACAACAACCTGCGCATCTCCGTCCAAGGGTCAAGGGCGGTGATGGCTATGTCGGCGACGAGAATCGAGGCGAGGGCGGCAAGCAAAAACCAGCCGGTGACTGATGCATAACCCAGTTTCGGTAATGCGAAGCGGCGCCTCACCTTTCCAAAACGCGCGGCTTTGCCCAGCGAGGGTGCCCATTCATCCGGAACACGCACACTCATCGCACTTCATCCTCATAATAAGGGATGAGATCGGACGCGGTGAGATCGCGGGCGGGGCTGTCGAGCACAATCCGGCCACGCTCGATCAGGACTATGCGATCCGTATGCTCCAGAGCGAGCCGTATATCATGCAAGGCGAAAATCGACGTCTCATGGCGGCGCAGCATGGCGGCGAGCACGTCCCCCGCCTGAACTCGATCAAGCGCTGACACAGGCTCGTCGCCGATGACCACGGGGCGTCCGTTGAACAGCGCGCGCGCGACGGATACGCGCTGCTGCTGCCCGCCAGAGAGTTCGCCCGCCTTGGCGAACAGCTTGTCCCCCAGTCCGACGCTATCGAGAATGGCGCTCACCGCCTCCACCTCACCACGCGGCGGCCATGCTAGAGTGCGCAGATTATGGAGCGTCGAGCGCTGATCCAGTTGGCCCATGTAGACATTGTGGAAGACGCTGAGGGTTTTCACCAGCGCGCCCGCCTGAGGAACCAGCGCCACACTGTCGGCGAAGCGTTCGTAAATCAGGTTGAGCAGCGTAGACTTGCCAGCGCCGGAGCGGCCCATTATGGCAACACGTTCGCCCGGCTCCACGTTAAAATCGATGTTGTGCAGTATAGGTTGGCCGCGATAGCCCGCCGTAGCGTTTTGAAGAGCGACGGCGGGCATGGGGCTAGTTCAACAACTGTGAAGCGTCGGCAACGTCTTCAATGGGACGATAATCCTCGTTTTTAGCGGAGATGAATTTTGAACGCGCGAAGAAGCCGAGAATTTCCTTGTCGTCCAGTGTCAGGATTGCAGCTTTCAGCTTATCCTTGAAGCCTGCGCCAAATTTGGCGTCCACATCGCCCCGCACGGTGAACTGGTAATCTGGATAGGTCGGTGTCTCCCAGATCACACTCACTTTCGTTTCGTCGATTTTGCCAGCTTTTTTCTCGGTCTCATAAACCGTGTAATCCAGCACACCGACTTCATATGCGCCAGTTTGCACAAGCTGGATGGTTTTTGAATGGTCGCCAGAGAAGCCGACGCGCGAGAAAAGTTGCTCCGGGCTTTTTTTCGTTTCCTGGCGGAAGAAAAACTCTGGCATGACCCGGCCTGATGTAGACGCGCGCGACCCGAAGGTGAAAGTTTTGCCAGCAATGTCTTGCGGGAATGTCTTGGACGGCTTCAGACCTGTCGCCGTGTTGGCGATGACATAGGATTTGAACGCGACGTCCTCCGCCCCTTGCGCAATGGCTTCCGAGCCTACGACCGAGCGGCGGGCCTGAACGCCAGTGAAGCCGCCGAACCAGGCAAGCTGCACGTCATTGTTGGTGAATGCGGTTACAGCTGCCGGATAGCTTTTCACCGGCACATATTTGACCGCAACGCCAAGTTTGCCCTCAAGGTACGTGGCGAAGCGGCTAAAGCGCTCCACCAAACGGGTTTCGTCCTGATCGGGGATAGCGGTGAAAACGAAGGTCGACTTGTCCTGAGCGAATGCTGGCGACAGGGCGGCCAGCATGGCAAGCGACCCCAATAAAAGGAAAGCGCGATGAAGCATAAAAAGTCTCCCAACATACTTTGAGAATTCGCAGTCATTAAAATGCATATGCGCTCTCGCGCAGCTTGCATCGTTGAGCATTGTGTTAGCGCACGCAATTTTTGACAACCAACGCTCATACCATGCTGGGACGCGCGTTTGCTCCTAACAACGCCTACCTACCGCTTTCGCGATGCCAAGTGGAAACGCTACTAATGATCACGAAAACGTGAACATGCTAACTCGTCACTTTGGCCGAGCCGACGAAGGCAACGCTTGAAAGTGTGATTTCGCCGTGGCCGCGCTCATTTTCCAGCCGCTCCGCAAAGCACTCCAGCGCGGCGTCTCTTCTTTCGCCTAACCCGGAAAGAAGCGCCTCCATGCCAGGCGCAAAAGCGGCGCGTTTGGCAAGCCAGCGAGCGGACGGCGCTTTCAGATATGCGATAACGGTTTCAACCGAAACGTCCGGGCATCCTGCTGCCTGGAATAGCGCGCGGAAATCCGCCTCCTCGCGGAACCGGAGTTGCGCGGGTATGGGCGCTACCTGCATTTCTGGCCAGACATGCGAGGCGGCGGCGCGCAAGGTGGCGGACAGCTCGTTGCGCTCCGGCTGCGTCCAGGCGACGACGGAAATAGCTCCGCCCGGTTTTACGACGCGGCGCATCTCGATCAAACCCCGAACGGGATCGGGAAACAGTATGATGCCGAAAACCGAATAGGCTGCGTCGAAAGTTGCATCCTCGAAGCATAGCGCCTGACCATCCATTTCACGCGCGTCGATGCTGGCGCCCTCGCTTGCCGCTCGCTCCCGGATGCGCTCGATCATACGCACCGAAGCGTCGATGGCTCTCACGATCATGCCGTGTTTGGCCAAATTCAAGGCGCCGCCGCCTGCGCCAGCACCTACGTCCAGAACTTGCGCGCCCGGCTTGAGATCGAGCGCTGCTGTCGCGCTCTGCGCGAACTGGAGCGTTAGCGGCTCGAACACCGCTTCATAACCGGCTACATGCTCATTCCAGCACTCCGGCTTTTGGTCTGGCTGCAATCCGCTTGGTAACGTCTGCATGGCGTGCAACGAACTCTTTCTGATATATAAATCTGATGCGACAAAAAGGATTTCGGATGTCAGCGCTCATTCATTACGAAACCTCTGAACTTATTTCGAAGCCCGATCAGTTTTCGGTCGGCCTCGGCCTCACGAATGAATGTAATCTCGCCTGTTCTTTCTGTTATCGCGACCCGACTCGCGTTGACCGGCTCGACTTAACCCAAGTGCGCCGCGTGCTGGACAGCATCTCCGTCCGTTCTGTCAATCTTGGCACGGGCGAGAACGGCATGCACCCCGAATTCCAGCCGATCCTCGGCTATTTGCGCGAGCAGCCGCTGAAGCTGACAATGACCTCCAACGGCTATTCGGTCGCCGTTCTGGAGGACAAAGACCTCGCCGCGTTCAGCGACATCGAATTTTCTCTGGATTATCCGAATGAGGCCGAACAGGACGAGCAGCGGGGTGCGGGCAACTGGGCGCTGGTGCACGAGCAGGCCGCGCGTTGCCGCCGCCTGGGCGTGCCCGTCACGATCATCGCAGTGATGATGCGCACCAATTACAACCGGCTGCACGAAATCGCCGCCGTTGCCAAAGCCTATGACGCGCCGCTCCGCATCAATGTCTATCAGGCCGTGCGCACCGACACCTTCGCGCTGACATACGAGGAATATTGGAGTGGGTTCGAAACGCTGTTCGCCAACACCGACGTGATCGCCGTCGGCGAACCGCTGGTGCGGGCGATGGCCGGAATGCCGCCTCGCAAAGGCGGTTGCGGCGTGGCGACCGTGCGAGTGACTCCGCGCGCCACCATCCAGCCCTGTGTTTATTGGCCGGGCGTCGGCGCGCCTTTGGATGTGCTTCTGGAGGCGGGCGGCAATGTCATCCATACTGCGCCATTCGAGAGCGCGAGATCGGTTCCCGATGCGTGCCAGCCTTGCGATCATCTCGCATCGTGCCGAGGCGGATGCGCGGGGCGGCGGCGTCTGCTCGATATGCTCGCTGAGCCAGACCCTTATTGCCCTGTGATTCGGGGTGAGAAGCGCCCGCTTGCCATCCGCATGGCGGCGGCGCGCGATTTACCGAAGCTGGAAAGCGCCTGCACCACCATCGTCATGGGCCGCAGCTAGCCGCTAAGCGGCATTGTGCTTGACCTCCGGACCTTGCCATTTGGCGGCCAGCCAATCGTTAAACGTCAATATTCCCGGCCTCATCTGCATTCCTCCCGGATGATTGAGCTCATTTCCGGCGGTGTGCCAACGACGACGTAGGCTCTGTCGCTCAATTGCTCGCTCGGCGCCAACACCGCTTTTCCCGCAGGCGGCCCTTCGTTGCCCGAGTCCGTCTTGAAGCGCAGATTGCGCTCCCAGTACAGTTGCTTAGCGACATTCCCCATTGTCAGCGTATAGGCGTCGCGGCAATATGTGATACGGTGTGTTTTGAGGTATGCTTTGGTACGTGTTTAACTTGGAAGGCATTTTTCGCGCACGGACTTAAGAGGAATGTTACGTGAGTTTAGACCCGTCATACGATCTCCTTCGATTAAATAATCAGTTGTGTTTTTCGCTGTATGCCGCAACGCGGGTGCTAACGAAGGCTTACAGGGAAAAGCTTGGCGAACTCGGCCTTACCTATCCTCAATATTTGGTGATGATTGTCTTGTGGGAGAAAGACGCTCTCACACTGAGTAAAATTGGCGATCTTCTGCTTCTAGACAGCGGTACGCTAACGCCGCTCGTCAAACGTCTGGCGAATGCGGGGTTTGTCCAGCGCCATCGCGGCGTTGCGGACGAGCGGGAGGTCACTGTTCACCTGACCCCAGCAGGCCGCCAGCTTCAGAAAGCCGCTGTCGGTGTCCGCGAACATATCGTGTGCCGCTTGAAAATGACGGAAACAGAAATCGGCCATCTGCGGACCGAGCTAATGCGGCTTATCGAAACCGTTGCGACTGACAGCAGTTCGTGCGCGCCGCAAACCGCGATGCCGGGTAAGCGGCGCGCCACGAAATAGGCGAGACGCTTCCGTCATAAGTTGACTCGCCGCCGCTGCAAATCCTGCCATGTGGTGCGAACGATACGCCCGCTTTTGACCCGGCGGGTCAATCGAAAAACTCTAAAAGAGGAGTCGCCACATGCCGGTTGGCGCCAGTTGCGTCTCTGAAGTTTCCTATCGTTAGCAGTGATTTCTCATGCGCCTTCCCGGCCCGTTCAGCCTCGGCGGCAAACGAGCCAATGATTTCCGGAAGCATGAAATACGCCCTCGACACGCGCGTCAGCCAGTCGATCCGGCCTAATTTTTCCAGCAGCGGAGTGAGTTCTTCGGGCGTTATGTCTAGAGCTTCAGCCAAGCGCGTTACCCGGGCGGATCGAATGCTGCGACCGTAAGCTTAGCCTTAATTCCTCCCAGAGCACGTCCTCCTTGACTGGAAGCGACACCTCCCGTCCCGGGAGATGAACAATTTGGCCGAAGCTTATGAGTGTTCCCTTATCAAGTAAATCCCGCAGCGCTCTCCCCCGGAGAAGTCTGGCTTTAGGGTCGCGCTCCGCCCGGACGACCTCTTCAACCGTTGGGCCTGGACTATCAGGCTCATGCACATGAAAGTCTTGAATCCATGGTAGTGTTCTTGTCGCCAACTCCGACCATAGATGCTCCGAAAGCCCAATAGTGATGTTATCCTGCTTTATGAAAGCGCTCGGGTTGAGGATAGGCAAGCTCGGCGCTTGCGAAGTTGATTGACCCGCTCCAGTCAACAACAGGGGGGATGCCAGCGTCCCCCGGCGAGCGCCAATATGTCTTCCAGCCGTCTTTAAGCTTAAGCTCCAGGCTTAGCAGCGCCTAGCCCTGATCGCTCACCGCATCGGTCGCCGAAATCAGCCGGGCTATGACCATATCGGTTTCTTGCCACGCTCCCGTAAGCGCCTTGGCAGGAGCCGCGCCAACCAGGGAAACGAGGCAGGTCGGCAGAATAATAGCCAAGGGTCTTGTCAGGGACCCCCTTATACTGCGGTGAGCAATGCGCATAAACGCAATTCTAAATTGGAAAATTATTAAGCAGAATTGTCTTGCGCACAATCTTTTAGCAAACTAGGATTTTCAGCCTGATATGTAGGCAACGGAGTACGGATTAACAGGGCTGCGAGAAAGTTGCGCCTTTGCCTTCGGTGGACGAAGTGCTTCGCAACGCAGCAAGCCTTACGCCGATCAATACATACGGCCGGGAGCAATTTGCAGATGCAGTTCGCGAAACACTAGCGTCCTATCGCGCCAATTTTAAAGCTGGCGATGCGCCAGTCGAGGCCGTAACAGCAATATCCAACGCCATGCAACGTCTTGACGCCTCATCGTTGTCGCGCCCTGCGCCCCGCGTTCAACCTGACTGTAACCGTAATCCATACAAATCTCGGGCGAAGTCTTGTTGCCGAGCAGGCGATCGCAGCGGCCAGCGCGGTGATGCGTTGGCCCGCCGCCTTGGAGATGGATCTTGACACCGGAAAGCGGGGCGAACGTGACGACATCGTGCGCGACCTCATTTGCAAACTGACCGGCGCGGTCGCTAGGCGGTCCTTGGTGGGTTCGACTCCTACTCTATTCCGCCACATAAGACGGAGCGCCTAATAGCGCTGCCCGATAGTTGTATTGTTGGATCACGAGTGCCCGATAAGTGTGGCTAAGACTGTATCATCGAGTTAGCGTTTGAGAGATCGGCTTCATAAAAACTTGGCTTCCTGCATCTGTGTTGATGAATTTGGCGCCGATGAACTTTACGCCTTTGGCGAACGCTTTCTCCATAGTCGCCGCTGTAAGGTCGGCGTTCGTTAAGTCGGCTTTAGCCATCCGCACAAAGGGGAGATCAGCGCCACGCAGCGATGCGCCGGGAAGTTTGACTCCGCACATAAATGCGGTCTGCAAGCGGGCGCCATCCAAATTCATAAGCCTAAAGTGGCGGCGTTCCATAAGCGCACTGTCAGTATTAGCGGAGAGCTTAGAACCAGCGCTTGCGGCGGCGGTAGGTTTTCATGTCGCGGAAACTTTTGCGGCCATCTGACGACAGCCCGAGATAAAATTCCTTTACGTCCGGGTTTTCCGCCAGCGCTTTGGCGGAACCGTCCATCATGATGCGGCCGCTTTCAAGAATATAGCCATAGTCGGCGTATTTTAGCGCCACGTTGGTGTTCTGCTCCGCCAGCAGAATGCTGACGCCCTCTTTCTGGTTCAGGTCGCGAACGATCTCGAAAATCTCGGCGACAATTTGAGGCGCGAGGCCCATCGACGGCTCGTCAAGCAGCAGTGTGTTCGGCTTGGCCATCATCGCGCGGCCTATCGCCGTCATCTGCTGTTCGCCGCCGGAGGTATAGCCAGCAAGGCTGGATCGGCGCACTTTCAGCCTCGGAAAATAAGCGTAAATTCGGTCTAGCGCATCGCGCATTTGCGCGCCACTCAGGGGCCGCGTGTAAGCGCCGGTTATCAGGTTTTCCTCAATAGTCAGGTGGCCAAAGCAGTGCCGCCCCTCCATTACCTGCACCATGCCCATGCCGACGAGTTCGCCGGGGTTAAGCTTGTCGCTGCGTTCCCCGCGAAACTCGATCGAACCCTTGGTCACAGCCCCGCCTTCAGAAGCCAACAGCGTCGAGATCGACTTCAGCGTCGTGCTCTTCCCGGCCCCGTTGCCGCCCAGCAAGGCGACAATCTTGCCTTGCGGCACCTCAAGCGAGACGCCGCGCAGCGCGAGGATGACGTTGTCGTAGATGACCTCAATATTCTTCACGGCAAGAACAGGGCGGGCCACCACTTCGGCGACTGACGCGGTCTTCGCGAAAACAGGATTTACAGCGATATTCATGCGGCCTTCCCTTAGAGCTGATCTCGAAAAGTGTTGCGCAGTTTCCAGATGAGAGCAGCTCTTTTCCCAAATGTAGAGACAAATCTAGGGAAGGGGCGGAGTAGCCCCCTCCATGCGTCGTTTTAGCGGCGTAGTAATACCTGAGCGGTTACGAGCAGGTGCGCGGTGTGATGTTGTTCTCGGCGGCGTACTTGGCTGCCGAGTCTTCGATCAGCTTGCGGATAAACGCTGGGTCTGGCGGCGCAACCCAGTCGGTCGATACGATCTGGAACTTCGCGCCATCCCACTGCATTATCTTGAACTTGCCCGCGCCTTCGTGGTTGAGGCATGACAACTTGAACGGTGGCACGATGCCATCGATGCCAAGCTCCTTGAGGCGCTCAGGGGTCATGTTGATGGCCTCGTAACCGTCGCGGAACTCAGGCCCCGTGACAGGTTTGCCGACTTTGTTGTGTATTTTCTGTGCGTTGCGCATGCCCTCGACCCACATCACAGCCGCGCTTACACCGCGATTATAATAGACCGTGCCGAGACGTTGCGGATTGCCGAGATTGCCCTTGCCGACGCCATAGACGACTTTTTCAATGTCCGCGATGAGACCAAACGTTTTGCCCGGAACCGCGTTTGCGGTAACGAACGTGCCTTTAGCCGCGTCGCCTGCCGGGATCATGTCTTCCTCGGCCCCGCCGAAGGTGACGTAGATTATCTTCTCGCGCGGAAAGCCAACACGTGCCGCCGTGGTAATCGCCGTCGAGTTCATGCCCGAACCAGCGCCCCAGAAGGTGATCCAGTCGGGTTTCAACTGGCGAATTTGCAGCCATTGCGACTGCTGCTCCAGGCCAGGAGCCGGCACTGCAATTTCAACAAGGTTGATGCCCCATTCCTTTGCGATCAGGCGCATGGCGGGCAGCGGTTCGCGTCCAAAGGCGGTGTCGATGTGAAGGTGAACGACGGTCTTACCCTTCATTTTATCGATGCCGCCCTCTTTCTGGGCCATAAAGTTCAACTGCACGGCGATTTGTGACCAGTAATTGCTGTGCGCGCCGAACACCCATGGCCAGACGCGGCCGTCAGCGGCGTCCGTGCGGCCGTAGCCATATTGTGCGAGCACCACGTTATCCGCAGCCATGCGGCCGATGACTGCGTAGGCGCCCGGCGTGCCAAGAACGTCGAACACGACCATTTTCTGGTCGCCCTTTTGCAACAGACGCTGGTAGCACTCCACGGTGCGGGCTGCGTTATACTCGGTCTCGCACTCTTCGTAGGTCAGCTTGACGCCGTTTACGCCGCCCTCTTTCATGTTGACGTAGTTCAGATAGTCGATGATGCCACCGTAATAGCCGGTGCCCATCGCGGCATATGGCCCGACGCGGCTGCTGGGTACGCCGAAATATTGCTCTGCAACTTGGGCCATCGCTGTCGATGGCGCAGCGGCGACCCCGATCAGGGCGCTTGCGGCGACGATGCCGGGCAGCGCACGACGAAGAATTGCGTCGATTAACATATTGCGTCTCCTCCTGTTGCAGTTGATCTCACGCTTAACGTTTCTTTTTGTTTTTATTCATTCCCTGCACGACACACCAAGATCTGGTCTCAGTGCGGAAACGGCCAGAGCCGTAACCTCTCTTTTGTCTGTTGCCACATACGCGCAAGGCCATGCGGCTCGAAGATCAGAAAAGCGATAATCATCACGCCGAAGATGACCTGTTCGAGCGCCGATGTAATAGTCGCGTCGACGGCTTTCCCGAAGATTGCGTGGAACAGAATATTTAGAAAAATCGGCGTCAGCAGGATGAAACCTGCGCCCAGGAATGAGCCGAGGATCGTGCCGAGCCCGCCAATGATGACCATGAACAGAATGCGGAACGACAGTTCGATGGTGAACGCTGAAGGCTCCACCGTCTGGAGATAGGCGAAGGCGAACAAAGCGCCCCCGACGCCGCAGTAAAACGAGCTGATGGCGAAGGCTTGCAGCTTGGTGCGCATCAGCGGGAGGCCGGTTACTTCGGCCGCAACATCCATGTCGCGCACCGCCATCCAGCCCCGGCCAATGCTGCCGCGCGCCATATTTTTCGCCGCCCAGGTGAGCGCTGCGACGATAACGAGCACCACCCAGTATTTCTCCTGCGGCGTCGCGAAAGTGTGGCCGAAAATGACGATCTGCTGCGCCGTGATGACGCCGGCCACGTCGTAGTTTTTGAACCAGCCGAACTTGTCCAGCGCCCAGACAATGAAAAACTGCGACGCAAGCGTCGCCACCGCAAGATATAAGCCGCGAATGCGCAAAGATGGCAGACCGAAGACGATCCCCACCAATGCGGAGCATACGCCCGACAGCGCGATGGCGACCACGAAGGGAATGCCATCGACGCGCAGGATAAGGTTGTAGCAGGCGAAAGCGCCAACCGCCATAAACCCTGCCGCCCCCAGCGAAAGCTGGCCGGCGTAACCCATCAAAATGTTCTGCCCAAGCGCCACGAGCGCCAGTATTAACCATGGAATAAGCAGCGCGCTCAGCCAGTAGTCGCTGGCGACGAATGGGATGACGCCGAAAGCTATGATCAGCATGAAGGCCATGCCGACGCGATCCTCGCGGAGCGGCAGCAGTTGCGTGTCCTGGGCGTAGGTGGTGCGGAATTGTCCGGCTTCTCTGTAAAACATCAGGCTATCTCCAGATTACGGGACGTTAGACGCGCCGGATGATTTTTTCGCCGAACAGGCCCTCGGGACGGATCAGCAGAAACAGAACCGCGAGCATGTACGGGAACCAGCCCTCGATGCCGCCGCCAAACGACGGCCCGATGTAAACCTCAGCCAGTTTCTCCGAACCGCCAACGATCAGGCCAGCTACGATCACGCCGGGCACCGACGTGAAACCGCCGATAATCAGCACGGGCAGCGCTTTCAGCGCCAGCAGCACCAGCGCAAACTGCACGCCGCTGCGCGCGCCCCAGAGCATTCCCGCAACCAGCGCCACCACCCCGGCCGCCGCCCAAACGAGCATCCAGATGTGCTTCAGCGGTATGCCGATCGACAGCGCTGCCGCTGGGTCATCTGCAACCGCTCGTAATCCGCGCCCGACCTTGGTGCGCGAAAAGAGTAGTCCCAGGGCCGCCACCATGACGCCAGCCACCACGCCCGCCGTGATATCGAGCTGACTGACGAAGACGCCTGTCTTATCGGCGAGCCACGAGATCGGCTCGTCCTTGATGCCGAGGTCAAGCCGGCGCACGTCCACGCCCCAGACCATTTGCGCAACGCCCTCGATGACGAAGGCGAGGCCGATAGTCGCCATCAGCAGCGTATTCTCGTTCTGATTGACCAGCGGGCGCAGCACGAAGCGTTCGGTCGCCATCCCGACAATCACCATCAGCACGACTGTCACCGGCAGCGCCCCCCAGAAGGGCAAGCCTAGCTCCATGAAACCGACGAAAGACAGAACCGCGAAAAACACCATCGCGCCTTGCGCGAAATTGAATACGCCGGATGCTTTATAGATGAGCACGAAGCCGAGCGCGACGAGCGAGTACATCAGTCCAGACAGCAGACCGCCGACCAGAACCTCGATAAAAAACTGAAAGTCCAGCATCGTCATCTCTGCCACCCCTTAATGCGCGACGCCGAGATAGGCATCGATGACGTCCTGGTTTGATCGAACCTCGTTAGGCGTGCCGTCGCCGATCTTTTTGCCGTAGTCGAGCACCACGACACGGTCGGAAATGTCCATGACCACGCCCATGTCATGCTCGATCAGCACAACCGTGGTGCCATAGTGATCGTTCACATCAAGGATAAAGCGGCACATATCCTGCTTTTCCTCGATGTTCATGCCAGCCATAGGCTCGTCGAGCAGCAGGATTTTCGGCTCGGCGGCAAGCGCCCGGCCAAGCTCCACACGCTTCTGCAGGCCGTAAGGCAAACGCGCAACCGGCGTCTTGCGAATATGCTCGATTTCGAGAAACTCGATAATTTCCTCTACCGCCTCGCGGTTCTCGTTTTCCTCGCGCCGCGCGCGCGGAAGCTGAAGTGCGACTTCAAGGAACCCCGCGTGGGTGCGCAGGTAGCGGCCCGCCATCAAATTATCCAAGACCGACATACCCTTGAACAACGCGATGTTCTGGAAGGTGCGGGAGATGCCCATGCGGGCGGCGCGCGTTGGCGTCATGTTCGCCAAAGGCTTGCCTTGGTAATTTATGCTACCTTCCTGCGGTCGGTAAATGCCGTTGATGACGTTGAGCATAGAGCTTTTGCCCGCGCCATTGGGGCCGATGATGGCGCGCACCTCGTGCTGGCGCACATCGAACGAGATGCTGGTGAGCGCTTTCACGCCGCCAAATCGAAGGGAAATCTCATTTAGCTCCAGTATTGGCTGGCCAATGGCGAAGCCGCGCTCCGATATTTGCAGAGGGGTCATATCCATCATCTCAAGCGGCCCTCTTGCTTTGCATGGGGGTAAGGGTCGGCACGTCGCGTATTATAAAGTCAGAGGTCTCAGCATCGATGTTTACGCTGGAGTGGCCCTCATACATTGCTTCTACCAATGCCTTATATCGTTTGGAGACAACGTCGCGCCGCACCGCGCCCATATGCGTAAGCATACCATCTTCGGGGTCGAGTTCTTTGTGGAGAATAACAAAGCGGCGAACCTGCGCGTTAGCGAGCACTGGATCGCTTGCCAATTGAGCGCTCATCTTTGCAATCTCGTCGGCGACGAGTGCGTAAACTTCATCCCTGGAAGCCAGATCGGCGTGGCCGGTGTACGAGATGTTTTTCTTGTCCGCCCAGTTTCCGATAGCCGCCGCGTCGATGTCGATCAACGCGCAAACCGTATCTCGCCCGTCGCCGAACACGACCGCTTCCGCAATATACGGAGATGCTTTTATTCTGTTTTCCAAAGGCTTGGGGGTGAATAGCGTGCCATCATGTAAAGCGCCAACATTTTGGAGGCGATCTACGACACGCAAGTGTCCGTCGTCATCCAGATAGCCTGCATCGCCAGTATGCAGCCAGCCATCCCTTATCGCCAGCGCTGTGGCCTGAGTATCGTTATGATACTCGCGGAACAATCCCGGGGAGCGCACCAGAATTTCGCACTCCGGCGTAAATTTGACTTCAACGCCTTCAACCGGTTTGCCCACCGTGTCGGGTTTAACCTCGCCGTTGCGTTGCATGGCGACGAAAAATCCACTCTCGGCGGAGCCGTAAAGCTGTTTTAAATTAATGCCGATCGAGCGGAAGAACATGAACACTTTGGGGCTGACATTTTCGCCGAATGTGTATGCCACCCGGACGCGGCTCATGCCAAGCACGCCCCGCAATGGAGCGTAGACCAGAAGATTGCCCAAGGCGTAAAAGGGACGAAAACCTATAAACACCCCCTCGCCCGATAAAATACGTGGGCCGAGCCACCGCGCCATGGCCATACTGCTTTTGTATAGACCGCGTCGCCAGCCGCTTGCCCCCTCCATGCGGATGGAGGCCTGGGTGACAATCGACTCCAGGACGCGGGGTGGAGCTAAGAAATATGTCGGCCCGATTTCGCGCAAGTCCGCAAGCATGGTTTCTGCTGATTCAGGGCAGCATACACAATATCCCACAATCATTGGCTGCACGTAACTGAAAAGATTCTGGCCGATCCACGCCGGCGGGAGGTAAGCCAAAGCCACGTCGGCATCGTTCAGGTCGTCTACGGACGCCGCCGCTCGCGCGCGGCTTATCAGCGCGGAATGAGTTAGAACGACGCCCTTCGCCAGGCCGGTTTCATCGGCGGTAAAGAATACGGAGGCTACGTCCTGACCGGCGCCGCGATTAATTTCGGCTTGCAGGAAGTCACGCTTTAAAGGCTCCGCCTCACGTCCCTGCCGCAACAACTCCTCATAACTGATGACTTGCGGCTGCTTGTAGTGGCGCATGCCCCGGTCTTTGTCATAGACAATAAAGCGTATCGACGGACATTGTGGTAGGATTTCTAGAAGCTTGTCCACCTGCTCCTGGTCTTCAGCAAAGATGTGGGTGACTTCCGCACTTTGAATGGGTGACAGCATTTCCTTGGCTGTAGCATCCCGGTAAAGCGGTACGGTTACCGCGCCGAGCCAGTGGGTAGCGCACATCGCGACGTAAAGCCGCGGTCGGTTATCGCCCACAAAAGCCACATGTCCGCCGCGCTGCAAACCCTTTGCGTGCAAGGCGCAGGCGAGTGAGCCAGCTTCGTCGGCGAGACCGCGCCATGTCGTAGTACGCCATATTCCACGGCTTTTTTCGCGGATTGCGGGATGTTCGCCGCGTGTTTTTGAATGGTGAATAAGGAATTTGGAAAAAGTATCAGTTTCAACGTTATCGATGACCATTTACTAGCGGCTCCGGACTATTTTGGCAGCGTATCAAACCGTGAACTGGCGATGATTCGACTTTTTAGCGGGCAGGAAAATTAAATAATGGGCTTGGGCGATGGCAGGATTTTGACTGTGAGCGGAGACATTGTAAAACCAAACTACCATACATTCTTCTTCCTTCATCGCATTTTAATCGGTGAAAGTTATCGGCTGATTGATATGCGAAATGATTTACGACAAAGGGTAATTGCTTAATGCCTATCACTTGTGCAGTAACTTTTGTCGCACTCCACGCACTGCATTGAAGTGTTCGTCAGAGGTTCGCAGAGTGAGCGAGCCGCCATTAGGCATCGCATTGGTATGCTAATCAAGGTTGATAAGCAACTGCTAAAGCTCCGTTCGCCGAGGCAACGGCCGCACCCGTGGATGTTCAAGCACCCGGAGCAGCTTGCTTTGGTCGCCAACGGCATCTATCCGATTTCATCGAGGAAAAAGCGTGCCATCGCAAGCGTGCATGAACATGTTTTCGCGCGCAGAGTCGACTTCGTAAAAGGCGCCGTTAAGATGGCCAAAGCAATTCGGCCTTGATCGCGCCGCGCGGGATCGCTGCGCAGTTGATCAGACAAATACAACCGCCACACAAAAATGTCAGTTTATCTTAAGGTTCTATTATGCTTCTAGGGAATCTGAGCAGTGCTAAAAATATTATCATGCTACATTATTTGATAATGTGGAAATTCGTTGCATATTTAAATTAAACAAGCATGCATTGTTAATAACAATGTTGGAAAGGCGTTACTTTATGAAAATTCGAACTTTTATTTTTCACATGTGAAAACCATTTTTTCAAAAAAATATTTTACTCGTCACTGAAATATACAATATAAAAAGATGGCCTGCCAAGTATTAATCGCGCTCGAAAACTATATCTCGGCATAAATTTACATAATATAATCTCAGGGGTCGGTTGCAATGAAAAAGAACCAGTATTTGATGGATTTCTCGTTGGGGCTGATAAACCGCACCGGCGCTTACTTCGTATGCCGCGATATTCTTGAACAACTTCCGGAATATTTTCCCTCAGTACGCTATTGGCGGATGATGCTTCAGCGCACTCCAGACGGCACATCGCGCCGCATCGTAGCCAGGCTTATGATGCTGGAATTGCGCTTGCTGCGCGGTCGGGAAATCGCACATTGGCCAGAAGGACGCTTTGTCCAAGGGCGCACAAGGCTCATCCTTGATCCGCTTTATGTTCTTCGCTCAAAGCTTGAGCGTGAGGATATCGTGCAATGCCATGATATTGGGCCTGTTTCGCATCCTGAGCTTTTTGGCCCACTGATTTCAGGGCTTTACGAGGAGGCATATCAAAAAATAAAGCGCACCGGTTGCGGGATGGTGTTCGTTAGCGACGCCAGTCAAAGCGCATTCCGTGAACGTTACGGAGACAAGTTTCGTTTCATGCAAACTGTTGCACAATATGTGCGGCCTGGTATTTTAAGCGGTGAAACCAGCCCCTGTCCCGGGGTTAAGGCACCTTTTTTACTAACTGTTGGAGCTTTGGAGCTGCGTAAAAATCATTTGCGTGTCCTGGAGGCCTATCAGCGGTCGGGATTACACAAAAGGGGAGTTGGCTATGTATTTTGCGGAGCACGCGGTATCGGATCTGACGAAATCTTAAAAAAGGCCAGCACTATTCCCGGCGTTACAGCTTTAGGGTATGTTACTGAGCCGCAATTAAGATGGTTATACATGAACGGCTGCGGTTTTGTGCTGCCGAGCATGCTCGAAGGCTTTGGCCTGCCACCAATCGAAGCGGCTCAACGCGGGTTGGTTCCTTTGGTCACCGCCGGCGGTGCACAGGAGGAGGCGATAGGCGGCGCTGGTGTGCTGGTTGATCCGTATTGTCTCGAATCCATAACGGATGGATTAGTCCGCTTGGTTGATATGAGCGCTGATGAACGCAGCGCGCATTTGCAAAAAACAGTCCGCCGAGGCAAAGTACTGACATTCAATAGATATATCTCTGCCTGGGACAAGATATTACAAAAAAATGACAAGTTTATGCACACAGACGGCTGGGCGGCTTCCGATTCTGAGGAATTAGTGGCTTAACTCTGAAAGTTGAGTGGTAATGCGCGTAAAGCAGGCGTTATTTCTTGTTGGCGGCAAGGGGACACGTCTTGGTTCTCTCACGGCGGAGACGCCGAAACCTCTTTTAGAGATTGCGCCTGGTCTGCGTTTTTTAGATGTGCTCTTGGCAAAGGCCGCAAGACAGGGCTTCTCAGATATTATTCTGCTCGCCGGTCATTTTGGTGAACAGGTCGAAGCAATTTATCACGGGCAGCGTATGTATAGCGCATCGATAACCGTTATTCGCGAACCAGTCCCGGCGGGCACTGGCGGAGCGCTTGTTCAAGCGGCAGATCGCCTTGACCTATGGTTTCTATTGGCGAACGGCGACTCTCTGTTTGAGTTCAATCTGAGAAAGCTGGCGGCTAGTCCGTCTGATGATTTTGTCGGGTGCCTGGCATTACGCGATATATCCGATATTTCGCGATACGGTTCTGTCGAGATAAAGGGTCACTCCGTTGTCGCTTTTCATGAGAAAAAGCCCGGCGTAGCATTACCCGGTGTTATTAGTGGCGGCGTTTATTTGCTCAGCAAACGTATTCTTGAGTATGCGCGCCTGCCCTGTTCAATCGAGACGGATATCTTCCCGGTTCTGGCTCGCGACGGCGTGCTGGGCGGGAAAAGATTTGATGGGTATTTCCTTGATATGGGGCTACCCGAAACATTCGAGCAGGCGGTTCATGAGGTTCCATCGCGCCTGGTCAAACCGGCCGCTTTTCTAGACCGCGACGGGGTCTTGAACGTGGATGCTGGCTACACGCATCGTCTGGAAGACCTCGTATGGATGAACGGTGCGCGCGAGGCGGTGCTGAGATTGAATGAAGCCGGTTATTACGTCATTGTCGTAACCAACCAGGCCGGCGTGGCGAAAGGATACTATGACGAGCAGCGGATTGACCTGTTTCACGACAAGATGCAGGATGATCTTGCAGAAATTGGCGCTCATATTGACGCATTTTATCATTGCCCCTATCACGAAAACGCAAGCGTCGACATTTATCGCGCGCCCAACCATCCAGACCGTAAGCCAAACCCCGGCATGATTTTGCGCGCCTTCAGTGAATGGAAAATCCGGCGTGAGAGCAGCTTTATTATAGGCGACAAATCAACGGACCTGGAAGCCGGGCAGCGGTCAGGCATTTCCGGTTTTCTGTTTGACGGCGATAATCTTTTGCAAACAGTTGAGGGAATATTGTCTCGAACGATCTCTTCGGCAGGAAATTGAACGATGACCTCCCAAACACTTTTGGAAACAGTTTCGTTTCAGGTCACAGATGATCCTTATGACAGGGCTAGAGATTGGCTGTTCAATAAAGCGCTGCCATTTTGGGCCATTCACGGTGTTGATCGGGAACATGGCGGGTTTATTGAGCAGCTTCGACCTGATGGCTCCAGCGCTGAACTCGACTTTAAACGGACGCGCGTGCTTTGTCGGCAAATCTACGTTTTCTCGCATGCAGCGTTGCTTGGATGGGAGCCGGGCGCTGCATTAGCCAGGCATGGGTACGATTTTTTAGTCGCTAAGGCTTGGCTGGGGCCGGAGGCCGGCTGGGCTCGCCGACTCGATCTTCACGGCCGCGTAAAAGACCCGACTCCCGACCTTTACGATCTGTCTTTTGTGCTTTTCGCTCTTGGGTGGTTTTATAGGCTGACCCGGGACGATGAGGTTCTAAACTGGGCGCTTCGTACCGAAAATTTCATCGACCGGCATATGCGGCCGACAAAGGGTATGGGCTTTCTGCATGAAAAACCAGCGATAGGCCCGAAAATTCAAAACCCGCATATGCATCTACTGGAAGCGATGTGGGTTAACCTGGAAACATCCGGACATCCAAAATTTCGCGCTATTGGCGATGAAATTATTGAACTATTCACCAGTAAGCTGTTCGACAAAACTACAAAAACGCTAGCCGAATATTTCGACGAGGACTGGGTGCGGCTGGGGGACGAAAGGGGCCGCATGGTGGAGCCAGGTCATCATTTTGAATGGGCTTGGCTGCTTGCCGGTTATCAACGGCTTACAGGGTGCAATTTAAGCGAGTATGTTCATTCACTGGCGGACTTTGCAGAAACTTTTGGCGTCAACAAAAGCACTGGAGTTGTCTTTAATCTTGTTCGAGACGACGGCAAGGTTCTTGACGCCGCCACCCGTGTTTGGCCGAATGCCGAAAGGATTCAAGCTGCTGCAGCGCTGTTCGAACAGATGGGCAAAGATCCTCACGCTGTTTTTTCGCAAACAACGACGTTACTTTTTAATACCTTTCTTAATAGTTCGCCTGAAGGGACGTGGATCGAGCGCTACACTGCCGATGGCAGACCTTTGGCGAATGAAATACCTGCATCAACGCTTTATCATATCTTTATTGCTTTCTCTGAGATGTTGCGTATAGAAAGTAAGGTTAAAACAATATTTAAAGTCTAGCATACTTTAGTTGACATACGAATGATATAGAGTTTTATCTGGCTCACTTGCGTAACAAGAAAGAGACTGATTATTAATGAAATATTTTATATTTACAAGTTAGACTGCAATATCATATGAATTATTGGGTCATCAGCAATATTTTAATGAGCAAAAATAAATGCAGATTTTGATTACGGGTGGTGCAGGTTATATAGGATCGGTGCTTACTCCAGCCCTGCTGGAACGTGGCCACATCGTCACAGTTTTGGACAATTTCGCTCGTGGCACGACTGAACTTGCGCACTGTTGCCATTATTCCAGTTTTAATCCCGTTCGCGGCGATGCGCGCGACGAACGCATCCTCGATGACTTGGCGCCGCGTGCGGATGTTATAATTCCGCTAGCCGCGCTCGTGGGGGCGCCACTCTGCAAGGAGGATCCTATAACTGCGCGGACACTTAACCTTGACGCCGTCGTCGCGCTGGCCAACCGTGTATCGCCATCTCAGATGATTGTCTATCCAACGACAAATTCCGGCTATGGCATTGGCGAGGCCGGCAAATTTTGTACTGAAGAAACATTATTAAATCCTATATCACTTTATGGAGTGACAAAAGTAGAGGCTGAAAAAGCCGTGATTCATGACGCTGGAGGTGTTTCACTCCGCCTTGCGACGGTTTTTGGCATGTCTCCTCGCATGCGAATTGATTTGTTGGTAAATGATTTTACGTGGCGTGCGGTTACAGACCGGGCAGTCGTGGTTTTTGAGGGCCATTTCAAGCGAAACTATATTCACATTCGCGATGTAGTGAAGGGCTTTGAACACGCTATCGCTAATTATACGGTAATGCGCCGCAACGCTTACAATCTTGGTCTTTCCACCGCAAACTTGTCGAAGCTGGAATTGTGCGCACGCATCAAAGAGCAAGTGCCAAATTTTGTTTTTCTGGAAGCGCCAATTGGCGAAGACCCGGATAAACGGGACTACATCGTGTCCAATGACAAACTCGAAAAAACAGGATGGCAACCAGATTGGTCGATTGAAACAGGTATAGCTGAACTCATTCGCGGATATCGTATGATCCGCAATTCCCGATATGCAAATATTTGATTGCTACAGTTTAGAACATAACAATAGGTTGATGAACGAAGGTTACATGTAGGCGCAAACAAATTTCTCAATCTTATTAGAGGTGTATAAGAAAAATTATGATTATTGTCCGCACACCATTACGTGTCTCGTTTTTTGGCGGTGGTACAGATCATCCAGCTTGGTTCCGGCGCCCTGAGCCTGCCGCTGTCATATCGACAAGTATTAACAAGTATGTTTATGTTCAACTTCGTCGATTACCCGCTGTTTTTGATTTCAACTATCGTATTGCCTGGGGAATATTAGAGGAAGTTAAAACTCTAAATGAAATTCAGCACCCCGTTGTCAGAGAAGTTTTAAAACATTACGCTGCTGAAGATACCGGGTACGAGGTTATTTATAACGCTGATCTGCCATCAAAAACCGGCCTCGGGTCAAGTTCAGCATTCACGGTTTCCTTACTTCATGCATTTTTCGGCAATCGCGAAAAGCTTTGCTCAAAAGCGTTTTTGGCTCGTGAAGCGATTTACGTTGAACAGGAATTGCTCAAAGAAACAGTTGGGTGCCAGGATCAAATAGCGGCCGCATATGGGGGTTTGAACCGCATTGATTTTTATCCAGATGGCGACTACCGAGTCACTGTACTGCAAGTCTCGACAACTCGTCGGCAAGAGCTAGAATCGTGTCTAATGATGTTCTTCACCGGCTTTACACGGTCGGCTGATGCAATTGAGAAGAAGAAAATTGCAAATTATGGCCAGCGGGTAGAGCAGTTACGTGCAATATACGACATGGCCAACGAAGGCGAGCGTATTTTAACCGACCCCACCCGTAATATACATGAATTTGGCGAACTTCTTCATCTTGCCTGGACAGAAAAACGTAAGCTCGACGATTCTGTTTCAAGCCCGTTTATCGACGAGCGGTACAAAGCTGCAAGAAACGCTGGCGCTCTCGGCGGCAAGCTGCTCGGCGCAGGCGGCGGAGGCTTCTTATTGATGTTTGCGCCTCCGAATAAACATGCTGCTGTCCGGTCAGCCCTCGAAAATTTGGTGTATGTGCCGTTTCGTATGGAAAGAGAGGGAACGGCAAATATTCTCTACAACCCGGAATTGACTTCAAACTATCTGACCGCGCGCGCGCAGGTCGGCTGAGGAGAAAAAGATGCTTGATAAACTTGAATTTGCGAAAAATTCAAATGATTCCGAGTCGGTTCAAAGCTTTACATGTAAAGCGAGCGATGGGCTGTGGACTGGCGTCGAGCGGGCTTTAGACAATGGTTTCGGCGTCGTTTTTGTGACGGATGACAGCGGTTCTCTTATTGGACAAGCGTCGCTAACTGAGATGCGCGCAGCCATTCGTAAAGGCGCACATCTGGGTTTTACGACGCTTGGCGAGGTTTCGATCCCGGTCAACTATGACGATCATGCATCGCCGGTGCTCCCCGTTATAAACTCGGTTAACCACATAACCAGCGTGTCAATCCGTCCTGAAGCGACGTTCCTTCCAGTGGCCGAACCCGATTTATCGCATACCGAAATGCGAAACGCCATCGACGCCATACTTTCTACATGGATATCGTCCACCGGCGATTACATCCGCAGTTTTGAGGATGCCTTCGCAAAGAAGGTGGATATGGCTTATGGCGTGGCGACATCAAATGGCACCGTGTCGCTTCAACTTGCACTAGCGGCTCTTGGGATAGGAGAAGGGGACGAAGTTATCGTGCCCGACCTCACATTCCCGGCCTCAGCCAACACAGTCATTCACGCTGGGGCAAGACCTGTGCTGGTTGATATTAACCCGGAAACATGGTGCGTTTCAGTCGAGACCATAGCGAAGTCGATAACGTCGCGCACGCGCGCCATAATGCCAGTTCATGTGTTCGGACGCCCGGCGCCAATGACTGAGATTCAGGCGCTGGCGAAAGCTCACGGACTTTTTGTGATCGAGGATTGCGCCGAGGCGCACGGCGCACGCTATGATGGTAAGCCTGTCGGCTCCTTCTCCGACATTGCAAGCTTTTCATTCTTCGCCAACAAAATCATTACAACGGGCGAAGGAGGCATTTGCGTCACCAATAATCCGGACATCGCCGCCAGAATGCGCATATTGCGAGATCACGGCATGCGCCCTGACCGACGTTACTGGCACGAGGAAGCGGGCTTCAATTTTCGTATGACCAATATCCAGGCTGCAATCGGCTGCGCGCAGATTGAAAGAATGGATGCATTCCTCGAAACGCGGCAGCTTGTGCACACCAGATATGAAATGGCTTTTGCTGATGTGCCTGGGGTTACTTTCCCGCCCGCCATGCCTGCCCGCCATGAGCCAGTCGTTTGGTTTTCCTGTGCATTGACCCCTGCAGACAAACGCCCGGCTCTCATACAGGCATGCCGCCAGTCGAACATCGACTTGCGCCCTTTTTTCCACGGCTTGTCATCTATGCCTGCTTACAAACGATATGCGAAAGTTTGCCCCGTCAGTTCTTCATTATCAAAATCAGGCGTAAATTTCCCTACCTCAAGAAAAGTCGACACCCGAATAACTACAAAAATGGCTGATATTTTCCGTGGTGTACTAACCGCATAAACTTGTCCAACGGAATAACAAAGCTGCTTTTCATTTCAAAAGATAACTCTGGGGAGATTTTTAATTTTTTCTGCAGTTCAATCTATTAAAAGTTCCAGCTTCAATCGCGGGTGAGTTTGTCTCGCATCGGCTTGACGCATTCGGACAGGTCGGCGCGCACAAAGCACCTTAACTCCGCTTTGCATTTTCCCGGATTTTGATTATCACGGTTCCACAACGATAATTCGTCAGAAAAGGCGACACCCATGGCGCGTATGGCTCCCCTTGCTTATCTCGACCGTGCGTTAAAAACCGTCACCGATCTTGGCATCAAAACGCCGCCTCCGGAGGATGAGCCGATCACAGGCCTGCTCGATCAGATCGCCGACATCGATCCGGACAAGGTGACCATCATAGGCCGCACGCTGGCGGAGGCGTCCACCTTCAACGAGATCGTGCGCAATGAAGTGGCCGCGATGGAGATCGGCGAGCGCTATAACAACATCGTTGGCGCGTTCAACTCGATCCGCAAGGACGCGAAAAGCCTTGTGGATCAGCTTGAGGACGGAAAACTAAGCTCATTCGAGCGCGTTAACAACGTCTGGATGAAGGTGGTGCGCGGCGACGTGGCAGATCGGTTCGACGACATCCGCAAAACTTACAAGGACGTCGCCAAGGAAACAAAGAACCAGATTCAACGCGAGCATAAAATCCTGAACGCCTATCGCGATTATCGCGGCGCTTATAAGCAGGCGCAGGTGCTCTCGATGGAGGTGCTCGAAAAGGCGACGGCCAAACTCAGCGACGCGAAGGCCGCGTTGAAAGAGGCGTCGGATACTGTTGGTAAGTACGCAGGCAAATCTCCGGCCGAGCGGGCCGAACTGGAAATGCAGCGCGACGAAAAACTCGGCGCGATGATGACCGAGGACAAGCGCTATCAGATCGCCAAGGATCTGGGCGACAACCTCACCATCGGCTACAACACGTCTGAGATCATCATGACGCGGTTACTGCAGACGACAAGCGCCAAGGAGCGGGTTTACGCGCAAGCCGTGAGCTTCTTCTCCACCAACGAGGCGGTGCTGACGGCGCTCAAGGCCTCTTTCACCGGCATGTTCGGCCTGCACGAGTCGACGAAAACGCTGGAGGCGATGAAAAAGGGTGTGTCCGACAGCCTCGATACGCTTTCCGAGGTTGGCGACGCGGTGACGGAGGAAGCACTAAAGGCCGGCTACGGCCCGACGGTGCGCGCCGACGCGGTGAAGAAGCTGGTCGACTCGGTGGCCAACTTCCAGGAGCGCTCACGCGAAATCATTGAGGAGATGCGCATTCTAGCGACCAAGAACTCCGAAGAAATCCGCGACGCGGTGGAGACCGGCAAACGCCGCATGGCGCGCCTCGCCGCTGACATCGAGGCGCTTCCCGCGCCACAGGCGGCGCAGTAAAACCCGATGGCTGCGGCGGCGAAAGGCGTTCAGGTTCCCTTTGACGACGTTATGCTGTCGATGGACGTGGTCGATATGCTGCGCCAGGATCAGCGCATCGCCGAGCGGGAACTGGACGACGACACGCGCCGCAAGCAACTCATCGACCGCCTGCGCGAAGTCTATCGCGGCCAGGGCATCGAGGTGCCCGACCATATTCTCGAAGAAGGCGTGCGCGCTCTGGAGGAGCGCCGTTTCGTTTACGATCCGCCGGGGGCTAATTTCTCCGTTATGCTTGCCAGACTCTACGTTACCCGCTCAACTCTAGGGCGATGGATCGGCGGTGGCTTGCTCGCCCTCGCGCTGATCGGGATTGGCTGGCAGGCATTGGTTGTCCGTCCGCGCGCCGAACGGGAAACCGCCTCCCGGATAGAAATGAGCGAAACTCTTCCACGCGAGCTGAACGCGCTTTATGCAACGTTTGAGAAGGAAGCAAAAGCACCCGCAGTGCTGGAGCAGGCAAAGAATATCCGCGACGCTGGACTTGCCTCGACTGTTGCAGGCCAAGCCGAAGCCGCGCGAAAATCGGCGCAGGCACTGCGCCTCCTGCAGCAGGAAATGCGGCTCGCTTATAACATTAAAATCATATCCCGCCCCGGCGAGTCGAGTGGGCTGTGGCGCATTCCGAAAGTGAACCCGGACGCGCGCAACTATTATCTCATCGTCGAGGCCGTGGATGAACGTGGCGAGGTGCTTGAGCGACCGATCATGAACGAAGAAACCGGTCAGCGCGAACCGGTGAAAAAATGGGCGGCGCGCGTTTCAAAGACAGTTTTCGAGGCCGTACAGGCCGATAAGCGCAACGACGGCATTATCCAGAACGCCGTGATCGGCGTGAAAAGCGTCGGCGAGATCGATCCGCGCTGGACGGTTGACGTTCAGGGAGGCGCGCTGACCCGATGGTGACCGGCGTGCAAACCGGGCGGCAAACGCTCGCCTCCATTGAAAAGGCGCTGGGCGATGTGAGCGAGACCGCCACGCGCCTGAACGCGGAACTGGAGAAAGCCAACCAGGACAAGGCCAAACTTGTTGCGCAGCGGCTTGAAGCGTTTCGCGAACTCGCTCAGTTTCGCGCGCAACTGGCTGTTGTCGATGGCGTTATTGACGAGGCCGATCAGCTAAATCTTCAAGTTCGCGGCGTTCTGCAGGCTCGCCAGAAAACCGTGACAGCGCTCAAGCGGCGCTCGGCGCAAGCCAGCACTCAGCGTGAGCAGTTGATTGCCGAACAAGGCGGCCTCGACAAACAGATCGACCAGCTTGAGAAAAAACTGGATGCAGCGGTCGGGCGCGCACGTGCGGAGCTTTCGCAGGAGCCGACCTACAGCGGGCACAGTAAACGTCATGACGAACTTCTCAGCATGGTGAAGAAAGCGTCCGCCAAGGCAGAGAAATCCCACGATGAACTGGAGGCAAAGGGCGCACCCTACCGTGGCGACCGGCTGTTCATGTATTTGTGGAATCGCAAATACGGCACGTCCGAATATGAAGCGACGGGCGTGGTGCGCTGGCTGGACGATTGGGTAGCCCGCCTTGTCGGTTATCCGGACGCGCGCGCAAACTTCACCATGCTGACCGACATTCCAGAGCGTTTGGACGAGCACGTGGGAAGGTTGAAAAAAACGCTGCAGGTCGAACAGGACGCGGTGGACAAGATTGAGGGCAAAAAAATCCGCGAAATTGTGGGGGCCGAGCTTGACGACAAGATGCAGGAGCTGCGCAAACAGCGCGAGGCGTCAACCGCAAACCTGGAGGCGCTCAACGCCGAGGTGATCGAGACGGACAATCAGCTCAAACGCTACGCCGAAGGGCAGGACGCCTCGTTTCAGGAAGCTATTGAAAGCACCACAAGTTTTCTGGAGGGGCAGAGCTTAAGCGCTCTGCTGGCGGACGCGCGCCAGACAAACGACCCCGGCGATGACAAAATCGTAAACCTGATCGGCAATCTGGCTGGCGCCATCACATCGCTAGAGGAGTTGGCTAAAACGAAAAGCGAGGCGCTGGAGGCTGCTTTCGCCCGCAAGCAGGAGCTTCTACGTATCGCGGCAGGCTTCCGGCGCGCGGGCTATGATGAACCAGGATCGGTTTTTCAGCCCGGCTCCGGCGGTGAAACGCTGCTCAATCAATTGCTGCAAGGGCTGATAACTGCGGCGGAGTATTGGGCGCGCACTCAAAGCGGACATCGCTGGCGCGGACGCTCCGGAGATGGATACCGGCGCGGCTCCAGCAGTTCCGGTGGGCGCTCAAGTCGCGACGACTCCGGCCCGGAATTCCGAACCGGCGGCGAATTCTGATTACTATGTCCGATAAATCAGAATTGTCGCATGACGGTTTGATTTGCGTAGGGTGTTAGCCACGATGAGCGAGGGATCGAAACCGATAACGATCTATGTCGATGCCGATGCATGTCCGGTGAAGGCGGAGATTTACCGGGTAGCTGAGCGTTATGGGATCAAGGTGTACATCATAAGCAACAGTCCGATCGCCGTTCCACGCACGCCGATGATCGAGCGCGTCGTCGTGAGCGAAGACCCCGACGCCGCCGACCACTGGATCGCCGAAAAGGTTTCTCGCGGCGATATCGTCATTACAGCCGATATTCCTCTGGCCCACCGCTGCCTGCAAGTTGAGGCGGACGTTATCTCCCCCACCGGGCGGCCGTTAAACGAGGCGTCGATTGGTATGACGCTAGCGACGCGCAATTTGATGCAGGATTTGCGGTCAGCCGGACATACTACCAGCGGCCCGAGGCCATTTCTGCCGCGCGACCGCAGCAATTTCCTGTCCGCGCTCGATGCCGCCATTGTCCGGCTGAAACGCGCAGGGTTCGGGGCCGCTTCCACGCCGTCAGCTTGAGATAAGCTAAACATTCCAGGATTGCGCCGAACAAAGGGGCGCAACGGGCATGACGGCCATCCATCTTTTCGATCTTGCATTCCGGCGCAACGAATGGCTGGGCGCAAAGCAGGCCGCCATTGCCGGCAACATTGCCAACGCTAACACGCCGGGATTTAAGGCGCAGGACGTTGAGCCTTTCAGCGATATACTAAACAGCACGGCGCTGAAGCTGGTGAAAACGGCTTCCATGCACATGTTGCCGCCCGCCGCGGCGTTTCAGACCACAGGAGTTCGGGATAGCGCGGCGTGGGCGACGGCGCATTCCGGCAATAGCGTCAGCCTTGATCAGGAGCTGGTCAAATCCGGCGAGGCGCAACGCGCTTTTTCGCTGAATTCGGCGGTCGTGAAGTCCTTCCACCGCATTTTGCTGTCAGCCTCGAAAGGATAAGCCATGCTCGACCCGCTCGCATCGGCGCTGCAATCCTCCGCATCGGGTCTTCAGGCGCAATCGCACCGTTTGCGGGTTGTTTCGGAAAACCTGGCGAATACGGAGTCAACGGGTCGCACACCTGGCGCTGATCCGTATATGCGCAAGACCATTAGTTTCGAGAGCGTGCTGGACGAGACGGAGGGCGGCGCAGGGGTGCGCGTCAACGGCATCGGCGCGGATGATAAACCGCCGCGTGTCGAGTTCGACCCCGACAACCCGGCGGCGGACGAGCGTGGCTACGTGAAGCTGCCCAACGTGAACGTGCTCATTGAAATGGCCGACATGCGCGAGGCCAACCGCACCTATGAGGCAAATCTCCAAATGGTGAAGCAGGTGCGCGACATGCTGGCGTCAACTATAGATTTACTGAGGGCATAATGATTATCGACCGCATAGCAATGTCGGGCATAGCTTCGACCGCAACCGCCACACACACAAGGGGCGCATCAGCCATTGACGCGGAATCTGATTTCGGCGCGGCGCTCGCCAGCGCGGCCTCAAACGCGATGGCCTCGCTGCGTGCGGCTGAAAGCGCCTCGATAGCGGGGATAAATGGCCAAGCCTCGGTCCAGCAGACTGTAGAGGCTGTCATGTCCGCCGAACAAACCCTAAGCGCCGCCATGACTATCCGCGACAAAGCCGTGGCGGCTTACCTCGAACTCAGCCGCACCTCCATATAAGGCCGCAAAATCATGAGAGCGCTTTCCATCGCCGCGACGGGCATGACCGCCCAGCAGCTCAACGTCGAGGTGATCGCCAACAACATCGCGAACATCAACACAACCGGCTTCAAGCGGGCGCGGGCGGAGTTCACCGACCTGCTTTACCAAACGGAGCGGGCGGCGGGCGCTCCCAATCGCGGCGGTCAGGAGCCGGTGCCGGAGGGCGCGAACCTTGGTCTTGGCGTGCGCACCACCGCGATCCGAAATCTGCATTTGCAGGGCGCGCTAACGCAGACCGGCAACAAGCTCGATCTGGCGTTGAACGGGCGCGGCTGGTTTCAAGTCAACTCGGCCGAGGGCGACGTGCTCTATACCCGCGCTGGCGCTTTCAACAAAAACGCTACGGGGGAAATCGTCACCGCGGACGGGTATACGGTGCAGCCCGGCATGACCGTCCCCGAAAACACGACCGAAATCATTGTCAATGAAAGCGGACAGGTTTACGCGCGCGTTGGCCGCGAGGCGGAGCTGCAGGAGCTTGGGCAGCTTAGCCTGGCAAATTTCGTGAACGATGTAGGGCTAGAGCCGCTTGGGGGCAATTTATATCGCGAGACGACGGCGTCCGGCGCAGCCGTGACCGGCGTCGCGGGCGATCCGGGTTTCGCCTCTGTGCAGCAGGGATATCTTGAGAACTCCAACGTCGATCCGGTGAAGGAAATCACCGAACTGATCGCCGCGCAACGCTCATACGAGATGAACTCCAAGGTCATTCAGGCCGCAGATTCCATGTTCGGCACCGTTGCAAGGGATATGCGCTAATGTTGCGGCCTTCCGAAGTTGCAAACTGGGGAGTTAGCGCTTTCCTCGCATTCTCCGCCGCGTTCTGGTTGGCCGTCGCTGAAGCCCAGACGGGCCACGACGCAGCTTATCGCCATCTCCCCGCACCAAACGCCACAATTTATCCTGGCGATGTCATCAACGCATCGATGTTAAGCGAGCGGGCCTTCGCCGCCAGCGCGGCCAAGGGCGTCTTCGACAGCACGGCCACTCTGGCTGGCAAGGTCGCGCGACGCACGCTGATGCCCGGCCAACCCGTGCCGCTCGCCGCCGTTCGTGCACCTTATGTTGTAATGCCGGGGCGTGCGGTTATGCTGCTATTCCGGCAACGCGGCTTAACCATCTCAGCCGCTGCAATGCCACTCCAGCCCGGTGGCCCCGGCGACATCATCAATGTGCGCAACACCGAAAGCGGCGTGACCGTCAAGGGCGTGGTTATAGCGGACGGAACGGTCAGTGCGGGTGCGCCATGAAGATTAAAACAGGCGCATATCACCCCTCACCCCAACCCTTTTCCCTCGGGAGAAGGAGTTTTAAACGCGCCCTCTCCCGGTCGGGAGGGGATTGGGGTGAGGGAGGCAAAGTTCCTAAGTTTTATAAGTTCGCCATCGCCATTTTAGCGATAACTATGATAGCCCCGGGCGAGGCGCGAGCGCAGACGCGCATCAAGGACATAGTCTCTGTGCGCGGCGTGCGGCCCAATCAGCTTGTCGGATACGGCCTCGTCATCGGTCTGAACGGCAGCGGTGATAGCCTGCGCAATGCGCCGTTCACGCAACAATCGCTGCAATCGATGCTTGACCGCATGGGGGTGAATGTGCGCGACCAGCGAACCCGCACAAAAAACGTCGCGGCGGTGATCGTCACGGCGGAGATGCCCGCTTTCATCGGGCGCGGCTCGCGCATCGACGTCACGGTGTCCTCGCTCGGCGACGCCAGTTCCCTCTCCGGCGGATCGCTTATCATGACGCCGCTGGCTGGCGCCGATAACCAGATTTACGCCGTCGCCCAAGGGCCGGTTGCCGTCACGGGGTTCGCAACTTCAGGCGACGCGGAGAAGCTGACGCAGGGCGTGCCCACCACTGGCCGCATCCCCAATGGTGCACTGGTTGAGCGCGACGCCCCGGGTAAATTGAGGGATGAGAAACACATCGCGCTGGAGCTGCGCAATCCAGATTTCAGCACATCCGTCGCCATCGCCGACGCCATCAACGGCTTCACACGGGCGCGCTACGGCTTCCCCACTGCCCGCGAGGACGATCTGCGCACAGTCACGCTCATGCGGCCAAAAGACGTAACGCACTCACGCTTTATCGCTGAAATCGGCGAGTTGATGGTGAAAGCCGACACCGCGGCGCGTGTCGTCATCGACGAGCGCACAGGCACCATTATCATCGGGCGCGATGTGCAAATCTCAACGGTCGCGGTCTCGCATGGCAGCCTCACCGTGCGGGTGACGGAAACGCCGCAAGTCTCGCAACCGGCGCCGTTCTCCGAGGGTGAAACGGCGGTGACGCCGCAGACGGAGGTTTCGGCGCAACAGGACGGCGGCGCGCTCGCCATCATGCGCGGCACGGATCTCTACACGCTGGTGAGCGGGCTGAACCGAATGGGCCTAAAGCCGCAAGGGATTATCGCGATCCTGCAAGCCATAAAGTCGGCGGGCGCCCTCCAGGCCGAGTTGGTGGTGCAATGAGAATGTCCGCTGCACTACTTATTTTTATCCTGCCTGCCGTTGCTTTGGCCCAGGACCCTGGCGATAAACCCGTGGCTGGCAGTAAGGCGTCGGAAAGCTATTGCCGCAACATCGCCTCCGCCGCAGCCGACGCGCGCATGGAATGGCAGAAAGGCATTATCGCCGCGCTGGAGGCTGACCTCGAAAAGCGCACGCACCAGCTTGAAGCCAAAATGGCCGAATATCAGAAGTGGCTGGCGCGCCGCGATGAATTCGCCGCCAAAGCGCAGGAAAGTCTGGTCGGAATATACGCGCAGATGAAGCCGGACGCCGCCGCCGCGCATCTTGCCGCGATGGAGGAGGAAGTAGCTGCCGCCATTCTCACCAAACTGGGCGTCCGCAAATCCAGCGCCATCATGAACGAAATGGCAAGCGCTAAAGCCGCTCGCCTTTCCGCCACCATCGCGGGCGCGGCGCGGACAGCCCCGCATAAGAAAACTCCGCCAGACAGTAATCTTGCGGAACCGGCGGAGGGAAGGTCTTGAGCGGGCGACACCTTGCAGTGCTGATTGCTTTAACCGTCAGCGGATGTGCGGTGGATGTTCGCGATATCGGACGCGAGCCGCACATGACGCCGGTTGGCGCTGGCCTGCATCCGCCCAGCGTGCCCATCGCCAGCGAACCGACGCGACGCCCGGTTTATCGAGGCGGCAACTCGCTCTGGCAGGACGCCAGTTCAGACTTGTTCAGCGATCCCCGCGCCACGCGGGTTGGCGACGTGGTGACGGTGAAAATCATCATCAAGGATAAAGCCTCGCTCGACAACTCATCGAACCGCTCGCGCGACGCGAAAAAAGACCTGAGCCTCGGCTTAAACTACGGCCTGAACATTGCAGGCGTGGCTCCGCGTGTGACGGCGTCGGGCGATGGCTCTCTGGACACAACGGTCGATTCCAAAACGGAAACCAAGTCGCAGGGCGGCGTTAACCGTTCTGAAAGCATCAATTTGCTGGTCGCCGCCGTCGTGACTGATGTGATGCCCAACGGTAACCTCATGATTAGCGGCACTCAGGAGGTGCGCGTCAATTTCGACGTGCGCGTTCTGACCGTCGCAGGCGTGGTACGGCCGCGCGACATCTCGACCGAAAACACTGTGTCTTACGAAAAAATCGCCGAAGCGCGCATCTCCTATGGCGGGCGCGGGCGCACCATTGAGGTGCAGCAACCCGCCTACGGCCAGCAAATTCTCGATCAGGTTATTCCGTTTTAAGGGCGCGCGCGTGGCGACAAAACTTGCTCCCAGGAAACCACCGGGCGAGCCAAAAAGCTCATCCATTGTCGCCACACTCGTGGCGTTTGTGCTGGTCACGATTCTCGCGGCGGCTGGCGGGGTGTTGCTCGGTCCTCAAATCGCCGACGCGGGGAGAGTAACTGTTCAGGAGGGCGTACCTGCGCCTGCGGGCAGGGCGCCGCGTCAGCACCAGCTTAACAGCGCCACGCTTGTGCCGCTATCGCCGATTGTCGTCAGCCTCGCCGGTACGAAGAAAATCTGGATGAGGCTTGAGGCGTCTATCGTGCTTGAAGGCCGTCCATCCGATGCGCCTTTGCTGGCGGCCAAAGTCGGCGAAGATATCCTCGCTTTCCTCAAAACCGTGACACTCGCGCAAATCGAGGGGGCCAGCGGCTTCATGTTCCTGCGCGATGACCTTAACGACCGCGTGCGGCTGCGCAGCGACGACAAAATCCGAGAACTCGTGATCAGGACGTTTGCCATCGAATGAGAACCCTTAGAGTGTGTCCGATTATGATGGAACCCGAGTCATGGCCGGGATTGACCCGGCCATCCAGAGACCCAAGCTGCGCTCCAATAAAAAAACTGGATGGCCGGGTCAAGCCCGGCCATGACAAGAGGGTGCTCTGCTTTCACCTAAACCGGACACGCTCTAGTTTAATTATTCTGATTTTAATAACATTTTTGATGTCCACTTTTGCGTTCGCGCAAGGATCAGGCTCCGGGCTGAACCTTGACGCGCTTGTGCCACCGGGCGACGCCACTGCAACCGGGCGAGCCATCCAGCTCATCATCATTATCACCGTGCTGTCCGTTGCGCCGGGTCTTTTGATGATGGTGACATGCTTCACCCGTTTCATCATCGCACTGTCATTCCTGCGCACTGGCCTCGGTCTGCAAACAACGCCCGCCAACCTCATCCTTATCAGCCTGGCCCTGTTCATGACGTCATTTGTCATGGCGCCGACGTTCGACGAAGCGTGGAAGTCGGGCCTGAAACCTTATATGGATAGGCAAATTAACGAAGAGGAGGCGTACATACGCATCACCCAGCCGTTTAAAACCTTCATGCGGGCGAACGTGCGGGAAAAAGACCTCGTATTATTTGAGAACATCGCGCGCGAAAAACTGAAGCTTAACGACAAGCCTGCGCCAACGCCGCCAACGCCGGAAGCCAAGGCTGACGACAACCCCGAGCTTCGCGTGCTCATCCCCGCTTTTATGGTCTCCGAACTGCGTCGGGCGTTTGAGATCGGCTTTCTCATCATGCTCCCGTTTCTGGTCATCGACATGATCGTCGCCACTCTCGTCATGTCGATGGGCATGATGATGCTGCCGCCCACTGTTGTGTCCCTGCCGTTTAAGATCATGTTCTTTATTCTCATCGACGGCTGGAACCTGCTGATTAACGGCCTAACCAGGTCTTTTAATTAAATCAACACTTGCGGCGTAAGGTTGCGTCAAGATTTCCCGCGTAGCGTGTATCGCATGGCAGGTCGGGCACAACAAACCCGAAGGCATGACGCCGCCCCGCCATACCGGACGGCCCGGTATGTCCCCACTATCCAACCTCAAGGGACATGATTTATGACCAGCATTTTGACAAACAACGCCGCTAAAGTCGCTTTGCAGACGCTAACCTCCACCATGAAAAGCCTAGACATGACGCAAAGCCGCATCTCGACCGGCCTGCGCGTGGGCGACGCTTCTGACAACGCCGCATATTGGGCCATCGCCACCGGAATGCGTTCGGACAGCTCGTCGCTTTCAACCGTCACTGACGCGCTGAATCTGGGTGCCTCTACCATCGACGTCGCCTCAAACGGCCTCAAAAGCGCTATCGATGTGGTTACGCAGATCAAGACCAAACTTGTCGCCGCAGCGCAGCCCGGCATCGACCGCGACAAGGTGCAATTAGAAATTAGCCAGCTTCAAAACCAGCTCAAGAGCATCTCCGACTCGGCTTCGTTCAATGGCCAGAACTGGCTTTCGGTCAACTCTGCTGAAACGGGGTATAACGCTACAAAAAGTATTGTGTCGTCTTTCTCGCGTGACGCTTCGGGCGAAATATCGATTGGCAACATCAACGTCAACACCAACGGCACCAAGTTATTCGACAAAGGCTCCTTCGCCATCGAAGAGTTTGGCGCGGCTGTCAACGCCGCAGGTGTTGCCAACACCGCAACAGGTGCGGTTGCGGCTCAAGTCGTGACGCTGACCAGCGTTGTCCGCGAAGACGTCGCCAACGCCGACACCAGAACCCTCGCCATCGACTTCACCGACCTTAGCTCGACCACAGTCGCATTCGGCACAGGCACGGCGACGGCCAACCGTGATCTCTCGTCCGGCGATAAACTTGGAGCCACCGCGAAATATGACGCCGACACAAAAGTCGTGACGATTACAAAAATCGACCTGGACGTGATTAACAGCGGCCCTGCGGCTGCAAAATTTACCTATAGCACGTTCACCATTAGCAACGTGACGCTGAACAACTCGACCGGCGGAGGTTTGCTTGACGCGGCCGACGCAAGCACCGTTGGCACTTATACTGATGCTGACGGCGTCACAACCAGCTCGGCCTCTGGGGGAACAGGCAAGTCAGTGTTCAATCTAGATATCGCCTCGCTGAGCGATTCGGTAGACGATCTGGCGACGCTGAACGCCTTTACGAAACAGGCCGAAGCCGCCATTTCATCGCTCACCACGGCGGCCTCCGATCTGGGTGCGGCCAGGTCGCGTGTCTCGATCCAGCAGTCTTTCGTCGTGAGCCTCAAAAACTCCATCGACAAGGGCATTGGCGCGCTGGTAGACGCGGACATGAACGAGGAATCGACCCGTCTCCAGGCGCTCCAGGTGCAGCAGCAGCTCGGCGTGCAGGCGCTCTCCATCGCCAACCAGTCCAGCCAGTCGATCCTAAGCTTGTTCCGGTAATCGTTAAGCGACGCAAGAGCCGCGACACACCCGTGCTTCGCGGCTCTTAGTTACCCTGCTCTAATCACTCTCGCGCAAGCTTTCCGCGCCATCGTCCGGTTTGGGAAATAACGGCGGGCGCTTCACGGGCATGACAGGTTCGGAGCAGATTGAACGACTTCTGAAAAGCCTTGGCGAACTCGGCGCCAAGCGGCTCGCCATTCTTAGTGCAATGGGGGTTTTTATTTTTGCGGCCGTCGGTCTTGGGAGCCACTATCTCAGCCGCCCGGCGGATGAGACGCTTTATGTCGGCCTTTCCATGCAGGATATTGGCCGAATGAGCGCGGCGCTGAATGAAGCGGGCATTGGTTTCGACGTTAGCTCTGACAGCACATCCATCAGCGTGCGCAGGGGGCAATCAGCGAAAGCCCGTATGCTGCTTGCCGAAAAAGGGCTGCCGGGTAGCGCCAACTCCGGCTACGAGCTGTTCGATAAGCTTGGCTCTATGGGCCTTACCTCATTCATGCAGGACGTGACGCGCGTGCGGGCGCTGGAGGGCGAAATCGCGCGCACCATCCAGGGTATGAAAGGTGTCAAGGCCGCGCGGGTCCATATCGTGCTGCCCGATGCCGGGTCGTTCCGGCGCAACCGCCAGCTGCCTTCCGCATCCGTCGTGGTGCGCACGGAGACGCCAGGCGACTTCCCCTCCGCGCAAGCCATCCGGCATCTGGTCGCGGCGGCCATTCCCAGCATGACCAGCGAGCAGGTGACGGTTCTTAGCACGGATGGCGTCGTGCTGGGTTCGCCCGCCAATCCGTTCACCGGTGGCCCGAGCGCCATGCTTGGCATGGAGCGAACCGTCGCGAACGAGTTGGAGGCAAATATCCGCCGCACGCTTACGCCTTATCTCGGCATGGGAAATTTCGAAATCAGCGTCGCCGCGCGGCTCAACACCGACAAGCGCCAGATCAATGAAACGGCTTACGACCCCGAGTCGCGGGTTGAGCGCTCGGTGCGTAGCGTAAAGGAAACCGGCAGTTCGCAAAACAACGGCCGTAACTGGACGGCAAGCGTGGAAGCCAACCTCCCTGCTGAGCAGACGGCGAGTAAACAGGGCGAACAATCCACCAAGCAGAGTGAGCGCAAGGAAGACCTGACGAACTATGAGGTGAACTCCAAAATCATCTCAACCGTCAGCGACGGCTATCGGATTGAGCATCTCGGCGTCGCTGTCGTCGTCAATCGCAAGCGCGTTGCCGCCGTGGCTGGCAAGGACGCCACTCCACAGGCCATAGACGCGCAGTTGAAGGAAGTGGAGCGGCTCGCCGCCTCCGCTGCTGGCGTGGACGCCAAGCGCGGCGACCAGGTGACGGTCGCAGCGGTAGATTTTATGGATGATGGGAGGCTTGATCCGATTGCAGGGCCGGGCGTCGCCAGTGAAATGATGGCGCATCTGGGCAGCGTGGTTAACGCCGCCGCACTGCTTGGCGCCACTTTTATTCTGGTCTGGTTCGGCATGCGTCCGGCGATGCAGATACTGGTTGCGCGCCCTGCCGCCCCCGCTCTAGCTGCGCCAGCCGCCGACGTCTCCAAGGCTCTGGCTAGTCCTGCGACCGGCGTGGAAACAGCGCCAATCGCAAACGTGCCGCAAATAAACCTGGCGAGCCGCGGCCCGCAAAAGCAGCTCGAACAGGTTGTCGAGGCGAATGACGAGCAAGCCGCCGCCGTTCTCAAACAATGGATGCGCAGCCGATGACGCCATTTCGGATCAAAGCTCACCTGATCGACCTCGACGCGAAAAGCGCCAGCAATGAGTTGATTTCCCCGCCAAATAACGCGAAACGCTTGCCCGAATTTTTCTCTCTCGGCGCACGCTCGGCAAAATCCATCGACGCCTCCGCCCAAGGCTATGCGGACGGCGTGGCTCAAACCAGAATAGAATACGAACTGCTGCTGGCGCGGCAGATTGTGGATTTCCAAAACCGTCTCATACAAGAGCGCAAGCGCTGGGCAGCCGATGAAGGCGAAAGGCTCGCAGAAAAATTACATAACGGCCTTCGTTCCGTTCACGCCAGCGTTGGCGACACGGCGGCGCGCGTTATTGCCCCGTTCATGACAGAAACACTTGAAAACAGGGCGGCGGCCGAATTTGTGGCCTCATTGGAAGCCGCTTTGATGAACGGCGGCACAGATATTCAGATCAAGGGCCCGCCCGACCTGCTGCGTGCGATGCAGGATAAGTTTCAGGATGATAAAGCGCGCGTAACATTCACCCCCGCAGATACATGCGACCTTGAAGTGAAAATGGATGACAGCATTATTGAAACCTGTATCGGGCGTTGGATCGAGAAAATCAGGGAGGCCGTAGCTTGAGCTTGGGCAGGGAGGACATGAGAGCGCCGGATGTTATTGTCGTCCGAAGGCGCGGACATGAGGACGATCATCCCCCGCATGGCGGTATCTGGAAGATCGCCTATGCCGACTTCATGACCGCGATGATGGCCTTTTTTCTGGTGATGTGGCTGATCAACACGGCGGATACGAAAACCATTGGCCAAATCGCCACTTACTTTAATCCTATCAAACTGACCAATAACATTCCCGGTCCGAAAGGCGTGCATGAGGTTATTGCCGAAGAGCCATCCGGAGACAAGAAAAGCGAGAAAACTCCAAAAAAGGGCGAGGGCGGCAAAGCAGCAGCAGATGGTCCGAAACATTCCGAGCAGGCCTTGTTTGAAGATCCATACGGCATTTTGGCCAAACTTGCCGCCGAGCATAGAACCGCTGGCGGTGCGGCTCCCGCTAATAAAAAAGGCGGTGAGGCCCTAAGGGACGCTTTCGATCCGGATTTTGTTACAGCGCCGCTGGATGACGCAGACCTGATCCCTCGCGCGGCGTTGAAAACCGCACCAAAAGCCGACGCGCCGCCCTCAGAAGATATGAAACAGGTATCGTCTGAAACCTCACCCGAGCCGACGACAGCAACATCCAAGTCTAACCCCGGCGGAATCATTAATGAGAATGACAAGGCCAAACCAGTCGCGGGGGATGGGAAAAGCGGTGAGAGCCAAGCCGCTCTATTGCGCGCCCAGCTTAACAAGGCACTAACAGGCGTGCAGGCCAACACCATCCCCGATGTGCAGGTAACTGAAACGGCGGAGGGGGTGCTCATCAGTCTCACCGACCAATTCGATTTCGAGATGTTCGCCATCGGCTCCGCGGAACCTCGGCCCGGACTGATCGCCGCTATGGACAAAATTGCCCGCCTGCTCGCCCAACAATCGGGAAAGCTGTTGGTGCGGGGACATACGGATGGCAGGCCCTACCGCTCGAAGCTCTACGACAACTGGCGGCTCTCCAGCGCCCGCGCGCACATGGCGCATTACATGCTCATTCGTGGCGGCGTCGGCGAATCTCGGTTTGAGCGCATCGAAGGTTATGGCGCCACCGGCCTAAAACTGCCTCAAAAGCCGGATGCAGCCGCGAACCGGCGTATCGAAATTCTAATGCGGACGACCGCTCAATGAGGCGCTTATCGCTGATCTCCGCATTGCTGCTCTGGCTACCATGGTTGGTAACGGCGGTACGATGCGAGCCACAGCCGCCACCCCAGCCTTACGAACTCGTGCGCACCCTTCAATCCATGCAAAACCAGATTGCCCTCGGCGTCAAAAATGCGCACGCAGCGCAACGGGCGATGCTTGCGGCGATTTTGAAAGCCATCGCCGAAGCGCAGCCTGATATCTGGGCAGACCCAAGAAACACGCGGGCGGTGTTCAGCTTTGTTTTAAGCGGCGGTGATCCCCGGCCACTCCGGGAACTGATCGCAATCAATTTGTCCCCAGCCTTTACCACCGAACTATCGCGGGGCGTTCTGGCGTTTGGCGAGGGACGGAATAAGGAGGCGCAACAGTTTCTCGACTACGTGGACGCCCGCATGCTTGACCCGAGCATTGCTGGCCATGTCGCCTTGATCCAGGGTATTCTGTACGCTGGCGGCGATGCGCCCAAAGCAATGTCGAAGTTCGACGATGCCGAGTTGCTATCGCCCGGGACGCTGGTGGAGGAGGCCGCGCTTCGCCGCAACTCGATTTTGACGCTGCAGAACGGCAATTTCCGCAGAGGGTTAACGCTTAGTTCGAGGTATCTGCGCCGGTTTCCCTATTCAGGCTACGGCGAAAGCTTTCTGCAGCAATTCGCGCTACAAACGGCGCTGCAGGGGAGTGACTCTGACGCATCGCACTTTGCTGACATAAGCATGGCTGTTGAAACGCTGCCGCCTGCGCGCCGCGCCCAGTTTTACATCGCGATTGCGCAAGCAGCAATTTTACGCGGGAAAGTAAAGCTTGCGCTAAAAGCGTCCGCGAGAGCAAACGGCGATGGCGCACCATCGAGCATCGCAAAAAGAGCCAGACTTTACGAAGCGCTGGCGCTGGTCGCCGGGGCCGGGAAAGACTGGGAGCGGGGCCGCGATTTACTTAACGGCATGTCAGCCGAAAGCTTTAACGCGACGGATGCAGATTTGCAGCAAGCTGCGCTCTCACTTGCCGACGCAATCCGCAAGCCTTCCGAGAAATCTGCTGTGCTCGCCTTAGAGCCGAGCGAGGCCGCTATACCGAAAACACGCGCAGTGGAGCGCGCGGAAGGTGCATTAGCCCGAGCGGTCATGCTAATCGGAGAGGTGAAATGACCACTACAGCGCTCGTCGTCGGCAAAGCCACGCCGAAAACAGAAAAAAGCTCAGGCAATAAGCTTGGCTTTAGCCCCGATGATATCGAAAAAGCGCCTATACCCGGGGGCTTTAGAGATACGCTTTCGCAGTTGGACACAATGACGGATATTATCGCGGTCTCCGCACCTCCCACGGAAACGGTGGCCGAAACTCTCACTCAGCCCCAAGCGCTCTGGGATCAAACGCTTCCGCCCTCGGCCTTCTTCGCCCCAAACGATAAGGCGTGGTTTGATGCGCACCCAAATCTAATATCGAGCGTGGGCACGCTTGAAACAATCATTTCAGAAGTCTTGATGGTCGGGCCACAATCGCAAGCCAAGTCGCACCTCCCCGACGCCTTTCCCGAAGCCAATATGATGGATGTCGATGTCGTGGCGTCGATGAAGGCCATTCAAAAGCAAAGTTCCATGTTTAAGGCGAATGCCGCGCCGCTCCCACCTATCAGCGTCATGGATGAGCAAACGCATTTCGCGCCGGTGACGCCGGACAAAAGTTGGCTGCAAAACCTGGCTGGTCGTTGGCCGCTGGCGCTAACGGCCGAAACCGGAGCGCCGAAGCGTTCGACTGCCCATGGCAAAACGGAGCCGCCATCGAACGAAATCGCGTCGGCTCGCGCCGATGTGCAGCGAACAGCTATGGAGAATGTCTCGGTAGAAGCAGAGGTTTTCATCACTCGCGCAGAGAAAAATGCAGCGCGCGAGAAGCCTGCTCAGTCAGCTATCGCGTCGATCGCGCCAGAGGCCGTCCAACAGGAAGCACGGCTGGAGGGCTTTGCAGCAGCCGCCTATCCGTCGCCGGGCGTACAGATTACATCGCCGATACTCGACGAGCTGCCAGCCGCGCGAACGGCGTCAATTCCAAGCCCGGATCCCGCGCAAGCTGCATCAAAACCAGCGCTGAAAACTTTACGAATCGCGTTGCAGCCCGCCGGTTTGGGCGCCGTGACCATCACGTTGTCTTTGAAAGATCAAGCTTTGAGCGTCGGAATCGAAGCGGAGCATGAGATTGCAGCCCGCGCGCTGCGCGTTGAAACTCAGGCGCTTACAGAAAAACTTTCAATAGCCGGTTACACGGTCGAGGCGCTCACAATTCTAGCTGCAAAGTCCGACGCGAGCGGTGCCCAGCAACTGGGCGGCGAAAGCCCCGCGCAAAGCTCGTTCGATAAAAATGATAGTGGCGGGCGCGAGCCGGGACAAAAACCGCAACCCGGCCGGGAGGGCCGCGCGCCGCAACAAGGGTTCGCTGATGTCAATGATAGGGATACTGAAAAGACTGATACTCGCGGCGGCGTTTATCTTTAGCCCGCAATTGGTCTGGGCTGCTTCTGCGAGGCCATGTGAGGCGGAAATGGTGCGCGCCAGCAAACGCCATAACGTGCCGCTGGCAGTACTGTATGCGGTTGGCCTGACGGAATCCGGCCGGCAAGGTTCGCTCCAGCCGTTCGCCATGAATGTTGAGGGACGCACAGTCCACAGCGCTACGCTTGAGCAGGCGCAAGCCCAGTTTGCCGAGGCGCACCAAATGGGGGCGAAGCTGATCGATGTGGGCTGTATGCAGGTCAATCATCACTTCCACGGGGAGCATTTTCCGTCGCTTGCGGCTATGTTCGATCCGGCCCGCAATGTGAATTACGCCGCGCGTTTCCTGCGGCTGCTGCATCAGCGTGAGGGCGGCTGGACGATGGCTGTCGCCCGCTATCACGCCGGCCCGGCCAATCATGCCGCGCATAAGGTTTACATATGCCGGGTCATAAAGAACATGATTGCATCCGGTTTTGGCGCCCGCACGCAACAAGCAGCGGATTATTGCGCGTTTCCGTCGGCCCCTGCAAGCTGGACACCATTAAAGGACATTCCATAGTATGACAAATGCCGGACTACTCGGGCCATACAGGCTGAGTGTAGATATCATTGACGCAACGATTGTGGGGAACTCGCCTGCCGGTTTTGCGCTTGGTCATTTAGACCGGAGCGGGCGTTTCTGTTTGAGCCGTGTAGGCCGCGCCGACTCCAATCTGGCCGCAAGTCTGCGGGCTTTCATTGGCACCGAACTGATGTTCAAATTCAAATATTTTCACACTTCCGAGGAGGCGTTCCTGAAAGAGTGCGAACTGTTTCACGCCTTCAATCCGCCGGGGAACCGGACTCATCCGGCGCGGAGTGCGGGAACGCGCTGGACGTGCCCTCAGTGCGTGATGTTCGAACGGAAGTGGTGAGCAGGTTGAGCAAATCCTGGAGCGCGGCCTGGTAGCCGTGATTCCAGTACGCTTGCTCGGGCGAGCCGCCATTGAGATGCCGCTGGTCGAACTCGGTATACGGGGCTTCATCCTCAAGCCATTGCCTGATGGTGTCGCGCTGCAGCACAATCATGCCTATGTGATCTGAACTATACATGGCGCAATTATTGCCTTGCATAGCTTTATCAAATTTTAATGCGCCCGTCTGTTTAAGTTTACAGTAAAAGGGTGGTTTACAGACACCGTAAGAATAGAACAATTAATTGCTTAAGATTTCAAATTCTTTTCTTCTGGCCGTATAGATGGAAAACGATTTCTGCTACGGCTTTGAAGAAATGCGGCGGGATCATTCGGTCGACCTCCACAGCATCGTAAAGCGACCGCGCCAGCGCCTTGTCCTCCACCACGGGAATTGCAAGCTCCTCGGCCAACCCACGGATGCGCAGCGCGATTAGATCCTTGCCCTTGGCGATGGTCAGAGGCGCCCCGCCTTCTTCGCGCACATAGCGCAGGGCCACGGCGTAATGCGTCGGGTTGGCGACAACGAACGTGGCTTTGCCGATGGAGGCGAACATCCGTTTGCGCGCGCGGTCGCGGGCGATGGAGCGCATGCGCGATTTGACAATCGGATCGCCGTCCATCTGCTTGTGCTCCTCCTTCACCTCCTGTTTGGTCATGCGCAGCTCCTGCTGCCAGTGGATGCGCGTCCACACAAAATCCCCGGCGGCGATTAGGAAGGTAAGCAACACGATCCACCCGAGGAGCCGGATACATAATGCCCGGATCACTTCAGGCAAGGCGGCAGGATCGGTGAAAATTGCATTAAACACTTCGTCGCGGTGCATTTGCACGAACAACGCGCCGGCAAGGGCCACCGCGGCGAACTTGAGGCAGGCTTTGATGAACTCCGCGCGGCCTGTCGCGCCCCATAGCTTCTCCCAGCCTTTACCGATGGAGATGCGGGAGAGGTCCGGCTGAATGCGCGATATGACAAGCCGGGGAGGTGATTGCAGAACGGATGCCGAGATACCCGCCAACATGATAACGGCGGCAAACGGCCCCACGATCTGCAGCGCGCACAACGCCATCGCCAGCATAAGCGCTGTCGCATCTTCGTCGGTGGCCAGAGGAAATGCAGCGGGGTCATTCAGCAGCGGTTGCAGCGACTGTACGGCGTGGATGGCGGACGTGGCGATGAAAAAACTCGAAGCGATGAAAATACCCGCCAGCGACGCAAAAATAGCCGCTTCCCGCGACACGGGGGTGTTGCCTTTTTCGATGGCGTCGCTGAGTTTCTTCTCACTGGCATCCTCGGTCTTGCTGTCCTTGTCCGGAGCATCTGACATCGAGGCGCCCTAAGCGGGTTTGCGAGGTTAAAGCGAGTCGCCGGAGGGGAGGGCGCCGAGCACTTCCGTCAGCGAGACGCCGAAACGCGAGGTGTCCTCGTCCAGCACGATCACCTCGCCGCGCGCGACGACGCGGTTGTTGACGACCACATCAACCGGTTCGCCTATGCGCTTATCGAGCGGGATAACGGAACCTCGCCCGAGCTTGATAAGGTTCGCAACCGGCATCGTGACCGAACCCAGCACGACCTTTACCGAGACGGGGATACGCATCACCACGTCGAAATTGCCTGCGTGCGAAGGATTTGCCACACCTGCGGCTGGTTTTGCAGCCGCTGAACCGTTATCGCTATCTGACATATTTGTGTTTCCTTACGCTGCTTTTTGGGTCGCGGTTGCGCTGAGGCCAGAGGTTTCTTCCTCAACTTCATCTATTGAGGGTCGCTCGTAAGCCGAGATGGTCTTGCGGCCATATTCCAGCGCCACCTGCGGCATGGCGCCGTTCATGAAAGCCAGCATCGTCTGCTTGACGATGATGTAAAGCCGCAGTTTCTTCTCGCGGATCATCTTCACCTTGTTGGCGATGGGCGAAACGACCGCGTAAGAAAAGAAAATGCCCGCGAAGGTGCCTACCAGCGCGGCGCCAATCAGGTGGCCGAGGACTTCAGGCGGCTGGTCGATTGCGCCCATCGCCTTGATGACGCCGAGCACAGCCGCGACAATGCCGAGCGCGGGCAGGCCCTCCGAGACCCCCACAAGTGCATGGTAGGATTTCATCTGATCGTGCTTGATGGTATGAATTTCTTCATCCATCAGCGACTCCACCTCATGTGTGCGCGCGTTGCCCATGATAATAAGGCGGCAATAGTCCGAAATGAAAACCATGAGCGCCTGGTTCGCCAGTACGGTCGGGAATTGCTGGAAAATTGAGGATTCTTCAGGTTTGTCGATATGCGCTTCCACCTCGTTATGCGGCTTGCTGCGCAACTCGCGCATTAACCCATAAAGCACACCCAGCACTTCCAGATATTCGCGCGGCTTGGGAGCAGCATTGGTCAGGCTTTCCATGACAGCTTTGCCGCTGTCCTTGATGACTTTCATCGGGTTGGCAACGACGAAGGAGCCGAGCGCGGAGCCGCAGATAATCACATACTCCCAAGGTTGCCAGATGACCTCTAGGTGGCCGCCCATGGCCATAAAGCCGCCCATCATGCAGCTAAGGGTTATCAAAAGGCCGATGAGTATTGTCACGGGCGCCCGCTCCAGGTTTGTCCATCAACCCGTTAGAGCAGCGGCCTTGCGTCAGCCTGATTGAGCGGCGACAGGTTCGCGCAAGGAGGATCGTGGAAGGCTACGCCATGCAGTTTTGAATGGAGCCATCCGTGGTCAGCACGCTAGTAAGCTACGCCAACATCGCCCGCGATCTTCCGCGATCGCTCGAAAATATAGAGGCGGAGCCAAAGGTTGCGCGCGACACGGAATATTATAAGGCCAACATCGGCAAGGCTGACTCCGTCGAAAAGTTTCTAGGCGACAGGCGGCTATTTACCTACGCCATGAAAGCCTTCGGTTTGGAAAGCATGACCTACGCCAAAGCGTTCATGCGCAAGCTGCTTACCGAAGGCGTCGCCAGCGACACCAGTTTCGCTAACACGCTTTCCGACAGGCGCTACCGGGAGTTCGCCGAGGCTTTTAACTTTGAAGCCTATGGGGTCGCCGCGACGGTGTTCGACTCTGCCGGGCAGGGGACTGTTGATCGCTATGTTCGCCAGACGCTTGAGGAGCGGGCGGGGCAGCAGAACGAGGGCGTGCGGCTCGCGCTGTATTTTCAACGCAAGGCGCCGCAGGGTCTAACCCCTTTTGGGATATTAGGCGATACGGCGTTGACTAAGGTGGTGCAGACCACGCTGGGTTTGCCTGCTTCCATCTCCGCCATAGACATCGACAAGCAGGCCGAGCTGATATCGAAAAAGCTTGATCTCGAAAGCCTGAAGCAACCGGTCGCGCTCGACAAATTCATCGTGCGTTTCGCTGCCCTTTGGGAGCTTCAAAACGGCGCCTCTACCGGCGCGGCTAACGCGGCCCTTCTTATCAACCAGCCGCTGGAGCTGGGCATTAACCCAAACCTTCTCACAAGCCTGCAAAATCTGAGGCGGGGAGGGTTCTAAGTCCATGCAGGAGAACTTTTACGTCAGCCTTTCCGCGCAGGTCAGCCTTCAGCGGCGGCTAGAAACCATCGCAAACAACGTCGCCAACGCCTCCACCTCCGGATTTCGCGCTGAAAAAATCAAGTTCGAGACGATCATGTCGGATGCAGGCGCCGATCCGGTCGCGTTTTCTTCCAAGGGGCAGCCGCGCCTTTCCACCCAAAAAGGCGAACTCACAAAGACTGACGGCCCTCTCGACATCGCAATTGATGGCGACGCCTGGCTTGGTGTGCAGACCCCCGGCGGAGTGAGTTACACCCGCGATGGGCGTATGCGCATGGCCGAAACGGGGGACTTACAAACGCTGGACGGGAACGCCGTCCTCGATACCGGCGGGGCGATAATCACGCTTGATCCGACCGCCGGGCCGCCGGCCATTGCACGTGACGGCGCCATCTCCCAGGGTGGGCGGCGCACCGGCGTCATCGGGCTTTTCGTCTTCGATAAAAGTGCAGTGTTGCAACGCGGGGAGAATGCAACTGTCACGTCTGACGCCGTAGCCGAGCCAGTGCAAGAGTTTTCAGAAACCGGCATTCTGCAGGGCTTTATCGAGCGGGCGAATGTCAATCCTGTTGGCGAGATTTCACGGCTCATCGCCGTGTCGCGTGCGTTCGATGCCGTATCGACCGCGAATGGCAACTCCGAAAGCACCCTATTGCAGGCGATCCGCGCTCTTACAGGCGCGAGATGAACCGCCACTCCGCGATATCGCCGCTCGATGCGCTAGCTGCTGTCTCCGCCGAGATCGCAGGCAGCCCGACTAAAGTGCGCGTCGGCGGCGTTGTCACGGAAGCTTCCGCCACGGCGTATCGAATATCCGGTCTTTCGCAGTTTTTACGCCTCGGCGATTGGGTGCGCTTCGAGGCAGTCGGATGCGTTAATCAGCTTGGCGAGGCCATCAAAGTTGACGTCAGCACAGCCATAGTCAAGCCGTTTCAGGCGCACATGCAAGCGGGAGTTGGCGCGCTCGCGTGGCGGGTTGGCGCATTCGCCATCAACCCGGACGAAAGCTGGAAGGGTCGCGTCATCAATGCGTTAGGCGAGCCGATTGACGCTGGCGGTGCTTTACAGCAAGGCCCGCGCCCTTTCGCCGCCGATCGCGAGCCGCCTTTGCCATTGACCCGCGCCCGCGTTAATACGCCGGTTAAAACCGGGGTGGCGGCAATCGATATTTTCACGCCGCTTTGCGCGGGCCAGCGCATCGGTGTTTTTGCCGGGTCGGGCGTTGGCAAATCCATATTGCTCGCCATGCTGGCGCGATCGCAGGGCTTCGACACGGCGGTCATCGCGCTGGTCGGCGAACGCGGGCGTGAGGTGCGTGAGTTTTTGGAAGACACGCTGGGCGAGGCGCGGCAGCGCGCGGTAGTGGTCGTCGCGACCGGCGATGAAAGCGCCATGATGCGGCGTCTGGCGCTGAAAACCGCGATGGGCATCGCTGAATACTTTCGTGACGCGGGCGAAAAAGTGCTGCTGATCGCCGACTCCGTCACCCGCTTCGCCCATGCCGCGCGTGAGGTGGCGCTGGCCGCTGGCGAACCGCCTGTGGCGCGCGGCTATCCACCCTCGGTGTTCACCGATTTGCCGCGCATTCTCGAACGGGCTGGGCCTGGCGGTGTCGGCGGAGGCTCAATCACAGGCGTGTTTTCAGTGCTGGTTGACGGCGACGATCATAACGACCCTATCGCGGATGCGGTTCGCGGCGTTCTCGACGGCCACATCATTCTCGACCGCGCCATTGCCGATCAGGGACGCTACCCCGCTATCAATATTTTATCCTCCATCTCAAGGCTCGCTGAGCATGCCTGGTCGCAGGACGAGCGCAAGATGGCGCTGGCGCTGCGGGGCATGGCCGCCCGTTTTGAGGAAACTCGCGATTTGCGGCTGATGGGCGGATATCAAACCGGCTCAGACGCCGCTCTCGATAAAGCGATCGAGTTTACGCCAAAACTTTATGACGCGCTGAAGCAAGGCCCTGGCGACGCAGCAATGCTGAACCCGTTCCAGGATGTAGCCCGTGTTATATCTCAAACACATAAGTCGCATTAAAAAAACTAAGTAAAATAAACTTAAAAACCAGAAACAAAGAAAATTTTTTATTACCCATTTTATGTTCTAAGTTATCATGTGCTTCAGCGTAATGTTTACAGTTTTAATTAGATGAATCTATTGGCTTATGGCTTCAAATACATGAAGGGGACGTTATGTTAGACTTGGAAGAGCGAGCTGCGCATCTTGTTAACCCTGCGTCCGGGGTGGCCAATGATTTTTTGAACCACTTTAATGAAATTCTGCTGCTGATCGAGAATTTGCCGATCATGCTTCCGGAAATGGTCGATGAAATTCTGGAATGGCGACCGAAAACCTATCGGGAATATTTTCAAACTTCCAGCCTGCCAGGCAGCGCAGCAACGCTCGAAATTTATGGCACTTTGAGCCGGGAGTTCCGGGCGGATTTCGAATCCATGGTCTCGCTTTTAAACCGCATGGCGGTGGAAAGCATCACCGTCATCACGCGCCACCGCCGCCCAAACGGCGAGATTGCCGCTGAGGAAGTCGAGCATTTCTGCGAGCGAGCCGCTCTGGAGTTCCGCCGCGTTCTGGCGCGCGCCGCTGACCTCGTCAACAACGGCTCCGCGCTTCCTCTGGAATCGCCTCAAAACATGGCTGACCGCATCCTGTTTGCAGAACAGCCTCATGACTATAAAGGAGCGAACGAAGCGGCATGATGGACGAGATCCTCAAGGACTTCCTCACGGAGACCACCGAACACATCGAGGGTGTAGAGTCGCAACTCGTGCTGTTCGAGCGCGATCCGAAGGATGCAGCGCTCGTGGCCGGCATCTTCAGGCTTGTCCACACGATCAAGGGCACATCCAGTTTTCTCGGTTTGAACCGCCTGCAGAAAGTGGCGCATTCGGCGGAAAACCTGATTGGCGAGTTGCGCGACGGCGCTCCGCCTACTCAGACCACGGTTTCGCTCATTCTGGGCGCAATCGACCGGATTAAAGTTTTGCTTGAGGAGATTGAGCAGAATGGCGTGGAGCCGGATGGCGATGACCGCGATTTGACGGAACCGCTGGACGCTCAGGCCGAGAACGCCAGAAATCCTAACGCGGCGCTTCCCAGCATTGCCACTGCGGACAATAACTCTGCCGCTATCCCCGCTTCCACAGGCGAGCCCGTGCGCATGCAAAAAGCGTCCGCCGCCGCGAAGGGGCCGGAGACCATCCGTGTCGCTGTCGACACCATCGAGCGCATTATGCAGCTTGTGTCTGAGCTTGTTCTCACCCGCAACCAGTTGCTTGAACTGACGCGGCACCGAGAGGACGACCTGGTGAAAGCGCCGCTTCAGCGACTTTCTAGCCTGACCACGGACTTACAAGATGCCGTTATGCGCGCCCGTATGCAGCCGGTAAGCCGCCTGTTCTCAAACCTGCCACGCCTCGTACGCGAGCTTTCGGGCGAACTCGGCAAAAAAATCGATCTTGTAACCGAAGGCGATGACACCGAGCTTGACCGCCAGCTTATCGAAGTGCTGCGCGATCCGCTCACGCACCTCATCCGCAACAGCGCCGATCATGGCATCGAAATGCCGATGGCGCGCGCGGCGGCCGGCAAGCCCGAATTCGGCGAAATCCGCGTCGCCGCCTCGCACGAGGCCGGACAGATCACCATCGCCATCACCGATGACGGCAAGGGGCTGGATCTTGAGCGCATCAAACAAAAAGTGTTAACGCAGAAACTCGCGACCGAGGCCGATCTTGCCCGCATGAGCGAGGAGGATGTCTACCGCTTCATTTTTGAACCGGGTTTTTCAACTGCCGTCACCGTAACAAACGTTTCAGGGCGTGGCGTTGGTATGGACGTGGTGCGGTCGAATATCGAACTCATCGGCGGATCGGTATCAGTCACGTCCAAGCCGGGGCGTGGTTGCGTGTTCTCGCTTAAAATTCCGCTGACGCTGGCCATTGCTCCAGCTTTGATTATCGTGGCGGCGGGACAGCGTTTCGCTTTGCCGCAGCATGCGGTGGTCGAGGCTGTCGCCGTCGGATCGGGCACCGATGTGGTTGAGGAAGTGCAGAATTCGCTTGTTCTTAAGCTGCGGGAAGAGGTCATCCCCGTTGTCGATCTGCAATCCGTGCTCGGCCTTAACCGGATCACGGAGACCCCCGCGCCTGACAGGCTGGCGGTCATTATGCGCGTTGGCGGCGGCGCTTTCGGCATCATCGTGGACGCTGTCATTGATATTCAGGAAATTGTCGTCAAGCCACTCAGCGCTTCATTGGCGCATCTGAAGACTTTTTCAGGCCACACAATTCTCGGCGATGGTTCAGTGGTGCTGATCCTTGATCCGGCGGGGCTTGGCAGCGGGCTTGGCATTGAAAAACAGGCTGAGAAAAAACGGGAAGCCTTGAAAGACCTTGCATTGTCCGGCGCGACGAGACTGCTGCTGTTCCGCGCTGGGCCGGGCGCATTAAAAGCCCTTCCGGTATCTCTGGTCGGGCGCATCGAGATGATTAAGCCGGATAATGTGTATGAAACCAACGGCGGCTGGGTCACGCTTCATCAAAAACGGTTGATGCCTCTTATTCCAATGCATCATGACATCCGACCCGGCGAGAAAGCCTTTCCCGCTTTGGTCATTATAGCGCGAGGCCGCTCCATGGGCCTGTTGGTCGAGCAGATCATCGACATTGTCGAAGAAGAACTTATTGTCCAGCTTCCAGCATCGGGAGGCGCCATCGTCGGCGCTGCTGCGATTGACGGACAGCCCGTCGATTTCGTCGATATATCCTATTACTTAAGTTCGGCTTTTGCAGGCGCCCACTCGCAAAGCGATGATCTGGGTAAGCGTGTGGTCGTGATAGATCCCGACGGCTTTGTCCGCGATATGCTCTCGCCCGTTCTCATAGCCGCAAGGTATAACGTTACAGTCGTGAAGTCGTTTGCGGAGGCGGAACTGGCCGTCAAGCAAAACGGGCTTTTCGATGCATTGATTGCGGATGCAGATAACGACCAGCTTGGCGCCGCGGGCGCTGGTCTCTTCCGCATGGAGTACGGCGCACCTCTCCCAGTCATTGGCCTAACGGCGTCCGGCACGTTCACGGCTGAAACTGCACGCGGGCCGGTCATGGTCATCAACAAGTTTGAAACTCAGTCCGTTCTTAACGCCCTGGCGGCCATCCTGGCTTGCGAAACGAAGTCATTTACAGGCGATTCATTCTTTACGCCGGAGATGGCGGCATGAAAAACGCACTCGAAACTGCGACGGATATGAGGGTTACAACAGTCGGCGAGGAAAGTTACTTTACGGTTTTTGTCGCCGGTGAAATCTTTGGCCTGCCGGTCGCACGAACGCAGACTGTGTTTCGCATATCCTCGGTCACGCCTGTCCCATTCGCCCATCCAGACATCGCCGGGCTGGTCAACTTGCGCGGGCGAATCGTCACGGCAGTCAGCCTACGCAGACGGCTGAAAATAGCGGGAGGCTCGGAGGGCGTGCAAAATGGGCTTGCCATCGGAATCGAGCACCGTTCAGAAAACTTCGCGCTGATTGTGGATCAGGTTGGCGACGTGCTGGTCGTGGCGCGGTCGATGGAAATCCCTGTGCCCCCGCATTTCGACCATGAGCGTTCGCGCCTTACGACCGCGCTGTACAGAGTGGGCAAACTGCTAATACCCGCACTCAACATTGAAGCCATTTTCGATTTCGACAAGTCATGACTATCCTCAAAAACCCTCGCGACGAGAGGAATAATAGCATGAAACACGCACTTGTCGTCGATGACTCGGCGGTTATTCGCAAAATCGCCAAACGTATGCTGGCGTCGCTAAACTTCAGCGTGCAGGAGGCTGAAAACGGCGCCGCCGCATTAAACTACTGCCGCCAAACCATGCCGGACGTGATTCTTCTCGACTGGAATATGCCGGTGATGGACGGGATGGAGTTCTTTGAACAACTGCAAACCATGCCGCGCCGTGGCCGCGCAAAAGTGGTGTTCTGCACCACGGAAAATGAAAAATCCAAAATTCTGCGCGTTATCGAAGCTGGGGCCGACGAATACATCATGAAACCTTTCGACGAACATATACTGCGCCTGAAGCTACAGCAAATCGGCCTCATATCGGCGGAAAGCGAGTAAACATCGTGACCAAGCCCAACTCCGCGCCGAAGCCAGGCATGATGATTCAGTCTTTCGACATGCTCAGTGCATTCTTGAAGCGCACTTCTGGACTTGTGGTTACAGCGGACAAACTTTACCTCGTTGAAAATCGTTTGATGCCGATCGTTCACCGCGAGAAATTGTCCTGTCTGAATGAACTTGTTAGCGTGATTGAAAAGGGGACTAAACCAGCGCTTGCAAAAGAAGTCGCGCAGGCCATGACGGTGAATGAAACTTACTTTTTCCGCGACAAGACGCCGTTCGACCAGTTGCGTGATATTGTATTGCCAAAGCTTATCGGCGCGCGCTCGGCCACCAAAACGTTGAGGATCTGGTCAGCGGCCTGCTCGACAGGGCAGGAGCCGTACTCAATCGCCATGCTTATGGACGAGTTCGCTAACCGGCTGTCAGGCTGGCGCATAGAAATCGTCGGCACCGACCTTTCGGATGCGATTCTCACAAAAGCGCGAAACGGCGCTTACTCCCAGTTTGAAATCCAAAGGGGCCTTTCAACATCGCAGCTCCTCCGCCATTTTAACCAGCTTGGAAACGTGTGGCAGATCAGCGAGAAACTGCGGTCACGGGTTAGCTTTCGTGCTCTCAATTTGCTCGACAGTTATGCATCCTTAGGAACTTTCGACATCATACTTTGCCGCAACGTGCTAATTTACTTTGATGTGCCCCGAAAAGCCGATGTGTTGAACAGGCTTTCGCGCGCTTTGACTTCAGATGGGTTTCTGCTGCTCGGAGCTTCGGAGAGTGTGCTGGGCATAACTGACGGGTTGTCAGCGCATCCTGAAAGCCGCTCAATCTACGTAAGACGTGAAATGCCAACAGCAATACGTCACCCCCCCGCAGCCTGATGTTTCAAAAAGCGGTTGGTTATATCGAAATAACTCATACCTATTAAACGCGGCTATATATGTGCTGCGTTTACCGCACTCTTCATTGAACGTCGGCGGCTGACCAATGCTGAACTAAGCTGTCACAGCAAAAACTTTATCAATTTTTTCTTTCAGGATTTTCTCATTGAAAGGCTTGATAAGATAATCGCTGACTCCGGCGTTGCGCGCCGCCACCACGTTGTCCGCTTTCGACTCAGCGGTGACCATAATGAACGGTGTGGCAGCCGTTGCACCGTCCGCGCGCACTTTCTGCAAGAGCTGAAACCCGGTCATTGGCTCCATATTCCAGTCGGAAATAATGAGGCCATAAGGTTTGGCCCTGATTTTCTCAAGCGCGGCCTCGCCGTTCGACGCCTCATCGACATTCTCAAAACCAATCTGTTTGAGCAGCTTACGAATAATACGCACCATGGTGCTGTAATCGTCGACAACGAGGATGGCGAGGTTAGGATCGATGGCCATGATTTTCTCCACTAAAGTATTGCTATAAAGTCGTATAAACTCAGGGCTTCGTATCGCGCTGGTGCTCCAGAAGGGTAAGAAGCTGCCGAGCTTCGGCGGCGAGATCGGATAAAGAGTTTTCACAGGCGACGTAGCTTGGTGTGGCTTTGCTCCAGTCATGGATGCGCACGGCCCTGACCATGTCGAGCCCATGCCTCGCCGCTGCATCTCTTTGCGCGTTCAATTTTTCTATTAGGCGGACAATTTGAGCGTCATCTGGCGCATGTCTTGCCAGCGCTGAAAAAAGGGCGGGCAAGGCGAACTCTGGCGCGCTATGGCCTGCAGGCTCCGCGCACACCAGTATTGCCGCGAGCTTACGCTTCCAGGAAGCCGCGTCTGCAGGCAGGCAAAGAAGAGCTTTGATTGCGGACGGGGAGGCGCTGTCCTCCATCGATTGTATGGCTGCGTCTTCCGCTTTCAGAAGCCGTTTCCCAATGGATGCAATTTCACTGTCGGTTTTCACGGTCAGTCTAGAAATGCCGGAAACCTGGCTGGCGATTTCGGCTGTCGCCGCGCGTTGTCTAACGGCAAGTTCGGCAATTTCTCTCGCGCCTTCTGCAACAGCGGACAAATTCTCGCCAGACACTTCCACCATTTGCGCCATGTCATTGATAATACTGCGTCCACTTGTAACCGAGCTACGGCCTCGATCAACGGCGCCGCGAATTTCGGCGATCTCGTTCGATAATGTCGCAAGACGGCCATGAATTTCGTCCGTCGCCCGACGGGTTTGCGCCGCTAGCGTTTTGACCTCCGAGGCGACAATGGCAAACCCGCGGCCGCTTTCTCCCGCCCGCGCTGCTTCGATCGCCGCATTCAGCGCTAACAGATCGGTGCGCTTGGCAATCGCGTTGATATCTCCGGCCATGGACGAAATGCGCGAGGCTGCCGTTTCGAGAACGGCAAGGCGCCGGTCGATATCGCTTACCTGCGTTTCCACCAGACCAATGGCGTCGCGCGCCTGGTATCCATTCTTTACACAATGGCGTATGCGCTCGCTGGCGTATTCGGTCTGACTTGCACTGCCGTTAGCGCTTTCCGACAAAACCGTGATGGAGGCGGTCAACTCCTCGGTGGCGGCGGCGATGGCTTTGGCGGACTCCGCCGCTGAATGCACATCGTGAACAATCCAGCCAATATTAATGACTGTCTCGGACACTTCACAGGAAAGACTGGCCACTACGCTTGTAAAATGTTCCGCCACCTCGAAAGCGGCGACGTCGGCATTTATATTGCAAACGCCATTCAGCAATCGCGTCGATTGAATTTCGCAGATGGCGGCCATGCATATTCTCCCGAAAAAGCTGCACAATGTCGCGTACAGCAATCGGAATGCATTAGACGGCTGATGCCTTACGTGAGGCTATCGGCGCGAACATGCGCCATTAGCGCGCCGCATGAAAAACAGTTTCGAGTCGCGGTATAGCGTGAGAAGTTAGAAAGCTGATTTGTAAATGAAAATTAACCACGATTTACTGATCCAATAAGGTGGCCGGAAACCATTCTTGCGCAATATGCTCCTTAACTTGAACAGGGATTCCGTTCGCAAAAGCCGGATGGAAAGAGGAGATTAAGGACATGACGACAATACATTCGCAAAGCGGGACCCCCGGAGCTGGCGGTTCCTTTCTCTCAAACTGGAAAATCAGTAAAAAAATTACAACGGGTTTTGTGTGCGTTATTTTAGTTCTTGCCGTGGTTGCAGGGTCTTCATACCTGTCTCTCAATACAATAAATACAAAGATGTCAGAAGAAATTAGCATCAGTAATTTTCGTCAAGAGGTTATGGTCGCAAACATTGATTTTCTTAGTTTCCATTATACGTTCGTAGACTTTATGATTGGGGGTGACGAAAATAAGACCAAATTGTTGCCAGCGCTGAAAAGCGTGGTTACCCGTGATCTGGACAAACTACAAAAATCTGCGCCTCAAACAGAATTTAAGGAAATGGCGGGTGAGGCAGATAAACAGTTTGCTGATTATAGCCGTTTAATCGAGACAGCCTTCTCATTGAAGCTCGAGCAACGTAGGCTGTACACGATGGTGCTCGATCCAACGGGTTTAAAGTTCACGCCAGCATTTGCAAATCTATACCCAATTGGAGATAAGACCGGAGATGCGTCGATCCGCATGAACGCCGCCGAAGCGCTCGAATACATAATGCGAATTCGGATTTACGCCAACAAACTTATTTCCCGCAGCGAAAAAGATGATGGCGCTCAACAAATGCTGGATGAATCCTACAGCGCTTTCACGAAGATTATGGGCCTCATTCGAGAAAAATCATATGGTAACATGGAAGCATTGCAGCAAATCAACGACATTCAGCAAATGGCTGAAACTTACCGCCAGTCCGCCACTTCAGCCATAAAAATTACTCAGGAACTGCGGACGCTGCTCACCGGCGACCTTGAGCGGGCAACGGAAGCTGTGAAAGGGGCTTGGATCTCCATCCGCGCGCGCGCTGTCGAGCAGGCAGACAAGATCGAAGAGGAGACGAAGGGGATTTTAGAGAATGCGAGTATGCTGAATGTAACCCTTTCCCTTGCAGGCATTCTGGCAGGTCTTGTCCTGTCGTGGTTCATCGGCCAGGGCATCTCGAAACCGATTATCTTAACAATCGACGCAATGCGCAGGCTGGCGGGCGGCGACCGGAGCGTGGAGGTGCCGGGCGTTGGCCGTGGCGACGAAATCGGCTCCATGGCCGATGCGCTCAACGTGTTCAAAAACAACCTGATCGAAACCGAGCGTTTGCGCGCCGACCAGGAAGAGCAGAAAAAACGGTCAGAAGCGGCGCGCCGGGCGGAAATGAACACCCTTGCCGAAAACTTCGAGCGGGCCGTTGGCGGCATTGTGCAAAACGTAGCGACCGGCGCGACCCAGCTTACAGGCGCGGCAAGGACTATGACGCAAGGCGCCGAGGAAACCAAAGCCCAGTCCGCTATCTGTGCTAACGCCTCGGGTACTGCATCGTCCAACGTGCAATCGGTCGCGGCGGCGACTGAACAGCTTTCCTACTCCATCCGCGAAATTGGCGATCAGGTGCACCGTTCGCAGAAAATCGCGACCGACGCGGCGGTGGAAGCGGACAGCATGAACGGCAAGGTTCGTGAACTTGCGGAAGGCGCCGAGCGCATCGGTTCCATCATCGACGTCATCAACCAGATTGCCGCGCAAACCAACATGTTGGCGCTCAACGCGACAATCGAAGCGGCGCGAGCGGGCGAGGCGGGCCGGGGCTTTGCGGTGGTCGCGCAGGAAGTGAAGGCGCTCGCTGAGCAAACCGCGAAGGCCACAACCGAGATCGGGGTGCAGATTTTCAGCATCCAGGACTCGACTAAAAACGCTGCCGGGTTCATTTCCTCCATCGCGAAAACCACGCAGGAAGTGTCGTCCATCGCGGCGGCCATCGCCAGCGCGGTCGAAGAGCAAAGCTCGGCGACGAAGGAGATTGCCCGCAACGTCCAGGAAGCCTCGCGCGGCACCAGAGAAGTGACGACGAACATCGAAAATGTGTCGCGGTCATCAGAAGCTTCGGGGGCTGCCGCCAGCCAAGTTCTGTCCGCGGCTACAGATCTATCGCATCAGTCCGAAAGCCTGCGAAATGAGGTGCGGGATTTTCTGCGTACAGTGCGCGCCGCCGCTTAAATTTGGCAGGTGAACACAAAGCCGGGGCCGCAATGCGGTTCCGGCCTTCGCATTGCGCGGCAAGCTTCATACAAGTTCGTCTTGCGATGTAGCATGATGGATTTTCGCGGCTTTTTCTGGAAGGCGTCAAATGATTAAGCCTATCCGCATACTTGTTGTTGAAGACTCCGCATTCATGCGACGGGCGTTGGTGCGCCGCATAGAATCATCCCCGCGTTTCAAGGTTATTGACACCGCTGAAAACGGTCAGGAGGCCATAGAAAAGGCGAAGCGTCTTAAGCCCGACGTTATCACCATGGACGTGGAGATGCCGGTAATGGACGGCCTGCAGGCTTTGAGAGTGCTTGTCGCCGAGACGTCCATCCCGGTTATCATGGTCAGCGCGGTGACGGAGAAGGGGGCGAAAACCACGATAGAAGCGCTGGAAATCGGCGCCGTGGATTTCATTCCAAAGGCACAAGGCACCGAGCTTATCCACGAGAAGCTGCTTGCTGCCGCCAGCGCCATGGTCAGCCGCCGGGCATTGCCTCCACCCGCTTTGCCCAAGCCCGATTACAAACCTCAATTATATCGTTCGAATGCGAAAATTGTCGTGATCGGCAGCAGCACCGGTGGCCCACAGGCGCTGCAGCAGGTCATCAGCCAATTGCCCGACAACCTTCCAGTGCCCGTTGTTATCGCCCAGCACATGCCTTCGCAATTCACGTCAGCGCTGGCGAAAAGGCTGGACGATACTTGCCCGCCGCGTGTGGTGGAGGGCAAGGACGGCGAGGCGCTATTAAGCGGCACGGTTTACATCGCGCCGGGCGGCTTGCACATGCGCGTGAATGCGGCGACGCTTTCAATTTGCGCTGACCGTGGCGAAAGCCTATACAAACCCAGCGTGGATGTTCTAGCGGAAAGCGCACGCTTGGCGTTCGGAGCCCGCGTGCTTGGCGTCATGCTCACCGGCATGGGCAACGATGGAACGGCGGAGTTCGTCAAGTTAAAGCAGGCGGGGGGGTATAATCTTTCGCAGGACGAAGCGAGCTGCGTGGTATACGGCATGCCAAAATGCCTCGCCGAGGCGTCCGGCGCGGACGAAGTGCTCCCCCTCGCACGCATTGGTGCTAGAATCACACTGCTGCTTGGCGCGTTAACGCAAGCCCTGCGCGCGTAGCGCCGTTTCCTCGACCCTAAGCTTGAGAAGCAGTTAGAGCACTGTTAAATATATCTTTTTCGCTAACGACCGAGTCCACGATCAGAGTAAAAACGCCATCTGCATGCCCCGCTTGGCACATAAACAACGGCTCCTCTCCGCTTTGAAGCGTAATCAAGCTTTTGGCGCCCGACCTCAGCGGCAAAATCTGCCCCGGTCGCAAAGCCGCGATTTCTCCCAATGTTAAATTATCGCCGTCCAGCACGGCGTCGAGTGTTACGTTACTACGGCCCACGCCTGTCTTAAGTCGACTCGTCCAGTGAGGATCGCGGCTTACCGGAGCGGCGGCCTGTGCGCGCTCCAGTTTCCGGCGAATAGGATAAAGCGCCGACTGGGGCATCAGCATAAACATGCGCCCGCCGCCGTCTTGCACCTGAAATAAAAGCTGCACTTGCACGGCGGGCACATCGGACGGTCCGAGAACGGTAAAGTCAAGCGGTGTCGAGAGTTTCT
>JAWXCE010000031.1:0-11235 GCA_034440495.1 Hyphomicrobiales bacterium | reverse complement strand
TCGAACAGCCGTGCGCATTTTGCTCGTCCGATGTCGATGCCGCGCCGGGCACAGACATGCTGGTTTGGGAGCAGACGCCGCCGACGGACGTGCTGATCCACATCAATCGCGCCAACCCGGCGCCGCTTGGCAGACCGCGCTTGCCGGAACCGCTTGCCGAGCCGCGCCTTGACCTTACAGTGGACATTGCAAGCGCGATCTCGTTCGAGGTTTTTTCGGGCGAATACATTCAGATCATTGATGTAGCCGGGCGGCAATGCTCGGACTTCCTCGCCTTCCAGCGCCGTGCGCTCGACAAGGGCAAATTGTCAGGGCTGGATTCAACCACCACGCGCAGCATGACCGGCACGGCCTATCCCCGTCCCGGCCTGTACTCCAAGTTTTTCGACCGCGACCGCAACGCGCTGGTGGAGGTCATCCGCGACACGGTAGGCCGCCACGACACTTTTAACCTCGCCTGCACCAACCGCTATTACGAGGACATGGGCTATTTCGGCCACTCGAACTGCTCGGACAACTTCAACGGCGCGCTAGCGGAATGGCAAATCGAGGCATGGCGCGGCTGGCCCGCCATCAACTTCTTTTTCAACACCAATGTGGACGCGAAAAACAACATCTGGTTCGATGAACCGTGGTCGCGCCCGGGCGACTACGTGCTCATGCGCGCGCTCGACGATTTGGTGTGCGGCGCGTCCTCGTGCCCGTGCGATATCGACCCGGCGAACGGCTGGAACCTCACCGAAATCCAGGTTCGCGTTTACCCCGCAACCTCGTCCTTCACCCGAGCGATAGGCACCCGCATGACGCCCGACGCGCCCATGAAACTCACGCAGGAAACCGGCTTCCACCCGCGCACGTCGGCGCTCACGCGAAACTTCGCCGAGTATCGCGGCTACTGGCTGCCGAACAGCTTCGCCGCGAATGGCGCCATCGACGAATATTGGGCGTGCCGCGAGCGCGCTGCTCTGATGGATTTAAGTCCTTTGCGCAAGCTGGAAATCATGGGGCCGGATGCCGAGGCGCTGATGCAGCGCATCGTTACTCGGGATGTATCGAAACTCACGTCCGGCCAGGTGGTTTACACCGCCATGTGCTATGAGCATGGCGGCATGGTGGACGACGGCACGCTGTTCCGCCTTGCGCAGGACAATTTCCGCTGGATCGGCGGCGACGAACTGGGCCTGTTATGGATCATAGAGCAGGCGAAGGCGATGGGCGCCAACGTAGTCTTGAAAACCGCAACCGACCAAATTCATAACGTGGCGCTGCAAGGGCCGAAATCGCGTGACATCCTGCGCGGCATTGTATGGACGCCGCCCGCACGCCCGACGATGGACGAGTTGGGCTGGTTCCGCTTCACCGTCGGCCGCATCGGCGGCTATGACGGCGTGCCGATCCTTATATCGCGCACCGGCTATACTGGGGAACTCGGGTACGAAATTTTCTGCCACCCGAAAGATGCGCCCGCTGTGTGGGACGCCATCATGGCGTCGGGAGAGCCGCACGGCGTGGCGCCGTTCGGGCTGGAGGCGCTCGACATGGTGCGCATCGAGGCGGGGCTGATTTTCGGCGGTTACGATTTCGATTCAACCACCGATCCGCTTGAGGCTGGCATCGGTTTCGCCGTTCCGCCCAGGAAGGCGGCGGATTACATCGGCAAGGCGGCCATCGAGGCGCGCCGCGCCAACCCGCGGATGAAATTCATCGGGATCGAGCTGCAGGGTCAGGAAAAAGCGGCGCCGGGCGATCCGCTGTATGTGGGCCGTGCGCATGTGGGCAAAGTGACGAGCGCCACGCGGTCCCCGATCCTGAACAAAAACATCGCGCTTGGCCGCGTTGAGGCGGTGCATGCCGCAAACGGCACGGCGCTGGAGATCGGCAAACTGGACAGCCAACAGAAGCGGCTCTTAGCCGCCGCTGTGCCGTTCCCGTTTTACGATCCGGAGAAGTCTCGCGTGCGGGCGCAACATGCCGATAAGTGATAAGCGGAACGCCGTGTTGGTAACGGCTCTCGTGTAAGAGCTTAAGCGCTTAGTGTGGTGACGAACAAGGCGGTGATGACTATTCCTGTTACGCCGCAGCGTATCTTCAAATAGTGACGATCAATAACGCCGTGTCGATGAAGTCTGACGTCGAATGCCAGCAACCCGGCGAACAAGACTATTAAGACAACCATAAATGCCCTATCAGGCAGTAGCAGGTGCGATATCCAGGCGCATAAGGAGGTGAAAACGCTGGTAATATGCAGGTTTATCGGGGTAGCCGCCTTGAGTGCGATCTGTTGCCCCCAATGCGCGCCTGCCATGAACGAGACAATAACCAGGCCATAAGAGCGAGCAACCTCCAGCGGCGCGCCCAAATACGGGATGTTGGCGATATCAAAAGCCATCAGCAGCGCGGAGCCTATGAAGGGAAGCGTTCCGAGATAGGTGAGGGCAGCATACAGGCGTCGCGTTCGATCCATAGGTTTCCGTCTTTAATATCTCCACGCATAGCCGGATGCTATTAGCCTCATACAAAAACTTTCAGATGAATGAAAGCGTCAGGCTTCCGCTATCTCAGAGCTATTTTTGACTCGGCAAAGCGACCATCAACGCACGCGCCGCAGCCTGCTCACTTTCGAAAGCCGCCTCGGCTCGCAGCGCCAAACACTAATCCCCAGAGGCCAAAATGGAGGCGTTATCCCTTTGCAGGCGGGTTGCCCGAGCGGCGTTTCGACTAGAGCGTATCGGCGCGCCCTGTCGAGAAGCAATAACCAGACTTATCGCTCCACAAACGCTTTCGAAAGTGAGCTGTAAAGCGGTTTCATCATATACCGCAAAAGCGACTTGGAGCCAGTAACGATGTTGGCTTCGACAACCATACCAGGGAGCAGTTTCCACACTTCGGCGCCGTTGCGCAATTCCCGTTCATTGACCTGGATACGAGTGCGGTAATAATTGACGCTTTCCTTGGACTGAAATGTGGTCGGAGAAATGTCAACGACTTTGCCGTGTGCAACTCCCACGGTGCTGGGGTCGAAGTTAGAAATTTTAATCTCGACTTTATCGCCCACCTTGACGTGGCCCAAATCCTTTGGCTGCAATTGCGCTTCAACAAGAATGCCGGTTTGCAACGACACAATCTCCGCAATGAGATCGCCGGGTTTTACCACAGCGCCGATAGACTTGTGCGGCATCAGATTGATAATGCCGGTGGCGGGAGCTTGGACAATGAGGCGCTGCACCTTGTCCTGCTGCTTGCGCAGAGTGTTGCTGATCTCGTCGAGTTCTCCTGCGATTTTCGCTTTTTCCTCGGCAAGTTTTTGCAGCCGCACGGCCTCAATCTTGCGCAGCTCATGGCGTGCTTCCCCCGATTGATGTTCGAGCTTGGCAATCTGCCCTTCAGCTTGAGACCGTCTGGCGGTTGTTGTCTCCAACTTAGACTTCGCTTCCAGGAAGTTGACTCTCGATGTGTAGCCTTTATTGAAAGAAGCCTCGCGGATGCCAATTTGTTCGCGCTCTATCACGATCTGCCGTTTTGCGCTTTCCAGTTCCCCCATGGCGGTTTCCGTCTCGCCGTAAAGCTGGGCGATTTGCAGCTCGATCTTGTTCTTCTCGGCTTCGTAGCCAGCGCGTTCATCGGTCAGGAGTTCGAGTTGTTCCTTGGACAGATCGGGGTATTGCTTGGCGAGAATGCCGAAGTCAGGCTTTGCGTTCGCGATGGACGCATTGAGGCGGATATGCCTTAGTGTCAATTGCGCTTTTTGCGATTTGATCTGCTCCAGGTCGCTTTCCGCCGCGTGGGGCCGTAGGCGCAAAACCGGTTGTCCAGCCAGAATTTCTTCGCCCTCGGAGGCCAGAACATCCTCGACAATGCCACCTTCCAGATGATGCACGGGCTGCACATAGCTGCCCGAAATAACGGCGCCAGGCGCCGCCGCGATCTCACGGATTTGGGCAAAGCCCGACCAGACCAGCAGGCCGGTCATAAGCCCACCCAAGGCATAGACTAACCGGCCATACTGTTTGCCCGACGTGTCGTCATTCAGCGCTGCGGGCAGAATAAGAAGGTCGCCGAGCTGTCGATGTTGTTCGAGATTTAAGCGGGTCATGATCTTACGCTTTCTTTGGCTGAGCTGTTTTGACCGATACGTTGGAGAGGGGCTGCGCTGGAGCTGGCGCATTAAGCCATCCCCGGCTTTGTCTTTGCAGAATTTCTGGTACGATTTTTACAGACAGACCATCCGCCACGATCTGTCCCGTCTCCATCACTATGGTTCGCCCGGCGAGATACATATAGCTTGCCCGGCTTGTGGCCAGGATAATGGTCGCCTTACCCTTAAGCGTTTCGAGCTTGCTTTGCAGGGCGCGGTCGCCCGCCTCTTTCAAATGCGCGGACGGCTCATCCAGCAGGTAAATCGGCGAGCTTTTTATGAAGGCTCGGGCAAGACTAATGGTTTGTGCGAAAGCCTCGGTGCTAAGTGTTGGATCGCGGCCATCTAGCATGGCATAAATACCGCCATCGGCTTCCAGCACGATCTGAGCAGCCCCCAACTCCTCCAAAACACGCTCTATCTCGGCATCTGTGGCAATCGGGTGAGCAATACGGATGTTCTCGGCAATCGTGCCGTGAAAAAGAGTGTGAGCTTCGGGCACGATGCTCATAGCGTGCCGTAGAATTTTCGGATTGAACTGACGGTAATCTAGGCCATCGAACAAGATCACCCCCGCCTGCGGCAAGTAAAGGCGGGCGAAAAGCTTGAGGAGCGTTGACTTTCCGCACCCGCTCTTGCCCGTCAACGCAACGAAACTGCCAGGTTCGAGGGTTAAGCTGACGCCTTTTAGCGAAGGGTCGGCATAGGGCGTATATCGGAAAGACACTCCGCGAACAGCCACGTGGCCCTTAAACTGCCTGTCAAACGACGGCAGCTTGGCAGGATCGTACTCAGGGGCCATCCGCATCAACATGTTCAACTGACGCACCATATTCGCGCCCTGGCTCAGTCGGCTCAAGTTGAGGAATGCCGTCTGAATCGGCGCGAGCAACCGCCACACGATCGCCATTACGGCAATCAGCGTGCCGGCGGTCATGTCCCCAGCAATGACCTCGAGCGAACCGACCCCGATGATCGCTGTGCCGGTCAGCACCACCAAGATTTGAGACATCAACTGTTCGTTCATGCCCGCGCTATGCGCCGCCATGGTATGCTTTAAATTGGCGGAGGTCAGTTCACCGTAGCGTCGTAGCCATGTCCGTTCGGCTCCGCAGCTTCGGATTGTGCCGAGCGTGTTGGTGAATTCCATTAGAAACTTGCGGGTTTCGCTCCGGGAATGTCCGGCAAGAGCTGCTTTCTCCCGAGCGGCGGGCGTCGAGGCCGCGACAAGCAGAGCGAGCGCTAACACGAAGGCCAGAACGATCCAGCCTAAATTCCCGCCAACGACAAACACCATACTCACGAACAGAAAGATGAAAGGCAGATCAAGCAGTGCGGCGGCGAGAGGCCCACTAAAAATATCCCTCACTGCCTCAAAGAGTTTGAGCCGGGTTATTTGCGACCCAATGGACGCTGTTTCCGTCATCTGAATGGGCAGCAGGAGGAGCCTCCCGAACGCGGCGGGCATGATAAGGCCCTCCATCCGCGCGCCCAGATAGGCCAGATTTGCCGCCCGCACCTCGCGCAGTAGAAACTCGATGGCGAGTACGATAAGGATCCCTGCGAACAAATACCCCAGCGTATTGGAGGATTTCGTCGCTACAGCTTTGTCGAACACCGCGATCATGTAAACCGGCACGGCAAGCACGACGAGATTGATTGCGAAGGTAAGCCATACAAGCGTGCGAATCGTCGCCGCTTCGCCCGCAATAAGGGTAGAAAACCAGCTCTTGCGCGACTGCTGTTCCATTTCCGTCGCGGCGGCTATTTTTTGTACGCTGTAAACCCGGCCTGCATAGTAATCAGGCGGAACCGCAGCGGTTACATTGGTGAGGCTTTTAAAAACGTTTAAACGGCCATTGTCGTCGTGCCCGAAGATGATCCAGATGTCATTTTTATGCCGGTCAGGCACGAATAAGCATGGCGTCATTTCGGGTGTGATGGTTTCAAGCGTGTTGTTTTCCCTATGCGTTAGAAACCCCAAGCGCGACAGTCCGATCCGCAAGTTCTGAATATCGAAAGTATCCGCGCCTAGTCCCATCGCCTCGTGCACATAACGAGCCTCCCCCGTCCATTCCAACGCCTTCAGCAGATTGGCAAGGCAGCGCGAGGCTGGCGTATCGGCGCCGCCTAAACGAGCTTGAGCTTCGCTGGGTTGGCCCGTGTCTACTGCCGGGCTGTTGCGGCTGGAAATTAAGTCTGCTTTGGTCGTTTGCATGATTACACCGTTGGAGAAAAAGAGGCGGAGGCACGCAAAACCTGGCTCACGCCATTCGTCGACTGCGATAAATCGGCGGAAAATCCGGAGTGGGGCTGCAATTGCCCATCCTTGATCTCGAAAACACGGTCAGCAAGCTTGAGATACGGCTGACGCGTACTTGCCAGCACAATCGTCACGCGGCCTTTCAGTGCGAGAAGCGCATTCCGAATGCGCCTGTGCGTGGTCTCATCGAGCGCCGCACTTAACTCGTCGACCAGCAATATTTTTGCGTTCGCGGCCAGCGCTCGCGCGATGACGATGGAGTGATGAACGCCGGACGGCAAAGCAAGTGACGATCCTGCACCGATCTTGGTCTCGTAACCCTCGGGCAGGAGGTTGATCATTTCGTCGAGCCCGATGCTTTGGGCCGCTTCGACTGCGGCTCCAACAGCCGCGCCGCGCCGGTACATGGTGATGTTTTCCAGAATAGTGCCGTTGAAGATGACCGGTTTGCCCTGGATCATGAAGACCGAGCGGAGAAGCGCCCGTCCGCTAGGCGTGCGGATATCGACACCATCGATTTCGACAGTGCCGCTGGTGGGCGTAATCTGTCCGGATATGGCGGCGAGCAGGTCAGACTTACCCTTGCCGCTGGGGGCGGTGATGCCGATAATCTCGCCAGCGTCTATGCTGAGCGATATTCCGGATAAATCTGTGGTTTTACTATTGCGTTTGATGGTTACGTCATGTGCGCAAATTGCACCTGAGCATTTGACAGACGCAGGCAGCATAGTCGGTAGCGGCAACGCTTGAATGTCCGCTGCGCGCGACAGCGTAAGACTTGAGGCCTGTACCTGCGTCCACATGCCCATAAGCCTGAACACAGGCTGCGCAACCCGCGTCGCGAGCAGACTGCAGCAGGCAAGCGCGCCCACGCTCATCGCGCCCTCAATAACCAACAGCGTACCAGCGCTCAGTACAGCAATCATCATAACGCTAGAAAAAAGCTGCCCGAGCGTCAGGATGCGGCTATTTTGGATGATGGACTGCAAAGTGTTGACCGTCGCGCGACCCATTAGCCGCTCGAAACGCCGTAGGATTTGCGGCTCCAGCGCCAGCAGCTTGATGGTGCGAATGCCGCTCAGCCATTCCGCGATATAGCCGTAACGCTCATCATCATCTTCGCGGCGTTGGTGCAGCATGACTTTTTGCCTTGCGCCAAGCACAACGATAATCACGAAGAAAGTGATAATCAAAACGATCGGCACCGCCACCAGCCATCCGCCGATAATGCCCGTGATGCCTAAGAAAATAACGATGAAAGGCAAATCCAGCAGAACGGTGCGGTCATTGCTGCTACTTTTGGCCGCCATCTCCTCGACGGCGGTCATGCGGTCGAGCCAGTACCAACCCGGCTGCTTGGGGATCTCATCCGTGTTGGAAAACAGGAGGCGGGTCGCTGCATCCATCCGCAGACGGTAGCTTTCGTGCTTGGCAGCGTGCCCGATGAGGGCATTGCGGGCGCGCTTTAGCAGCGCATCAATAGTAATCACGCCCATCAACGCGATGATTAGCATCGATAGCGTACCGACCGCCTGGTTTGGCAACACGCGGTCGTAAATTTGCAGGATCGTGAATGGAAGTCCGAGCGCCAGGATATTGATGAACAGCGAAGCCAGGATCGCCGTTGGCGGCAATGTCAGGAAATCGTCGAGAATGACCGCATACAAACCTTGCGGCTTTTTTTTCGGCGACTCTATCGCATCGGGTTCAGGTCGCCTTGCGGCGGCCGCGACCGTGTTGCCGATGACAATTGCGGATGGCGCCGGGATTTTCAAATTCCGGTCTGTCGTGATGGTGAGCGGCTCATCGTTACCCAGCACACCCGGGGCAAGTAATGAGGGCGCGGGCGGCGCGGCGATGGAGTGTGGGATGGGAAGCATGTTCATCCTCAATAAATCTTTATAACCTCGATTAAATCATCAGTAAAAACCTCATGTATGGATACTAAATGAATATTTATTTCGTATTAAAAATTTCTATTAGCTAGATTTTTTTTTAAACACCTGTGATTATAACTTATATATGGGATATATATAAATTTATTTTCAAATTTTTTCATTTTTGACTTTGACGTATAAACTAATAGAAGCGAATGATCTAGGCTTCCATAGCGTTGCTTGCTATCGGTTCGGTAATTCACACCGGAAGGTCATCGCAAATGTCTAAATTGCCCAATTCAGACCGTCTTGCCGCGAGCGGCTCGCAAAACGAGACAGCCAAGGCGCTGAAGGAGACCCATGATTTTCAAACTCAAGCGGCGCCGCAAAAGCGGTATGATTGGGTGCATCCAGCCAGCAGCGACAGTGAAATTATGCCCCTTGGCATGCCGCTTTCTGGCGGACAAAGTGCCTCGGGCAACGCTTTAACTGGCGACAAAAGCAACAACACAGCGGCTTTGAAAAGCAGCGGCAAGGCGGAAAACGCCGAAACCGGAACTCAGTCTGATGCATCGCACCAAAATTCCCAATCGCGCGATAGTGGCGGGGATAAGTCCAATGCGCCGCAATCAAAGGTGGTGGGAGGATCTAGCTTTGACGACGGCTCCTCCGGCAAAGGCGCCTCTCAGTCCGGTGAGACGTCAGCCCCAGCAAACAACGGCGGAGACTCTGCGCAGCCAAAAAGCAACGTATTGAGTAACAAATCTGACGATCTACGAAAACCCGAAAAAGAAGCGGTGGGAGCCAAGACTGACGCGCCAGCAGAACCCGCCAGCAACACTGCGCCTTACAATATCGAAACGGGCGAGATTAGTATTTCCGAAAACTCAAACGGCGGGGCCGTTGTCGCCCGGCTAACGGCCGCAGACCCTGACACTGGAGACACGCATACTTACGAGATCGAAGGTGCCCACCCGTTTTTTGAAATTGCCGGCGATGAGATCAGGGTAAAAAACGGGGTGACGATCGATTTCGAAAGCCAGCCGCTCCACAACCTTATCATCACCGCGACGGACGCGGGCGGGCTATCGATACAGCAAAAGATCAGCATTACCGTGGGTGATGTGAACGAAGCTCCGACGCTTTCATTTCTGCCCGGTGAAAGCCTGATTGAGAAAGCGCTACCAGAAAATCTGGCTGGCGGCGGCATTGGCCAGATTTCGGCCAACGACGCGGATGCGGGCGATAGCCTAACATACACCGTCTCTGACGACAGATTCCAGATCTCGGGCGGACAGGTAAAGCTTAAATCCGGCGTGAGCCTCAACCATGAAGCAGAACCCTCCGTCAGCCTGATGCTTACAGCAACAGATGCTGCCGGGCTTTCGGCCAGTCAAACCGTATCATTCGCCGTTGGCGATGTGAATGAGGCTCCCGCCGCGCAAGCGCTCGACAATCAAACTGTGGCGGTTGGCCAACCATTCGCACTCAACACTACGGCGGCATTTTCCGATGTGGATGCGGGCGACCACCTTACATACAGCCTGCAAGGCCCGGCTTGGCTCAGCATCGACCCCGCGACCGGCGCAATCAGCGGCACACCGCCCGCCACGTTGCAGTTCACCGCGTTGCAAGAAACCAGCGGCGGCTATGCAGTGCCTGGGACCGGCGTTCTCCAGATCGATACCAGCGTCATTTCCTCAGACGCGGGATACAGGAACGCGGTCGGCTATTACGTGGCGGACGAAAATGGATCGCCCATCGGCGGCGCAGTTATCGAAACCGATGCGCATCAGCGCGGCGGTCATAGCGTCCTTCTCGATCTGGCTGACTACCCTGGCGCGGCCTGCATCGGCTTCTTCCTCATACCCAACGGCGGCGCGAACGCAAACCTGAACGATAGCGAGCCAGTGACGTTCACCGAGATCGACGGCGTTTGGCATGCCGTGGTGGATGAGCAAACTCTGGATGGAGCAGGCGCTCCGGCCTATTTTTCCGATGCGGCGCTAAACCCGGATAAGCTCGGCCACCTGGTCGATAATGGAACCGAAGGCGGGCAAAACTGGGAAGACCTGTTCGGCGGCGGCGACAACTCGTTCGACGACGCCAACCTTGACACGACGGTGCGCCTTATCCAAGCCGTGCCTAACACTACGCAGGCAACCGTCACCGTTATTGCAACGGACAAGGGCGGACTCAGCGCGAAGTCGTCGTTTAGCCTCGAAATAAGCCCCGTCAACGTGTCTCTGGCGGAGATCGAGGCCGGCGCGTTCGAGTGGGCGGAGAATCAAGCGCCGCTTGAGATTGCGCTTACCACAGGCAGCGTCGCTGAAAATGCGGCAGGCGCGGCTGTTGGCTCGCTGTCTGTTGTCGATCTGGATAGAACGGGCGGGCACAACTTCACGGTCTCCGACAGCCGCTTCGAGGTGGTGGACGGCCAGCTTCAGCTTAAAGCGGGGGCGACCTTGGACTATGAGGCGGAATCAGCCGTCAATTTAACCGTCACCGCAACGGATTCGGACGGGCTTTCAACGGCCCGCGAATTTCAGTTGGTCGTCAACGATGTGAACGAAGCGCCGACAGAGCTGAAATCCACCGGCAACAGCATCGCCGAGAACAGCGCTGGCGACGCGGTGATCGCGACCTTGCAGACACTCGACCCTGATGGCCGCGACCAACACACTTATGAAGTCACAGGCGACTACGCGCAATACCTAGAAATCAGGGGCGACAAACTGATTTTGAAAAACGGCGTCGATGTTAACTTCGAGGAGCAACCGGCGCACACGATCGCCATTAAAGTCACCGACAGCGGCGGCTTAACATTCGAGAGTAGCATAGACGTTCGCATCGAGGATGTGAACGAAGCTCCCACCATGACTCTGCTGCTGAGCGACCCGCTTATCGAGAACGGCAACGCGGAGCCTAAAAATCAGACGGGCACTAGCATCGCTCAGATT
>JAWXCE010000030.1:0-110048 GCA_034440495.1 Hyphomicrobiales bacterium | reverse complement strand
TTCATCCGCTTCCTCAACGCCATCGACCGCGAGGTTCCCAGGGACAAAGCGATCCACGCCGTTCTCGACAATTACGCCGCGCACAAACATGAAAAAGTCAAAATGCTCCCCGGGTACATGCCAAAAATTAGCGATGTTCTAGGTGACGAAACGGGTGTCGGCCATCGCCGATGAAAAGCCCACCAGCAACGACGCAGTCAAAAGGATAACCCGGCGGATCATGTGCCATCCATCAGCTCGTGTCGCAATGCCTCAGAAACCTCGCGTTGTTATGCTTTTGGCTTAGGCGTGGATTTTTTGCGGCAGAACGCTTCGATGGTTTTGCCTTTCTTTGTCGTGTAACTCTTCACCCATCCGCACGCCGGCGATTTTGTGCAGGCTGCGTTTTCCAGGCCTTTGCAGGGCGAGTCAGCGGCAAACGCGCCAGTGTAAAAACTCGACAAGGCGAGCAATGCGAGGCTCATGGCAACTTTTTTCACGGTACGCTCCCAGATTTTTAACCGACATACCAAATATTTACATTGCTCTCGTGCGCTTTTTCTAACTCATTTTCAAATCAAATTTTTTGTCGTTTGTCGACGTTATTTCTGCAATTGCAGCAACGCCTCTATCCGCGCCGTCATTCGACTTACGGGGCGTCCGATAAAGAACCACATAGCCCAGATGAACACGGCTAACGGCAGCCATGAAATAAGCACCATCAGCGCGGTTAGGGTATTGTCCTCAAGAACGACCTTGATGGGAGTCACCTTCACGAGAAGGCGGTCAATCATTGGATCAGTTGGGGGCAAAGCGGTGTGAAGCGAACCTCCCGCTTTCAGAATAAGCATGACGCGACTTCCAGAGAAAATCGCGGAGTTAACTTCCCCTTTCTCGATTGATTGAATAGCGACCGAGTAATCTACGAGTGGGCGAGAAGGCGGTGAGCAACCAGCAGATCGAGTGCGAAAATGCCGACAATTGTTAAAACTATCCCCGTGACAACATAAAATATGCGCGACATCATCACACTTTGCCTTTCGCGCGACGGCCTTCTTGCCCCGCACGAAAGTTTCCTTTATCCCGGTTTTTGCAATGTAGACATGAAAGAATTTGAATGACGCTTGACTCCGGCATCAAGAAAGTTGTTCTCGCCTACTCCGGTGGGCTGGACACCTCCATCATCCTGAAGTGGCTGCAGCAAACTTATGGCTGCGAGGTGGTGACGTTCACCGCCGATCTGGGTCAGGGCGAGGAGCTGGAACCGGCCCGCAAAAAGGCCGAGATGCTTGGCATCAAGGAAATTTATATCGAGGATTTGCGCGAGGAGTTCGTGCGCGATTACGTGTTTCCCATGTTCCGTGCCAACGCGCTGTATGAGGGCGTGTACCTGCTCGGCACCTCCATCGCCCGCCCGCTCATCGCCAAGCGCCAGATCGAGATCGCGCGCGAAACCGGCGCGGATGCCGTTTGCCATGGCGCGACTGGCAAGGGCAACGACCAGGTCCGCTTCGAGTTAAGCTATTACGCGCTGGAGCCGAACATCAAGATTATCGCGCCGTGGCGTGAGTGGGATTTCAAAAGCCGCGCGGCGCTCATCGATTTCGCCGAGAAGAACCAGATTTCGGTCGCCAAGGACAAGCGCGGCGAGGCGCCATTCTCCGTGGATGCCAACCTGCTGCACACCTCATCCGAGGGCAAGCTGCTGGAAGACCCCGCAGTCGAGGCGGCGGATTATGTTTACCAGCGCACGCTCTCGCCTGAGCAGGCGCCCGACAAGGCGACAGTGATCGAGGTCGGGTTCGAACGCGGCGACGCGGTCTCCATCGATGGCGTTCCCCTCAGCCCGGCCGCGCTGCTGACGAAGCTGAATGAGTTCGGCCATGACAACGGCATCGGCCGGCTCGATCTCGTCGAAAACCGCTTCGTCGGCATGAAATCGCGCGGCGTTTACGAGACGCCCGGCGGCACGATCCTGCTGGCCGCCCATCGCGGCATCGAGTCGATCACGCTGGATCGCGGCGCGGCGCACCTGAAGGACGAGATTATGCCGCGCTACGCCGAGTTGATTTACAACGGCTTCTGGTTCTCACCGGAGCGCGAGATGCTTCAGGCGCTGATCGACAAAAGCCAGGAGTTCGTCACCGGCACGGTGCGGCTGAAGCTGTACAAGGGCAACGTGAGCGTCATTGGCCGCGAAAGCCCTTACAGTCTCTACAATCAGGAACTCGTGACCTTCGAGGAGGGCGCCGTCGCCTACGATCAGAAAGACGCGGCGGGCTTCATCAAGCTCAACTCGCTCCGCCTGCGGCTTGTGGGGGCGCGGCGCCGACACGTTTGAACGTCAAAAAATGCAAATTGCGTAATTAAAATTTGACGACGCCAATGGCCGTCACTACATTGCTTCCGGTAATATTACCTCGGAGCTTGCTTGCGTGCTATTATCGCAAAAAAAAAAACGTGAATGACGCCGCGTCTGGCGACAGTAAAACCCAGACATACGATTTCATGTCGGTGAAACACAATGTTATCGACATGGGCTATCGAAGCATAGCCATTGCGAATATTGCGTCCATCACCGTCATCCGCAAAAGCTCGGCTGTCGTGAAGCGTGCGCTGATCGTCGCCGCGCTCGCGAGTTTTGTGGCGGCTTACATAGGCCTGCCCGGTTTTTACATAGGCCTGCCCGGTTTCAGCGCCCCGATCTTCGGCGTTCTCGGCCTCATCCTTTTTGCGGCGACCTTTTTCATTCCCAAGCGGTGGTTTCTGACCATTTCGACATGCGACGGCGGTCTCAGCATGTTTTACAGCGGCGACGCCAACCTGCTGCTCGGCGTCAAGAAAGCGCTCGATGAGAAAATCGACGAGCCTCAAAGCGACTCTGGCTTCACCGTCAATTTCAACGAGGGATCGGTCAAAGGGATAACGATAGAGAAGGTCGAGGAAATCAAGGAACTGCGCGCGGACATGATGGTCAGCGAATCGCCCGGCGCCATGGTCGCCGCGAACTCGCCGAACGCACAGGTCGGCCTCGGCGCCAACATCACGAACACGATCACCGAAACCGTCACCAACACGACCATCTCGTTCGTCGATTACGAGCGTTTCATCCCTGGCGTCGAGCAGTTCCGCAATTACCTTGCGGAAAAACGCTCGAACCCCGCCATCGAAGCCAAGCTCGACGAGATGCTGGAATTGATGCGGCAGGGAACGGGCGATGACCAGCAGAAGGGGCGGCTGCGCGATCTGGCGCTCGAACTTACACAATATGTGCAGGCCTACCAGCCTCTGCGCGACCTTTTCACAGGCATCGTCAGCGCCATCTCCTGACCATCGGGCAGCGCTGGAAAAAACGTGCGGCGCGCACCATTTCGCCCAAATGGGCGATGAACTCATCCAGATCAGGCTTGCCGAACCGGTTGACGCAAGCGCGCTAGCCCGCGTACATGCCGCAGCGTGGCGATCGACCTATCAGGGGCTTATTCCGCATCTGGATTTGACGAGAATGATAGCAAGGCGCGGCCCCAAGGCATGGGCGCGCACGATCAAAGCGGGCGATGTGCTTGTGCTCAGGTTCAACGGTGTAACGCAGGGCTATGCATCGCTTGGCGTATCGCGGGCGTCAGGCGCGGACGGCGAGATATTCGAGTTGTACATGGCGCCGGAGTTTCAGGGCGTCGGCCTCGGCAAACGGCTTTTTCTGGCCGCCCAAAGCGAGTTGCGCCGCCGCGGCTTGAAGCGCCTGACGGTCTGGGCGCTGGAGGACAATGCGATGGCGTGCGATTTCTATGCCCGTCTTGGCGGCGCGCCCTCGCAACGCGCCATCGAAAGCTTCGGCGGGGCAACCCTTAACAAGATCGCATTCACCTGGGGTTAGCCCAGCCGCAAATCGCTCAAATACAAAGTCTTTTCTCCGACGCGATAACCCGCTAAAGCCATTGCACTTTATTGGCGAGGGTCGCATGACGCGGAAACGGCAGAGCGGAATACTCTTTCTTGTGGTGGCGGGCCTCGTGCTGCTAATCGGCGCAGCGCTGGCGGCCAAGCTCTCGGGCATCCCCGTTCTGCAGAATGTTTACGACCTCATCCGCGATACGTCGTTGCTGATCGCGACCGTCGTCGCCGCTTATCTCGCGGTGATTTATCAGCAGCGCGCGCAGTTCATCCAGTCGCTCCGGGAGCAGTGGCGCGAGATCGTGCAGGCGAAATCCGCCATGATCTATTACGCGCATCTGGAGGCGCCCAAGCTCGAAGACTACCTGCGCACCGCGCAGCAGCTTTCGGAAACCATCGACAATATGCGCATCGTTTACGCCAACGTCGGCGAGACGGAGGAATGCATCGGCTTTTATCCATACGCGCCGCTCCACCATATGCGGATCATCATGGAGACGCTCGATCCGCGAAAGGGGACGCCGACGCCCGACCAGCGCTTCAAGGCGCGCGGCGAAATCTGGGACGCCTTCAACGCGATTCGCGAGCACTTCCTCGATGAGTTTGACATCAACGAGCCGTCACGCCCGATTCTGGCGTTCAAGATGAAGCGCAAAAAGAAGACCGGCGCGGCCGACTACGCGATGGGCATGCATAAGCAGCAGATGGCGGAGATTGAGACCATAAAAGCTGCGGCCAAGGATATTGAATACACGAGCGAATTTACCGGCCGCCAGCTTTAGACATTTATCCCCTTGTTGCAGTGCAGCAAGGGTCTTCCCATTTACGGTTTGTTCGGTTATGTACATGTCATAAACGTGCGGTCTGTTATCGCGCTGTTAAACAATCATGCCAATGTCTGAGATTAACGCCGGGTCGCCCGCGCGATAACACAACATTTGCGCTATAGGTGAGCCTTTATGAATATCCGCAATATCGCCATCATCGCCCACGTTGACCACGGCAAGACAACGCTCATTGATGTGCTTCTGAAGCAATCCGGCTCGTTCCGCGACAACCAGCGCGTGGCCGAGCGCGCGATGGATAGCAACGATCTGGAGCGTGAGCGCGGAATCACCATTCTGGCGAAGGTCACGTCGCTGCAGTGGAAAGACACGCGCATCAACATCGTGGACACGCCAGGCCACGCGGATTTCGGCGGCGAGGTCGAGCGCATTCTTAACATGGTGGACGGCGTTATCGTGCTGGTGGATGCGGCGGAGGGGCCGATGCCGCAGACGAAATTCGTGGTGTCCAAAGCGCTGAAAATCGGTTTGAAGCCAATTGTCGCGATCAATAAAATCGACAAGCCTGAGGAACGCCACGAGGAGGTGCTAAACGAGGTGTTCGACCTGTTTGCCAACCTCGATGCCAGCGAAGAGCAGCTTGAATTTTCGGTGCTGTACGGCTCGGCCAAGCAGGGCTGGATGGCGCTTTCCCCCAAAGGCCCCCAGGACGGCATGGCCCCGCTGTTCGACATGGTGCTCGATCTGGTGCCTGAGCCAGATGTCATCGAAGGCTCCTTCCGTCTGCTGGCGACCACGATTGACGCCGACCCATTTCTGGGCCGCATCCTAACCGGCCGCGTCACCTCAGGTACGGTGAAGGCGGGCATGGCAGTTAAGGCGCTGGCTCGCGATGGCAAAATTATCGAGCAGGGCCGCATCTCCAAAGTGCTCGGCTTCCGCGGCCTTGAGCGTCTGCCGATTGACGAAGGTCAGCCCGGCGATATCGTCGCGATTGCCGGGATGACGAAAGCGACAGTCGCCGACACGATCTGCTCGCCCGAAATCACCGAGGCGCTGCCCGCCCAGCCAATCGATCCGCCAACGCTGACTATGACTTTCCGCATCAATGACGGTCCGCTCGCCGGGCAGGAGGGCGACAAGGTTCAGAGCCGCGTCATCCGCGAACGGCTGATGAAAGAGGCGGAGGGCAACGTTGCGCTGAAAATTACCGAGAGCGCCGACAAGGACGCGTTCGAGGTTTCGGGCCGCGGCGAATTGCAGCTCGCCATCCTCATCGAAACCATGCGTCGCGAAGGGTTCGAGTTGACGGTTTCCCGCCCGCGTGTCGTTTTCCAGATGGACGAGGAAACAAAGCAGCGCTTGGAGCCAATCGAGGAATGCATCATCGACGTGGATGAGGAATTCACCGGCGCCGTCGTGTCGAAGCTCTCCGAGCGCCGCGCCGAACTGGTCGAGATGCGCCCATCGGGCGGCGGACGCCAGCGTCTGATCCTGCACGTGCCGACGCGCGGCCTTATTGGCTATCAGTCCGAACTCCTGACCGATACGCGCGGCACGGCCATCATGAACCGTCTTTTCCACGGCTACTCGCCGCACAAGGGTGAAATTCAGGGTCGCCGGAACGGCGTGCTGATCTCGAACAGCCAGGGCGAGGCGGTGGCTTTCGCGCTGTGGAATCTGGAGGATCGCGGCCCGCTGATCATAACCTCGCAAACCAAGGTTTACGAGGGCATGATCGTGGGCGAGCACTCGCGCGGCAACGATCTAGAAGTCAACGTGCTGAAGGGCAAGAAGCTGACAAACGTGCGCTCGACCGGCAAGGACGACGCGGTGAAGCTCACTACGCCAATGGCCATGCCGCTCGAAAAAGCGCTCGCCTATATCGACGACGACGAACTTGTCGAAATCACGCCCGAGTCCATCCGCCTGCGCAAACGCTACCTCGACCCGAACGAGCGCAAGAAAATGGAACGCGCAGCGGCAAGCTAATAGCCCTGCGGCTGGCATCGGTCTACCGGCCTCAACAATGCAAGGCAGGTTTTTATTCTGGGTGATTGACTCCCGCAACGCCGAGGTTTAGGCATTCTTGCGGGACACCTCCCCCCAACGGGAGGCTTCTATCTGAAAGGGTAGGTCAGTCATGACTTTCGCAAAACCGGCCACGCGGCCGGAAAATCCGTGTTTTTCGTCCGGCCCCTGCGCCAAGCGGCCCGGCTATTCCCTCCAAAACCTAAGCAATGCGGCGCTCGGCAGATCGCATCGCTCCCCCGCCGGAAAAGCAAAACTCAAGCTCACGATCGACAAAACGCGGAGCGTGCTCGGCATCCCCGATGACTATCTGATCGGCATCACCGCCGCGTCGGATACCGGCGCTTTCGAAATGGCGATGTGGTCGATGCTCGGCCAGCGCGCAGTCGACGTGTTTGCATGGGAAGCCTTCGGTCGCGACTGGATCACGGACGTCATCAAACAACTCCGGCTGCCTGACGCCCGCGTTTTCGAGGCCGATTACGGCCATCTGCCCGATCTCGCGAAAGCCAACTTCTCGCGCGATGTCATCTTCACGTGGAATGGCACGGCGGCGGGCGTGCGCGTGCCGAATGGCGGCTGGATCGCTGCTGACCGGCAGGGGCTCACCTTCTGCGACGCCACATCGGCCGCATTCGCCGTGTCGCTGGACTGGGCCAAACTCGACGTGACCACCTACTCCTGGCAGAAAGTGCTCGGCGGAGAGGCGCAGCACGGCATGCTGATCCTGTCCCCGCGCGCGCTCGAACGGCTGGAAAGCTATACGCCCTCATGGCCGTTGCCCAAGCTTTTCCGCATGACGAAGGGCGGCAAAGTGGATCGCGAAATCTTCGCCGGCTCCACCATCAACACGCCTTCGATGCTATGCGTGGAGGATTATCTGGACGCGCTGGGCTGGGCGGAAAGCATCGGCGGCCTGCCCGCGCTGCACGCCCGCGCCGACGCCAACGCCGCCGTAATCGCCGAGTGGGTGGCGCGCACGCCTTGGGTCGACTTCCTCGCCGTTGATCCGGCGACGCGCTCGAACACCGGCGTAACGCTGAAATTCACCGATGCGTCGCTGCCCGCCGCCAAGAACGCCGCCGTGTCGAAGCAGATCGCAGCCATGCTGGATGCGGAAGGGGTAGCCTATGACATCGCGTCCTATCGCGACGCTCCGCCGGGCCTGCGCATCTGGTGCGGCGCGACTGTGGAGGCGGTGGATGTGGCCGCGCTTATGCCATGGCTCGATTGGGCCTACGTGACCACGACCGCCCAACTCGCGAAAGCGGCTTAAACCCTCCACCGTCATGCCCTGGCTTGACCCGGGCATCTAGAACGTAACCCGGGGCTTGTGGCATGGATTGCCGGGTCAAGCCCGGCAATGACAAGGTTAAACTCATGCCCCGCGTTTTGATCGCCGACAAGTTATCCCCCATGGCGCAGCGTATCTTCGAGGATCGGGGTCTAGAGGTGGATATGCGCCCTGGCCTCGATAAAGACGCGCTCGCCGACATCATCGGCGAGTATGATGGTCTCGCCGTGCGCTCTGCCACGAAAGTGACCGCAAAAGTGCTGCGCGGCGCCGACAGGTTGAAGGTGATTGGCCGCGCAGGGATAGGCGTTGACAATATCGATGTGCCCGCCGCCACGGCGCGTGGCGTGATCGTAATGAATACTCCGTTCGGTAACTCCATCACTACCGCCGAGCACGCGATTTCACTGATGATGGCGCTAGCGCGGCAAATTCCGGAAGCCGACCGCTCCACCCAGGCGGGCAAGTGGGAGAAGGCCCGGTTTATGGGCGTTGAGGTGACAGGCAAGACGCTAGGCGTTATCGGTTGCGGCAATATCGGCTCCATCGTCGCCGATCGCGCGCAAGGGCTGAAGATGAAGGTCATCGCCTACGACCCGTTTCTCTCACCCGAACGTGCGGTGGATATTGGCGTGGAGAAGGTGGAACTGGATGAGCTTCTGCGGCGCGCCGACTTCGTCTCGCTCCACACGCCGATGACGGACAAAACTCGCCACATTATCAACATGAAATCGCTAGCGAAAACCAAAAAGGGCGTTCGCCTCATTAATTGCGCGCGCGGCGGCCTCGTGGTCGAGCGCGATCTGGCCGAGGCTATCAAGGCGGGGCAAGTGGCGGGTGCGGCGTTCGATGTGTTCGAGACCGAACCGGCGACGGAAAGTCCGCTATTCGGCCTCCCCAATGTGATTTGCACGCCGCACCTGGGCGCTTCCACCAACGAGGCGCAGGAGAACGTGGCGCTGCAAGTGGCCGAGCAGATGTGCGATTACCTCATCTCCGGCGCGATCTCGAACGCTGTAAATTTCCCATCCATCAGCGCGGAAGAGGCGCCGCGCCTAAAACCGTTCGTGAAACTTGCCGAACTGCTAGGCAGCTTCGCCGGGCAGGTACTGGAAACGGGCATCACCATGATCCGGCTCGAATATGCGGGCGAGATTGCGGACTTGAACACCAAAGCTCTAACCTCGGCCGCGATAGCTGGCGTGTTGCGCCCGCAGTTGCAAGATATCAACATGGTCTCCGCGCCGATCATCGCCCGCGAGCGCGGCGTCATGGTTGAGGAAGTGCGGCGCGGTCAGGAAGGCGCCTACGAAAGCTACATGCGCGTGAGTGTGCGCACCGCCAACCGCGAGCGCCGCATAGCGGGCACGGTGTTCTCTGACGCCAAGCCGCGCATTATCCAGATTCAGACAATCAATATGGAGGCGGAGTTCGCGCCGCACATGCTCTACACGGAGAACGCGGATAAGCCCGGGCATATCGGCGCGCTCGGCACGCTATTCGCTGACAGCGGCGTGAATATCGCAACGTTCAATCTGGGTCGAGAGGAGCCGGGCGGCAAGGCCGTGGCGCTCGTGAGCGTCGATGATCGCATCACCGAGGAACTGCTCGAAAGCGTGAAGGGGCTGCCGCATGTTGTTCGCGCCAGCCGCCTCCGATTTTAAAGCCGCCAGCTAGCCGACAGCTTGTGCGCCCGAGGCATGAACTGCGGGTTTTGCAAGCCCCAGTCCACGCCAGGACTTCAATTGAAGCATGGGCCGCTCGACCCACGTCCATGATGCCCATGCCAGCAGGAGCGTAGGCGGGATCGGCGCGAGGATGGCTATCCAGATCGGCGCGTGGGGCCATACGCTCATAAAGAGTTGCTGAACCGGGAATGCGTAAAGATAAACCCCGTAGGATATATCTATGCGCGGACGCAAGAATGACGGCGCCTTGCGGCAGCCCAAGCCAATGGCGAGGCAGGGCACGTAAATAATCGAGAAATACATGTACCAGGGCGTGTGTAACGCGAAAAAACTTAAAGCGAACGCCACGGCGCCAAGCCAAACCAGCCATTCGACAGTTTGACGCGAAAGGTGCGCGAACAAGGCGCCCGCAAAGAAAAAGCCTCCCAGTTGCGGCAGATAGTGCATCGCCTCGAACGAGCCGACGCCCGCAAGCGGTTTCCAATCCCAGATGATCGCATCCAGATAAACACATGCCAACAGTGCGGCCAGCAAACTCCAGCGCGTTGTCGCCCGCGCCAGGATCGCGGCCACGGGGAGGATGAGATACATGGCGAATACGACTGGCAGCGTCCACAGCGAGCCGTTGACGGCGTTCGGGTAGAGCGCGGCCTCGAACACGCCGGGCAGCATATATTGCACGCGCCAGAGCGTCATGTTCCAAAGGTAGGTGAATGTGTAAGGATGCGTGAAGTAATCCGCCGTCGAAAGCCGGGTCATGATAGGGCCGAGCACAAACACGCTCAACATCACCACCATGACCAGCGCCGGGAAGATGCGAAGCGCGCGCTTTGTCAGATAGCGGCCCGGGTGCGGGTCGCGCAGCCAGCTTTGGGTGACAAGATAGCCGCTGATCGAGAAAAAGACGCAGACCCCGAGATTGCCCAACGTGTGAGCGCCGGTGAGCGCCATGAACGGCTCATAGTCGCGCCCGCCAAGTGGAAAGGCGTGACTGATGAGCACCAGAAGCGCGGCGGCAAGACGTATGGCGTCAAAGCCAGTGCCTGAATTATTTTCAGTTTTCATAATATTGATCTCAAATCCGTTTCTACTTGGGATTGCTTGAGATCATAAAGTATCAACGCCGCATCAAAAGCGCGGCGACGGAGTTATCAGCATGATTTTAAAGCCGCCAGCCGGAATGCATGGCGGCGACGCCTCCGGTCAGGTCGCGCCATTGCACGCGGGCAAAACCCGCTGCGCGCATCATGCCGCCGAACGTTTGCTGATTCGGAAAGCGGCGAATGCTTTCCACCAGATAGCGGTACGCCTCCGCATCGCCCGCGACAACTTGGCCGAGCCGGGGAATCACGTTGAAGGAAAACGCGTCATAGAGCTTGTCGAGCACGGGCGTTTGCACCTCGGAGAATTCGAGGCACAGGAAGCGCCCGCCCGGCTTCAACACGCGGTATGCTTCGGCCAGCGCGCGGTCGATGTGGGTCACGTTGCGAATGCCGAATGCGATGGTGTAGGTCGTGAAACTCTTGTCGGGAAAGGGCAGCGCCTCGGCGTTGCCTTCCAGAAATTCCAGCCGGTCGCCATAGCGGCCCGCAAGCCGACGCCGCCCCGCCTCCAGCATCTCGGGCGAGATGTCGCATATCACGGCTCTCGCGTCTGGCGCAGCGGCGTTCAGCCAACGTTTCGACATATCCCCGGTGCCGCCGGCCACATCCAGCAGGCGCTGACCATGAGCGGTTCGCGACGGCCCCAGCCAGTTGATCGCCGCGTCCTTCCATAGCCGGTGCAGCCCGCCCGACATGAGGTCGTTCATCACGTCGTAACGATCCGCCACGCGCGAGAACACGGAGTTCACCAGCCCTTGCCGGGCCCCCTCCGCGACACTTTGAAATCCGAAGGTGTTTTTTGTGCTGTCTGACATTCTCTAGCAAACACACAAACGGTGGCGCGCCGTCAAGCCCCGCGCTATCAAGCGTCATGCCTGAATTACCCGAAGTCGAGACCGTGCGGCGCGGCCTTGCGCCGTTTATGGAAGGCGCCGCGTTCACCCGCGTGGAACTGCGGCGCGCCAATTTGCGCTTTCCATTCCCCGAACGCTTCGCCGAGCGGCTCGTGGGGCGGCGCATAGAAGCGCTGGACCGCCGGGCGAAATATCTGATGGCGCGGCTGGATGACGGCGCGACGCTCGCCATGCATCTGGGCATGACCGGGCGCTTCACCATCGAACTAGCAGGCGGTGCGGCGAACATTCCCGGCGATTTCGTCTATCAGACCGGCCGCAATGCCATCCACGACCATGTGCTGTTCGCGCTTGATAATGGCGTGAGCGTGCGGTTCAACGACGCGCGCCGCTTTGGCTATATGACGCTAATCGACGGTATGCTGGAGCGGCATCCGCTATTTGAGGGCATCGGTGTCGAGCCGCTAAGCAACGAGCTAACGCCCGAATATTTGGCGAAGCGCGCGGCGGGTAAAATCGCACCGCTGAAAAGTTTCCTGCTCGATCAACGCGTCATCGCAGGACTTGGCAACATATATGTGTCCGAGGCGCTGTTTCGCGCTGGGCTTCGGCCAACGCGCCCGGCGGCCGTGCTGGCGACCAAATCCCGCGCGCCTACTGCCGCATGTGAGCGTTTGGTTGCAGCGATTCTGGTCGTGCTGGAGGAGGCGATTCTAGCTGGGGGATCGTCCTTGCGTGATTTCGCCGGGGTCAACGGCGCGCCGGGTTATTTCCAGCACACATTCGGAGTTTATGGCCGCACCGGCGAACCATGCCTGCAATGCGGCGTCGCCATCGAACGCATCGTGCAAAGCGGGCGCTCCAGCTTCTTCTGCCCGCGCTGCCAGCGCTAACTGAGCTTTGCGCACCCCATTCGTCATTGCCTGGCCTGACCGGCAATCCAATTATTGAACCAGAGACATTGGGTCCCCGGGTCTGCGCTTCGCCCCGAGGATGACGAAGAAAGAGTTGCACACCTATAGATAACAGGAAAGCCGCGCGGCTTTCTTGACGCGGCCCCTACGCTGTATCATGTGATATTCTCGGAAAATTGCAACTCAAGCGGAAATGTGACGCCAAAGCATGTCATTCGTTCTTCTGGATAATAGTCTCGAACCTGGCGGCAAGTCGTACCTGTTTACCGATCCGGTCGAGATTGTCGAAGCGCGCAAGGTGGCGCAAGTCGACGCCGCGCTTGATCGAATTCAGGCGGCGGTCAATGGCGGTCTGTATGCAGCGGGGTACTTCTCCTACGAACTCGGCCATTTGTTCGAGCCAAGGCTTACCCCGAGGCTGCCCGCAAACCGCGCGGTGCCGCTGATCTGGATAGGTTTGTTCAATCGCCGTCAGGAAATGGACGCCGCATCTGTCGCCAAGTGGCTGGGAGCCCGCACACAGGGCGGGCACCAGCTCTCGAACATCACGCCATCGGTCAGCTTCAAAGCCTATAATGAGAAAATTGCGCGCGCTCTGGCATATATCGCGGCGGGCGATATCTATCAGCTCAATCTCACCTTTAAAACCAAATTTGATTTCTTCGGCGATCCAGTCTCGCTTTACCGCTCCCTGCGCGCCCGCCAGAAAGTGCCGTATGGCGCCCTGCTCTCAACGCCCGAGCATCAAATTCTCTCGTTATCGCCAGAGCTTTTTCTAACTATCGAAGGCCGATTGGCGACGACGCGGCCCATGAAAGGCACCTCGCGGCGCGGCGTGCACGCGGGCGAAGACGCGCGCCTCTCCGCATGGCTGGCGAGCGACGTAAAATCGCGCGCGGAAAATCTGATGATCGTCGATCTGATGCGCAACGACCTGGGCCGCATCGCGGACATTGGCAGTGTAAACGTGACCGATCTTTTCTCGGTCGAGACCTATCAGACCGTTTTGCAAATGACTTCGGAGGTCACGGCGAGCCTTCGCGAGGGTGTCGACTTTAAAACTCTTCTGCGAGCGATTTTCCCTCCAGGCTCGATCACGGGTGCGCCGAAAGTGCGGGCCATGGAGATCATCAACGAGCTGGAGGACGAGCCGCGCGGCGTCTACACCGGCGCCATCGGCATGGTTGCGCCGGGCGGCGATTGCGTCTTCAATGTCGTTATCCGAACGCTGGTGATTGGCGCAAACGGGCGAGGCGAGATCGGCATCGGCTCCGGCGTGGTGCAGGATTCGAACGCGGCTTCCGAATATGACGAGTGCCTGTTGAAAATGCGCTTCCTCACCGATAACACTCCTCCGTTTCAACTCATTGAGACGCTGCTTTGGGGACCCGGCGTCGGGTTCTGGCTGTTGGATCGCCATATTGCGCGGCTTCAGGCGTCTGCCGTCCATTTTGCCTTTGCATTCGATGACTGTGCTCTACGCCAAGCACTTGCCGCGCATGTCTCGCAGCTTGATAGGCGCCATCGCGTGCGCATGACGCTGGATGCAAGCGGCGCGATCAACGTCACATCGACGCCTGTCGCGCGCCCAAGCTCTGTGCTCCGTTTCGCCATCGCTGAGACGCGGATGAACACCGCCAACCCGTTCCTTTATCACAAGACAACGCGGCGCGATTTTTATGATAACGAACGCATCCGTCTGTCTCAAAAGCTGCCCATCGACGAGGTGGTTTTCCTGAACGAGCGCGGCCAGCTCACCGAGGGCAGTTTTACCAACCTGTTTATCGAAAAGAACGGTCGGATGTTAACCCCAGCCGCTGCCAGTGGCTTGCTACCCGGCACGTTGCGCCAGGAGTTGCTGGAGGCGGGCGAAGCGATGGAAGCCACGCTGACCCTACGCGATCTGGCCGACGCGGACGCGGTGTGGCTCGGCAACTCGGTGCGTGGTCTTGTGCGCGCGGCGCCTGCCGATGCGTTCATCATTCAGGCCTCCGCCGTCAAACCTCGCGCCAGATCACGGCAGGACACCGCATTCACAAATCCTCTCTAGCCGGAACCTTTAACCAGATTTTGCATAACAGCGGCAATTCGTTATAGTTTGCGCATAGGGCGTCAAACTACGTTTAATCACTCTGTTCAATCAATAAAAAACGGGATTATCATGGGTTGGAAACATTGGATGGCGTTGGTGGCCACGTTAACGGTTTGCGCAACCGTTGCGCAGGCGCACGGGCCGACACGGCAAAAAGTGCGCGAAAGCGTCGAAATCAACGCGCCACTAGAAAAAGTGTGGGCTGTCGTCGGTAATTTTCAGGATCAATCCTGGCATCCGGGAGTCGCAAAAACGGAAGGGGAAGGAGGCAACACGCCCAAGGCGACGCGCGTCACGACCCTAAAAAACGGCGGTGTTATCAACGAGACTCTGGAAACCTATGCTCCGGAAAAATTCAGCTTTTCTTACGTCATCACTGCCGTTGACGTGAAAGTCGTACCGGCTACAAATTATTCGTCGCGCATCACCGTTAAGCCGGGCGAGGGCGGTAAAACTACAGTGGACTGGAACGGAGCCTTTTACCGCGGCTACCCAAACAATGATCCCCCGCCAGAGCTGAGCGATGACGCTGCGGTAAAGGCTATCACCGGCGTCTATCGTGCTGGTCTGGATAGCTTAAAGAAGGTTGTCGAGGGGGCTGGGAGTTAATTTTCTGACATTGATACGTCCTTAAAGCGTGAAAAGCCGCCTCACGTTCCTTTTCACGTCGATGCCGTCTCAGCTTTTGGTGGGCGTGGATGATGCAAGCCTGGATCAGACGTTTGGGCATTTACACGGGCTCCCTCCGTTTCAAGACGCTGGCGTTGCTCGGCGGCAGCGCACTGATGGCGCTTGCCACGGGTTTTGCATTGATCGACGGAATCCGCAAAGCCGACTACTACATGGAGCGCATTTCCGCTTCTCAGGGCCAGCTCGAACTGCTCGTTCTGCTTTCTGGCCGAATCAGCAATTACGCTATTGATGTGAACGATCTTAGCCGCGCGCCTGATGAAGCCCGCGTGCGCATGGCAAATGCGACAGCTCAGGTCATGGCTATTTTTGAACTCCTCGACAAGTCTATTGAGGGTCAGGTCAATCTGCTCGATACGGACGAGGCGAAAAACGCCGAAGCGACCGAGGGGCTTTCCGTCGCCCGCATGCGCGCCATGTTTCAAAATCTCGACCGGCAGATGTTCAGCGTCATGGAGAGCAAGCAAGACGCCGAGAACACGATCGCGAACATGAAGCGCGTGCTGGATGTCTTCGGGCTAGGCTTTTCGCCCATGCTGGCGCAGGCTGTGGAAGACGAGCGCAGCGAGGTGACAGGCACGCGCCGGGCGATGGAGGAACTCAAAAAAAGCCTCACCGCAATCGCGACGGCCGTGCTGACGGGAGCCATGGCGCTAGCAGCTTTCTTGTACTTTGGCCCGGTGCAGTCAATTTTGCGGCGCACTGGGGAAATTGTCTCCGGCGCCAAAGCGATCTCAAGCGGCCGACTGGAGACAAGGCTGCGTCTTAAGGGCCACGATGAGTTCACTATGCTTATGGCCAGCTTCAACCGCATGGCGACCAACCTTTCGCGGCGCGAGAGTAAACTACTTACCGCGCAAACGCATTTGCAAGAGACCGTTGACGCGCGCACAGTGGAATTACGCGCCGCAAACCATAAGCTTGAGGAAATCGACCAGAACCGCCGCCGCTTTTTCGCCGATGTCAGCCACGAACTGCGTACTCCACTCACCGTCATCCTGGGCGAGGCCGAGGTGACATTGCTGCAATCCGGCGACAAACTGTCGGCGCCCTTGCGCAAGAGCGTGGAGACGATCCAGGCGCGCGCTCGGCGGCTCAACCGGCGCATCGAGGATTTGCTGCGCGTGGCGCGTTCCGAGAGCGGGCGTATCGACCTCAATATTACGCGGATGGAAGTCGGCGCGGCGCTGACCGAGGCTTATGACGACGTGGCCCCTTTGGCCCGCCAGCGCGGTATGGCTGTCGAGATCGACGCGGGGCCGGGCGATCTATACGTAAACGGTGACAAGGACTGGCTGCGGCAGGTTTTCGCCGGGGTGATCGCCAACGCCATCAAATATTCCTCTACTGGAGAGTTTGTGGCGGTAAAGGCGAAACCGGGCGCCGAAACCATAAAAATCGAGGTCAACGACAGGGGCTGCGGGATCGCGGCGGAGGAAATCCCGCGCATATTCGACCGTTTCTTCAGCGGCAAGAATCAGCCCTCAGGCAATGAAACGAGCCATGGCGTGGGGCTGGCGCTCGCCAAATGGGTTATCGAGGAGCATCGGGGCCTAATCGCGCTGGAAAGTCCGGGCCGTCTTAATGGCGCGAGCGGCAAAAGCGACCGGCCCGGCCTATCCGTCATCATCACGTTAAACAGGATTGACTTGAGTAGGGCGACGCATGAGGCTGATGCGAATCAGCGCCGCTAGGATTTTTTATGCCGATACTAATCGTGGAAGACGACGAGGATATTTCCTCTCTCCTAAAGCGCGGTTTCGAGCTTGAGGGCTATAGTGTCCATTGCGCTAGCTCAGGCGAAGCAGCAATCGAGACCGCCCGCAAAACACTCTACGACACGATCATCCTCGACATCATCCTGCCTGGCGCATCCGGCATTGACGTGTGCCGCCGCCTGCGGTCAGAAGGTGCAAACATGTCCGCGCCTATCATTATGCTGAGCGCACGAGACGCTGTAAATGACCGTGTCGAGGGTTTATCGGCAGGCGCAGACGACTACATGATCAAGCCTTTCGCGTTTCAGGAACTGCTGGCTCGGGTCAAGGCGCAGAAACGCCGCCAGAACCAGAAAGAAGCCCCAAGCTCCGCTGGAGAAAAGCGCTCTAGCGAAGGGCTTATGCTTAACCCGAAGCTGCGCGAGGTGGAGTGGCGCAACAAGCGCATCGACCTCACGGAGCGCGAATATGAGCTGCTGGAGCTGTTTGTCAAACACGAGGGCGAACCGTTGTCCCGCGGACAGATTTTCGACGCTTTATGGGAAGGTCAGGGCGGCGTCTCCATCAATGTGGTGGATGTCTATGTGGGCTATCTACGTAAAAAACTCGCAGGGCTCGGGCGCGGCGGACGGCCAATTATACAGACCGTGCGGGGCGTTGGGTTCGTGCTCCGGCTCGACTAAACTAGCCTCCCAAACCAGCGTTCGGATTTCGTAAACGCGGGCGCTCGAGGCAGCGCATGGAATTTACCCGCTGCACAAACGATGGCGGTCTTACGCCTTGCGAGCGCAGCCACGCCGATTGCACGGCGAAAGCTTGGCGCTCACGCCCAATCCAGTCAGCGCAATCCGCCGCATGGCCGTGCGCGATATGCTGCGCATGGTGAACGATTTCATGAACGATGATAGATCGCGCTAAGGTGTTGCGCGCCGTATCTAAACGCGCATCGATGTAAATGACCCCATCGGGCGAATACCATGCCCAAACCTGGCAAGGGGCGCCGCAGACGCGGTTCTGCAACTCGGCTGGGTTTATCGTCTCAACACGAAGGGATTTCAGTGCAGCGGCATTGGCGGCGGGAAAGTAGATTTGCAGCGAGATCAACAATTCAATCGCCAGAGTTTGCAAAGCATCCATGGGCGTCTCCCTCGAACAAGGATACGCAAGACCCAAGCCATTCATAATTGCGCTTTATGTCACGTCTTGGTGAACAGGGCGGGGGCGACGGACTGGCGACCGGTTACGTATAGTCTTTTCTAAACCTGCGATAGGCGGTAAGACGAAAACAACAACAATGCGCGGGCGGCAAAAGTGACCGGCGCGAGAGGAAACTGGAGAGGGTAAAACTATGGTTCATTGTGCCGCAGGCCGAACGACATTCGTTGTAGGCGCATTGTGCGCTATTCTATTTTCAGGAATGATCGGGCACGCCGCGAACCCTCATGGCAAAGATGCACAGACGCTCATTTTCGATGCGCCATATCTGGAAAAGCTGCCAGAAGGCAAGCTCATCTATTCGTTCGAGATCAAAACCTCTGACAAAGACTCGTTTGGCGAGAGCTTCACCGATCAGGCTGCGCTTAATATTATGCCAAGCAAGAGCGGCGCCGCCGGTTTGCGCGATATTTCATTTGATATGTTCACCGGTGAACGCGGCCGCACGCACGGCCCGATGACGGACACGAAGTACAACATTGTCGCGGCGCTGTTTCTGGAGTGGGATCTGTCACGGATGAAGCGTTTCATAAAAGGGGAGCCTGCCTACTTCCGCAATCGTGTGCGTCTGGCTTTTCGCGACAGCACAAAAGTCGAGGAGGTTAAGCTCACCTATGAAGGACGTGAAGTGACTGGCTACAAGCTGACGATTCAGCCCTACCTTGGCGATCCCCGCGCGTCCTCGATGGAGGTTTTCCAGTCCAAAATTTACGAATATACAGTGAGCGATGCGATTCCGGGCGGCATCTATGACATCCACATTTATGTTCCGAACACGGCGGTCAGCGGCCCCACGCAGCCATTCATCGACGAACGCATGACCTTTGCCCGCTTCGAGAAAAAAGCGGGAGCGCCGAAATGAAGCGCTTTGTAAAATTGACGGTGGGGTTCGTTATGTTATTGAGCGCAAATCACGCTGCGGTTGCGGACAGCACAAGTGCCGATTACTCCACCGCAGTGAGGGTGGAGTACGTGCTCGCCTGTATGGAAAGCGCCGGGCAAACGCGCGATTCCCTTACCCGCTGCTCGTGCTCCATCGACGTCATCGCGTCCATTCTGCCATACGATAAATACGTGGAGGCGGAAACCATCATCAGTATTGGAATGGTTGGCGGCGAGCGCACGGGGATGATGAAAAGCGAACCCGGTTTGCGTGAGAAGGTTGCCGAAATGCGCCGCGCGCAAGCCGAAGCCGAGATCCGCTGTTTTTAAACCGGACAAGAACACGGAGGGAACATGTCTAATATAGCTCTCAGCATAGATGTCAGAACTACACCGGGGCAGCGCGATGCATTCGCTGCATGGCTGAAGGGCCACGGCGAGTTTTGCGTCGCCAACGAACCGGGATGTCTGAGTTTCCACGTCATGACGCCTCTGGACGCAGACGACCGCGTGATAGCGTTCGAGGTCTATGCGGACATCGCCGCGCTTGAGGCCCATGACGCCAGCGAGCACATGGCGGCCTACCGCAAGGACACCGCGCACATGGTCGCCGCGCGCGTACGCGTAACGGGACCTCTGGTTTAAGGCACACACCGGCAAGAGTGTGTATGGTGGCACGAAAACACCGGTTCCGAGAATTTGCGTAAACTGGATTGCTGTCACGATTACCACGGCCTATGGTAATGCTTGCAACTTTTGCGAGTGTTTCTATGAAGCTTTTACTGACCGGCGGCGCGGGGTTTATCGGTTCGGCGGTTGTGCGCTGGCTGATGGAACGCACAAACTGGCGAGTCCTCAACATCGATTGTCTCACATATGCGGGCCAACTGGCGTCAGTGGGGGGCGCGGCCGAAAGCTCACGCTACAGTTTCCTGCGCGCCGACATCCGCGATATGTCAGCTATGCAGCGGGCGTTCGCCGCATTCGAGCCGGATGCTGTCATGCATCTGGCGGCGGAATCTCATGTCGATCGCTCTATTGACTCGCCGATGGACTTCCTCGCGACTAACGTTATTGGAACGTACACTCTGTTGCAGGCGGCATTACAGCATTACGAGCGTTTGAGCGGCGAACGGCGTGAAAACTTTCGGTTTCACCATATCTCAACCGATGAAGTGTTTGGCGCGCTCGGCGATGATGGCAAATTTTCCGAGGATAGCCCCTATCAGCCGAACTCACCCTACTCCGCAAGTAAGGCGGCGTCCGACCATTTTGCGCGCGCCTGGCTGCACACATTCGAGCTGCCGGTCGTTATCAGCAATTGCTCGAACAATTACGGCCCATATCAGTTCCCTGAAAAACTTATCCCGCTTATGACAATCAACGCCTTCGAAGGCAAACCCCTGCCCGTCTACGGCGCGGGCGCAAATGTGCGCGACTGGCTTTATGTTGACGATCATGTAACGGGCCTCATAGCGGTGCTCACAAAAGGGCGCGTTGGCGAGAGCTATAACATCGGCTCGGGCGCCGAATGGAAAAACCTCAATCTGGTGGAGGAAATCTGCGCCATCATGGATGAACTGGCGCCTGCCTCGTCTTTGCGCCCGCATCGCAATCTCATCAAATTTGTCGCGGACAGGCCCGGCCACGACAAGCGTTACGCTATCGATGCGACCAAGATAAAGCGCGAGCTGGGGTGGTCGCCAGCAGTGAGTTTTAGGGACGGATTGCGGCGCACCGTCGAGTGGTATCTCCATAACGCTGAGTGGTGGCAGCCGATCCGCGACGGGGCTTACCAGGGGGATCGGCTCGGGCTGCGCAAACCAGCACGAACAGCATCCTGATCTGCGCGCATAACGCGAGGAAACACATGATAAAAAAAGGTATTATCCTTGCAGGCGGATCGGGCACGCGCCTCGCGCCAGTGACGCAGGCCACCTCCAAGCAACTGCTCCCCGTTTACGACAAACCGATGGTCTATTATCCGTTGACCGTTCTGATGCTCGCGGGCGTGCGTGAAATCCTAATCATCACAACCCCGCGCGATAACCAGAGTTTTCGCGACCTGTTGCAGGACGGTAGCCAATGGGGCCTTGATATCCGCTACGCCATGCAGCAAAGCCCGGACGGACTGGCGCAAGCGTTTATCATTGGGGAGGATTTTGTTGGGGGCGGCGCCTGTTCGCTCATTCTCGGGGATAACATCTTCTTCGGGGCCAACCTTTCACGGATGTTGCAAGACGCAGCGCAGCGCAGACACGGAGCCACTGTTTTCGGCTATTATGTCTCCAACCCGGCAAGCTATGGCGTGCTCGGCTTCGATGATCGCGGCAAAGTCACCAGCATCGAGGAGAAGCCCGCCGAACCCAAATCGCATTACGCAGTGACCGGGCTGTATTTCTACGACGAGCGCGTATGCGACTTCGCCCGACAGGTGAAACCATCATGGCGCGGCGAGATCGAAATCACCTGCCTAAACGAACTTTATCTGAAAGCTGGCGACCTGAACGTCGAACTGCTGGGGCGCGGCTTTGCCTGGCTCGATACGGGCACCTTCACCTCTCTGCTTCAGGCCGCGCAATATGTGCAGGCAATCGAAGAGAGGCAGGGTATGAAAATCGGCTGCCCGGAGGAAGTCGCCTACCGCATGGGCTTCATCAACGCCGCCCGCCTTGAAGAACTCGCCGGGCCTCTCATGAAAAGCGGCTATGGCCAGTATCTCATCGACATTCTGAAGGACTAAGCACCATCACTAAGTCGATTATCCATTATCACGCCGATGTTAGCACCGTTGCAAACCATAATGCGGCCAATTAGCAAGCCTTTAGTTATGCTCAGTTTTGGGCTGTGATGCGGCGGTAGACAAAGGGCGGCGCTTGCTCGCCCGCGTAGCCGCCGGTGATTTCGGCCATCAGGTGATGGTGCGGAGATTTGATGCAGGCCGGATCGGCGTTTTCGGCGGCTCCGGTTAGCGCCATCGCCTGGCAGCGACACCCGCCAAAGCAGTTGTCTACGCGGTCGCAGGAATTGCACAAATCAGTCATCCAGTCATAGCCGCGATAGCGGTTGAAGCTTTCGGATTTGTACCAGATGTCGGCAAGCGGCGTTTGCGTCGCGTTCTCGAAATTGATGCCTGTCAAGCTTTCCGCCGCGTGGCACGGCAACACCTTGCCTTCCGGCGTCACGTTCAGCACGTCCGTCGCCCATCCGCCCATGCATGGTTTGGGATATTTGGCATAATAGTCCGGCGTAACGAAATCGATGTTGAGGATGCCTTTCAGCCGCTCCCGCGCTTCCTCGACGACCGCCTTTTGCTCCAGCACCTGCGCCCATTCCGGCATTAGTGCGGCTTTATTCACCGCCGCCCAGCCGTAATATTGCACATTGGCAATCTCGACGCGGTCAGCGCCAAGCTCCAGGGCGAGGTCGATGACCGCGCCCGTATCCATAATGTTGTGGCGATGCACTGGTGCATTGAGGGTAAGCGGCAACCCTGACTCCTTCACCCATCCGGCGAGCGCCAGCTTTTTTGCCAACCCGCCCTTAATGTTCCCGATTTTGTCCGACAGGTCGGCGCGCACGCTTTGGATGCTGAGTTGCAAGTGATCAAGCCCCATATCGCGGAGCGCGAACAGCCGGTCGCGTGTAAGCACCGTGCCGGCCGTGATGAGGTTGGTGTATACGCCTTTGCGGGCCAGCAGCGCGACGAACTGCTCCAGATCGGAACGCAGCGTAGGCTCGCCACCCGAGAGATGAATTTGCAAAATGCCAAGATCGGCTGCCTGTTCGAGGATACTCAACCAGCCAGCCGTATCGACTTCCCTGTTGGCTTTAAGGAGGTTGATCGGGTTGGAACAATAGCCGCATTGCAACGGACAGCGATGCGTAAGCTCTGCGAGCATCCCAAGCGGCGGGCCAACGACAGGCGCAGGCCGAGCGATATGCTGCGGCGCCGGGCGCGGCGATATTACGACAGGAGCAACAATCGTTTGTCCGTCCATTCCTGTACGAACTCCATTACGTCGGTTTTGATGACTTCAGGCGGCGCGTTGTAATCGACCGCCAATTTATCCACGATTAAAGCAAGGGTGAGCGACCCGTCGCAAAGCTGCAGCACATCTACGCTGACCGGGTCGGGCCACATAACTTTTTCCGGCGCGAGCACCACCCAGCGATCGCGCAGCTCATCCATTTGCAGCCGCACGTGGCGAGGCATCTTCGGCTTGCTCGCTTCCGTGGCAATAACTCTAATGCGTTGTAAACTCCGATTTTCTATCGCCATCTTGTAGCCCAATTTTATTCCCGCGAAAGCGGGAATCCAGTCTTAGTCCTAGCTCCGTGCCTGTAGTCCTGAATTCCGCTTTCGCGAAGGACAGAGAGCGCGCGAAAAATGAGGCGGCCGAGCGCGGCTATTGCGCTGGGCGGAATGCGCCAGGCGGTATGTTGCCGGGCGACACGTAGGCATAATAAAGGTGGTCAAGCTGCGACCACAGTACGTTGGTTTTCATGATAAGCGCGTTGATGACGGCCTGCTGAGAGGCCGCGTCTGTTGCATTGGCCCTTACATATTTCAGCGCGAAATCTACATCGCGCGGCGCCTGACTGAGGCGGCGTTTGAAATAGGCCATCATGTTGTCGTCGATAAACGAATAGTTCGCCAACATGCCCGCGATCCGCTCGCTATGGATGCCCGCCGCAAAAAGCTCGGTGAGTGAGGAGCCGATACCCTCCAGCACCGAGTGATCGCGCACGAAATGGTAATATCCATCTACGGCGAAGCGCGTGCCGGGGAGAATACCGCGCGTTGAGATCACATAATCGCGGTCTAGGCCAAGCGCGGTGGTCAGACGCAGCCACCGCTCGATGCCGCCCTCCTCCTCGCCATAACCATCGTGGTCGAGATAACGCTGGTGCCATTCGCGACGAGCGGCCTTGTCAGTCATTTTCGACATCAGCGCGGCGTCTTTGCGCGGGATGGTGCACTGATAATAAAACCGGTTGAGCGCCCAGGCTTGCACCTGACCCTTTTTCAAGTCTCCGCCATGCAGCAGTTTATGAAACGGGTGCAGGCTGTGGTAGCGCGCCGCGCCGACCTGGCGCAAAGCGGCCTCAAGCTCATCAGGCGTAAAGCCTTGCGGCGGAACCTGCGGGTCGTCGGCGGTCACATGCACGGCGTCCACGTAAATGGTCATAGCTCAATCTCCATGCCGTCCCATCCCACCTCCCATCCTGCGGTTAGAACGGTTTGTTCCGGCTCTGATCCCGGCTCCAGAATTGGGTTCGTCGTATTGATATGGATATATATTTTTCGCGCCGTCGAAACATCCTTAAACGCGGCGAGCGAACCGTTTTCACCCGCAATCGAAATATGCCCCATTCGCGCGCCGGTTTTTTGGCCAACGCCCTCGCGCATCATCTCGTCATCGTGAAATACCGTGCCGTCGAACAGCAAAACGTCTGCGCCCGCCACTTTAGATTTCAACGCTTCTGTCACATGGGCGCAGCCGGGTATATAAAACGCCACCGCTTCCGAGCCGACCGCTTTAATTTTCAGCGCAATCGTATCGCCGGCGTCGGTGCCGAAATTCGCGGCAAGGTTTGAAGCGTTTTCCATATAAAGCGCAACTTTACCGGGTACAGAAAATGGCTCAACAGTGAGGCCAAGCTCACCATCTGGCCCAACCAAATCAATTTCCTGGCCAATCTCAAACTCTGTACGCTTCACGACCGCCGCATCGCACACGCGGAAAACGCTATTTTCATCAAGCGTGTGCAGAATCCGGTGGGTGCCGTACAACGTAAACGGCTCGCGCTCGCGCAAACTCAGAAGGCCAGTGATGTGATCGACGTCACCGTTGGTTAGCATAACCGCCTTGATCGGCGAGTTGCGCAAACCGCCACTGGCTATGGGGTGCAACTCCGGCGTGGCGGCGATCTGCTGCCGGATATCCGGCGAGGCGTTGCATATCACCCAGTGCTCGCCATCGGCGCTGACCGCCAAGCTCGATTGCGTGCGTGGCAGAAAGCCCGGCTCACCGGCGCGCACCAAACGAGACAGCCGGGCGTTGCAATTCCACTGAGGAAAGCCACCACCGGCTGCCGAACCGAGAACTTTGAGTTTCAAAGCTAGCTGACCACTGTCAAAAACTGAAAACGTCTTACTTCGTTACGGCTGGAAGGTAACGTGTGACTTCAAAGCCAGCGTCTATTGCGCATATTGCGGGTTTGGTCCAGATTTTCATGGTCGTCTCCTGTAATAAATAACTTGGAAAAGGAATCAAAACCGGGAGGCGATTTGCCCCCCGGAAGATATTACTTCGAAACGGCTGGGAGGTAGCGGGTAACTTCAAAACCGGCGTCTACGGCGCATACGGCGGGTTTGGTCCAGATTTTCATGGTCGTCTCCTTAGGCTTATGTTGTAAACCGGCGACTGTCTATCTGACCGGTTAGGCGAAACGCGCTTTATTCATTTCGTCCAGTATCTATATTTAAGTACGGTTCCTCCCAGGCGCAAGGACCAAATGGCAAATTTTTAAATACTCAGAAAGAATTAAGAGTCTTATTATACGCTTATAATTAAGCCAGAAGCACGTATGTTCTCTTATTTTTGAGAAGGGCTTATTCTTATAAATAATTCTGCGAGATCATTAAACGCTTAGTCTTTAATTTTACTTTCTTAAATTGGGAAAATAAAAGAGAAACCTTAAACACAACCAAAAAATAAACATGTGTTTTTGTAGACTTGAAATCGGTAAAATTTTTGTCTATCCGTAGACTTGCGCGATCACTACACTGCATGGGGCAATCGGGCGGCAATGCCGTCTTATTCATCCCACTCAAGTTCAGCAAATACTGTAGCGGCGTTACGCGCATTAAAATCCTCAAAAAGTTCCCAAGCGCCCTGTTCGCTAACGCCCGCCGTTCGCGCGGCTTCTGAAAGTGGCGTTCCTGAGCGGATCGCGGCGCGAATATCATCGATCAATTGCCCGAAGTAACGAGTTTGAGGCGCCATCGCCTCCGGCCAGGGCATTGCGGCTGGGCCGTGACCGGGGACGACGCGAGAGGCCTTGACCGAGGCCAGGTTTTCCATCACCCGAAGCCAGCCTTTGACGCTGCCGTCAATCGCAGGCAGATGTCCGGAAAACAGCAGATCGCCCGCAAATAAGGTTTTTGTCGCATCGTCAAAAACTGTGAGGTCATTATCCGTGTGCGCCGTGGGCTGTGCTTTGAGATGCAAAACCCGGCGACCGAGGTCAATCTCCATGGTGTCTGCGACGGCGAGCGTGGGCAGGACAATTTGCAGCCCCTTCGCGGCCATCTCGCCCAAAAGCCTTGAGTTGGCGGTAATATAGATTTGTTCGCGAGCCTTTAAAGCGCGACCGAGTTTAGCATGGCCGACAAACTGAACTCCCGCCTCCTGAGTAAACGCCGCGTTCCCGAAAATATGATCGGGGTGCATGTGTGTGTTGATGACATAGCGGATCGGGAGGGAGGTGCGCGCGCGGATCGCCGCCTTCAGGCGCTGGCCCTGAATGAGTGACCCGCCGGTGTCAATAACCGCGACCGCCGCATCGCCTATTATAAAGCCTACATTGCAGATCGCGCCCTGATTTTGCGGCGTAAATAACTGATGGGCGCCCTGGAAGACCAAAACTCCCGGCGCGACCTCGGTTAAGGGCAGTGGCGTTACATCATTTTCGGCATATGCCGGTGCATACGACACCAGAATATAAAGAAATGAGCCCGTTGCGAGCGTACTTAAAGATGCATGCATGTTTATATTTGTCTTACCAAGCCGCAGATGTGGCGTTCCTCACCGTATCAAGTCCTTTTATTGTATCCCGGCCTTTGATACCAATTAAACGTGCCGACTGAAGATCGATCCCGGTAATGTCCGCGCCTGTAAGGTTGGCTCCAGCGAAGATTGCTCCCGCCGAATCAGCTTTATCCAGAATTGCGCCCTCAAGATTGGCGCCTGTTAGATCAGCGAACTCCATAAACGCGCGCGACAGGTCGGCGCCTTTCAGGTTTGCGCCCCGTAGGTTCGTTTTCTTTAAGGATACGCGCATCAAGCCCATAGGTTGGTTTTTCATATCCGCTCCCATGCGCGCGCGCTGGAGATTGGCGCCCTCTAAATTCGCGCCATCGAAGATACATACCAAGGTCGCGCCCTCGAAAATGGCGCCGCGCATGTCCGCGTTCGCGAAGATGGTGGAGTGTGCGCTAGCCCGGCTTAAATTCGCGCCTGCCAAATTAGCACTGCGGAAAATCGCCACGTCCAGATTGGTTTCTGTAAGATTGACGCCCTTTAGTGAAGCGCCCTGAAACTCGGCTCCGCGCAAGTTTGCCCCGCTTAAATTAGCCGCGTCCAGTTTGGAGCCGCGGAAATTCAGAGAATTAAGATCGGCGCCCGATAAATTCACGCCCGACAGCTCACGGCCGGAAAAATCCCTCACCCCGGATTTGATTTGCTCAAGGATTTGCGCGGCAATGACGTCTTTCTGAGCAGTGCTGTGGGCAGCATGTGATGAACTCATAGTGACAAACAGAGTGATGATAAACGCCTTACAGGAGGATACACAAAATTTTCTTAGGGAGAAAAAAATGTTCAAAGTCATGGGTTTATTATCTCCGTGAATAAAAAACTTATTCTCTCACTTCGAATTTTCACTACAAATCACTCTGCGGCAAATTTACGCAACCACGTTAGTTGGAGCAATATGACCGCAGCGCAACACGAACAAATTCCCGAGTGCTATTGCTAGGAGTTTAAGCACGCCATACAGTTACGTGTCTAGTTTGTCGCAGTTTCCTAGCCAGCCAAAAGTTTTTGACCGCACTGCGAAATCCACCCCTTGGTGGATACAGATCAAAACTCGCTTGTACGTATAATAAGAAAATCATAAGCTCAAACCACGATAACCGGCTTCTAGGTGGCGGCGGATCGGGACCGCAGGCCACTTTTCGAAAGCGTCGGCAAAAGAGTTCAGCGTCGGCTTGACGAGCAACGTCAAGTATTGACGGTGCTATGAGCTTTTATTGTCTGTTGTGACACGATGCCGGGGATCATTCCGAATTAAGCTTTCCGCGATGATCTAACTTCATACTTTAGTCGTTTAGGGCATCGTGGTCTGTAACAAGACCTTAACTTAGGGAGTGAACCGCATGCGGAAGTCAATGTATGCTCTTTGCTTCGCTACTGGCGCCGCGTTCACAATGAACGCTGCCACCGCGAACGAAGATCTGATGACTAAAATGAAGGACGCCAAAAACTGGGCTATCCAGACAGGCGACTACGCAAACACACGCCACTCGACGCTGAACCAGATCACTGCTGGCAACGTCAAAGACCTTAAAGTCGCTTGGACATTTTCGACAGGCGTTCTTCGTGGTCACGAAGGTTCGCCGCTTGTTATCGGCGATGTGATGTACGTCCATACGCCGTTCCCGAACATCGTTTACGCGATGGACTTGAACAACGATGGCACCATTATCTGGAAATACGAGCCGAAACAAGATCCGGACGTTATTCCAGTCATGTGCTGCGACACGGTTAACCGTGGCGTTGCCTATGCTGACGGCGCGATCATCCTTCACCAGGCTGACACCACTGTCGTTTCGCTCGACGCCAAAACCGGTAAAGTCAACTGGTCAGTTGTGAACGGCGATCCGAAAAAAGGTGAAACTAACTCCGCAACGGTTCTTCCAGTCAAAGACAAAGTCATCGTCGGCATCTCCGGCGGCGAGTTTGGCGTGCGCGGTAGCGTTACTGCCTACAACCTGAAAGACGGCAAGCTTGCCTGGCGCGGATATTCTGTTGGCCCAGACAGCGAAACCCTCATTGATCCCGTTAAAACCACTCACCTCGGCAAGCCAGTAGGCAAAGATTCCGGCACGAACACATGGCAGGGCGACCAGTGGAAAATCGGCGGCGGCACTACCTGGGGCTGGTATTCGTACGATCCAAAGTTGAACCTTGTTTATTACGGTACGGGTAACCCATCGACTTGGAACCCAAAACAGCGTCCTGGCGACAACCGCTGGTCAATGACCATTTTCGCCCGCGATGCAGACACCGGCATGGCGAAATGGGTCTATCAAATGACCCCGCACGACGAATGGGATTATGATGGCATCAACGAAATGATCCTGTCTGACCAAGAAATTGGTGGCAAGATGCGCAACATCCTCGTCCATTTCGATCGTAACGGTCTTGGCTACACCATGGATCGTGTAACTGGCGAACTGCTTGTTGCTGAAAAGTTCGATCCAGTTGTTAACTGGGTTTCAAAAGTTGACATGGATCCAAAGTCCGCAACCTATGGTCGCCCTCTGGTTCTAGCAAAATACTCGACCGAGCAAAACGGCGAAGATGTAAACACGAAAAACATCTGCCCTGCCGCTCTCGGTACGAAAGACCAACAGCCTGCTTCCTACTCGCCACGTACTGGCTTGCACTATGTGCCAACCAACCACGTCTGCATGGACTATGAGCCCTTTAAAGTAAGCTACACTGCAGGTCAGCCATACGTCGGCGCGACCCTCGCAATGTACCCTGCTGGTAAAGCAAACGGTGGCCATGACGGCATGGGCAACTTCATCGCATGGGACGCAACGAAGGGTAAGATCGTCTGGTCCATCCCTGAGCCGTTTTCCGTGTGGTCGGGCGCTCTGTCAACAGCTGGCGACGTCGTATTTTACGGCACGCTAGAAGGCTACCTGAAAGCCGTTGATGCTAAAACGGGTAAAGAACTGTACAAGTTCAAAACCCCATCGGGCATCATCGGTAACGTCATGACCTACGAGCACAAAGGCAAGCAGTACGTTGCGATCCTTTCGGGCATCGGCGGCTGGGCAGGCATCGGCCTCGCGGCTGGTCTGACCAACCCGAACGACGGTCTGGGCGCAGTTGGCGGCTATGCCGGCCTGAAGAAGTTCACCGCACTCGGCGGCAGCTTGACGGTCTTCACGCTTCCATAAGCTCTCAATTACAGCAATGAATCCGGCGCGTTTGGATCACCAATCGCGCCGGAACTTTGAGTCGCATTGTTTTCCTCCAAAATTTCCCGTTATTCATAGGATTAATTCTCACAAGAACACGGACATAGGTCACCACACTGGAGGAAACATGAAGGATTTAATACAACGCGCCAGCCTTCTCTTTATAACGGCTACAATTGTCGGCCTCGTACTATCGGCTCCCGCCCATGCCGCAGACGGAAAAACGGAAGAGGACGGCAAGTTTTCCGATAAGGACGGCAACCCGACTTATAGCATAAAACCTGACGGCACGACTGATTGGTACACATTCAGCGGTTTCCGGCGCTATCATGCGGAGTGCCATGTGTGTCACGGACCAGAGGGCCAAGGCAGCACCTATGCGCCAGCGCTAGTCGACTCCGTGAAAACCTTGTCATACGACGATTTTCAAGCCGTTATCATTCAAGGCAAGAAAAGGGTTGGCGCTAGCGATAACAGCGTTATGCCGTCATTTGGCACCAACAGAAACGTGGTCTGTTACATCGACGATATATGGGTCTATCTCAAAGCTCGCTCAGATGGGGCTATTCCGCCGGGACGTCCAGCTAAGAAAGACGCTGCCTCGGAAGCTTTCAAGGCAAATGAGACCGCCTGCCTGCAATAATAAGCGCATCAAGCGCGAACCTGCGGCTATTCAGACCGCATTCTAGGGAGTAAAAAAATGTGGAGAACGCTGTTCGCGGCGGCCGGAGCGCTAGCAATGAGCGCTTTTGCCGCCACGGCTCAACAGGAGACGTCGAACCTCGTCGACAAGACGACGCTTCGTGTCTGCTCGGATCCTGGCAACTTGCCGTTGTCGAATATGGCTGGCGAAGGCTACGAGAATAAAATTGCGGAGCTGATAGCAAAGGAACTAGACGTGCCTGTCGGCTACACATGGTTTCCTCAGGCAACGGGATTCGTCCGACAGACACTGAGGGCGGGCCGGTGCGATATTATAATGGGCTTCGTCCAAGGCGATGAGCTTGTGCAGAACACCAACCATTACCTGCGCTCCGCCTATGTTATCGTCTTTAAAAAGGACACTGGGCTGGACGGCCTCGTCAATCTAGACGATGAAAGGTTGAAGGGCAAAAAGATCGGCATCATCGCGGGCGCGCCTCCTGCAGACGTGATGGCGATTAACGGGCTTATCGGCAACTCGCGCCCTTACGCGCTGGTCATCGACCGCCGCTTTGAATCTCCTTCGGAGCAGATGATAAAAGATCTCGAAAAAGGAGAAATCGAGGCCGCTATTTTATGGGGTCCGATTGGCGGATATTATGCGAAACGCGCATCCGTTGCCATGACCGTCCAGCCGCTGGTGAATGAGACCAAAGGCCCGCGTCAGGCGTACCGCATAACCTTTGGTGTGCGCCCCAACGATCAGGACTGGAAGCGGGAGTTGAATAAACTTATCTCCAAAAATCAGAAACAGATCAACGCGATCCTTTTGGAGTATGGCGTGCCCCTGCTTGACGAGCAGGACGCGATCATCACGCAGTGAGCAAAACATTCGCCCGCTCTTTGCGCTATTTTTGCATTGCGGGCGTTTTCCTAGCTATGTTTCCCGGCGATGAACACCGCCTTAGCGCGGCGTCCTCCGAACCAGCCGGTTACAGACTAAACGACTACCGAGCCCCCGTTCCTAACACGCTGAAGGGCGTTCGCGTCGTATCCGGCGAGGAAGCGCGCGCGTTATGGCTAGTAGGTAAAACCGTCTTTGTCGATGTCATGCCGCGCGTTGCGCGCCCGCCAAACCTGCCACCGCAAATCATCTGGCGCGATAAGGTGAGGGAAAGTATCCCCGGCTCTTCCTGGCTGCCGGATGTCGGCTATGGCCGTCTCAGCGCCGCTACGGACGCTTATTTCCGCCGCCATCTAGTAAGGCTCACCCAAGGCGATCTCGCAAAGCCAATTCTGATTTATTGCATCGCCGACTGCTGGATGTCCTGGAACGCCGCCAAGCGCGCGCATGAGGAGTATGGCTATTTGAATGTCATCTGGTTTCCGGATGGCTCCGAGGCGTGGGCGTTCGATGGACATAAACTTGAAAAGGCGCGGCCAGAGCCTTAAAGTTTTAAAGCAGTTACGTTAAAATCCTCATCAAAATGATTGCGAGTATAGCGTAGCATCCAGCTTTGCGCCGCCTTGAAAAGTGTTGCGCGGTTTTCGGACGAAACGGTTCTATTTATAGAACTAGCATCACCGGCGGATAAATAATCAAGTCGGGACCGGTCAACGCCGTAGATGGCCACGGGATCAAGAGCTGCCCGAAACGGTGGCTGCATTCAAGGCGATGGTCTAATTCATCACATTCTGGATATCGCGGCCGATAGAAAAGGCGCGCTGCTCAAGGATGACGGGGGTTTCGCATATATAGCCGAGAGAATTTTCCCGGTCTTCGTGGATGCGAACCTGCCACTTAAGCTGCTCCTCCAGTTCGGTGGCGCGCGTCTGCTCGGCTGGCGTTTTGTCCGCTTTCACCATGAGCGGTCCCAGTTCCGCGCGGGTGGTGCGGATGTCATCAGCGCGGCGGCGTTGGTTGAGGGTGAAGCGCTCGATCGCCCTGATGATGTCGCTGCGAAGAATGTTGATTTCGGAGAATACGCCAGCAAAAACCATGGTCATGAGCGTTAGCTTATCCGCGCCAGCGCTTGCCGCGTAGTCGCTGATGAGTTTTGTCGCATCCTCCAAGCTGGTGCGCCGCGACACTAATTTTGGCACCAGTTGCGCCACATCCGGATGATTGCGCCATTCGGTTATCACCGGCTCCAGCGGCGGCCCCGACCAAACGACGCCCGCGCTCAAGGTAGGGATCTTGCGCTGAACGCATGGCCAGTCCTTGTCGAGCGGCGAGGCGCTCCAAGCCGGAGGCGCCGCAAGCAAAACGCCTGTGATGACAGCCAATACGATGCAAGATTTTTTCATAATCATTTCCAGTTTCCGCGATGAACCGCACCCTGTTACGAGGCGCCGGGGCGGCGCGAGATAACGCCCCGCGACGGATTATATGCCAGTACGGCAAGAGCAAAAAACACAATCGTGCATCCCATAACGACAGCAAACGCCGTCCAGTTCATTTGCCCATAGAGCGCGAAACGGATGAGTTCGGTCGTGTAAGTGAAAGGGTTATAGAGACAGATTTTATAGAGCAGCAGGCTCGATTCTTTCATCCGCCAAAGTGGATATAGCGCCGAAGAGGCGAAAAACATCGGGAAGATGATGAAATTCATCACTCCGGCAAAGTTCTCAAGCTGTTTGATGACCGACGACATTAGCAAACCCAGCGACCCCAGCATGAAGCCGGACAGCACGAGCGCGGGCAGCACCGTCAGATATCCAATCAGCGGCGGCTCGATTTCCCAAAACCAGGCAATGGCGAGAAAGGCGTAAACCTGTAGGAGTGACACCGCGACTCCGCCAATCAGCTTGGAGGCGAGCAAAAACCATCGCGGAAACGGGCTCATCAGCAGCGTGCGCATGTTGCCCGTCTCACGGTCGTAAACCATCGACAGCGAAGATTGCATGCCGTTAAAAAGCTGGATCATGGCGATCAGCCCGGGTGCGATATAGACCTCATACAGCACGTAGGTTTCGTAGGGCGGGATGATGGACACGCCGAGAACGGAGCGGAAGCCAGCTGCGAAGATGAACAGCCAGACGAGAGGGCGCACCAGTGCCGCGAGAAAGCGCGCTCGTTGATGAATGAAGCGTAAAGCCTCGCGCCACACAATCCCGCCCAGGCAGCGGGCATAACCGGCAGACCCATAGCTGGCAACCGAGACGCCGGTCGATCGAGGAGGCGCCGAAATCATTGAGACCGATCCCCGTTATTGTCGGAACCAGCGCCGCCGGTCATTTGCGTAAACGCCGCCGTTAGATTTGCCGCATTCGACTTTTCGACGATCGTTTTTGCGGTGCCCGACGCCAGCACACGGCCTTTATGGAGGATCACAACCTTATCGGCGCTATCGATTTCCTCCATGATATGCGTTGCCCATAGCACGCCGAGGTCATCGTTCTGCACGAGGCGCCGCACCTGTTCGGTTATATCGCGACGAGAGCCAACGTCGAGGCCGACAGTGGGTTCGTCCAGTAGCAGTAGCTTTGGGCGGTGAATGAGAGCGCGGGCAATTTCAGCGCGGCGCACCTGCCCGCCCGACAATTCCCTGACCTTGGCGTGCGCCTTGTCGGCGAGCGAAACGCGCTCCAGCGCCTCCATGGCAAGCGTTTTTCCCGCGCGCGACGAGATGCCATGCAGCGCCGCGTGATAGCTCATATTCTGCATCACGGTTAGGTCGCCATCGACGGTGCGGCTTTGAAATACGACGCCGATGCGGCGCAATGCTTCCCCGGGGTCGCGGCGAACATCGTAGCCGAGGATTTCAATGCTTCCGGTGGCGGAGCTGAACAGGCGGGTGATGAGTGAAAACAGCGTGGATTTGCCCGCGCCATTGAGGCCGAGCAGTGCGCAAAATTCGCCGCGCTCGACGCTCAGGGAAACATCGTCGAGAGCTTTGCGGTCGCCGTAATTATGGCAGACGGCGGCCACATCGAGCGCCGCCGTTGGGGCTTGTTGCTTCATTGAGAGTTGCAGCCCGTCAGGTTCATGCCAGCAACTGACCACAATCGACGGGCCATCTCAACCACAAAGGTTGTGGACGGCCCGGCTTAAACGAGTTTCTAAAACTTGGGATTAAGGACGTTACTTGATATTGAAAACGACCTGTTGCGCTTCGGAGGTTGTTTTTGGAATGCGCAGGGTAAATGTGCCCGGACGGATGGTGACGAAGGAAATGACCGCTTCGCCCTCCTCGTCAAATTCAATGCTATCGACGCCGAGCGGACGGATTTCGATGCCCTTGATGACAATCTCGTTGATCCACACATTACGGAAGAAGTCAGAGCCGGTCAGCGCAAGTTCAGCGGAGCCGTCAGCCACGATCGTTAGGCGGTAATATTTACCGGCCTCCAACTCGTAAGGCTTTTCAACCAGCTGTTTGCCCGAACTCAGCGTAATCTGCTGTTCTAGCTTTATCACGCCCTGCAGCAATCCCGACTTTCCGCGCGGGGCGGCGGCTGGCGCTGGGGTCTGCGCCTGGACAAATGACGCCACAACCATTGCGAGACTGAACACTGTTCCTAAGAGAAATTTCATTTCGACCTCCTTGTTTTAATTTCAGGTTTATGGCGCGACTGTCACGCCCCAGGGCAGTTTTCCCGTCTTGATGGATTTGACGACTTTATCTTCCTTCACGTCGATGACTGACACGTCGTTCGACACCCCATTCGTGGAGAAGATGTATTTTTCGTCCGGCGTGAAAGCGAGCTGCCACACGCGCTGGCCGACCAGCAGATATTTCTCGACCTTAAAAGTTTCCCCGTTGACGACGGCGACGCGGTTAGCCGGCCCGAGCGCCACATACGCTTTTTTGCCATCCTTGCTAACACGCACGCCAACCGGCTGGAGCGCTTCTTTCGCGACGCCCGGAACTTCAAACTCAATTTTTTTGATGATCTGACGGGTTTTGGTGTCAATCACCGAAACGTTGCCGCCAATTTCCGCCGATATGTAGACGTATTTGCCGTCTTGGGTGAACTCGGCAAAACGCGGGCGGCTGTCCACCAGCACGTTATCGATAATTTCGTTTGTCGCGGTATCGATGAAATGCGCCATATTCGTGGTTTCGGAGGTGTTGACCATGATCTTGCCGTCAGGGCTGATGCCCATGCCTTCCGGCTCAACGCCAACCGGCACTTCCGCCAGCACTTTCTTGTTAATCACGTCCACCACGGTGACAAGGTTGTCGTCCTCGTTGGCGACATAAAGCGGGTTGCCCGATGGGTGCAGAACGAAAAGCTCCGGGTCTGGGCCGGATGGCAGTTCGTATAAAACTTTATAAGTCGCGGCGTCGATGACCTGCACCGCGTCATTCTCGCTGGCGCACAGATAAACGTGTTTGCCATCCTTCGACATCGCGATGCCACGCGGGCGGCCCCCGACTTTGATTGTTTCAACGACTTCGAGTTTGTCGCTGTCGATCACAGTCACGGTGTTGTCTTTCTCGTTCGAGACGAACACTTTGTAGGCGCTGGCTGGTGTTACGCTGGCTATAAGCGATGCGAGCGCAAACGAAAACAAGCTCTGTTTAATCATGCTTCCTCCAATTGAATTATCGTGAAAACGCCGCTTTCTTCAGAAGCGGCATTTGCTTTCAGGCTGGTCAACTCCAAGCGTGTCGAGGGGCGTGACTTGATGCAGAAATCCCGGCTGCGGAGACCATGATACGGGGATGTGCCTGTCACCGACTACGATGGTGTGACGGAGCTGACCATTCCAAGGCCGATATGTCAGTTTTTGCCCTTTAAAAGCGGCCAGTGAAAAATCCGAACCTTTTAAATATTGCCGCAACGCTTTTGCATCCGCCGACTTTACCCGTGTCGCGGCCTCGCCGATTGAACGCACGGCCAACCAGGCGTGATAATCGATAGCCCTCACGCCGCGTTTCGCCAGTTTATAGAAACGGTTCTGATATTGCGTAGCGCCCCACTGCTCATGCGCCGGATGCCAGCTTGAGGGGGTCAGCCCGGATGTTCCCGCGACAGGGCGGGGCGACCAGTTACGATAAGGCACGTAAGGGCCGAAAACTTCATTTTCATCGGCGACGACCAAAACGTCATGCTCGGACGCATCTTGCGTGAACACAGGCATTTGCGCCTGAATTTGCTCGTGCCCGCTATCGGTGCGTCGCGCGCCGCCCGCTTCCTTATACTCTTTTTCCGTAACGATTTTTGCGCCAAAACGTTTGGCGGCGCGGCGGATCGCATCTGCGTTCAGCACGTCGTCAGGCAAAGCTCCATAAACAAGAAACCACTTCGTCCATTTCTTCCAGATGAAATATTGCGCCAAGCCGTCAGCCAGCATGTCTCGGCTTGGCAGAGTGTGCAGCACGTTGGCGCGGCACTTTTCTTCGCGAAGATCGGTGTCGGGCGCGCCAACATTAAATAGCACAGCGTCAGTATCCTTCACGGCATCCGAAACTTGCAGCACGGTTGCAGCGGGCGCATCCAGGACGATCATCATAAAGCCTTCGGCAACGAGAGATTTCACAGCCGCCGCCGCATCCCCGTCTGCGGGAACAAGCACCTCTTTTAAAACAAACTCCTGCTTCAGGAATTTGCCGCTTGTATTGTTGTCTTCCAGGGCCAGGCGCGCACCGGCCAGACCGTCATCTTCAAGCGGATTGTCGAGGCGGGATAAGGGAAGCGGTTTGATTACAGCTTGTTTTAGATAACCAATACCGATCCTGGTCATTGCAGCGGGAGGTGTTTGTGCCTCCACTGTGGCCATGCCGGAAAACCCGGTGACGCTTGCTATCAAGGCAATAGCTAATCCTCTGCGAGGATAATCGCCATTAAACACGCTATCTTGCCTCCCAAGACGTTTTTTATTCAGGAATCTCTATCTGCTTAGGCAACCAAGCCCGGCAAGTCAAGCAACTATGAGTCTTCAGGGAAAATAAGAAATATTAAATAAGATAAAAATAAGTTTTTTTTATAGTTTTCATGAGTCGGCGCGAACCGCGTTTACTTTAGAACGTAAAGTTTTTACTTAAACATTTCTTGAAAATCAAATTCAGGAGATCACTGTTGTATCAACGCCCTCACACGCATATGATGCGATACAAAGCTTCTCATTGAGAAAGTCCGAAAAGGCTGACTTATGATTTTGATAAATCACAAAATGGTTTGTGCATGGCTTGCCGCATTGGTGGTTACGACCTTCGCGAGCGTCGCATCACAAGCAGCGCCGCGCGCCGTTGTGTTCGATTTTGAGTTGATAGACACTAGCCTTGAAGGTGATTATGGCAAGCGCGATGATGAGCAAAAGCGGCTGCAACTTATGAGTGACTATCTGCGTGATGCTCTTACCCGCAAAGGTCTTTACGAAGTTGTCGATGTTGCTCCAGTCCGCGACGCGGTGAAAAAAGTGAAGTCTCTGCACGATTGTAATGGTTGCGTTGAGCAGATCGCCGCGCCCTTAAACGTGGAGTTTGCACTTATCGGCTATGTGCAAAAAGTCTCAAACCTGATCTTGAACGTAAACGTAGAAGTTCGAGATGCTAAAACTGGCACGCAACTAAAAGTGTTCAGTGCAGATATCCGCAGCAATACGGATCAATCATGGTTGCGCGGTCTCAGCTTCATTGTTGATAATCGACTATCTGAACAAAAATAAAGCCGCTTTGCATAAGAAGCGAGGGGTTGGGAGGAGTTATGAGTTATAGCCGCTTTAGCGTGCAAAACACTGTTACGCGCGCGCTAATGGCTGCGGTTTTTATCGCGGCTGCGCTGACCTTTCAAACTCAAAAATCTCATGCAGAGGAAACCATGAGAGCGGCCGTACTGAAGTTCGGCACGGTGAGCTGGCTTATGGATGTCATCAAGCATCATAAACTTGATAAAAAAGAGAACTTTAACCTGGAACTAGTGACGCTGATCGGCCCTCAGGCGGCACAAGTGGCGTTGCTCTCGGGTAATGCTGACACAAGCGTGACCGACTGGTTCTGGGTACTGCATCAGCGGTCGTTAGGGGCAAATTTCACCTTTGTGCCCTATTCCGTAGCCCTTGGCTCGTTGATTGTTCCTGCGGACAGCCCGATCAAAACCATCGCCGATTTAAAAGGCAAACGCATAGGCATAGCTGGCAGCCCAATCGACAAAAGCTGGCTGCTGCTGCGCGCTTACTCCAAAAAAACTGGCAGCGGCGATCTGGCGGAAAGCGCTAAACTCATATTTGCAGCGCCGCCGCTGCTTAATGAGCAATTGCGCGCCGGGCGCGTCGACGCGGTACTGAATAACTGGAATCTGACCGCCTCACTTGAAGCGGAGGGTTATCGCCGAATCGCATCCGTCGCGGAGTTGATGAAGGAATTCGACATCCCGACACCACTGCCCCTACTTGGTTTTGTAGTTTCGGAGAAGTTCGCGGCGGCCAAGCCAAAAGTTCTTCAGGGCTTCGCCAACGCCATGCAGAACGCGCAGAAGCTGCTCCTTACGTCTGACGCCGAATGGGATCGTATCCGCCCGCTGACGCAGGCAGGCTCGGATGCGGAGTTTAAAGTTCTGCGCGAACGCTATCGCGAGGGTCTGCTGCATACCTGGAGCGAGCGCGACCGTAAAGCAGCGGGCAGGCTGTTCGACCTCATGGCCGAAACGGGCGGCGAGCAATTAACTGGCAAAGGCGTAAAGTTTGACCCCGGCATCTTCTGGAACGGCCTTGTTTTTTAGCGCCACTGCCATGAACCCGACGCTGTCGCGCGCCGCCTGGCTTGGAGGATCAGTTTTCGCGCTGATCTTAATCTGGGCTATCGCAGCCGCATTCGCCGATCCCCGCTATTTACCGTCCCCACTCAAGGTGGCGTCCACAATGATCGCGGGCGTACAGAACGGCGAGTTGCTCTATCACGTCGGGATGACGATAGCACGGGTTGCAGTCAGTTTTTTTATCGCCATGCTCATCGGCTCGGCGATCGGGATCGCGATGGGCCGTTCGCCATTGTTTAATCAGTTTTTTGATAGCTGGCTAACGCTGTTCCTCAACCTGCCGGCGCTAGTCACCATCATCCTCTGCTACATCTGGTTCGGATTAAATGAGCCTGCGGCCATTGCGGCTGTCGTTCTGAATAAAATCCCGAACGTCGCCGTGACGATGCGCGAAGGCGCAAGAGCATTGTCCCCCGATTACAGCCAGATGGCGCAGGTCTATTATTTGAGCCGCTGGAAGACCTTCCGACACGTGACGCTTCCTCAACTGGCGCCATTCTTTGCGGCGTCGACGCGATCAGGGCTTTCGCTGGTCTGGAAAATCGTGCTGGTCGTAGAATTGTTGGGTCGCTCCAATGGAGTCGGCTTTCAACTCCAGACCTATTTCCAGCTTTTCGATGTCGCCAACATCCTAGCCTACACCATCGCTTTCATCACCGTCGTGCAGCTTATCGAGATGTTCGCGCTCCAGCCGTGGGAGCGGTCGGTGAACAGGTGGCGCCAATGATCGCGCTCGACGTGAGCATCTTGCGGAAGACATTCCCGGCGGGCGGTGGCCAGGCCGCCTATGTCGCGTTGCAGGACTTGCGCTTTTTGGTGAATAAGGGGCAGTTTGTCTGCGTCGTCGGCCCATCGGGCACAGGCAAAACGACAATGCTCAACATCATCGCCGGGCTGGATACGGACTTCGACGGCGTAATCCGCACAAATCTCGGCGAGGATGGACGCCGCCTCGTCTATATGTTCCAGTTACCGCGCCTGCTGCCCTGGCGCACCGTGCTGGAAAACGTCGAGCTTGTGCTGGACGGCGAAAAAGGGGCACGAGACGTAGCGCTCGGCCTGATTAACGAAGTCGGCCTTGCGGACTTTGCTCACGCATATCCGGGCCAGATTTCCCTGGGTATGCAGCGCCGCGCCGCGCTGGCGCGTGCATTTGCGCTCAACCCCGGCATTTTGCTAATGGACGAGCCATTCGTATCGCTCGATGAAAACGCGGCGGATGGACTGCGCGCCCTTCTGATAAAACTGTGGCGCTCGCGACCGACTACGGTTCTGTTCGTGACCCACGACACACGCGAGGCCGTCAAACTCGCCACGCGCATTCTTGTTTTCACGCCAGCTCCTGCAAAACTCGCGCACGACATCCCCGTAACGCTGTCTCCCCTGGATCGCTCTGACTCGCAGTCCGTGGAGGCCTTCCGCCGCAGCCACCCGGCTTTCGGCGGCGCATTTTCCGTGGTAAGCGACACGCCATCGTTAAATGGGCGAGCCGCAAAAAGCGCCGCGCCGTAACAATGGCCCCGCACATGACGGCTTTTCTCGCCAGCGTCCGAAGCGCGTCCGAAGCACGCATCGCGCTCGACGCTGGCGCCGACATCATCGACGCCAAGGAGCCGGACGCGGGCGCGCTGGGCGCTGTTTCGGCCGCCGAGCTTGCCCGCATCGTCGCTGAAGTGAATGGCGCGCGGCCAGTCAGTGCGACCGTTGGCGATTTGCCGATGCGGCCCGAATTGATCGCCAGCGCGACGCGCGAACGCGCAATCTCGGGCGCAAATTTCATTAAAATCGGCCTGTTTGACGGGGCTGGCGCGGTGGAATGCGCGCAAGCCGCGTGCGCCATTGCGGCGAGCGCAAAAATCATCGCGGTTCTGTTCGCCGACATGCCGGTGACGCAGTCATTTGTTCAGCCCGATTTCGTCAAGCAGCTGGCGAGTGCGGGCGTTTCCGGCGTCATGCTTGACACGGCCGACAAAACAAGCGGCGGATTGCTTGCGCATTTCGACGTCGTAGCGCTGGCGGAGTTTGTAGTCCGCACCCGCGCGGCAAATCTCCTGTGTGGTCTTGCCGGATCGCTGCAAATGCACGATATTGTGCAACTTATGACGTTGCGCCCCAATTTTCTTGGCTTCCGTAGCGCACTATGTGTCTCGGGCCAGCGCGGCGAGACGCTCGATATGGATAGAACCAGCGCAGTCGCACGAACGGTTCACCAAGACAAAAGACTGCAACCACTTTATAATAAAGGATAAAGCCGTGTTGAGGAGTGCTGAGGACGTGGTGGATAATCAAATTCTTGCAGCGCGTTTTTACGCGCCATTGGCGCGCCAATCGTCGTTGCCCCTCGACAAGGTTATGGTACGCGATCTTGTGATCGACACCAACATCGGCATTTTCAGCATGGAGCAGGGCGTGACCCAGCGTGTGCGCTTCAGCGTGGAGATCGAGTGCTTTCCATCCGCCAAGCCGCCTGGCGAGAATATCGATAACGTCATTTCCTACGATTACATCGTCAACGGCGTGCGCGACATCGTGGCGACTGGTCACATCCAGCTTGTGGAAACGCTGGTAGAGCGCATCGCCGAACACTGTTTGAAGGATCGCCGCGCGGCGACAGTGCGCGTGCTGGCGGAGAAGCTCGACCGCATCCCCGGCGCAGCGCTGGGCGTGGAGATTTTCCGCCGCGCAAGGCCCGCGCATGAGACGAATGTATACTCGCTAATGCAACATACGCGGATGCCAGGCGGAGCCGCTGACTGATGCGACTGTTGGGGGCCGGTCGTGGCCTTTCCATAGTCAAAATCGGCGGGAGTTTGTACGGCGATCCGAGACTAAAATTGTGGCTCAACGCGCTTTGCTCGCTGGCTGCGCCGATCATAATTGTACCCGGGGGCGGCCCATTCGCCGACGCCGTGCGGGATGCGCAGGAGCGGATGGTTTTTTCCGACAGAACCGCACACGAATTGGCGCTATTTGCCATGGCGCAATACGGTCGCGCGCTGTGCGATCTAGATGCGCGACTAACGCTATGCGAACTGGACGACGATTTCGAGGAAGCCTGGGTGCGCCGCGCAACGCCGGTGTGGTCGCCATTTTTTCTCGCGAGCCACCGCGAAGATATTGCGCAAAGCTGGGATATGACGTCAGACAGCCTCGCGGCATGGCTCGCTGGCGAGTTGGGCGCGAGGCGGGTGGTGCTGGTCAAATCCGCGCCGCCAACGCAGCCGGAGATTGCTGCGAGTGCCCTCGCGGATAGCGGCATCGTCGATCCACTTTTCCCGCGATACCTCGCCAAAAGCCGCGCCGAAGCCGTATGGCTGGGGCCGAATGACTGGCCGCAAATTTCTCAAGCTATCCGTGGTAAAGCGGAGGCAGGAGCGCGTATCGTTACTGCATCGCACACAGACCTATAACCCGTCATCCTAGGGCGAAGCGAAGCGAAGACCCGGGGATCCATCTTTCATGTATGAAGCGCCGTTGTGAGTATAGAATGGATGCCGGGTCAAGCTCGGCAATGACAGTTAATGGGCGCATCGCATGTCGCAACGCATCGTGTTTCTCACTGGCAGTCTCGCCAAACCCCGGCTTGAGAAGGTGCTGGCTGGAGTCGATTTCGGCGGGCGCGAGTGGCGCATTCAGGACATGGGCGTGAAGGTCGCCGCGCTGATGACGGAGGCGCTGATCAAGCGCCGTCTGCCGCAGCCGGTGAACGCGGATCGCGTTGTGTTGCCCGGCCGCTGCCGCGCCGATCTGGACGCGCTCTCAACGCATTTTGGCGCGAAGTTTGAGCGCGGGCCGGAGGAGTTGAAGGATTTGCCGGAGTATTTCGGCAAGCGCGGCGCTAAACCCGACCTCTCCCGCCACGACTTGCGCATTTTCGCCGAAATTGTGGACGCGCCGCGCATGACGGTCGAAGCTGTGGTAGCGCGAGCGCTGGCTCACCAAGGCGCTGGCGCAGACGTGATCGACCTCGGCTGCCTGCCCGACACGCCATTCCCGCACATGGCGGACACGGTGCGCGCGCTAAAAGCGGCGGGCCTCAAGGTGAGCGTTGACAGCGCTAGCGAGGCGGAACTGCTGGAGGGCGGGCGCGCGGGCGCCGATTTCCTCCTCAGCCTGAACGAGCATAACCTATGGATCGCGGAAGAGACGGGCGCGACGCCGGTGCTAATTCCTGCGCCGCACGGAGACCTCGCCTCGCTCATCCGCGCGTCGGACGCAATGACCGCGAAGGGCATGGTCAGCCTCGCCGACCCCATCCTCGACCCGATTCACTACGGCTTCACCGCCTCGCTGCTGCGCTACGCCGAATTCCGTCGAGAGCGCCCAGATGCCGAAATGCTTATGGGAACGGGCAACCTCACCGAACTGACGGACGCGGATTCGGGCGGTGTCACCGCGATGCTACTCGGCGTGTGCTCCGAGCTTAGCGTCCGCAACGTACTGATCGTGCAGGTGTCGCCACACACGCGGCGCACTATCGAGGAACACGATGCCGCCCGTCGCATGATGTTCGCCGCGCGCGAAGACGCCAGCCTGCCACGCGATTATTCGCACGCGCTAATGTCGCTGCACGACAAGAAGCCGTTTCCTTACGGCGCGGACGAAATCGCCGCCACCGCGCGCGAAATTAAGGACGACAATTTCCGCATCGACGTGAGCGAGGAGGGTGTGCACGTGTTCAGCCGTCGCGGGCATTGGGTGGAGCGCGATCCATTCCAGTTTTTCCCGAAGCTCGATGTAGCGGAAGACGGCGGCCACGCATTCTATCTCGGCGTGGAGCTAGCGCGCGCGGAGATTGCCTGGAAGCTAGGCAAGCGCTACGCGCAGGACAACCCGCTAAAATGGGGCGCTGCGGCGAACGAGGAGGTGGAGGATTTGACCAAGCAGAAAGCAGCGGGCACAACTCTGCAGCCTAAGCGCAACCGGACTGAGAGAAAAAGTGATTAAGCATTCTATGGGATCGCGACGATTTTAGAAATCCGGGGGATTACATGGGAAGCGTGTGAATAATCGTAGGCACTATTACGATCATGTTTCTGCTGGGGACTGCCGCCTATTACAAGCGAGATGACATCGCTCTATGGTACATTTTCTGGGGAGCCAATCCTGAGGTTGCAAAGAATTTGTCGCCTAAGCTTTCGAGCGAGCTAAAGCAAGGCGACTCTCAAGAAAAGATTGATAAAATTTTGCGTGAAAATGGCGTTGGCTTTTCGTTTAATCGTTTTGATAATCGATACCAAGGCATCATCAGAAACGTTTCGCCGGGCAATCCTGGGCAGCACGCAGTCGTGGTTCATATCAATGTTGATGAGAACAAGCGGTTTTTGAGCGCTGAAGTTCACGACTCTTTTACCGCTCCATAAAGGTAGTGAAATCGCGCGGCTCGTTAGACAGATAAGCATTCCGCCATTTGATACTTCACAAAACTCCATATCAGCGTGCGGAAAATGGGGTTGTTCTTTTTGTCCGGCTCACGCCAAGTCGTTGCCAGATCAGATGGAAAGCGTGAGTGGCACGAACGGCAAGTTTTGGGTGAACGCCCGAGTTCGCGCGATTCCTGAGAATGGTAAGGCCAACGTTGCGTTATGCGCGCTTGTGGCTAATTGGGTTGGCGCGCCGCCATATAGCATAACGTTGCGCACAGCGGCAAGTCGCGGGTTAAGCAGGTTTTGATTGCGGGCGAGGCCAACCAACTGGCCGCGCGACTGGATGCACGGATTGCCGCATTAAAAGAGAACAAAAAGTAATAGGGGGGATGGATGACGCAGGCTCAACTGATTAACGGCAAGGCAGTTGCGGAGGATTTGGTCACGGAAGTGGGCCGCAAGGCGGCGGCGTTTACCGCGCGCTATGGCGTCATCCCCGGTTTGACGGTTGTGCTTGTTGGTGAAAACGCGGCCAGCGAGGTGTATGTGCGCAACAAGGTGCGCACCACCAAAGCGGCGGGTATGAACTCGAACGAGCATCGCCTGCCTGCCGAGACGTCAGAGGCCGATTTGCTAGCGCTTGTGGGCAAACTGAACGCCGATTCGTCTGTGCACGGGATCCTTGTCCAGTTGCCGCTCCCCGCCCACGTGGATGCGCAAAAGGTGCTGAACGCCATCGCGCCCGAGAAGGATGTGGACGGCTTTCACCCCATGAACGCGGGAAAGCTTGCGACGGGCGAGAAAGCGCTGGTGCCCTGTACGCCGCTTGGTTCCGTGATGCTGGCAAAACGCGTTCACCCGAACCTCTCCGGGATGGAGGCGGTGATTATCGGGCGCTCGAACATCGTTGGTAAGCCAGTGGCGCAATTGCTGCTTATGGAAAACTGCACTGTCACCATCGCGCATTCGCGCAGCCGCGATCTGGAGGCTATTTGCCGCCGCGCCGATATTCTGGTCGCCGCCGTAGGGCGTCCAGAGATGGTGCGTGGTAGCTGGATCAAACCGGGCGCGACCGTGATCGACGTCGGCATCAACCCGCATCACCGGCGAGAAAGGTAAGTCGAAGCTGGTCGGCGACGTGCACTTCGCCGAGGCAATGGCGGTTGCGGGCGCTGTAACGCCAGTACCCGGCGGCGTTGGCCCGATGACCATCGCGTGCCTGCTTTCCAACACGCTTGACGCCGCTAAAATGCAGATGGCGGCGAAGGCTTGACCGTCCCATTGCCACGGTATGCCAGTCATGACCAAGAGTAACCCGGCCATCTGGTCCTATTCACGGGCAACCCTGTTTTTGTGGACGACCGGGTCGATCCCGGTCGTGGCAGCGTGAATTTAGCGGAAGTCACGGATGTCGACGAAGCGGCCTGCCACCGCCGCAGCAACAGCCATGATGGGCGACACGAGATGCGTGCGGCCCTTGAAGCCCTGACGGCCCTCGAAGTTTCGGTTCGAAGTGGAGGCGCAGCGCTCGCCCGGCTTGAGTTGATCGGGATTCATGCCGAGGCACATAGAGCAGCCCGGCTCGCGCCATTCGAAGCCCGCGTCGATGAAAATCTTGTCCAGCCCTTCGGCTTCCGCCTGCTCCTTCACAAGGCCCGAGCCGGGCACTACCATCGCGGACACCGTTTCCGCGACCTTATGCCCGGCCAAAACGGCGGCGGCAGCGCGCAAATCCTCGATACGACCGTTTGTGCAGGATCCGAGAAAAACCTTGTCGATATGGATGTCCGTCATCTTCGTGCCTGGCGTCAGGCCCATATAGGCGAGGGCGCGCTTGATCGCGGCGCGCTTGTTTTCGTCCTCGATGGCGTCCGGATCGGGGACGGTGCCGGTGATCGACACCACGTCTTCCGGGCTTGTGCCCCAGGTGATGATGGGCGGCAGGCTGGCGGCGTCAAGGCGCACTTCATGGTCGAAATGCGCGCCGTCATCCGAGTAAAGCGTGCGCCAGTAACCAAGCGCTGCTTCCCATGCGGCGCCTTTCGGCGAGCGCGGACGGCCTTCGATGTAGGCGAAAGTCTTTTCATCCGGAGCGATCAGCCCGGCCCGGGCGCCGCCCTCGATGGACATGTTGCACACCGTCATGCGGCCTTCAACAGACAACGCTCGTATAGCCTCGCCCGCATACTCGATCACATAGCCGGTGCCGCCTGCCGTGCCGATCTCGCCTATGACAGCGAGGATAATGTCCTTTGCCGTCACGTGCGGCGGCAACTGGCCATCCACCGTGATCCGCATGTTTTTGGCTTTTTTCTGGATCAGCGTTTGCGTGGCGAGCACGTGCTCAACCTCGGACGTGCCGATGCCGTGCGCCAGCGCGCCGAACGCGCCGTGGGTCGAGGTGTGGCTGTCGCCGCATACGATGGTGGTTCCCGGCAGCGTGAAGCCCTGCTCTGGCCCGATCACATGGACGATGCCCTGGCGGATATCACGCTCGCCATAATACTCTACGCCGAAGTCGCGGGCATTTTGCGCCAGTGTTTCCACCTGAAGTGCGGACTCGGGGTCGGCGATGCCCTTGGTGCGGTCGGTGGTCGGCACGTTATGATCGACGACCGCCAGCGTTTTATGCGGCGCGCGCACGCGACGGCCGGAAAGGCGCAATCCCTCGAACGCCTGCGGGCTGGTCACCTCATGCACAAGATGGCGGTCGATATACAGCAGGCATGTGCCATCCGGGTGTGTATCGACGATGTGATCGTCCCAGATTTTGTCGTATAGCGTTTTCGAAACCATAACACCACCCAAATATGAGCAATGTCATGCCCGCGAAGGCGGGCATCCAGTCTTAATTACCAATCACTGGATCCCCGCCTTTGCGGGGATGACGAAAAAAAGCGGAATAATACAGATTATGATTTCGCGTCGTCTTCCGTCGGCACTTCCTCGACTGTCGTTTCGGCCATCAGGTTCCGCGACTGACCTGCCCAATCTTCGCGCTCGAAGCGGCCCTTCAACTTCAGCGCCTCATCGATCTGCACGATTTCCTCATCGGTCAAATTCGCGAGTTGCTCAAATTTGTAAATGCCGATCTCGTTCAAGCGGCGGCTGTAAACGTCCTCCACGCCCTTGATGAGCTTCAGATCGTCCGGCTTGCCTTTCGGGCGCTTGAAGCCTTTGAAATCTCCTGTGAGCTTGATAGCGTTGGCGCGATTCTCGGTTTTCTCGACGATACGGGCCGCTTTACCGCGCAGGTTGCGTAGGTAATAGAGCTTGGCGCGTCGCACCTTACCGCGACGCACGACGAAAATGCTGTCGATCCATGGCGAATAGACCGGAAATACCCGCTCCACGCCTTCGCCGTAGGAAATTTTGCGAACTGTGAAGCTTTCGTTAAGGCCGTAGCCGGAGCGCGCGATGCACACGCCTTCATAAGCCTGCACGCGCTCGCGAGCGCCTTCCACGACCTTCACGCTGACGCGAACGGTGTCGCCGGGTGAAAATTCCGGCACGGCACGCTTCTCGGCCAACTCGGCCGCGTATTCCTGTTCTAGCTGCTGAATAATGTTCATCACGTCAATCCTGTTTTCGAGCTTACCCAACGGAAGCGTCATGCGTGGGCCGCGCTCGCGCGCGTGACTTCAGTCGCGCTCATTGGAATGGAGACGAAGTCATAGGACATAATGCAAAGCTTGTCGAGACGCTGTTTTGAGGCGATCTTATGCTTTCGGCTTCTTCATCAAATCGGGCCGGACCCGCCTCGTAATTTCCTCGGATTGCCGCCGCCGCCATTCCGCGATTTTGCCGTGGTCGCCAGAGAGGAGCACATCGGGGATGTCACGCCCCTCCCATTTGCGCGGCTTGGTGTAGTGCGGATATTCAAGTAGGCCGTTTTCAAAACTCTCCTCGACGCCGGAAGCGTCGGCGCCCATCACACCGGGTAAAAGGCGCACGCAGGCGTCGATCAATACCATTGCGGCCAACTCGCCACCCGACAGCACGTAATCGCCGACCGAGATTTCCTCCAGCCACCGCGCCTCGATCAAGCGCTCATCCACGCCTTCGAACCGCCCGCACAGGATTATGGCCCCGGGGCTTTCTGCGAGCGCCCGCGTGCGCGATTGCGTTAAAGGCGCGCCGCGTGGCGACATATATATAAGAGCTAGATCCGGCGCTTTGGCGCGGGCGGAGTCGATCGCGGCGGCGGCAACGTCGGCGCGCATCACCATGCCGGGGCCACCGCCTGCTGGCGTGTCGTCCACGGTGCGGTGCCGGTCGTTCGCAAAGTTGCGGATGTCCAGAACGTCAAGTTTCCAGATACCATTGAGGCGCGCGCGGCCGGAAAGGCTGGCGCCGAGCGGGCCGGGGAACATGTCCGGCAAAACGGTGAGGACGGTTGCTGTCCAGGCGCGGCGATGTTGGATCATGAGGCCACATTCGCCGCGCCCGGTTAAAGGGTCAAGAGATCAACGGTGCTGCTGCATTGCAATGCGCAATCGTTGAAGGGGCGAATCTAGCCTCTGGCTTCACGCCGGGCTTGAGCGGCTGCCTGCCGGGCGTTTGCACGGGCCACCTTGGCGCTGTAGCGGCGCGCTTTAACGCTGGCGCTACGTACCGGTTGCGCGCGGCGGGCGACGCGCATTTTGCGGCGCTCCGAAAGCGAAGCCAGCGTCACGCGGCTTTTGCGGCGGCTGGTTGCCGAGGCGAGCCTCACGTTTTTGCGGCGCGACACACCGGCGACGCGGGTGCGTCCGGTGTTGCCGACATACCGGCCGTTGCCATAAGAAATCACCGAGATACACACCGGCGCCACGCCGTCCATGCCGAAAATCCGGTTGGCGCCGCGCGACAGGTCGATAATGCGGCCCTTGATGTAAGGTCCGCGATCGTTGATGCGCAACACCATCGATTTGCCGCTGCGCTGATGCTTCACCAGAACCTCGGTGCCGAATGGCAGCGTCTTATGCGCAGCGCTGATGCCGTCCGCGTGATACCGCTCGCCATTGGCCGTGATTTTACCCTGCCAGTAATACGATGCGACGCCGCACTCTGCAAACGCGGCCCCGCCAGTCATAGACGATGCAAACAAAACGATAAGTTTCACGCCATACTTTTTGAGTTGGTACATTACGCCTTTACCCGTTGTTAACGAAGCCGGGGGTGAAACTGGCGAAATGTGTTCAGAAAGTGGGTTCCCTGCGAATAGCTGCCATGCAAATTTGCACAGCTGTTGATCATTTTGACGAAAAAGTGAGCACGACAACTGCACTAGCGTGTTTTTGGGTTACAGTTCCAAAAAGTTGAACTGCGACGCTTTTGCGCGCTTACGTTGTGGATCGGCGCAGCGCTTTTTCTGCGCATATCGCCCCTGATTTACCGCTCTAGCGAAATGCTAAAGTCAGGCGTTGGCCCATCGCGTGAGGCAGTGTTGACAGGATAAAAACATGGAAGCAGTTACGTATTGATCCAAAGCAGGCTCGTGGCGATATTGCTGGTATGATAGAAAAACCGTCCGTGTTGTTCGATGGCGCGTGCCCGTTGTGCTTGCGCGAAGTTGCGTTTTACCGGCGCTTGCGCGGCGCAGAAGAGCTGGAGTGGGTGGATGTGAGCCAGAGCGGCGAGGGGGGCACGTGCGGCGTCGGACGCGAGGCGGCGCTTGCTCGGTTTCATGTGGTGATGCCCGGCGGCGAAGCGCGCTCCGGCGCGACGGCGTTCATGGAGGTGTGGCGGCGGCTACCCGCGTTCCGTCCGCTGGCATGGGCGTTTTCGTTCCCCGGCGGCGTATGGCTGCTGGAGCGGGCGTATCTTGGCTTCCTGCGCGTGCGGCCCCGGCTGCAAAGGCTCGCCGCGCGGCTGTGAGCGTGCCGTTGCGATGTTTTGCCCCGCCTGACGCTCCCCGTCAAATACCTGTTTAATAACAGTAACCTAAATCCAATCACACGAACTTGACACCGCGCGGCGGCGTCTTTAAGGTCGTGTCAAGATTTGGACGAAACTCGAAATTTCAACGCCTTACGGGCAACGATGATGTCATTCTCCGACAATGGCGACGACGAGCGCGGCGTTATTTCCGACGCCGAGCGGCGTGAGTTCAAGGAGCGGCTGGACAAACTGGGCGGCAAGCTGGGCGAGGTTCGCGGCGAGGCGCCCAAGACAGAGACGCCGGAAGCGCGCGGCAAGGCAATGGGAACGGCGTTCAGAATGTCGGCGGAGATGATCGCCGGCGTTGTGGTGGGCGGGCTTCTCGGCTATGCCATTGACGCAGGGCTGGGGTCGAAGCCGCTGGCTTTGATAGTTGGCTTGCTGTTCGGCGCCGGTGTCGGCATCTACAACGCCATACGTTCTGCGAAAGCTATGCAGAGCAAACTTTGAGATGAGAGTGCGGCGCGGCCGCAGGCATAGGGAATTGAAGAGTGGCGGCTGATAAAAACGCGGGTGGCGCAGAAGGTGCGGCGGGCGGCAAAGTGTTCGACCCGATGCATCAATTCGAGATTGAGCGCATTATCCCCATCAATATCTTCGGCTACGACGCTTCATTTACCAACTCATCACTTTGGATGGTCATCGCTGCGGTTTCGATAACCTTGTTCCTTGTCCTCGCCATGCGCGATCGCGCGCTGGTGCCGGGCCGCTTCCAGTCCATGGCCGAAATGGCTTACGAGTTCGTCGCCAAAATGGTGCGTGACAATTCCGGGCGTGAGGCGATGCCCTACTTCCCATTCATTTTCACGCTGTTCATGTTCGTGCTGTTCCTAAACATGTTTGGCATGATCCCCGGCGCGTTCACTGTAACAAGCCATATCATCGTCACGTTTGCGCTTGCGGCAGTTGTTATAATTGGCGTTACCGTAATCGGGTTCGCGAGAAATGGTATTGGTTTTCTGAAATTGTTCGTGCCGTCAGGCATTCCGATGCCGCTCGTGCCATTGCTATTCGTCATCGAATTGTTCACATATTTGACCCGTCCCGTAAGTCTGTCGGTGCGCCTTTTCGCCAATATGATGGCAGGCCACACAATGCTGAAAGTGTTTGCGAGTTTTGTGGTGGGCTTGGGCTTTTTGGGCGGATGGGCGCCACTAGCCTTTATGGTGGCCTTCACGGGCCTGGAGTTGCTGATCGCGTTCCTGCAGGCATTTGTATTCGCCGTCCTGACTTGCATTTATCTCAACGATGCGCTTCACATGCATCACTAATCCAACGTCATACAAACATACAGTTCAACCACAGGAGACTTTCATGGAACCAGCAGCAGCAAAATTCATTGGTGCAGGCCTCGCATGTTTCGCACTCGTCGGCGCAGGCCTTGCCATCGGCAACATCTTTTCCAGCTTTCTCGGCGGCGCGCTTCGCAACCCTTCAGCCGCTCCCGGCCAGTTTCCGAACCTGCTTCTGGGCTTCGCGCTTGCTGAAGCGACCGGCCTGTTCGGCCTGATCGTCGCGCTCATCATCCTGTTCGTATTTTGATCGAACAAGCCTTTAACGTTTCGATCCCGGCGCAATTGCTCCGGGATAGTGCGTGAATTGACAGCGAGACCTTCATGCCGCAGTTAAACATTGGCGATTTCGCGCCGCAGCTTATTTGGCTCGCCATCGTGTTCGTCGCGCTTTACCTAGCGATGGCGAATATCGCTTTGCCGCGTATTGGCGAAGTGATCGATGAGCGCAATGCGCGTATCAACGGCGACATCGCCGCCGCGCAAAGCCTGAAAGCGCAGACGGAATCAGCAATCAGCGCTTATGAGCAGGCGCTGGCCGATGCCCGTGCGCGCGGCGCCGTCATTGTCGGCAAAACCCGCGACGATCTGAGCGCGAAAATGGCCGCAGATCGCGCAGCGCTCGACAAAGACATCGCCGCGAAAAATGCCGAAGCCGAGGCTCGAATCATTGCGCTCAAAGCCGATAGCGTTGAAAAAGTGCAAGTTATAGCGCGTGACGCCACTTCTGCGGTGATAGAAAAAATCCTTGGCTCGGCGGCGGCCAAGAACGAAGTTGACACCGCGCTGGCAAGCGTCGCGGCACGATAACAGGCGGAAACCGGATGTTTGATCCTAAGACACCAGAATTTTGGGTGCTCGTCTCCTTCGTGGGATTTATCGGGCTGCTTATGTATCTGAAGGTCTTCAAAAAGGTCGGGCAAATGCTCGACAACCGCGCCGATGAAATTCGCCGCCAGCTTGAGGAAGCGCGCCGTCTGCGTGAGGAGGCTCAAGGCATCCTCGACGACTACAAGCGCAAGCAGCGCGATGCTGAGCGAGAGGCCGAAGAGATCGTCGCAACCGCTAAGCGTGAAGCGGACGCTTATTCACGTGAAGCCAAAGCCTCGTTCGCTAGCATGCTGGAGCGCCGCACGCGGATCGCCGAGGAGAAAATCGCCCGCGCCGAGACCCAGGTGGCGGAAGAAGCGCGCAACCGCGCCATAGACATCGCCATCGCAGCGGCCGAGTCCGTGATAGCGCAGAAACTTCCCGGCACTACAGCAAACGACCTGATCGGTCAGGGCATCCGATCGGTTAACGCAAAACTCAATTGAGGTTTGTGTCTTTCAAGTTTATACTTTGCTGAATTTGTTTACGCCGCCAAAGTGTTCTGCCGAGATTAAAGCAGCATAGTTTTATCATGGCCGGACTTGATCCGGCCATCCAGTTTATTATCAACGAGCAATCCTTGTTTATCTGGATGGCCGGATCAAGTCCCGCCATGACGTAGATTTGAGAACAATCGGATAGACGCTAAAGTTGATCGAATATTTGATCGAACATGCGCGCGCCGTCCTTGGTACGGTTTCGATCCATGATCTCGTTCATGCGCGTGAGCAGTTGCGCGGCCGTTTTATTATGCACGACCGGGTTGCGCTCATACCCGCCGCGATCAAAAAAGTTAGACGTTGATGCATCCTTGGCGATGGGCATCAGCATTTCAAAGCCCCGGCTTGGCCCGGCTAGATTCATCATTTCCAGTTCGCCCCCAGTCAGCACTGGCATCCCACGCTTCACAGCGTAATCGCGCGTGCTATCCAACTTCTGGATTTGCATCCACGGCCCAACATCCGCGTCCAGGTTCATCGCGTGCATCGCCTGACCTTTCGGGGTGCCGCCAAACTTCATGTGCGCTGGCCAGCTATCGCCGACTCCCCGCGCATCCCGCCCCATCGCCCGCACCACCTTAGACTTTGCGCGCAAATGCTTGCTGCGTGCAACATCCTGCGTCAGCGCCGCCATCGCCTCAAGCCGCGCCGCAAAACCCGGCCCGTATTTGCCCAAAACCTCCACCGAATTTGCGCTCAGTAGCTGTGCATAGCCAAGCGCCGTCGAAATCGGCTTCACCTTCTTCGTCACCGGATTATATCCAGCCTGCATGTCGAAGGCACCATACCCGCCGGTTTCCAGCGAATAAACCCGCACGATCTGATCCTTGGTGAACTTTAACCGCACAGCTTCAGCGGCATAGCGGCGCTTAAACTCGTCATCCCCCAGCATCAAAGGAGCAAAGCCATACTTTTCCTGCGCGTTCCGCAGCAGGTCGGCAACCACGGCGATGGTTTTGGGCGGGATCTTTGGCGTCTTGGCAAGACTTGCGAACACATCCGCCGGCGCGGGCGGGCCTTGGTAGACGGGCGCGTGCTCGTAAACGTAATCATCTGCAATAATTGCGATCTTCGCGGCGTTTTTCTTTTTCCGTCCAGCGCGCTTTGATTCAACCCCTGACCAGTAAGTGGCGGCTTTAGTATCATGAATGTCGCGCGCTGCCCAATAGGCGGAAAGCCGCTGACGTTGTTCGTCAGTCAGTTTACTTAAGTCTTCCTGTGAATAAGCGGGCGCGGCCCAGCCAGCTCTATTGAAGAACGTATAAACCCCGGCGGATGCGATCAGCGCCAAAGTCGAACGTCTGGAAAGTGTACCGGGCATCTTGCGAACTCCACGCCGTTAACCATAACCGGACTGTAGCGGGGTTTTCTTAAAGCCTCATCACCAAATTATATAAAAAAAGCCAGGATTTCTCCCGGCTTTTTTAAATTAAAACTTGTGATAATTAGCCTCTGCAAGGGCGTGCTTTTGCCGTGCAGCGGACGGTCAGTTTTACGCGCTCGCATTCCACAGCTTTGCTTTTCGCGTTGCTCCAGCTATAGCTTGGGCCGTAAACCGAGCGGACTTCGCGGTTCCAGGCGCGCGTGGAATTGATGCGAGCGATGCCCGTGATGACGTTGCCAACGCCAGTTGCGCGGATAGTTGCGCCGCAGCCATCGGATGGACGCTGCGGACGGGGGCGCGAGTAATTGTATTCGTAACGGCTTTCATTGCGCGAGTGATAGCCTTGCGCGCTCACCTCTGGGGCTGTCGAAAACGCGCCAAGACCTGCAACCGTAATGACGCCAAGCGCCGCCATAAGCTTTTTCATGGTTCTTCCCCTGATATAAATCGATTGAATTGGATGGAGGCTTATTACTGTGTAGCGAGGAATAGGATTTAGCGCGGAGGAACTGAACAAAGACCCAAACCTTCATTCATACTTTCTTCATCCGCGAAGTTTGTTTATACTTTCTTCATCGCCTGAGCCACAGAAATCACACCCGTTACTCGGCTGCAATTGCACGCGTTGGCGGAGTATACCGCAGCACCGGCGCACGGGCGGCGCGGGTTTCATCGAGACGACGGCGCGGAGCGAAATTCGGCGCAGTTTTAAAGCGATCCAGGTCGCCACGTATCGCCGCTTCGGCCAAAAACCGCATCGTGTCAATGAACTGATCCAGGCTTTGCTTGCTCTCGGACTCAGTTGGCTCGATCAGCATCGCGCCATGAGCGACGAGCGGAAAATATACCGTCATGGGGTGGAAGCCCTCGTCGATCAGCGCTTTCGCAAAATCGAGCGTGGTGACGCCGGTGTCCTTCAGGAATGCGTCATCAAACAAAGCCTCATGCATGCAAGGCCGAGCCGGAAATGGCTGGCTCATAACATCCTTCAGACGCGCGCGGATGTAATTCGCGTTCAGTACCGCATCTTTCGACGCTTGCGCCACGCCGTCCGCGCCATGGCTCATCATATAGGCTAGCGCGCGCACAAACATGCCCATCTGGCCGTGGAAGGCGGTGAGCCGGTCGCCGCCATCACCATGCTCGACGATGTGAAAGCCCTCGCCATTACGCTCAACGCGCGGCAGCGGCGCGAATCGTGACAACGCCTCGGAGAAAACGACCGGCCCTGCGCCTGGCCCTCCCCCGCCATGCGGTGTGGAGAATGTTTTGTGCAAGTTGATGTGCATCGCGTCCACACCGAGGTCGCCGGGACGCACCAGTCCGGCGATAGCATTAAAGTTGGCGCCATCGCAGTAAAGGTATGCGCCAGCCTCGTGCAGCGCCTCGGCGATAGCGCCAATTTGCGGCTCAAATAGACCACAGGTGTTGGGGTTGGTTAGCATCATGGCGGCGACGTCCGGGCCGAGCGCCTCGCGCACTGCGTTAAGGCTTACCGTGCCGTCTGTCTCGGCTTTGATTGCGCGCACATCGAAGCCGAGCAGCGCGGCTGTGGCCGGGTTTGTTCCGTGGGCCGAATCAGGAACAAGCACCGCGCGGCGTGTCGCCCACTCCCCGGATGCCTCATGCGCAGCGCGAATGGCCACCATGCCGCACAACTCGCCGTGCGCGCCCGCTTTTGGCGACATTGCCACGGACGCCATCCCGGTCAGTTCGATCAGCCAATGCGCAAGCGCATCAATCAGTTCGAGCGCGCCTTGGACGGTCGATTGCGGTTGCAGCGGATGGATGTCGGCAAACCCGGGCAGCCGCGCCATTTTTTCGTTGAGGCGGGGATTGTGCTTCATGGTGCACGAGCCGAGCGGGAAGATGCCACTGTCGATAGAGTAGTTCCTGCGGCTGAGGCGCACGTAATGCCGCACGGTCTCCGGCTCTGACAGTCCCGGCAAACCGATGGTCTCCGTCCGTCCCAGCGCGCCCAATCGCGCCTCTACTGCTACACCTTTTTCGTCATCCTCGGGCGGAGCGGAGCGGAGACCCAGGGATCCAGGCTGCTTATGGATTGCCGGGTCAAGCCCGGCAATGACGTGGAAAGGCCGTTCATGAGTGAAGAGGGAAAAGTCGTCCTCGAAATCGACGCCCGTCGTCTCCAGATCGCCAAGCTCGAAAATCAGCGGCTCCTCGATGCGCAGCCCCTTGTTGCCCGTGAAAGTCTCGGCGCCCGCGCCGATGTTTTTCCGCTTATCCATCACAGCACCTCTTTCAATGCGCGGGCATAGGCCGCGATATCCTCGGACGTTACGGTTTCTGTGGCCGCAACGATGATCTGGTTGTCGAGGTCGGGGCGCTCGGGGAATAGGCGCGACGCGGGCACGCCGCCGATGACTCCCTTTTCCACCAGCGCATCAATCACCGCTGCACCACTGGCGGGCGTGGATATTGTGAACTCGTTGAAAAATTGCGGCGTAACGATTTTAACACCGAGAACCCGCTGTAGCGCGCCAACAAGCTGGCAGGCGCGAGCGTGATTAATCTGCGCCAGCCGCTTCAACCCCGTCTCACCCAGAAGCGTCATATGGATCGTGAATGCCAGCGCGCACAGCCCCGAGTTCGTGCAGATATTGCTCGTTGCTTTATCGCGGCGGATGTGCTGCTCGCGAGCCGATAGCGTCAGCACGAAGCCGCGCCGTCCGGTTTCATCCACCGTCTGCCCGCAGATGCGGCCGGGCATCTGCCGCAGAAATTTCTCGCGCGTGGCGAACAGCCCGAGATATGGCCCGCCGAAATTCAGCGCGTTACCTATGGATTGCCCTTCTGCGACAACAATATCCGCGCCCATCGACCCAGGCGATTTGATCGCGCCGAATGACACGGCCTCCGTCACCACCACGATCAGCAGCGCGCCGTTTTCGTGTGCGAGTTTGGCAAGCGGCGTGAGATCGCGCACCCCGCCGAACACGTCAGGGTTTTGCACCACGATGCATGAGGTGTCTTTGTCGATGGCCGAAGTTTTATCGGCGCCCACATCGAGCGCGACCGCTTCATTGCTGGAGTAATGCGAGATCGTTTTAATCACATCGCGGTAATGCGGGTGCAAGCCGCCCGACAAAACCGCTTTGCCGCGCTTCGTGATGCGATGCGCCATCAGCACGGCCTCGGCCGCGCCGGTGGAGCCGTCATACATGGAGGCGTTGGCGATCTCCATGCCGGTTAACAGCGCAACCTGCGTCTGAAACTCGAACAGATACTGCAGAGTGCCCTGCGCGATCTCAGGCTGATACGGCGTGTAGGATGTCATGAACTCCGAGCGCTGGATGAGATGATCCACGCTGGCGGGCACATGGTGGCGGTAAGCCCCGCATCCGACGAAAAACGGAACCGAACCGGCGGCTGTATTCCACACCGCCATTTTGCCCAGAGCGCGCTCTACCGCCATTTCGCTTTGCGCCAGTGGCAATGGTGGAAGTTCGCGCAGTCGTTTTCCGGGAGGCACATCCGCAAAAAATTCATCGACTGAAGCCGCTCCGATCAGGGCGAGCATCTCCGCACGCTCAGACGGCGTGTGTGGCAGATAACGCATGCGATTTTATCCCTTCGTGAAGGCGGTGTAAGCGGCCTCGTCCATGAGCGCGTCCAGTTCGCTCATGTCGGCGATTTTAAGTTTCATGAACCAGGCAGCGCCTTCGGCGTCCTTGTTGATGAGCGCGGGATCGGCGGTGATGGCGTCGTTGGCCTCCATCACCTTGCCGGAGATGGGCGCGTAAACTTCGGAGGCTGCCTTCACCGATTCCACAACCGCCGCCTGCTCGCCTTTTTTAAAGTTTTTGCCCACAGCAGGCAGCTCAACGAACACCACATCGCCCAGTTGCGCCTGCGCATGCATCGTAACGCCTACAGTGCCGACTCCGTCCTCGACCCGGATGTATTCGTGATCTTTGGTATACTTAACGACTGACATGCCTCAAGCCCCTTTCGCCGAGCGCCGGAAGTAAGAATTGGGAACGAACGGGAGCGCCGTAACGCGCGCAGGCGCCGCTAGGCCGCGTATCATGACCTGGAGCGCGGTGTCTTTTGCCGCGTGCTCGCGCCCGACATACCCCATAGCGATTGCGCGGCGGAGCGAAGGGCTATAAGCGCCGCTCGTCACCACACCCACCTGCGCCCCGTCCGCTGTCATGATGGGAGCGCCTTCGCGAGTGGCGGAGCGCCCGTCGAGAAGTAACCCGACGCGGCGGCGCGATGGCCCGTCGCGGAGTTCGCGCTGAATGCGCGCGGCGCCGGGGAAACCGCCGTCCTGGCGGCGGCGGCGCTGTATCGACCACGCGAGCCCAGCCTCGATTGGCGATGTGGTTTCATCCAGTTCGTGTCCATACAGGCAGAGGCCTGCCTCAAGCCGCAGCGTATCGCGGGCGCCGAGGCCAATTGGCAGCACGTCTTCCTCATCTAGCAAAACCCGGGTTATTTCCTCAGCGTGCGCGGCTGCGATAGAGATTTCAAAACCGTCCTCGCCCGTATAGCCGGAGCGCGAAATATGGCAGCCGAGGCCATCAAATTCGGTCGTGACGGCCGTCATGAAGGTGAGGTGGCTAGCGCCAGGCGCGTGACGATTGATGATGTCAATCGCCTTTGGTCCCTGTAGGGCCAGCAGCGCGCGATCCTGCAACGGAGCCAGCGTTACCCGCGACGGCAGCCGCGAGGTGATGTGAGCATAATCGACCTCTTTGCGCGAGGCGTTGACGACCAGCATCAGCGAACCGTCGTCTTCAGGCGCAATCGAGCGCGATATGAGAAGATCGTCGATAACGCCGCCGTTATCGTTCAAGAGCTGGCTGTAGCGCATAGCGCCGCGTTCAAGCTCCAGCACATCGGCGGGGACAAACGCTTCGAGTGCGCGGGCGGTGGTTTCGTGATCGGGGCCGACGAGAAAAGCCTGGCCCATGTGCGACACGTCGAAAAGCCCAACCTCACTGCGGGTATGAGCGTGCTCCCGCAAAATGCCCGCGGGGTAGTTGATGGGCATGTCATAGCCAGCGAAAGGCGCCATTTTGGCGTCGAGGCTCACATGCAGCTCGTGTAGGGACGTAATCTTTAAACCGGTTGTGGCGTAAAACTCGGATTTGTAGGGCATAATCACCTTAGGTTTTGCGTGTCGCGGCTCCACTCCTTGAAATCCCAAGGAGATCGGAGCCCTATCTGTCGCAAAAACCTGAGAGAATCCACTGGGATTAGATCACAGCTTACCCCGTCGGTGAGCCGGAGTGTCCGGCTGCTTTCCAGATGTCCGTCGGCGCGCGGTCCTTTTGCCTGAGAGTTTCCAGGGCGGTTGCTCCTTCGGCGTCTGCTCAACCTCGGGGGCCAGCAAATCTCTTCCGCGCACGTCAGCCGGTATAGTTATAGAGTAATAGGAAAAACTGATGTGTCAATTCGTTTCAGCGATAATGACACCATTCTAAGTGGCGCCGGGAGCTTTTTTCTCGAAAGAGGCTGATAGGCGGTAATCCTTTGCGGCGGCCCCACCGGCGATTGGGAATTCAATCTGCCGGACAATCGAGAAGTAGGCGACCGGATCCTCAAGACTGATCTGCACCTGAATTTTCACCGAATCGGCCTTTACTTTCGCTTTAGCCTGATCCGTCACCTGCACAACCGCAGGCAATGTTAGCGCGCCGGGCCTCCCCTTGGGGCCGAGGATGACGCGCCCCGCGAAGCCATATCGCACGATCATAGCGTTGCCGGAAATCTGACATTCGCGTGACGTTTTGGTGATCTCGCCACGGTGCATCACATACTGGTTGTCGTTAAGGCGGCCCGCTTCGTAAATTGTGATGACTTTATCTACAGGCGCCACGAAGAATTTTGGGCAATCCACATTGGCGGCGCCCGTGTCAGGCTGCGGCGCGTTGGTTTGCGCGGCGGCGATCAGGTTGGCCTCTGTCACCTGCGGCGTCCACGCGGTTTGCGGTTTAGGCTTATCCGAGTCGAAAATGCCACCTTTAAACGCCGAACTCAACGTCGGCACTCCGCACCCGGCAAGGGCTAGAACACTGAACGCCAGTGAAATACAAAGAACGGTTTGCATTGGTTTGCGCAGCGTCATGCCATTCCTCCCCAACCTTCAACGAAACCGTTTTAACACGGTTATAAAATCCTTGCTTAAGCCGTGTGACTTTTTGGTGTTACGCATCGCGGCTTCTTGATATGACAGATTTCTATAAGCTTATATGTCACTAGCGCAATGGCGTGGGGTTTCGTGACAGAGGTTAAGGGCGGATTTTGTTGATGACGATGGAAAACCTTGTGGATAGCCCATCGGCGATCGCCAGCGATGACACGGAGGCTCGGGCTAAACCGCCGCTAACCATTCTTCTTGCCGCGCCGCGCGGATTCTGCGCCGGCGTGGACAGGGCTATCCAGATCGTCGAGCTGGCGCTGGAGAAGTACGGCGCGCCAGTTTATGTGCGGCACGAGATTGTGCACAACCGTTATGTTGTGGAGACCCTTGAGGAGATGGGCGCAGTCTTCGTCGAAGAGTTGGATGAAATTCCAGACACCGGCGCGCCGGTGATTTTCTCCGCCCACGGCGTCCCCAAAGCCGTGCCGAGCGAAGCGGCGCGCCGCAATATGTTTTTTCTTGACGCTACCTGTCCTCTTGTTTCCAAGGTGCATATCGAAGCCGAACGCCACCATGCCAAGGGTCTCGAAATCATTCTTATCGGGCATGCCGGTCATCCCGAGGTCGTAGGCACAGTTGGACAATTGCGTAGCGGCGCCGTAGCGCTTATCGAAACTGTTGATGATGTTGCGACTTTTCAACCGAAAGACGCCAACCGACTGGCCTACATCACACAAACAACTTTGTCTGTTGACGATACCCTTGAAATAGTCGCGTCTTTAAAGCAGCGCTTTCCGAACATCGCCGGGCCGCGCAAGGACGACATATGTTATGCGACCACCAACCGGCAAGGAGCCGTGAAGGCTATTGCTCCGCGCTCGGACGTGGTGATTGTAGTTGGATCGCCTAACAGCTCGAACTCTAAGCGGTTGGTGGAAGTTGCGCAACGTTCGGGTTGCCGCATGGCAATGCTGCTGCAAAAAGCCGCCGACATCCCATGGAAGCATCTCGGCGTTATCCGGACGCTTGGGCTGACTGCGGGCGCATCCGCGCCAGAAATTTTGGTAAACCAGATCATCGAGGCGTTCGGTGAACATTACACTGTGTCGGTTGAAACCGTCACGACAGCGACTGAGGATGTGGTGTTCAAGCTTCCTCGCGCGCTGCATGAGAACGCAGCTTAAGCCAGCATGATTGAGCGCCAATGGCGGTTTACACGGATGTGACGGACGAGGAGCTGGAAGCCTTTTTACAAAGGTACGATCTGGGCGAACTCATCTCGTTCAAAGGCATCGCGGAAGGCGTAGAAAACAGCAATTTCCTCCTGGTGACAGCCAAAGCCCCGTTCATTCTGACGCTTTACGAAAAACGAGTAGCGCGCGGCGACCTGCCTTTCTTTCTCGGACTTATTGAGCATCTGGCGGATCGCGGCATCTGCTGCCCGTTGCCTGTGCATGACCGCAGCGGCGCGGTGCTCGGCGATCTCGCGGGGCGGCCCGCCGCTATCGTCACTTTTCTGCAAGGAATTTCCGTTCGCCGCCCAAAAGTTGCGCAATGCGGGCTGATCGGGGCGGCGCTGGCTAAACTCCATCTGGCGGGGGCTGGATTTGGGCTGGAGAGGCCAAATGCGCTATCTGTCGACGGCTGGCAAACGCTGCTTATGTCGTTCGCTGGGAAGGCCGACAGCATTTGCGCAGGATTTGGCGATGAGCTTGCTCTACAATGCGATCGCTTGCAGGCGGAATGGCCCCGCAATCTGCCGCAAGGCGTCATTCACGCTGATCTGTTCCCGGATAACGTTTTCTTCCGAGACAGCCGGGTTTCTGGCATTATCGATTTCTATTTCGCCTGCAACGACGCTTTGGCTTACGACCTTGCTATCTGCCTCAATGCCTGGTGTTTCGAGCCCGATTTGTCGTTCAACATCACCAAGGGCAAGGCGTTGCTCGAAGCGTACTCCGGGGTTCGATTTTTAACGGCGGATGAGATCGTCGCGTTGCCAATCCTTGCGCGAGGCGCTGCGTTGCGGTTTCTGCTTACGCGTTCGTATGACTGGTTACACACGCCAGCCAATGCCCTTGTGCGACCCAAAGACCCGCAGGAATACCGCCGCAAGCTCAAATTTCACTTGACAGTGCGTTCGACAGCAGATTACGGGCTTTCCATATGAGCCGTGATGATGCGCCCCCCGTGGTCATTTATACCGACGGCGGATGCTCGGGCAACCCCGGCCCGGGTGGGTGGGGCGCTATATTGTTGTCCGGGGAACACCGCAAGGAACTTAGCGGCGGCGAACCTGAAACCACCAACAACCGCATGGAGCTGACTGCCGCCATTGAAGCGCTGAATGCGCTCAAGCGATCCTCAAACGTCGAGTTGCATACGGATTCGCAATATGTGCGTCAGGGGATTACGGAATGGATCGGCGGTTGGAAAAGTAATGGCTGGAAAACCGCGCAAAAAAAGCAAGTCAAAAACGCCGATCTCTGGCAGGCGCTCGACATAGCGCGCGCGCGACATGATGTGAGCTGGAAATGGGTTAAGGGCCACGCTGGTGACATCAATAACGAAAGGGCGGATGAACTGGCAACCGCCGCAATCGCTACTGCAAAAAAACTTTCCAAGTAACTTATATGACGGCCAGAAGCGCTTCGGCGCTGCTTTGCTCGGCTTTGCCCGGCGAATCCTCGATGTGCAATGCTTTCACAACGCCATCATCCACCAGCATCGCATAACGTTTAGAGCGCAATCCTAACGCTGCGATGCTCAAATCTATGTCCATTCCAAGCGCTTTGGCAAAGTCGGCATTGCCGTCAGACAGAAAAAGAATTTTATCGTCCGCTCCAGAAGCTTTCGCCCAAGCTCCAAAGACAAACACATCGTTAACGCCAGTACAGGCAACTGTATCCACGCCTTTGGCTTTCAGAGCGTCGAAATGCTGGATAAATCCTGGCAAATGCGAGCCATGGCATGTGGGTGTGAAGGCGCCTGGCACAGCGAATAAAACCACTTTCTTGCCAGAGAAAACCTCTGTAGACGGCATGTCCGACGCCCCGGAGGACGTCATAGTTTTGAAGATGGCGTCAGGAACGTGATCGCCGATTTTGATCGTCATGGAATATCCTCTATCTCAGCGAGTTGCTCTCATCATCACAACCAGATGATATGCAACTTAATAAAGAGGCAAACGTTCGGCATCTCGCAACAAAAAATTGTTAAATACCGCTGCGTTAAAAAAACGCAAGGAAAGGCTTTCCGGCGTTACATCTCCGCACTACTCTAACACCATGAAGAAAAAAGATTTGGACAACGAGTTGACATCGCAGGATGGATATCTGGAGGGGCAGTTGCTAATTGCATCCCCTTCCATGCTCGACCCGCGTTTTGCACGGACGGTCGTTTATCTATGCGCGCATACCGCAAGCGGGGCCATGGGCATCGTGATTAATCAGCCAGCTCCCAACATACGCTTCTCCAACCTGCTGGAGCAGCTCGATATTATAGGTGAAAACGACATTATGCCCGCTACGCAGGTGCAGGACATGGCGGTGCATCTGGGCGGGCCGGTAGAGAAGAGCCGGGGTTTTGTGCTTCATTCTTCGGATTACTTCGTGCGCAACAGCACGCTGACCGTTGGCAGCAGCATCTGCCTGACAGCGACGATCGATATCCTAAAGGCGTTGGCGGCCGGGTCCGGGCCGGATCGCGCATTAATGGCGCTGGGATATGCAGGCTGGGGCGCCGGACAGTTAGAGAGCGAGATTGCGTCAAATAGCTGGCTCAACTGTGATGCCGACGCGGATTTGATATTCAACTCTGACGCGGCAATAAAATATGAACTGGCGTTCGCTAAAATCGGCATTGATCCAGCCTTCCTTGTCAGCGAAGCCGGACATGCCTGACGAGGTCGGCTTGGCGTCTACGCTCTCGAAGGCCGTTTAATGAACGGGATAGCGGAAACTTCCGGCACGGCCGCTTCAAGCGGTGGCAGACCGGTATCCAGTATGCCAGCCACAAGTTCGAAATCGCTCATATCGGGTGGAATGTCGATTTGTCCGGCATAAGACTCCGTTGAGGGAGCGTCGTGCTGTCTGAGCGGCATCCGATCTTTCAACACGTAGACAGGTTGCTCCGCCGGTGCGTGATCTTCTCCATTCGTGTAGCTTAACAATCGCGGACGTTCATCAGCGATAACCACAGGCGCTAGCGGCGCGTCAGGAATATCCGCAGGTTCCGCCTCACGACGGCGCGCGACGCGCTTGTCATCGCGTCTCACTGACTTCGACATCGACTGCACCAGCGTCAACACCTCTTTCTCGGTCATAGGCTCACCGTAAAAGAAGCCCTGGGCGTAGTCGCAGCCGATAGCCTTGGCGTATGAATCCTCGTCACTACGCTCGACGCCTGACGCAATAACGTACTTATCGAGTTCGCGCGCCATCGAAACGATGGATTTGAATAGGACCGCCCCGGCGCGATCCGAATTATCCTGCCCGAGAAGCTGGCGGTCGATTTTAATCATGTCGAACGGCAGCCGGTGCAAATACGTCAGCGACGAATAGCTGGCGCCGAAATTGTCGAGGCAAAGGCCTGCGCCAAGTCCTTTGAGTAAATTGAGCGTTTCAATCGCTTGCTCCGGGTTTTCCATAATCAGTGACTCATTGATCTCTAGCATCAGGCAGCCTTTTGGCGCCGTTTCCCGGCCGATGATAAGGCGCAGCTCCTGGATGATGTCCTGGCGGAAAAAATGGCGGCTCGACAGGTTGACGCTCACAAACAGGGGGTCTTCAGTCCGGGCAAGAGTGCGCTGCCAGCGCACGGCCTGGCGCACGCTGCGCTCCAGCACATAGCCGCCGATCTCGCCAACGATTCCCAAATCCTCCGCGAGCGGTAGAAATTCGCCAAGGCTCAACCGGCCAAGTTTGGGATGATCCCAACGCACCAGAACCTGCATACCCGCGAGTTGGCGGTCGCCAAGGCGCAAAACCGGCTGATAGAGAATGCGGATTTGCCGCTTTTCAACGGCCACCCGTAAATCAGCCTGCAACTGGGCGCGGTCATCGGTTTCACCGCGCATTTCAGCCTTGAACAATTCGATACGATCAGCGCCCGAACGCTTGGCGCGATACATGGCGGTTTCACCCTCGCGCAGTAACTGCTCTGGCCCCTGCTGCTCGCCGTCGTAAACGGAGATGCCGATGCTGCCAGTCAGAATCACATCCTTGCCGCCAGCCTTGATCGGCGACCGCAGCGAGCGGCGAACGCGCTCGGCCAACATCGCGATGTGGCGCGGCTCGGTTTCAGACGCAAGCAGGATGGCGAACTGCTCGGTCGAAATGCGGGCCAGTGTATCGACCGGGCCAAGATGCCGCGACAGACGGCGTGCGATGGTCAGCAGCACACCATCGCTAACGGCCAGGTCAGCGTGCTGATTGGCTGTGCGGAAGGTATCGATGTCGATGAACAGTACAGTTGGCCGGACGCCTTTTTCTTTACTGGCAATGATCGCGCAATGCAGCCGGTCGAGGAAAAGTTCGCGGTTTGGCAGGCTAGTCAGACTGTCGCGGATAGCGTTGTGGAGCAAACGCTCCTGCATCCGTTTCTGCTGCGTGACGTCGCGGAGCAGGCCGACACAGCGCAGGGATGTACGGCTATGGCGGGCTGGCAGCGACGCGGCGCGAAGCTCGTACCACATATATCCCCCATCGGCTCGGCGAAGACGGAAATCCGTGTGGACCTCGCCGCCATTTCGCTCACGCACCATCCACAGCATAAGCCGCAGCCGCTCGCGATCCGAGGAGTGCAGATATTTGAGCCAGTCGTCAATATTGGCGCGCATGGTGCCGGGCGCGTAACCGAGCGCCGTGTCCATATCGATCCCGGCAATAATCTCGTTGCGGCGAGTGTTCCATTCCCACACCGAAGCGCCCGATGCGTCGAGAGCAAGAATTCTCGACTGGAACTGGCCGGCGTCTTCACCCAAAGAAGACTCGCCCACCTGGAATGCATACTGCGTTACCGTAAAGCCAATCAGCACCGTGATAAGCACAAGCCCTGCGTTCAGACCCAGCACGACAATCTCGCCAGATAATTGCCCCTGAATCGCGAAGGCGGCGCCAAACATCCACACCAGAAACAGCATCCAGGTCGGCATCAGCGACCACGCGCGCTCCTGTCCGCGCAGTGCTAAGAAAGCGATCAGGAACGTGCCGACGCCAGCAATTGGCAAATAGGAAAGCCTGGCGAGGCCGGAGGCCAGTTTCGCGTCAATAACGGACATGCCGACGAGCGCAAGCTGACATCCCAGCCACCCGATAAACAACAACGCCACCCATCCATGCCAGAGCCGCAGGTTCAGGAAGACGTAAAGAAACACAACGATACTTGCAGCCAGCGCCGCTTCTGCTCCGGCTCGATAAAGCGCGTTGTCTTCAGCGCTTAACTGGAAGAGCTTGTGCCAGAAGCCAAAATCCACACACAAATATGCCACGACGCTACAAGCGACGAGCGCCGTTGCCGGGAAAATTCCCTTGTGGCTGGCGGCGAAGATTGAAATAAGGAAAATTGCGAGCAGGCCAGAGATGCCGAGCAGGATGCCATTGAACAGCGTAATATCGCGCGCTTTTCTGCCGAAAGTGGCAGGGCTGACGAGGGACAGACGTGGAAAATCCGCTGAGGCGACTTCGACAATGTAAGTGACTGTCGCTCCTGGCTCAAGGTTGAGCAGATAGATATCCGCCGACTCGTTCTCCACCTTTTCCGGCCGAAAACCGAGAGACGGCGTAATGTTGGCGATGCGCGGTGAGTCGAGGTTGGGCAAAAATGCTTTTGAACCCACGAGATCGTACCGTTGCGCCATGAAATAGCGCCGGATCGGTTTGTCGGTTGGGTTGTTCAGCGCGAAGACGACCCAGTTCGGGTTGGTGCCGGTCGTTTTCGCGGACACTGTCATGCGGCCGGCGATGCCGTCAGATGTTGCAGCGGTTTCGATGCTGAGTTTATCGCCGCGCCCTTCGTACTGCTCGCCCAGTAAGGTGATATCGAGTACGTCCTGGTCGGAGCCAATGACGATGGCTTCCAAACTATGCGCGGCGTTGGGCGCGGCCACGAAAAGATAGGCGGCAATTGCGATCAGCATCAGGCGCGCGCAGGCCACCACAGCACGCCATTTTGTGTGGGCGATTTTCATCAGGTTGTCAGGCACGCCGGTCTCCACTCAGCAAAGCGAACAACAGATGATCCTCCCATGCGCCATTAATCCGTAAGTTGCCCCGCGCTAGGCCTTCCCGCGTAAATCCCAGCCGGTTCAGAAGCCGGATGGAGGGCAGATTGGCTGGCATTGAGGCAGCCTCAAGCCTGTGCAGTTTCAGCGTATCGAACACAAACGAAATCACGGATTGCATGGCTTTGCACATATGCCCTTGCCCGGCGTATTGCTCGCCCATCCAATAGCCAACCGCACACGACTGGCTTACTCCCCGGCGCACATTGCTCAATGTGACGCCACCCATTAGCGCATTATCATGAACCCGGTGCAGAAAGAAGGCATAGCCAGTCTCCTCGTCGCCCTCGCGCTGGTAATATCTTAACCGGCGACGGAACGCGGCGCGAGACAGTTCGTCGTCACTCCACAGCGGCTCCCATTGCGCCAGGAACGCCCGGCTGTCACCGCGAAGCTTGCTCCACGCTGGATAGTCCGACATTTGCGGCGGTTTTAGGAGCAAGTTTTCGACCGCGAGCGTTGGCCCCGGCTCTAATGGATACACGGTTTTGAGAAAACCCATCAAAGCGCGCCCTTTTTACCCGCTGAGTTTAATGCACCACAGCGGCCCGCATACCACTGTCCTCAATCAAGCGCTGCACCGATTGAGACGCCGTTTTCGGCCCAACTGCCGCAGATGTAATTGGCGAACGCATGTGCAGCTTAACAGCGAGTTCGCGCACTTTCTCGCGCGAAACATCCTCGATGCGCTCAATTAATTCTTCGGTGGATAACGGGCGGCCAAACGACTGCACATCGCGTGACAACTGCGCAACCCGCGATTCCGAACTCTCCAAACTCATAAGCAGCGCGGATTTTAACTGCGCTTTGGCGCGGGCCACTTCCTCCTCGCGCGGCCCCTGTTCGATCATCTTGTCGATTTCGCCCAGGATAACGCGCACCAGATCAGTGGTTTGCTCCGCGCCCGTTGCGGCGTGGATGCCGTAAAGGCCGGTGTCCGCGAAGCTCCAGTCGAATGCGTGGATGTCGTAGCAAAGCCCGCGCTTCTCGCGCACTTCCTGAAAAAGGCGCGAAGACATGCCCCCGCCAAACAGTACGGTGAAGATTTTTGCAGCAAACACGTCGTCGTCGCGCCATGACAGGCCCTCAAACGCCAGCACGATGTGGCATTGCTCGAAGCGCCTCGCGAGCACCTTATGGCCGCCCTCATAGCGGGCGGGCTGCGTAGGCCGATCGCCGTTGGCTTTCATCGCTAGAAAAATAGCCTCAGCCTGTTTGACAATCGCATCGTGATCGACAGCACCGGCCGCGCCGAGCACCATTTTTTCTGGGGCGTAGGTCGCTTCGCGGAACTCGCGTAGATCATCAGCGGAAATGGCGCCAACGCTTTTCGAGGTGCCCAGAATGGGGCGGCCCAGTGACTGACCCGGGAACGCTGCCTCCTGAGTCATGTCGAACACGATGTCGTCGGGCGTGTCCTGCACGGCGGCGATTTCCTGAAGGATGACCTCGCGCTCTTTATCCAGCTCATCCTGTGCAAAAACCGGGTTTTGCAAAATATCGGCGATGATTTCTAGCGCGGTCGGAACGTCGTCTTTCAGTACGCGCGCGGAGTAGTCGGTGTGCTCGATGCTTGTTGCCGCGTTGAGGCCGCCACCGACCGCTTCGATCTGCTCAGCGATATCGCGCGCGGTGCGTGTGGGCGTGCCCTTGAACGCCATATGCTCCAGCATGTGCGCGATGCCATGTTCGCGCGTCAGTTCGGCGCGCGCGCCCGAGTTCACCGAGATACCGACGGACGCCGTTTCCAGATGCGGCATGTTGTGGGTAACGATGCGCAGGCCATTGGCGAGTTCGGTTACATTCACTGTCATGGTGCAAGCCCTGCTGAAAAAAGCGGCGATGACGCCTTTGCGCCCGCGCGTGCGGCGATAATACTGGCGACCGCTGCCGCGTCATTACTTATTACGGTGAAATGTTCCCTGGCGTTCATCATGCCACGCAAGCGCTCGGGCGCAGCGGGCGCGACACCCGCCGCGCGCTCGACCGCCGCCGGAAATTTCGCCGGGTGAGCCGTGGCGAGCACGACGATGGGACCATTTGCGCCAGCCGCCAATTCGCCCTGCGCGCCCGCGATGGCGACGGCGGTATGAGGATCGGAGAGATAGCCTGTCGTAGCGTGGGTTTCACGGATGGTGCGCGCGACAGTTTCCTCATCAGCGCGCCTTGCCGTGAACGTGGATTTGATGGCTGCGAGTTCGCGTTCCGACAAGCTGAATGCGCCTTCCTGTTTCAGCGCGTTCATTTGCGCCCGCACGCGCGCGGCGTCGCGGTCACCCGCCTCAAACAGCAAACGCTCAAAGTTGCTTGAAATCTGGATATCCATGCTTGGGCTGGATGTAGCCGCGACGCCCTTCGGCTCGTAGCGGCCAGTTTCCAAAGTGCGAACAAGGATATCGTTGCCGTTGGTGGCGATGAGCAGGCGCTCGATTGGCAACCCCATCTGCTTTGCTGCATATCCGGCGAAAACATCGCCGAAATTTCCGGTCGGAACGGCGAAGCTCACCGGGCGGTGCGGCGCGCCAAGCGCGATTGCTGCGGAGAAGTAGTACGGGATTTGCGCCATGATGCGCGCCCAGTTGATGGAATTCACCGCCGAAAGCCGCCAGCGCTCGCGGAAGTCCGCGTCGTTGAACAGCGCTTTAACGATGGCCTGGCAATCGTCGAACGTGCCTTTGACGGCGAGAGTATGGACATTCTCATCGGCGACGGTCGTCATCTGTCGGCGCTGTACGTCGCTGACGCGACCATGAGGGTACACAATGAAGACGTCGATTGCGGCACGGCCCTTGAACGCCTCGATGGCGGCGGCGCCCGTGTCGCCCGATGTGGCGCCGATGATGACTGCGCGCTTGCCTGACGCCTGCAATTCGCGATCCATGAACAGCGCCAGCGCTTGCATGGCGAAGTCCTTGAATGCCAGCGTCGGCCCGTGGAACAGCTCCAGCACGAAGATGTTGTCGGCGATCTGGACAAGCGGCGCATGTACTGGATGATTGAAGCGTGCGTATGCCTGCTGTGTGAGCGCGCTCAGTTCTGCCGAGCTTAACGCATCGGCCACGAACGGAGCCATAACGCTCGCCGCCAGTTGCGGATAGGGAGATCCGGACAAACTCGTAATATCAGCGGCGGCCATCTGCGGCCATGCTTCCGGCATGTACAGCCCGCCATCATGCGCAAGGCCCGCCATCAGCGCGCCTTTGAAATTCAGAGCCGGCCCTTGCCCGCGTGTGCTGATGTAATTCAACGTAAAATGTCCAACGGTTTGAGGATATTGAAGACCCTAAACCTTCGGGCGTAACCGGGCAACGGTAAATCAGGCGTTCGTGTCCCGGCGCGAATAAGCGTAGACGCCGAACATGATTGCAAGCACGGCGGCAAGGCTGAACCAAGTGAATGCGTAGGCCGCATGATTGTTGGGAATGGAGGTAAAGAGCGATTTTGGATCGCGTCCGCGCGGCCAGCCGCCGGGGTTGGGCGTTGCGTCGGCTTCTATGTAGGGGGCGGATAAAAAACTGGTCGCATACCAGATATTGCGGGCGGTGTCGGGCGACGGGGTAAACCAGGCGTTTTTCTCGGGCCTGCGCACCATGCCGCGAATTTTCGCCTCGCCGGACGTCTGCCCAGCCGGGCGCGCGCGCAGTTCCCTGAATTCCTGAGGCACGAAGCCGCGATTGATCCAGACCTCGCATTCTCCACCGCTGCATCCCGGCTGCGCTAAAGGCGTAAAAATGAGGTAACCAATCTGTCCATCGCGGGAGGTGAACACGTATTTTTCTTTTGAGTGGTCAAACACCCCGGAAATTTGCGTGAAGTTGAACTCGGCGAAGGATGCGCCCTCGCCCATTTCATCTATTTTTCCACCCGAGTTCACAGCAGCGATTGTGGCGCGCAGTTCGTCGAGCACGCCATTCTTCCACTGTAGCCGCTGTATTTGCCAGGCTCCAAGGCCCAGCAGCACAGGCAAAGCAAGCGCCGTCATGATCGCTGGCCAGAGCAGCCCGCGTTTACGCATTGACTGAACACGCATGAAATTTTGCCCACTTATTTGCAGATTTTACCTTCTGCGGCCTTATTCTTATATTGCAAAGCGACGAGGATCGCCTTGAATGGCCGTAAAAGAGCGAGCGGGATAATGACCGTAAGGGGGAGCCATATCAAGGCCTGTAACCAATACGGCGGCGAATACATCACTTCGGTCAGCAATGCGCCGCCGCATACCAGAAATCCAGCTATCAGGATAACGAACACGGCGGGGCCGTCGCCTGCATCGGCACAGCTATAGTCTAGGCCGCACACGTCACAAGACGCTTCCAGGTCTAGGAAGCCTTTGAAAAGCCGACCCTGTCCGCAACGTGGACAGCGGCAACGCAGTCCGGTTAAAAGGGCGGGGACGGGCGGGTGGAATTCGCGGTCTGTAACGCCGTCCGACATCATCATTGCGCCAAAACGTCTCATTGGTATGCCAAAGCCTTTACTCATAACACCTGATTTGCACGCTGCTTCAAAGCCAAAACCGCCTAATCTGAATGCAAATACGGGAAAGGCGGCAAAAATGCCGCCCTATTACAATCGTTTTCGCGATTTTAAAAGGAGTTACTGTCCGGCGTTTGAGCCAGCGCCCCATACATATATGCTGACGAACAGGAATAACCAGACCACGTCGACGAAATGCCAATACCAAGCTGCGGCTTCAAACCCGAAGTGATGCTTGGGGGTGAAATGGCCCATCAGCGCACGCGCCAATATTATCATCAGGAAGATGGTGCCCACGACAACATGGAAGCCGTGGAAGCCGGTCGCCATGAAAAATGTGGAGCCGTAGATATGCCCGGCGAACGAGAAGTCCGCGTGCATGTACTCATACACCTGCAGGGTGGTGAACAACATCCCCAAAGCGATAGTGAGGACGAGACCCCAGATGAGCCCTTTGCGATCGCCTTGCTGAAGCGCGTGGTGCGCCCATGTGACGGTTGTGCCGGATGTGAGCAGAATAAGCGTGTTGACCAGCGGCAGATGCCACGGATCAAAAGTCGAGCCGAACTTGCCCTCGGCCGCAACTGGGGGCCATTGCCCGCCCGTTAGTGTGTTTCGATCAACCATGCCGGTCAGTGTCTCCGTGCCGGGGATCGCCGTTACCGCGCCGGGAAAGAGCGAGGCGTCGAAATACGCCCAAAACCATGCGACGAAAAACATGACCTCGGAGGCGATGAACAGGATCATGCCATAGCGCAGGTGAAGCTGCACAACTGGCGTATGATGCCCCTGAAATTCTGCTTCGTTCACTACATCGCGCCACCAGCCGAACATGGTGATGAGAATGCCGAAAAGTCCGGCACCAAACACCCATGGACCTTGCAGTCCGAATACTCCGCCATCGCCGGATTTCATCCAGATGACCGCGCCGACCATCATAACAAAAGCAGAGACAGATCCGATGAATGGCCATGGGCTTGGATCGACCAGGTGATAGTCGTGATATTTCTGGTGACCGTGCGCCATTTTAGGCGTCTCCTGTTGAGGCTGTCGCTGTTCTTGAATGCTCATGACGCTGCCTAACCGCCCTGTTTGGAAAGATCAAGTGGCTCTTTCGCCGCTGCATTTGGCGGCGTAACGGCGGCGCTTTTGGCCACCGGGAAAAACGTGTAGGAGAGCGTGATCTCCTGAATATTTCTGGCGTCTTTATCGTCGAGGATAGCTGGATCTATGAAAAATGATACGGGCAGTTCTACGGATTGGCCAGGCTCCAGACTTTGCTCTTGAAAGCAGAAACATTCGATCTTGCTGAAATAGCTGCCAGCGCCCTCTGGCGTCACGTTAAATGTGGACGTGCCGATAGTTGTGCTGCCTGACGTGTTTTGCGCCCGGAAAAAGCCGAGTTTGTTCTCGCCGATGTTGAGTTTTATCTCGCGCGTTTCGGGCTGGAAGGCCCAAGGCAGGCCGGGCGCGACATTGGCATCAAAACGGACGGTGACGGCGCGGTTTGTAGCGGTTGCAGGCGCAGATGCGGCTCGCTGTGTTGTGCCGCCATAGCCAGTCATTTGGCAAAACATTTTATAAAGCGGCACGGCGGCGAAGGAGAGGCCCGTCATCGCCACAACGAGCAGCCCCAACCATGCGGCAACCCGCCAGTCGCTCCTGCCAGTTTTGCGGTTTGCGTTTAAAATGTCATTGCTCATATTGCCGCCTAAAGTGGGCGTTGGGCGACGCCGCTGCCCAGCCGGATAATGGTAACGGCGTAAAAAAGCAGCACTGTCGCGCCAAGTGCGAGCGCTATTGCAATCGATCGCACGCGCTGCCGACGTTTGCGCGCATCCTCCGGCGCTTCGGGAGCGGACGTTTGCTTACGAACCGGCAAGGCCAACGGCATGCTCCACCAAAATGACGCCAAACAGCGCGAAAAGGTAAAAAATCGAAATCACGAAAAGCCGACGTAGTGATGACATAGCGCGCTGGTCTTCTCCACGATCGATGTAGGCGCGAATGGCGCCGTAAAGGAAGGCCGCGCCTCCGACTAGGGAGACTGCCAGATAAAGCCAACCGCCGATGCCCACAAAGGCGGGCAGCACGCCAATTGGCGCCATTAGGATACTGTAGATCAGAATCTGGCGGCGGGTTTCATCGGCACCTGCCGTGACTGGCAGCATTGGAATGCCCGCGCGCTCATAATCCTTAACGCGAAGCAAGGCCAGCGCCCAGAAATGCGGCGGCGTCCAGACGAAAATGATGAGGAAAAGCAGCACGCTCTCCCACGATACGGAGCCGGTGGCCGCCGCCCAGCCGATCATCGGAGGAAACGCGCCTGCCGCGCCGCCGATCACTATATTCTGCGGCGTCCGGCGCTTCAGGTACATGGTGTAGAAGACGATGTAATAGAGGATGGTCATGCCGAGAAGCGCGCCAGCCACCCAGTTCACCAGCACGCCAAGGCCCATCACCGAGCCGACGCCAAGAACGACGCCCATGGCCAGCGCTTCGTCGGCGGGAACCTTCCCGCGCGGGATTGGCCGCGTCGCGGTGCGCGCCATCACGGCGTCGATGTCCGCGTCATACCACATATTCAGAGCGCCGGACGCGCCTGCTCCCATGGCGATAAAAATTAGCGCGCAACCCGCAATTACGGGATGCATGGAGCCTGGAGCAATCACCATGCCCGCCAGCGCCGTCAGTATAGCAAGCGACATCACGCGCGGCTTTAGCAGCGCCCAGTAATCGCTGAGTTCAGCCTCGTTGGCGACCGTAGCGTTTATATCAACCGTTGGGGGTGCGGTGTCTGACATCGATACCTTGTTCATAAACCTAGCGGAGAAAAAGTGGTTTGGGAGCAACGCATCGGCACCCAAACCTTAAGGTTACTTGACCCGTGGCAGTTCCTCGAACGAGTGGAACGGCGGCGGCGAGGTAAGCGACCATTCAAGGGTCGTCGCACCTGCGCCCCATGGGCTATTGCCTGCAGGTTGTCTGCGCATGAAGGCTTGCGCCACGCCGAACAGGAAGATCAGGACGGCGAATGCCGACATGTACGACCCTATCGAGGAGACGTAGTTCCAGCCCGCGAAAGCGTCCGGGTAGTCCACATAGCGGCGCGGCATACCGGCAAGGCCAAGGAAATGCTGCGGGAAGAACAGCACGTTCACACCAACGAACGTCACCCAGAAATGCAGCTTGCCGATAAACTCGGAGTACATGTAGCCTGACATTTTCGGGAACCAGTAATACCAGCCCGCGAAGATCGCGAAGACGGCGCCGAGCGAGAGTACGTAATGGAAGTGCGCGACCACATAGTAGGTGTCGTGCAGTGAGCGATCGACGCCCGCGTTTGCCAGCACCACGCCCGTCACGCCGCCCAGAGTAAACAAGAAGATGAAGCCTACAGCCCACAACATTGGCGTCTTGAAGCTGATTGAGCCGCCCCACATCGTCGCGATCCACGAGAAGATCTTGATGCCCGTCGGAACAGCTATCACCATTGTCGCGAACACGAAGTAGGCTTGCGTATCGACGCTGAGGCCCGCCGTATACATGTGATGCGCCCAGACAATAAAGCCGATCGCGCCAATCGCGACCATGGCGTAGGCCATGCCGAGATAGCCGAAAATTGGCTTGCGGCTAAACGTCGAGATTATGTGGCTGATCATGCCAAAGCCGGGGAGGATGAGGATGTAAACTTCCGGGTGCCCGAAGAACCAGAACAGATGCTGGAACAGCACCGGATCGCCGCCGCCCGCCGGATTGAAGAAGGTGGTGCCAAAGTTACGGTCGGTGAGCAGCATGGTAATTGCGCCCGCCAGAACCGGCAGCGACAGCAGCAGCAGGAACGCAGTGATCAGGATAGACCAGGCGAAGAGCGGCATTTTATGCAGCGTCATGCCCGGCGCGCGCATGTTGAAAATCGTCGTGATGAAGTTGATGGCGCCGAGAATGGACGAGGCTCCCGCTACGTGCAGCGCAAGGATGGCGAAGTCCATGGCTGGCCCAGGCTGGCCGTCGGTCGAGAGCGGCGCGTACATCGTCCATCCGCCGCCAACACCTAGGCCTCCGGGAGGGCCTTCGACGAACATCGACATGATGAGAAGGGCGAACGACGCTGGGAGCAACCAGAACGAGATGTTATTCATGCGCGGAAACGCCATATCCGGCGCGCCGATCATGAGCGGCACAAACCAGTTGCCAAAGCCGCCGATCATCGCGGGCATGACCATGAAGAAGATCATGATGAGGCCGTGGCCGGTGACGAACACATTATAGCCGTGACCGTCGGCAAAATACTGCATGCCCGGCTCTTGCAATTCGAGCCGGATGCCGATGGAAAGCGCACCGCCGACCAACCCCGCGATGATCGCGAAGATCAGGTAAAGCGTGCCAATGTCTTTATGGTTGGTCGAAAATAGCCATCGGGAGGCAAATCCCGGATAGTGATCGTCATGATCATCTGCGTGTGTATGGGTCGCCATGAAACTTCTTTCCTTAAAGCAATATAGCCGAGACGGCCCAATCTCGTTAATTCGTTGAAGCGTTCGCAACTTTTTCGCGTGGTGTTTCGGCGGCTTTTGCAGGAGCGGGGATAATGTCATTCACTGCAAACTGCTTCTTCGCCTGCTCCAGCCATGCCACATAGTCCTGATCGCTCACGACCCGCACCGTGATAGGCATGTAAGCGTGCCGCGTGCCGCACAGTTCCGAGCACTGACCGTAGAATGTGCCGGTTCTCTCAGCCCGAAACCAGGTGCGGCTTACGCGGCCTGGCACAGCATCCATTTTCACACCAAAAGCAGGCATCGCCCAGTTGTGCATAACGTTTGACGCTGTAACGAGCACGTGAACGTTTTTGTTCACTGGCACCACGACATCATTATCGGTCGCGAGCAAACGGGGCTGTCCGGGCTTGAGGTCAACGTCTTCAAGCATATTGGCGTCAAATGCGAGCGGGCCGTTATCTGGATATTCGTAAGCCCAGTACCATTGATGCCCGGTCGCCTTGATCGTCACATCCGCTTTTGGAAAGTCATATTGAGCGTATAGGAGGCGGAAGGACGGGATGGCGATGACGACAAGGATAAGAACTGGAATAATCGTCCAAAGCACTTCAACGGTTGTATTGTGTGTAGTCTTCGATGGTATCGGGTTGGCTTTTTCGTTGAAGCGCCACATTACATATATGAGCAAGCCTAGGACGAACAACGTTATAGCGGTAATAATGATCAGCAGGAAGTCATGCATGCTACGGATTCCGCTCATGATGGGCGACGCCGCATCTTGAAAGTTTAGCTGCCAGTTGCTGGGCTGTCCATCAACGGCGTAACCGGATGCGGCGAAACCAGCGGTAAACAGGGCGAAGCACGCAAAGCCCGCCAGCCATCTCATCATTTTCAGTCCTTCCGAAGCAGTCTTCATTTTCGATTATTATAGCTTAAATATATACGCACCGTTGCACGAAACATATCGTTGCACGGAGCAAAACGCCGCAGCCCGGTTGCACACTTTCGCAAGCGCGGCTTTAACTGATGCAAGTCAGTCGTTCATTTCGCACGCTTATAATACCGTTAGCGGCACGGCGCCATGTTCATGAGCATCCGCGACAACTTTTCACAACGCATCGCCCCATACGCCAAGCCTTGGGGTGCAAGGATACGGGTTGCAATTTAGCCCTAATCCTGCCTAATCCGGAACATACGCAACCATGTGTTTGAACGAAACCCAAATCATCGTGAGCCCGTCTTTGAGCAACACAAGATTTTACCCTGTTGCAGCGTCGAAGTGCGCAGGGCGTTTGTGCGCTGTCGCCGCCGTCACGCTGTCCATCGCCTTGGCGGGCGCAAACCCGACGCAGGCTCAAACGCCGGGCACACAAGTCAAGGCAACTCACGGCGCCTGGCAAGTGCGATGCGGACAGGCGCCTGGCGCTAAAAAGGAAAAATGTGCGCTGGTGCAAAGCGTGAAAGCGGAAGACCGTCCGAACGTGGCGCTTACCGTCATTTTCCTGCGCTCTTACGACGGTCAGAAGCAATTGCTGCGCATCGTGGCGCCGCTCGGCGTGCTCCTACCCACCGGCATCGGTCTGAAGATTGATAATGTGGATGTTGGCAACGCGCCGTTCCTGAAATGCGGGGCAGATGGCTGCGTGACCGAAATCACAGTAAGCGACGATGTCATGGGCAAAATGAAAACCGGAAAAAGCGCCGTTTTCATTATCTTTCAGACACCGGAGTTCGGCATCGGCGTGCCTATCGCGCTTGGCGGCTTTGCCGACGGAATCTCAAGTCTGAACTAGAGTTGCCTTTATGTAAAAAGGGCGGTCGATACCGCCCTTTTTACATGTTTGACCAGGGCTGATTAGAACCGGCGGCGGCTGTAACCGCGATCATAGTTTTCATCGTCATAGTCGCCGAGCTTGTTATAGCATTTCTGCAATTCGCCCAGACGATAGCGGGTTTCGTCGGCCATGAAGTCACGCTTGTTGCGCAGGCACCATTCATAATGGCCGCGCTTGTTGTCGCTCCATTCCCCGCCACGGAAGCCGCAGCGATATTTCTCATTCGCCTCGGACTGAACGACGGACAGCGCAGCATAAGTCTCGCAACCGGCTTTTTTACCATCGGTCAACTCGCGTCGCGCGGCAGCCTGGCGGCCATACACGAACAGAATAGCCTGTCCCTGGAAGCTTGGCTTGGAGCGGTAGGCGACTTCGATCTGGCGAATAAGACGGCCTTCTTCGCCGCGTAGTTCGATTGGACGAGTGCGGGCGCCTTCGCGAATGAATTCACGGACGCGGAGTTCGTCGGACTGGCCGTTGCCATATACGACCCGGATATCCAGAATTTCGATGTCGTTGCGTTTTACGGATAAGAGGATACGGTCAAAACGGCCTTCGCGCTGGCCAACTTCGATAACGTCGCGATCCACCAGGAAGCCGACTTTACGGCGGCCGAGTAGCACCCATTCGCCTTCTTTGTCTTTAAAGCGCTCTTCCGCCCGATCGCCGTCACGGTCGCGATCACGCTCGCGGTTAAACTGAACGTCCTGAACCAAGGTATCGGTTTCGGCTGTTTTTCTGTCGAAAGCTTCAGCTCCTGCAACAGTCACGATGATTGCTAAGGCGCCAAAAGCAAAGGTCCGGGCATAACCCAGCAACCGCTCTGCATTCATTGTTCGCATTGACATTGGTTTCTCCCAGGATGGTTAGCCTGCGGACATAAGCATACTTTTACGGCATTTTCATAAAGAAATATAAGGAGCAGAAATGCTTAAATCACACAGTAATCACAGGATCGGGATACAAATCGCGGCATTAGTAAAATTTATTCAAAATGGATGGAACTTTCGTGCAAGTTGGAAGTATCCGCGAGAAGGCCTCATTCATGGCGACTGAATGAGGCTAAACGTGTGTCGGGGAACTATGAAATTATTCGGTCATCCAGCAGCAGCGCATACTCTCCAGCAGAGGAGGCGCTGTGCCCATATGCATTGGGCGTTACTGCTGCCTGGCCTGGTTTTGCCGCTGACCAAAATTTTGACCGCGACATCGGCAAGCGCCCTTACCTCAAGAATGACGCCGCCCGAGACACAAAAATCTCTACTGACTTTAACGCAGTCGAGCAACTCAAGCAGCAACGGAAGTTCGAACTCCAGCAGCAACAGCAACAGCAATTCCTCCTCGAACTCCAGCAGTAATAGCAGTTCAAACAGCAGCAATAATTCAAGCTCAAAATCCACCAGCAACACAAACTCAAATCCCAGCACCACTAGCAGTTCAACTCCCAGCAACGCTGCCAGCAACAGCTCTATCCCAGCTTCGAGCACTGACGGCAGCTCCACTTCGAGCGATAACGCGAACAGCAGCAACTCAAGCTCAAACTCCAGTGGCACTACAAGTTCGAACTCCAGCACAAACAGATCAATTTCGACCGACGCTGCCAGCAATAGCGCGACCCCAGCTACGAGCGCCAATAGTGGCTCTAACTCTAGCAGCAACACCAGCAGCAATACGAGTTCGAACTCCAGCAGTAACGGCAGCTCCAATACGAGCGGTAACACTAGCGGTAATACAAGCTTGAATTCTAGTAATAACAGCAGTTTAAATACTAGCAGTAATGCAAGTTCTAACTCTAGCGACGGTAGCAGTTCAAAATCTAGCAGTAACAGTAGCTCTAATTCTAGCAACAATTCAAGTTCGAATTCGAGTAGTAATAGCAGTTCGAGCTCAAGCAGCAACACAAGTAGCAATAGCGGCAATAACTCAAGTTCTAACTCTAGCAACAACAGCAGTTCAAATTCGAGCAACAACTCAAGCGCTAATGGCAACGGCAATAACGGCAATAACGGGAACGGAAACAACGGCAACGCCGGAAATGGAAACAACGACAACGGCAACGGCAATGGCAACGCCGGAAACGGAAACAACGGCAACGGTAATGGCAACGCCGGAAACGGAAATAACGGCAACGGAAATGGCAACGCCGCAAGCGGAGCAGACAATTCATCTCAGACCACAACGTCTGTGGTAAACAAGACAATTACCAATCAGGTACAGCAGATCATAGAGAAAGAGGTGGACCAGGGCGCGCCCGGAGCTGCATTATCTGGTATTCAACAGCATAATTTTCACGACAGTCTGTCGGTTTTCACTATGTCTAGCGTTTCGTGGATGCGCCACGATGGCTTCACAGTTTTCGATCCTAACGGGAAATCCAAAAGCGACAGCTTCGAGACGCTGACATACGGTTTTACCGCAGGCGCCCGGCTAGATGCATCCGCATTTTTCAACCTAAAGCCTGATACCGTCACTTTAGGCGGCTTTGGAAATTACACGACTTCGGATTTCTCCAGTGGAGGGTTCGACGCGGCAACCGGTCTCGGCAAAGGGAACTTGGAGTCTTATGCTATCGGCGGCTATTCGGTCGTCAATGCAAAACCATTTTATCTTCTTGGGATCTTTGGTCATTCATGGGGCGACCCAAGTTTTACGGACACAGCCAACCAGTCAAAAGCATCTTACGAAACATCGGGCTACATTGCCTCTTTTCACGCAGGTGTAATTGTGCATGCCGGAACAGGCTTAAAAATCGATCTCCGCGCTGGAGTTACACGCGCAAGCAGCGAAGCTGACAATTACTTGGATAGCGCAGGCGTGACTTATAACGACCCACACACGGATGAAACCAACGGCTCGGCGTCGGCCAAGATATTCTCATCATCGAATTACGGCGACTGGACTTTGCGTCCATTTTTTCAAGGTGGCGTTTCATACCGTTTCTCGTATGAAAACGAAGTGGTCGTTGACGGAACTTCGTTCCGCTTTGACGATGCGGACGAAAGCTTTTTTGGCCGCGTCGGGCTGGATCTTGATCATAAAAACGGATTACAATCGTTTTTGTCGATCCGCGGCGATGCAAGTTCGGACAGCGAAGGCTTGACGGGGCAAGCTGGCTTAACGATCAAGCTGGACTAAAAACCTCCGCTTAAAACCTCACTAACATGACTTTGGTCAGATGCTTTCACCTTGACTTCCGGTGTGGCTGCAACTTCGCCGATTGTCTGCTCAACAATCTTTGGAGGCAAAGTCGTGAGAAGATTTGGTTTGCTACGTCTCGGCGCCGTTTGAGTGTAACCCACGCGCTTAGGTTTGCTGGATGGAGGTTGAACCTTTGTCTGGGCTGGAACAGATGGCGCTAATGCCGTCGGCTGCGAGGGTAGAATTGGTGGCTGGGTCGTTTGTAAACCAAAATGCGTTAAAGAAGGTGTGGACGGCGGCGGCTCTAAAACGCTAGAGAGTCGCGGTTTTTCGGGAAATGAAAACCGTGTAATAGTTTTTTCTGTCCGGGGAGGTGAATCGCTTACCGCAGGCTCACGCAAAGATTGTTCCGGACGCATTACATTATCAAGCGGCTTGGTTTCGTTAAGATATATGACAAAACTGATGCCGCACACGATTGTAACCGCAGCCGTGATCCAAATTGCGTAACGAGTACGGCGTGGCCCTGTCAGCAGAATTCGGGATATAGCTAGCGGATCTAATTTAGCGTCATAACGCACACGCTTTTTCGGATCTTTTAAAATCTCGAAGGCGCGATTAATACGTTTAAAACGTTCCTCGTGAACCTTGTCGCCTGGTTTAAGGTCTGAGTGATAAATTTTTACAAGCGCACGGTAGGCTGCTCGAATCTCATCGCCGGTGGCACTTTGCTCCACCCCAAGCGCTGTATAAGCGTTACTTCTGTGGTTTCGCATACGGAATGTCCACTATCGCGCTAACCTGCGACATATTAGCTTTACATTTTCGTCTATTAAAAGCGACCTAACCTCCGAAACGTTCCGAAAAAAATGTAAAATTACTCTTCCGGAAACATAAAGTCGGGTTATGTTGATTTGAAGGACGGCCCGTTGCAGCGGGTAATTAATTTCCGGGACAAGCCTGCAACTGTCGCTGCCGGTTTCGCAGGCCATCAAGCCGGACGCCGGGCAACGATTCCTCGCAGTATCGCTTATATGTTTGATAGTCGCTGATCCAATCGCGGCCTTGAAGGCCGCAGCGCTGCGCGTTGTTGGTTTCGTTCTGCTGCACCGAACGGCGGGCGACGCCGTCGCAATCTCCGCCATAATCAGAATAATCGTTGATATAGGCAAAGCACAGCGCCAGACCCCGTTCGCGCGCCGTCATTTCCTCGTGCAAGGGGCCTGCGCGCTGGGTCATGCACCAGTTAAAATGGATATCGCGCCCCACCGACCATCGCGGCCCTAAAAATTCACAAGCCGCTTTTGCATTCGACGCCGCCTGAGCTTCGGCAATCGCCGCATAGTGGTCGCATGCAGCTTTTCTCGCTCCCTCGCGAGCGCCTTGGGTGCAGCGTTGAAGCAGTTTTGCCCGTTCGCGCTGTTCGCTCACCGCCAGTTGCGGGAAGGTCTGGCACCAGGCGAGGTGGCTGCTCGCGGCAATGCTCCAGCGCGGCCCTTCAAAGCCGCACGCCTGCGTCCGGTTCTGTGCCTCCTGTTTCGCCGCCTCTTCCGCATATGTGCCGCACCGCTCGCGCATGTCCTGTGCGAAAGCTCCGTTTGCGACGGCCCAAAAACAGACCAAACCACCTATCAACATTTTCACGGTTAAAATCCTCCTACCCATCTCCCACATGCGCTATCGCCTCTCCGCGAAAAATATGCCTAAAATTTGATCGACGCCCACATGTGTAACGTCCATAAGCTTGCGCGCTTCAAGCACCCGATTACGGCGTTATTATTATAGGATTCTTTTTACATGGCGCAGGCCGGCCCCCCGCTGAAAACAGCCAAGTTCGTCACCGGCTCCACCATGCGCCATGTGATCGTGATGACAGCGTCGTCAACCGCCGGGCTGATTGCCATTTTCATTGTCGACTTGATAAACCTCTACTTTCTAAGCCTTCTCAACCAGATCGAGATTACAGCGGCGATCGGCTATGCTGGATCGATCCTGTTTTTCACAATCTCTATTGGCATCGGCCTTTCCATAGCAGCGGCCGCGCTCATCGCGCCCGCTATCGGACGGCTGGATTGGCCCTCAGCCGAGCGGTTGACGGTGAATGTCGCGATATTCACGGCGGCGGCCACGGCGATCCTGTCCGCCGTTGTCTGGATATTTACGCCAGATTTGCTGACGGCGTTCGGCGCGACCGGGCGCACCCATGAGCTGGCGCGCAACTATCTCTGGATCATCATTCCATCCACGCCTTTGTTGGCGCTTGGTATGTGCGGGGCGGCGGTACTGCGCTCGTTGGGCGACGCGAGACGCTCTATGTATGTCACTCTGTTCGGCGCCATAGCCGCCGCTATCCTCGATCCTCTGTTTATTTTCGCGCTTGACCTTGGCATCGAGGGCGCGGCGATTGCATCCGTGCTCGCACGCTTTGTAATCTTGGGCGCCGCTGTTTATGGCGTGGTGTTTGTGCACCGTCTCGTGACCTCATTTAAAGTCACGCAGTTCCGTACAGACATGTCCGCAACGGCAAGTATTGCAATCCCGGCCATTCTCACCAATGTCGCGACGCCTGTCGCCAATGCCTATGTGACGTTCGCCATGGCCCCGTTTGGCGATGGCGCCGTAGCGGCGTGGGCGATCATTGGCCGGGTGTTGCCTGTCGCGTTTGCCGGCGTTTTTGCGCTGACTGGCGCCATTGGCCCGATCATAGGGCAAAACCTTGGGGCTGGCTCCTTGCCCCGTGTTCGGCAGGCGCTCACCGACGCCCTTATTTTCACCTTCTTCTATTCATTGGTGGCGTGGGCGGCGCTCGCTCTTTTTCATGAGGAGCTATCAGCGCTTTTCAACACGAACGGAGAGACGGCAGAGATCATCCGCTTCTTCTGCGTGTGGGCGACGCCGCTATTTGCATTCCTCGGCGCCCAGTTCGTCGCCAACGCCGCATTCAACAATCTCGGACGGCCGCAGTTTTCAACACTGCTGAATTGGGGGCGCGCTACGCTTGGAACCGTGCCATTCGTTACTTTTGGCGCGATGCAGTTCGGCGCACCCGGAGTCATCGCAGGCAACATGGCCGGAGGTCTGATATTCGGAGTCCTATCAATCGCCTTATGCTATGGATACATCTCTAAAATAGCAAAAATCAAGGTTGCGCAATCTTAAGTTGTAATAAAACTTTGGTTGCTTAAAGGCCGCAGAGTTTATTTTGCTACAGCTGAGTCTAGTGTCAGCGTTGTTTCCGTTTACACTATCTTAATAGTTGAAATTGATTCGCGGCGCGCGTGCCTTAATGCGCTGCATCAGAACATTGTCAGTGGTTTATCCAAGTTGCGTCGTTGCGTAGTCCAGCAATGGGCGATGGCTGTCAAGCGGCCGCCCGCATTTTGGTATGAGACCGACGTCATGAAACTTTTCAGCATTATTGCAGACACACAATCCGGCCGTGCATTCGAGAACATGGGTCAGACTTATGGCCTGAGCGACGAAATGGCGGCGCAGGTCACGCGCTATTTTCTCCCGCCGATCAAAAAAGTGCTCGCGCGCCGCTCCGAAACGGTGGACGGGATGGTGTCGGTGCTGGAGTTTTTGGGCTCCCGCCGGTGCGACCGCGTAATGGAGGATGCCCGCATGTTCGGCCATCCGCGCGTGGCCGAGGAAGGCGAGCGCATCCTGGCATATCTGTTCGGCGACAATGGCCACACAGCAAAACTGATTGATAAACGGGCCCGCGCGTTGCAGGTCGAGCCGCGCGTGCTCGATCAGATGCTCCCGTTTATCGCGGTGCTGGCGATCGGCGCCGTGGAGAAGCGCACACGCCGCCCGCTCGGCGCCGTGCTGCAACGTATGGCGAAAGGCGCAACGGCGCCGCGCGACCTGCTAAACCCTTATGCCGCCCTCGCTCAGCACATCAAGAAGCGTGACGCAGCGGAAAAAAATGGTGGACGCCGCTCATCCATATTCGGCGGACTATTCGCTAAACCTGAGTCGCGCAGCGCCGCCTGATCGCCCTTCTTAAAGACAGACGCTAATACGCATTGTCGAGGAAAACCTGGTTGATGTCGCCGCGCCATATGCCTTGATAGCGCTCAAGTAAATCCTCGGCCGGTGTGAGGCCGCTTTGAACGGTTTCCTCCACAGTTTCTATGAAAGTCGTTTCGTCATCGCCGAAAGCCCCGCGCCGCGTTCGAGCTTTCAGCCCTTGCCGGGCGATGGCGACAGCTTCCCGCGCGGTTTCCAAAATGGCGCCCCCACGAAACGGGGTTTTGAGACCATGGGTCGGCACAGCGTCTCGCAGCGCCTGACGCTCCTCGTCCGTCCAGTCCCTCACCAGCGACCATGCGGCCTCAAGGCTCGCCGCATCATAGAGAATGCCCGTCCAGAACGCTGGCAGCGCGCACAGACGCCGCCACGGGCCGCCATCCGCGCCGCGCATTTCAAGGAAGCGCTTCAGCCGAACTTCAGGGAAAAGCGTGGTAAGATGCGACGCCCAATCATCTATGGCAGGTCGCCCGCCGGGCCGCGCCGGATGCCGCGCGTCCATGAAATCGCGGAACGTGCCAGAGGTCGCATCAATATAGCGGCCATCGCGACAAATGAAGTACATCGGCGCGTCGAGCGCATAATCAACATAACGCTCGAACCCCATCCCGTCCTCGAAAGCAAACGGGAGCATGCCTGCGCGCGCGTTATCGACATCCTTCCACACCTCGCTGCGGAACGACTGAAACCCGTTCGGGCGCCCCTCCGTGAATGGCGAGTTGGCGAAAATCGCGGCGGCGATAGGCTGTAGCGCAAGACTAACCCGCAGCTTCTTCACCATGTCCGCCTCGGAGGAGAAATCGAGGTTCACCTGCACGGTGCAGGAGCGGAACATCATGTCGAGGCCGCGCGACCCAACCTTCGGCATGTAGTTCGCCATGATTTTATAGCGTCCCTTGGGCATGTGCGGCGTTTCCGCCAGCGTCCATTTCGGCGAAAAGCCCAAGCCCAGAAACTGCATGCCCATCGGGTTGGCGACTTCGCGCACCTGCTCCAGATGCCGCCCCACCTCGGCGCAGGTCTCATGCAGATCGTTCAAGGGAGCGCCTGAGAGTTCAAACTGCCCGCCGGGCTCCAATGTGATCGATCCGCCTTGCGCGCAAGACGGATCGTTGAGTGCGATAATATTTTCACCCTCGTAAACAGCATGCCATCCGAAACGGGTCGCAAACTTTTCCAGTAGAGCGCGGATGCCGATCTCGCCCTCATAGGGCACAGGACGGAAACCATCCTGATAGAACCCGAATTTTTCATGCTCGACGCCGATGCGCCATGCGCTTGGCGGTTTAGAACCCGCCTCCAGATAGGCTACCAGTTCATCGCGGCTTTCGATGACGGGCGCGGCGTCTTCGCGCTGTGGCATGCATTCGTCTCCGATTATCGCAGCTCGCACTATGGCGGAATGCCGAATCCAAGCAAATCATTTACTCCTGAGCGCGCCAATCGCCAAGTGCTGCGTTGATAAGCGCCATCGCGGCGACGCCCGCCGTGTCCGCCCGCATGATGCGCGGCCCTAACGAAAGGGCGTGGACAAATGGCAGTCGCATTAACCGTTCGCGCTCGGCGGGGTCGAAACCGCCCTCGGGGCCGATTAGCACGGCCAGCGGTCCTGGCGTAATATGCGCCAGCGCGGCGAGCGGCGATGCGATGGGCGCGGCCTCGTCGCAGTAAATCAGGCGGCGTGACGATTCCCACTGATCGAGCGCCTTTTCCAGTTTCGATGGCGCGAGAACTTCAGGCATGCGTAACACGCCACATTGTTCGGCCGCCTCGATCACATTCGCCTGCAAACGCTCCACATTGATGCGCTCGGCATTCGTGCGTCGCGTCATGACAGGCCGGATGACCGCCGCGCCCAGTTCGGTCGCTTTCTGGACGACGTAATCCAGCTTGGCGCGCTTGATCGGTGCAAAGAGATAGTGAATGTCCGGCCCCGACATTTGCGGCCTTACCTGGCGAATGAGCGCAACAGCGGCGTTATTCTTTGAGGTGGCCGCGAGCGTCGCTAGCCATTCCCCATCCAGCCCGTTGAAAACAAGAAGCTCCACTCCGCGCATTAACCGCATGACATTGACGAGGTAATTGGATTGCATCGCCGACAGCGCGGCGGTTCCGCCAGCCGCGAGCGGCGCGTCGATAAACAGACGGATCAGCGAGCGGTCGAGCGCGGCGTTGTGAGCATGGTCTTTCTCGGTCACGCGGGGTATGATCCTGATTGCGGGAGTAGTGTTAGATTATCGTATATGAGCATAAAGCATCAATCCATCAGCGGGCCTCCGGAGATCGTGGACGCCACGCCCGGCGGCTGGGTTTCGCGCACTCCTCACAGCATCCGGCCATTTTTGCAACTGATGCGCGCCGACCGGCCTATCGGCGTTTGGCTGCTGCTCTGGCCGTGCTGGTGGTCGGCGGCTTTGGCGGCAATGGCGGCGGGTCGCGACTACCCGAACCTGTGGCACATGGCGTTGTTTGCGGTTGGCGCTTTCGCGATGCGCAGCGCAGGATGCATCTACAACGACATCGCTGACCGGCATTACGATGCAAAGGTGGCGCGCACGCGAAACCGGCCCATCGCCAGCGGACGAATATCGCCGCGCGCGGCAGCCGCGCTAATGGTCGCCCTCAGCCTTTGCGGTCTCGCGGTGCTGCTGCAATTCAACACATTCACGATTACGCTGGGTATGGGGTCGCTAGGCGTCGTTGCAATTTACCCGTTTATGAAGCGTATCACACACTGGCCGCAGGCTGTGTTAGGGCTTGCGTTTTCGTGGGGCGCGCTAATGGGCTGGGCGGCAGCTTTCGGCCGTCTCGATTGGCCGGCTTTAACGCTTTACGCCGCTGCCGTGCTCTGGACGATTGGCTACGACACGATCTATGCGCACCAGGACAAGGAAGACGACGCGATCGTTGGGCTTAAGTCCACGGCGCTGCGGTTTGGAGTTGCAACCAAGTATTGGCTTGTAGGCTTTTACGGCGCTGCACTTATTCTGATTGGCGTCAGTGGCTGGCTTGTGGGCGCCGGAATAGTGTTCTTTGTTGGTGTTTGCGCCGCGTTAGCGCACGCTGCGTGGCAAATCGTAACCCTAGATATTAATGAAGGAAACAATTGCCTCTCTCGTTTCCGCTCAAATCATGCTTTTGGAGCGCTGATTTTTGTAGCGCTTGCCTCCGATATAGCCTTCAAAAGCCTGATGTAAGCGTTGATGGATATTGTTTTATAATGACATCACTCGATGATGATTTTTGTGTGCTGACTGACGCAGTACGCGATGCAGGCGACCTGGCGCATACATTCTTCCGCTCCAAACCAAAATCCCGGCGCAAAGCCGATGGGAGCTTCGTAAGCGAGGGCGATCTGGCCTCGAACGATCTTCTGCACAAGCGGCTGATGCAGGGTCGGCCTGATTACGGCTGGTTGTCCGAGGAGACCGAAGACAGCCCCGCGCGGCTTTCCTGCGAACGCGTCTGGATGGTAGACCCGATCGACGGTACGCAGGCGTTCCTTAACGATGAAACCGACTGGTGTGTCAGCGCGGCGCTCGTGGCAAATGGGCAGCCGGTTTTGGCTGCGATCTATAACCCGGCGCGCCGGGAGTATTTTTCAGCTCGTCAAGGGGCAGGCGCAACCCTCAACGGCGCCACGTTGCAAGTTCAAGACCGCGATACGCTCGACGGGGCCAGAATGCTCGCCTCCAAGGGTGTGCTTACTGCAAAAAAATGGAAACAGCCGCTGTCGGTCAATCTGCTGTGGGCGAACTCAATCGCCTATCGTATTTGTATGGTTGCGGCTGGTCGCGCGGATGTCACTTGCGCCTTCAATCAGAAGTGGGAGTGGGATCTTGCGGCCGCCGTGCTTGTTGCGAAAGAGGCTGGATATACGGTGACGGGGGAGAACGGGCAGCCATTAACCTTTAACAACGCCAAGCCGCGCGTCCAGGGTGTTATCGTAGCGCCTCCGGCCTTGCACCGGCTGTTGTTAGCGCGTAAAAAATGAATTGAAACGATACAAACGCCCCCTCTTGCCGATGAGCGATTATGGACACTACGAACCCCGCGCAAACCAAACAGCTCCTGCATCTCGTTTTTGGCGGTGAACTCGCCTCTGTTGGCGGCACACACTTCCGCGACGTGAAAGCTCTCGACGTGGTCGGCATTTTCCCGTCCTACGCCGAGGCTTACAAAGCCTGGAAAGAGGCTGCGCAGCGCACGGTCGATAACGCGCAGATGCGCTATTTTATTGTCCATATGCATAAGCTTCTCGATCCCGACGCGCCTGTCTGAGGCCATGCATCAAAATCATCTGGACCGTCTTGCGTGCGGTAACTTAGCGTCATGAAGAAACGATTTTTCCGCTCGGAACGGGCGGCCTCCGCCCTTGGCGGCCTGGTCACCCGTTACATTAAGTTCGTGTTCCAGACTGGCCGCTTGCGCTCAGATCCGGCGGATGCGCACGCAAAGCTTATGGCGGCGCACCCATGCATCGCCACGGTTTGGCATGGTCAGGGTTTCATGGCGCTGCCAACGAGACCGCCTTCCATGAAGGTCAAAGTTCTCGTCACACGGCATGGCGACGGTCAGTTCGCCGGGCACGCGCTATCTGGCCTTGGGGCGGAGTTGATACATGGCGCTGGCGCCGCTGGCCGGAAACGCAAACGTGACAAGGGCGGGGCGCAGGCCCTGCGCGCCATGGTGAAAGCGCTTGCTGACGGCTACACAGTTATCATAACCGCCGACATGCCCGGTTCGCCGCCGCGTCAAGCTGGATTGGGGGTCGTAACACTCGCTCGGATTTCAGGCAGGCCTGTCGTCCCCATCGGACTTGCTACCAGTAACTCCATAGCGCTGAACACCTGGAGCAAGTTCGTTATCAACCTGCCATTCTCTAAAATCGGCTTTGCAGTGGGCGATCCTATTGACGTGCCGCGGCAGGCGACGGCCGCAGATATGGAAACTGCCCGGCGCGCTGTAGAGGATGGTCTAAACGCCGCGTGCATCAAAGCCTTCGAGTTGACGGGCGCAAACACGGTAAAAGCCATTCAGGCCGTCTCGGTGTTGAAACCGAAGCCCGGCTTTTCCTTACAAACATACATTGCCATCACGCGGGCGATGCAGCCAGCATCCGGCTTCATTCTTCGCAGGCGCGTGCGCCGTGGCAAGGAAATCGCCGAGCGGCTGGGCGAGCGGGAAGGCCACCCAAGCGCACCACGCCCAGAAGGGACGCTATGGTGGTTTCATGCGGCGAGCGTCGGCGAGACCAACGCGATCCTTCCGATCATTCACGATTTGCACAAAAGCCGCCCCAAGCTGAACATCCTGCTCACCACAGTCACAGTCACGTCGGCACAGATTGCGGAGGCCAGGCTGCCGCCCGGAGCGGTGCATCAGTTTCTTCCGCTCGATTCGCCCGCTTTCGTGCGCCGCTTTCTCGATGCGTGGCATCCCGACCTCGCGCTATTCACGGAGTCCGAGATATGGCCTAACCTCATTCTGGAGGTTGACCGGCGCGGCGTTCCACTGCTTCTTCTTAATGCTCGCATGTCCGACCGCTCCTTCGCCCGCTGGAAGCGCCTGACGGGCATGAGCCATCCGCTTTTTTCGCGCTTCGATCTAATAATGGCTCAAAACAAGCGGCTTGCGCGGCGGCTTGAAAAACTGGGCGCGCCGCGCGTCATTTTCACAGGCAACATTAAATTCGATGCCCCGCCGCCCCCGGTGGACAAGGCTGAGTTGGCGCTGCTGCAAAACGCTATTGGCAAACGGCCGGTGTTCCTCGCCGCAAGCACCCACCCGGGCGAAGACGAAATCGTCCTGAAAGCCCATAAGGCGGCAAGCGCGCGCATCGCGAACCTGCTGACCATAATCGTGCCGAGGCACCCGGAGCGCGGCGCGGCCATCGAGCAGATCGCGGTTGGCATGGGGTTGAAAGCGACGCGGCGCGAAACGAGAGGCGAACCGCGCGGGAGCATTTATATTGCCGACACCATAGGCGAATTAGGGCTGTTCTACACCGCCGCGCCGGTTGCGTTTATTGGCGGATCACTGGTGGAACATGGCGGGCAAAATCCGGTGGAGGCTGTCAAGCTGGGCGCCGCCGTCCTCACCGGGCCGCACTGGTTCAACTTCAAAGACGCCTACAAAACGCTGCAACAATGCGGCGGCTGCCGTGTGGTTGATGACGCCGATGAACTCGCGCGCGCGATTATCGAGTTGTGCTCAAACCCTGCCTTGGCGGACGCCATGCGCGAGCGCGCCGAACGCGGCGTCGCCGCATTGGGCGGAGCCATGCAGCGCACGATGGACGCGCTGGAGCCGTACCTGCCGCCACTAGAACACGAACCGCTGCAGCTTCCCGGGCCTATGACTTATGCCTCGTAAAATGCCGTCTTGGTGGAATGAGGAAATCGGCTGGCGGCCCATCGCCCTCTCCCCACTCGCTGCGATTTATGGCGCCGCCGTGAAGGCGCGATTTGCACGAGCGAAGCCTTATAAGGCGCGAATTCCCGTCATTTGCGTCGGCAATTTCACGATGGGCGGCGCGGGCAAAACCCCGCTCGCCATTGCGTTGGCCATGCTGCTGATCGCGCGCGGCGAACGGCCAGCGTTCCTGACGCGCGGTTATGGCGGGCGCGAAGGCGGGCCGGTTTGGGTTGACCTGGTCGCGCACGGCGCGGTGGATGTGGGCGACGAACCCCTGCTTTTGGCGCGCCATGCGCCGGTCATGGTGGCGCGCGCCCGGCCCGAAGGCGCACGCGCCATCGAGCAAACCGACGCCAGCGTCATCATTATGGACGATGGTTTTCAAAACTCGTCGCTGCATAAGGACTTATCCATCGTTGCCGTCGATGGCGGCTTTGGAATTGGCAACGGACGGGTTTTCCCAGCTGGGCCGTTGCGCGCGCCGCTGGATTTTCAAATGCCTCGCGCGGATGCAATCGTCACTATAGGAGGAACTGCACAAAAGCTCGTTAGTGCCGGATGCAGACTGCATTTGACGGCGACTTTGCAGCCGGTTGGCGCGGAATGGCTGCGAGATGCGCGTGTGTTCGGTTTTTGTGGTATCGGACGGCCCGAAAAGTTTTTCGAGACGCTGAGTCGCTGCGGGGCCGAAATTGCGCGAACCGAATCTTTCTCCGATCACTACGTTTATGACGAGACCGATGCGAGCAGGCTTGTTGCATCGGCTCGCCGCTTGAATGCGCAGCTTGTCACCACGGAAAAAGACTTTGTCCGGCTGCCAGCCTACAGTGACGGCGCAATTGCGGAGTTGCGGCGCGAAGTGCGGGCGCTCGCCGTCGAACTAACCTTCACCAGAGAAGACGAAGACAAGCTATTAAGCCTACTTTCATCCGTTTAACCGCGCGGAAGCCTATTGAGGCGGCTCAAGGCGCAGGATTTTGCCATTCGACTCATCCGTTAGCAGGTAAATGAATCCGTCCGGACCTTGCCGCACATCCCGAATGCGCTCTCCCTCATCCTCCAGTAGCGCCTCTTGAGCCGTCACCTTGTCGCCCTGCAAGGTCAGTCTCCGCACATGAGCGCCCGACAATGCGCCGACGAACAGATTACCTTTCCACTTCGGAAATTTGTCGCCGTCATAAAACGTCATGCCGCTGGGCGAGATGGATGGCCGCCAGTAAACGACCGGTTGCTCCATGTTTGGCAGTGCGGTTTTGTCCGATATGACGCCGCCGCCATAGTCCTCGCCGTAAGTGATTTTCGGCCAGCCATAGTTGGCGCCCGGCTTATCGATATTGATCTCGTCGCCACCTTGGGGGCCAAACTCGCCCGTCCAGATCTGGTTTGAGCCGGGGCGCAGCGCCAAACCCTGCACATTGCGGTGCCCGTAGCTGTAGATTTCGGGTTTTGCGCCCTCACGTTTGGTGAAAGGATTATCGCTCGGGATCGAGCCGTCGTCGCGGATACGGATGACTTTGCCCATGTGACTGTTCAAATCCTGCGCCTCTTTCATGCGCGCGTAACGGTCGCCGAGGGTGACCAGCAGGTCGCCGCTTGGCGTAAACGCGAGCCGTCCGCCATAATGCGCGCTGCCGGAGGTTTTCGGATTGGCTTTAAAAACCACTTCCAGCCCTTCCAGCGCATCGCCGGTGAATTTCGCGCGTGCGACTTCCGTACCGGCACCGCCCTCGCCGCTTCCGGCGTAGGAGATATAGACATAGCGATTTTCTGCAAATTTCGGATGCGCGGCGATGTCGAGCAAGCCGCCCTGCCCACGAGCATAGGCTTTAGGCGCGCCCACAAGAGGCTGTTTAACAAGTTTTCCGTCACGGATAAGTCGCACGCCACCGTTGCGCTCTGTCACCAGCATGTCGCCGCCGGGCAAAAACGCCATCCCCCAAGGATGATTTAAGCCGCTCGCCACGGTGACAACGCTAAACTTATGTAACTCCGATTGCATAGGCTTGGCCTGCGCGAGACCGGCGGACAGGAGGAAAACCAGGGTTATAAGCGCGAGCGTTCCCACTACCCATTGCGCTTCAGCCGAAGGCGTCGCCGCCTGAGTTAATGCTTTATTTTGCCTGCGCCGCTTCATGTCCGCGATCTCCTTATTGACTTGTTTCTGGAGTTAGCGACACGGAAGTCCGCTGGCAAGCTCATGACCATCTCACAAACTTGTCAGACGGCCAAAATAAACGCGCCTGCCTCAAGGGGGAGGACCTTAAGGCAGGCGGCTGGCTCACGGAGCATGGAGGCTCGACGATAGTCTTTCGCATGGATGGCGAAGGGAGAGTTCGCGCCACACTAAAGACGTACACGACTAACAGCAAATTTTGTGCCAAATGTAATCAGTCTGCGCGTAAAGCCTAACCGTGTTTCTTTTTCCGTCTGTCTCAAAAAATACCGCAGTCCGCGCAGAAAAGTGGCGCCGGAGGGATCAGGCGCCTTCGCTAAATGCAAGTCACTTTCTCTGCAAAAAAGCGCAGGGCTAAACGACGCATACGCAACCTCTCCCTTACACGCTAGTTCCCCTAATATGTTTATGAACGCCCAGATGAGCGCCGCCATTCGGCTGGAATATCGGCACGAGTCGCCAGCCGGGTCGCCAAGGCCTGTCAATCTGCTATTCGTGCACGGGATCAGCGTGGGCGCGTGGGTATGGGCGGAGCACTTTCTCTCTCACTTCGCCGGGCGCGGCTATAACAGCTTAGCGGTAAGCCTGCGTGGGCATGGCGGCAGTAGTGGGCGCGAAAGGTTGCATAGCTTTTATTTGCGTGACTTCGCCGACGATATTGAAACGGCGATGGGCACGCTCACTGGCCCGACAGTTCTGATCGGTCATTCCATGGGCGGCGGTGTCGCGCAATATTACCTGCGCCGGGGCGGACGCGCGGCAGGTTTGGCCCTCATGTCGTCGGTGCCGCCGTTCGGCCTCGCTTGGGCCTCAGCCACCATGGCTATCCAGCAGCCCGCCTTATGGCGCGAGCTTAGCCAGCTTCAAAGCGGCCTTAGCGCGAACATCGGCGTGTTGGAGCAAAGCCTCTTTTCCGCAAAGTTTAGCCGCAGGGAGCGCCGCCGCATAATGCCCCGGTTTGACGAACCGGCGATGCGCGTCAGCGTGGAGTTGTCCGCCTGGAAGCGCATCGCGCCGATTCCGTGGTTCGCGCCGCCGGTGTTCGTCATAGGCGGGGAAAACGACCGCTTCATCCCGCCGTCCGAGGTGGCGCTCACTGCCGCCTATTACAGCGTGCGCTCGCACATTATCCCCGGCGCCAGCCACGTAATGATGGTCGGCCCCGAGTGGCGCGCCCCCGCCGACGCGCTGGATGGTTGGCTGGGCAAGACGTTTGGTTAGCTAAAGCATCGCTAACTCACCGAGCATCACGGCAAGTGAGTTAGCATGGACGGGGTATTAGCGCATCTTGCGGCTCGTAATTCTTAATGTCGCGATATCCGTCCGGGGCCGGGTCGCGGTAAATACGCGTGGTCACCTTCAACGCGTTGATGAACCAGAACTCGCGCACGCCAAAGCTGGCATAAAGCTGTGCCTTCTGTCCCTGGTCGTAAGATAAGCTCGTGTCGGCGATCTCCGCCAGAAGCACGATGTCTTCCGCTTTAACGTCAACCCGCTTTACGTTTCGCGGATAAAAGATAAAGTCCGGTTTGACATAAGTCCTTTTATTGAGCCGCAAACCCGGTTCCCGCGCCATTGATCAGTTCCGGCGGAAGCCTGCGGCCCCAATAGTCAGCAAGCGTTGTGCGCAGCACTTCATGGTGGTTGCCCTTGGGCGACATGGGCACAATTTCTCCGCTAATGATTTCGAGGCGCTCCTCGGGGCCGATCAGGCCGACCTCCACCATGCGCTCCACGTCGGCCACGGTAAAGGCGCGGCGGAGCAGGCCCTCGGCGGCCCGCGTAGTTCGTTCTTGGATTAAAAGCTCACCCATACTTGCATTTTGAGATGAAAATGCACTCCATGCAACTTCCATCCAAAGATGCTGTTCTTGTTAAAGACGAATTACCTTTCGGTGTATACTCACAGTTTCCTGCAGTCGCCGAGACGAGATCAACCTTGATTGAATTTGTTATGCCTTCATCAAAAGCAAGACCTTTTGCTTTGAAAAATAATCCCATTCCGCTATCGTCAAAGAAATGTATTAAAAAACCAAGTGTATGGTTATCTTTGTAATCAAAGTCAGTTGTATCAAATATGGACAGAAAAACATACTTAGATACGGTCTCATATACCGTTTCTGATTCAGAAAACTTGATACTAATAACACCATTTAAACAGCGAGAATAGTCAAGGACTTTTCGCCTCTACTTTTGTATTCATAATGCACGCAATGGTTATTAATATTTTCTGTGCTAAGTTGCACTTTAATCATTTTTAACTCAAATTTTTCCAGGGTCATGCAAAATGGATTTGAATCGGCGAAAGCTTGCAAATTTGCGCTAAAAAACACGTAAAATGCGGCGATCAAACTTTCATTCTTGGCTCTCGGGTTTAGGAACTGCGGCGCCGACGCTGGCTATGGCGGACATGTTGACGAGGCCGCGCACGGTGGTTGCGGGCGTCACGATGTGAACGGATTTCGCGGCGCCCAGCAGGATCGGGCCAATAGGGATGCCGCCGCCCAGCACTTTAATCATAGTGAAGGCGATGTTGGCGGCGTCTAGCGTCGGCATAATCATCAGGTTAGCCTGCCCCTTAAGCCGCGAGTTAGGGAAAATCTCCGCGCGGATTTTCTCTGACAGCGCCGAATCCGCCTGCATTTCGCCCTCGGCTTCCAGCATAGGCGCCGCCACCCGCACCAGAGCCAGCGCGCGCCGCATCTTGCCCGCCGTCTCCGTCTCGGCGCTGCCGAAGCTCGAATGCGAGACGAACGCGACCTTCGGCTCGATGCCAAAGCAGCGCACCTGTTCAGCGGCGGCGAGCGCGATTTCGGCCAGTTGCTCCGCGCTCGGCGCATAATTCACCGCCGTATCCGCGATGAAGAACGTGCCCGACGGCAGAACGACGGCGCTCAACGCGGCGAACGTGGCCGCGCCGTCGCGCTTGCCAATGATATCCTCGATGATCTTGAGTTGCCGGTCAAACCGCCCGACGGTGCCGCAGATCATCGCGTCCGCCTCCCCGGTTTTCACCATCAGCGAGCCGACGATGGTCGCGCCCGCCCGCACCCGCGCCATCGCTTCTGCGGGAGATACGCCCTTGCGCTCCACAAGTGCATGGTAACTGTTCGCCCATTCGACCACGCGGAGATCGGCGGCGGGGTCGATCAGCGTGAAATCCTTGTCCGGGCGGATCGAAAGCCCGAGGTGACGGAGCCGCCCATCGATGCTGCGGCGGTCGCCGATCAGGATCGGCGCGGCGATGCCCTCGGAAATCACCTGGCTGGCGGCTTGGAGCACGCGGATGCGCTCGCCCTCGGCGAACACCAGCCGCCGCTTTTCGCGCTTGGCCGCATCGAACACTGGCCGCATCACATAGCCGGAGCGAAACACAAATTGCGAGAGCTTGGCGCGGTAGGCCGCAAAATCCTCGATGGGCCGCGTCGCGACGCCGGAGTCCATCGCGGCTTTCGCCACGGCGGAGGATAACTCCACGATGAGGCGCGGATCGAACGGCTTGGGGATGATATATTCCGGGCCGAAGGTGAGCGTGTCCGCGCCATAGGCTGACAGCACCACGTCCGACGCCTCAGCCTGCGCCATTTTCGCAATGGCCTCCGCGCAGGCGATTTTCATGGCTTCGTTGATAGCCGTTGCGCCCACGTCCAGGGCGCCGCGGAACAGGAACGGGAAACAGAGCACGTTGTTGACCTGGTTCGGATAATCCGTGCGGCCCGTGGCGATGATCGCGTCGTCTCGCACCGCCAGCACCTCCTCCGGCATGATCTCCGGCGTTGGGTTGGCGAGCGCCATGACGAGCGGTTTGGCGGCCATGCGCGCCACCATCTCGCCGGTCAGAATGCCGGGCGCGGACAGTCCAAGAAAGATGTCGGCGCCGGTCAGGGTTTCGCTGAGTGTACGCATGGCTGTAGGCCGCGCATAGACAGCCATGTACTCGTTCATGCCCTCGGTGCGGCCCTCGTAAATGACGCCGAACTTGTCGGAGACGAGGATATTCTCGCGCTTCAGGCCAAGGCTGACCAGCAAATTGAGGCACGCAAGCGCCGCCGCCCCCGCACCGGAGCACGCCAATCGCGCGAACGTCAGTTCCTTGCCGACGAGCTTCAGCCCGTTCAGGATCGCGGCGGCCACCACGATCGCCGTGCCGTGCTGGTCGTCATGCAGCACGGGGATGTTCATCCGCGCCCGCAGCTTCGCCTCGATCTCGAAGCACTCCGGCGCCTTGATGTCCTCAAGGTTGATGCCGCCGAATGTCGGCTCCAGCGCCGCGACCGCCTCTACGAATTTATCCGGGTCGAGCTGGTTCACCTCGATGTCGAACACGTCGATGCCGGCGAACTTTTTGAACAGCACCGCCTTGCCCTCCATCACGGGCTTGGAGGCGAGCGGGCCGATATTGCCGAGGCCGAGCACCGCCGTGCCGTTTGTGATGACGCCGACGAGGTTGGCTCTGGCGGTCAGGCGCGCGGCGGCGGCGGGGTCACGCGCGATCTCCTCGCAGGCGTAGGCGACACCGGGCGAATAGGCGAGCGCCAGATCGCGCTGGTTGGCGAGCGGCTTCGTCGCCGCGATGGCGAGTTTGCCGGGCGGGTCGGCCTCATGATACTCCAGCGCGCTCTTTCGAAAATCCTCCGCCATCGCCCATCTCCCTCGCTCGCCGAAAGGGTTATCATTGGCTTATGTCAACCGCATGAGCAATCCCGTAGGAGGGGCGGCGCGAGATTAACGTTTTAGTGCGTGCGAGTAATTTATTGTCGCCAACGAGCGAATGCGCGCCTAAGTAAGCTCCAAGCCAACCACCGAACACGTCGGCCGAGGCGTCCAGCACGAGGATTCGGATTTTGGATATTCCTGATTTCAGACAGAACACAGCCATGCGCCTCGCGCAAACGCGCCGCATCTCGCTCGATATTGCAGAGCCGTTGAGCGCCGAAGATCAGGTAGTGCAGCCGTCTGAGGACGCCAGCCCGACGAAATGGCATCTGGCGCACACCACCTGGTTTTTAGAGGAAGTGGTGCTGAAGCCATTCGATCCGGACTACCGGGAATACAATCCGCAATTCAGCTATTGCTTCAATTCGTATTACGAGGCGCTTGGGCCTCGCCACCCACGGCTGCAGCGCGGGCTATTGACGCGGCCTACCCACGCCGAGGTGCTCGGCTATCGCGCACATGTTGACGACGCGGTTCGCCGGGTGACGAGCGAGGGAGCCGCAGCACTGCCAGCAGCTGCTTGGGATTTGCTGGAGCTTGGCGTCCATCACGAGCAGCAGCATCAGGAACTGATGATGACGGATTGTCTCGTGCTGTTCGCGGGCAATCCGCTAAAACCCGCCTACCGCGCGACCGTTGCAGAGGCGCCCCGCAGCCAGCAGGATGTCAAGTGGATCGACTTCGATGGCGGGGTGAAGGAGATCGGGCACAACGGGCATAGCTTCTCTTTCGATAATGAAACGCCCCGGCACCAGTCGTTGTTGAGGCCGTTCAAGCTGGCGAACCGCGCCGTCACAAACGGCGAGTGGCTGGAATTCATAAACGATGGCGCCTATGACGCCGTTTCGCTGTGGTTGTCGGACGGCTGGTCGACCGTTCAGCGCGAGGGCTGGCGCGCGCCGCTCTACTGGCGGGAGGGCGACGATGGCTGGAGCCAGATGACCCTGCGCGGCCTGCTTCCCGTTGATCCATCGCGCCCCGTTTCGCATATCAGTTTATATGAAGCCGACGCCTTCGCGCGCTGGGCTGGCAAACGACTGCCGACCGAGTTTGAATGGGAGTTGGCCTCGCAGGGCGTCGCGATTGCCGGAAACTTTCTCGGGCAAGGCGCATTACAGCCCTGCGTAGGGGGGAGTTCGGAAGATCTTAACCAGATGTTCGGTGATGTCTGGGAATGGACTGCAAGCCCTTACGTGGGCTACCCGGGCTTCAAACCCACCGCTGGCGCTGTCGGCGAATACAACGGTAAATTCATGTGCAACCAGTTTGTGCTCAAGGGCGGGTCGTGCGTGACGCCGGATGGCCATGTGCGGCGCACATACCGCAATTTTTTCTATCCTCATCAGCGCTGGCAATTCACCGGCCTGCGCCTAGCTTTCGACAGTTAAGCAAAAGGTATCCCATGACAATCGCCACGAGGCAGCGGGCCGATTCCGTGCCATTAGACGATTTTAGCCAGAGCGTGCTAGCGGGCTTGAGCCAGTCGCCCAAGGCGATTCCGTGCCGGTTTTTCTATGACGAGCGCGGCTCGGCGCTGTTCGAGGCGATCACGCGGCTGGACGAATATTATCCGACACGCACCGAAATTGGTTTGCTTGAACAGCATGCGGACGCGATCGCCGAACTGTCTGGCCCGCGCGCCTGCATCATCGAATTCGGCTCAGGCTCCAGCCGCAAAACGGGGACGCTGATCGCGGCGATGGACGATCTCGCCGTTTATGCGCCCATCGACATCTGCCGCGAGGCGCTAGACGCCGCCGCTGAAAGGCTTGCGCGCAAGTTCCCGGATTTGCCGATATCGCCAATCTGCGCGGACTTCAACGCGCCGATATCCCTGCCGAAATCCATCCTGCCCCTGCGCAAACTCGGCTTTTTCCCCGGCTCCACCATCGGCAATCTGCACCGGCATGAGGCGGTCGAATTTTTACGCCGGGCCGCGCGATTGCTCGGCCGGACAGGCGCCTTGCTGGTCGGCGTCGACTTGCGCAAAAGCGCCGACATTCTGATCCCGGCCTATGACGACGCGCAAGGCGTGACCGCCGAATTCAATCTCAACCTGATCGCCCGCATCAACCGCGAGCTTGGCGGAAACCTGGATATTGCCGCCTTCGCGCATGAGGCGATTTATAACGAGGCGGGAGGCCGCATCGAAATATATCTGCGAAGCCTGCGCCCACAAACGGCGACCGTGCTGGGTCAATCATTTTCGTTTGACGAGGGCGAGCGCATCCATACCGAAAACTCGTACAAATATTCCGTCGAAGGCTTCTGCACCCTCGCCCGCGAGGCCGGATGGCGGCCCGATCAGTCGTGGGTCGATGCAAACGGCCTCTACAGCCTGCATTATCTGACGTCTGAAATCATCTGAGTTCAGACGTCAACATTATTCGACATGCAACTGATTAAACATTCTAGTTGGATTAAAATTAATGGCATTTTGGAAATTATTTTATTGATAGTGTTTATAATATGGAGCCTTTATTATGGCGTGTATGCATTTTTGCTAGATATGTATTTTTACACCACCAATGGATGGAATTTAAACGCTGATAATTTTTCTGCCATAATAAGAGACATGCCCTCTCTTGCGAAAGGTCCTAAAGAAGACCTCAGCATTGGAACTAAAAGGTTATGTTTGGGGCTTGCGCTTTCGACGACTTGTATTGGCGCAATAAACTATTTTATTAAGGCGTACATATCAGATTGTTGCGATATAAGTTTCGAATTTAGCCGACAATACAGTTGGTAATCAGAGCAACTTAATAGGCTTTACCTTCAAACCGGCACGACATCCACCGCCACATCCATCTTGTGTTCGCCGCCGCCGAGGAGCACGCCGGCGATGGGGCTGACGTCGTGATAGTCGCGGCCGTAGGCGATGGTGATGTGCTCGTCCGACGGGATGAGGTTGTTGGTCGGGTCGAAATCCACCCAGCCGGTCTCGGGCGCCCAGACGGAAATCCAGGCGTGGCTGGCGTCGGCGCCCTGCAATCGCGGTTGTCCAGCGGGCGGGTGGGTAAGCAAATAGCCGCTCACATAGCGCGCGGGCAGGCCGAGCGAGCGCAGGCCGGAGATGGCGAGGTGAGCGAAATCTTGACACACGCCGCGACGAATTCGGAGCAGTTCCGACACACTAGTTGCTACATCTGTCGCCTTTGGGTCGTACTTAAAATCGGTATAGATGCGGCTGGTCAAATCCATGGCTCCCTCCAGCACGGGGCGGCCTTGCGGAAAACTTTCGCGCGCATAATCATAGGCGTCGCGGGCCGGGCGGGCATAGCGCGAGGAGCATGCGTATTGCAACAGATCAAGATCGTGTGGTCCGGGGCCTGGCCCCAACTCGGCGGCCAACTGACTCCATGAAACCGTAGCCGTCAAATCTGGCTTGGGCCGCGCCGTCACCTCAATCTGCCCGCGCGAGTGAATAAGCAATTCGGAATGATCCTGCTCGATAGTCAAAATCGTCGCCGGATTGCCGAAAGCATCCACAAAATCGGTGCGGGCGGCGGGCGCGGGCTCCACGATAATTGTATGCCGCGAAACCGTTTGCCGGTCGGCGGGGCGCGGCGCGAGATGAATAAGATGATGCGATTGAGCCACCGGAGCCGTGTAGCGATAAACGGTTTTATGGCTCAATTCAAAAATCATGCGCGGCAATCTGCATATGGGCGCTTACGGGCGCGGTGTGTTGCGGGAATAGACGCGGCGCAGTTCATCTTCGGTCAGGTTGAAATAACGCCGGGTGATGGCTTCAGACAGTCGGGGCAGGCCGTCGGCGATTTGCAGGAACAGGGCTTTGAACTCAGGCCGCGAGCCACCCGCCCCAACCTGCGCAAGCTGCGAAACCTTGGCGAGGCGCACCGCCGTCAGCAGTTCGAGAATCATGCGCTGTTCCTCGGTTTGTACGCCGCTTTGCGAGGCTTGCGGAAGGGCGCCAAGCTGCGCGTCCACAGCCGCGAGCTGGAACGCGATGCTGCGCGGGTTGGTTTCGTCGAGCAGCAGCAGGTCGAGCACCAGCGAGAGCACCGGCGCGAACAGGTAGCGCGAGCGGAATGTGATGATGCTGTCGGACGCCTCTAGCGTGAACAGCAAGCCGCTAGTTTCGCTGTCGTCGTCCTGCGCCTCGCCGAACAGGGCCAGCAGCAACTCCGACAGCCGCGCCGTGCGCTCCATCCGCCGCCCGATGTCGAGGAAACGCCAGCCGGGGTTGCGGGTCATATTCTCCGCGATCATGCCGTTGAAAGCCGCCATCGTCAGCACGCCCTGGTCAAGAGTGTCTATGATGTCCAAGATTCCGCCCGGTGTTGCTTCGCCGCGCCAGACTGGATTGGTCTGGAAAGTCTGCAAAGTATTCCAGGCTTCAATGGACAACCGGTCGCGCAAAACGCTCGCCACGCGGTACGCGCTTTCCAGCGTGCTTGGCAGGCTATACAGGCGATCTGTCGCGGACATGAGTGTGACGACAAGGCTTTCGACGGCCTTTAAAGGCTCCTTCGCGGGCGGTGTTTTGCGCGCCGCGTAATCCTTGGCGAGAATGGCGGCGAGCGCTTTGCGCACAGCCTCGCCGGCCTGGCTTTCGGCACCCTCATCACGCATCCGCGTCAGGGCGGCGCGCATAAGGCGCATGGTGCTGTCTGCACGCTCGGTGTAGCGGCCAAGCCAGAACAAATTGTCGGCGGCGCGGCTGCGCAGGCCCTTGCCCGCACGCTGTACACCGGAGACCTCAATGGGTGGCCGCATCAGGCTGACATGATTGGAGACCTCCGTCGCGGATGTCACCCATACATCGCGCGTCTGGCCCTCAGACGAAGATAGGGAAACGCCGGTTTGCGCATCGACCGTCAGCGCAATGCCGCCGGGCATCACGTGATAGCTGTCGCCAAAGCGCGCCACGAACAGCCGCACGGCGTAAGCCGCCGGTTTTAGCCCCTGCGGCGTCCAACTCGGCGTCGTGGCGAACCCGACCGGCTCCTCCGCTACAAGCGCGCGGCCGTTCAACTCGATGTCCGCGCGCAACGCCGCTGCCTGTTCCTGCGGTAGTTTCGCCGGGTTGCGCCCCAACTCCGCGCCACCTGGACGTCCGGTGCCCTCACGCGCGCGACGGATAATCATGCGGTTAAAATTCGCGAACACATGGGCGCGGCCCGCCTCGTCGCCGAGCCACCAGCGAGGTGCATCCTTCAACTCCAGCTCCTCGCCAAGAAGCTGTTTGGCGAGTGCGGGCAAATAGCGTCCAAGCCCCCGGTTTTCGATAATGGCCGAACCAAGCATATTGGTGACCAGGTTCGGTGTCTTGCGCACGGCCTGCATAAGCCCGACTGGCCCCAGAAAACCATTCGGGTTCAGTTCAAGCGCGTCCGCGCTCCCGCCCTCGACGCAGCGCACGATGAGATCGACAAGCTTCAGCCCTTCCAGCGTCTTCATGTAAACGCGGTTGCCAACAACGCGCATGTCGCCGCCCTCCATCAGCACGAGGCCGAGATAGCGGGCGAGGTAGGCGTGACCGAAGTAATCCTCGTGGCGCGGGCCGGGGGTGAGCAGCGCGATGAGAGGATCGTCGCGATTGACGCGGCTCATCAACTCCGCCTGCAGTTTTTGATAGAACGGCGCGAGGCGCAGACCGTTCAACGCGCGGAAGATATCTCCCGCCACCTGGCTGTGCACCACGCGGTTAGCGAGCGCGAAGCCTGAACCAGCAGGCGTTTCCGCGTGATTATCGAGCACACGCCATGTTCCGCCGGGGCTGCGCGCCAGATCGACCGCGTAAAAGTCGAGCTGTCCCGCGCCGCATCCCATCTCGCGGCACGGGCGCAGATAGGCGGCGTCGTTAAGGATCATCAGCGGCGGAATGGCGCCAGTGCGCAGCAAGTCCTGCGGGCCGTAAATGTCGCTGAGGATGGCGTCGAACAGCCGCGCGCGCTGGGTGACGGCGCGCTCCAGCCACGCCCATTCACTCGTGGAGAATATAACCGGGAAGAGGTCGATCTTCCACGGCTCGTCGGTTTTGGTCAAATCGGCGAAAATATCGTCGGCGATGCCGTTCTCGCGCACCAGCCGGTTGAGGCGCGCCACCCGCGACATTTGCCTATCGACCGGCAGAGCGCGAAACAGGTCGGCGAACATCTTCCAGTGCGGGCGGATGATATCGCCGGGGCCGAATAGCTCGTCATAATGATTAGGCCGAGGCGCATAACTTTGAAACGGGTCGACGCTTACCGCGCCCACGTCTTCGACTTGCGTCGTCATAGCCAAGATACTCACCCCTGCAGCCGGGCGCCGCATTTGGCCGATAACTTCGCGAAACAACCGGATGAGATATTTTCGCGCCTTCATCAACCATGCCCGATATTTAACCAACTATATCAGGCGGACGGCCGGGCGGCTAGCTCGCCCCTTGCGATTTGCGCGGGGGCTGGTGCGGGAGGGTGACGCGTCAGGGGAGCTGCGCATGCAGAACTACCCCGTACAAGCGCATACGACCTGTAACGATCTAAAAATGATTGTCTCCGGCGATGGCTTTAAGAAGTCTATCATCGAGCAGGGAGAAAGGTTGCACGCGAAAGGCCCGACCGGTTGGGGAACGCTCGCCGGGACATCAAACATCATCATTAACAATCACTTCGATCTCGAGGTATTCCGTCTTTTTACCCTCGGATCGGTGACAGCTCGAACTCTCGCCGAAAATCCTCGTTTCAAGGCTGTGGGTCACGCAATGTATATGACATATAGTCATACAATCGGGGTTCTGGCTTCGAGTGTGGATGAAGAATTTACAGCGTTGCCGGATTTTCGCCAACGCAACACAAAGGAAAAGGGTTATTACTACGGCTCACCCATCGAGCTCTGGCCAATCGGATCGCACGAGATATTTGAGGGGCAGGCCCGTTTCTCACAATCCAGTATCTTTCGCATGCTTGCGGCCACAATCTTGATTGGAATTCCTATAAATACCTTGGAATGCTCGACGGCGTGTATATCCGGGCCTTTGAGCACTTTCTCAAACAAACTGAATCCGATTGGCCGGAACGCGTCGATTATCCGCTCGTATCTCTATTCCTTCTTGTTTGCGATCTGGCCATCAATCCCGGCAGCGGATTTCCGGTTACGGTCGCGCCCAACTTCGCCACCTTCATCGACGATGTGAACCCGGGTACGCGCTTTACAATTTTCTGCAGCTTCATAGCAAAGAAATTTCCGGCGACGAAAGGTGCCATCCGTCGGAACAGCCGGGAAGAGTATGCTGAGATAACAGGCGAACTCGCTAATGCCTACAAGGACTTTCCGCCTCTACTCTTTCAGAGCTTTCGCTAGCTGGTTCTCTCCGAAAGGACAGCTCGCTCATCTCCGCGTAGAGTTCGAACGTTATAGGTTTGACCCCAAGAACTATGTCATACGTCATCTGTTCGCACACTTCCTTGCTTTCCAGGAGGACAAGTTTAAGGCTCCAGAGTTCTTCTGCTGGCCCGGTGCACATATGGCGGACAAAAACGTCTCCGGGATGTCGCAAAGTCTCTTCGAGAAACACGGGGCGTTGTTCGTAGATAAGGAGCACGACGACAGTGTTTTTCCGCGCATGCAAAAGGGCGCGATGCAAGGTTGTTGATGACGTATTCCAGAACTTCTATTCCAATAATGTCACTTACGATCTTGTTAGACAGTGGATAAATGAAAACGGTGCTTTTAAATATTATCTGAATTGGTTGAAAGCTAGTTCACAGAAGGAAGAGCAGCGCGAGTTTATGAGGCGACAATTCAAAGCTACATTTGACCTTGATCCAGACGAGGCTGAAATTCTTGCGTCGTAAGTGGTTGACCGATCGCAAGCGTCCATCCGATGTTTGCCCCAATCCGCAGAGTGCTAGAAAGCTGCACCCTGCAATTGCAGCATGTAACTGATGATCGAGCTCCGCGGCGTCAGCCATGCCTTCGATGGCGCGCTCGTGTTGCGCGACGTAATCCGCGTTTGGCTGAGCGGTGTATCGGCGTTATAGATGCCCGCGCGACCAAATAAAGTCGCGAGCGTGAGGGCAAAAAATTCCCCCAAAAACTGCTTTCTGTCCTAATAAATGGCCGGGTTCAGATAGCGGCGGGGGTTTCAGTTATGGATTATCTTTTTCTAGCGGGCAGTCTCGTTTTATTGGTCGCCGGTGGCGAACTACTCGTTCGCGGCGCATCGCGGACGGCCGAGCGCCTGGGTATGTCGCCCCTGCTCATCGGCCTGACGCTGGTAGGCTTTGGCACCTCGACGCCGGAGCTGGTCACGAGCGTGCAGGCGTCGCTTGCCGGTTCGCCCGGCATCGCGGTTGGCAACATCGTTGGCTCCAACATCGCCAACATCCTCCTCATTCTCGGCGTTGCGGCCGTAATTACGCCCATCGCGGTGCGCCAGCAAGCGTTAATGCGCGACGGCATGGTCGTGCTCGCGACCGCCGCAGTGTTCTGCGCCATCGGCTTTGCGCTCCCGCTGGATCGCACCGTGGGCGCGGTGTTCATCGCTGGATTGGGGGCCTATCTTTACTACGTTTACCGGCAGGAGACGGCAGGCGCGCCCGGCGGCCACACGGCGGCGTATGAGAAATTCGACGCGCACCGGAAACTTCAGGGAAGCGCCGAAGATAATCTGCCTCCCGCCCCCCAGGCAGCGGTTTTGGCTATAAACGAGGCCAGCTTGCTTGTTCCGCTGCTCCTCGCCATCGGCGGGCTTATCATCGTGATCGCCGGCGGCAAGCTGCTGGTGGACTGCGCGACCGGCGTCGCCCGAAGCTTTGGCATCTCCGAAACTGTGATTGGACTCACCGTTGTCGCCATCGGCACATCGCTGCCGGAGCTGGTGACATCCGTGATCGCGGCCGTGCGGCGTCAGGGCGATATGGCGCTCGGCAATATCCTCGGCATCGGCGGTGTGACCGCGCTGATCGCGCCGACGGTCATTCCGGCGCAAATTGTCCGGTTCGACAACCTTATAATGCTGGCTGTTTCGGCCGCGCTGCTTGTGATCGCGCGCACGGGATATCGCATCGGGCGGATCGAGGGCTTGGCGCTTATGGCGGGATACGGCGCCTATGTCTGGGTAGTATGGCCGCATTGATCGAGCTTCGCGGCGTTAGCCATGCCTTCGATGGCGTGCCAGTGTTGCGTGACGTGAACCTGCGGCTGCTTCAGCGGCGTATCGGCGTCATCGGCGCGAACGGCTCGGGCAAAAGCACGTTCGCGCGGGCGCTGAACGGGCTGCTTATCCCGGCGCAGGGCGAGGTGCTGGTGGAAGGCGTCTCCACGCGCAAGGACGGGCGCGCGGCGCGGCGCAAGGTCGGCCTCGTGTTTCAGAACCCTGAGCATCAGATCGTGATGCCGACCGTCGAGGAGGACTTAGCGTTCGGGCCGAAAAATCTGGGGCTGGGCGCGTCCGAGATAGAGCGGCGCATGGGCGCGCTGCTGGCGGGCTACGGGCTAGCGGAAAAGCGCACGCACGCGGCGCATTTGCTCAGCGGCGGCGAGAAGAAGCTGCTGACGCTGCTGTCCGTGCTTATCATGGAGCCGGACGCGATCGTGTTCGACGAGCCGATGAACTCTCTCGATTTGCCGTCGCAGCGCAAGATCGCCGCCGTGATCGACGGCCTGCCGCAGCGCGTCATCACCATCACCCACGATCTGGGCCTGATCGAGGGCTACGACCGCGTCATCCTGTTCGAGCGCGGCGCCGTTGCCGCTGATGGCGCACCCGGCGATGTTATCCGCCACTATCTCGAAACAGTTTGATGCTGGCGCTTTATATCCATCGCGACTCGCCCATCCACCGCACCCCGGTGCGAGTCAAGCTCGCCGCGCTTTTCGCCGTCGGGGTCGGCATAGCGCTGCTCAAGCTCGTGTGGGCGCTTGCGGCGCTGGTTGCCGCGATTTTTGGCCTGTACGCGCTCGCCAGATTGCCCGCGCGCGCCATCCTTACCGCCCTCAAGCCCGTGCTTTTCGTCGCCGCCATCATTTTCGGACTGCAATGGGCGCTTGTCGGCCCACTTGCTGCGGTGCTGGCGCTGCTGCGCATTCTGTGCCTCGTCCTCCTCGCGTCGCTGGTGACGTTCACGACGCCGCTATCCGCCATGATCGACGCCATCGCCGCAATGGCCGCGCCGCTCTCCCGATTCGGCCTGAGCCCTGCGAAACTCGGGCTTGTTATCGCCTTGACATTGCGCTTTATTCCCGTGCTGATGAATGACTATCGCGAGATCGAGGCGGCGAGGCGCGCGCGCGGGGCGCGGTATCCCGGGCTTGGCGCCGCTGGGCCACTACTCATCAAAACACTGCGCATGACGGACGCGCTCGGCGACGCCATCGCCGCGCGCGGATTTGAGAACCGACCTTAAGGAGCGCGCGTTGCAGACCAGCATCCGGGATATTGTGTTCATCGCGCTGTTTGCGGCCATCATCGCGGCGCTTGGCCTCATTCCCAAAATCGACGTTGGCATCGGCGTGCCGATCACGGCGCAATCGCTCGGCGTGATGCTGGCGGGGTCGATTTTGGGCGCCTATCGCGGTTTTCTGGCG
>JAWXCE010000029.1:0-35236 GCA_034440495.1 Hyphomicrobiales bacterium | reverse complement strand
TGCGGTTCCCGCGGGCAGTTTGCTGTCTGCGCTATTCATCGACTACGATAACGTCTATCTCGCTTTGCGAAATCGCAACGAGGAAGCGGCTAGCCGCTTTGCGCGCAATCCGATGTCGTGGTTTTCCCAACTTTTGAACGGGCGCCTAATAAAGAGCGCTGACGGGCAGCAAATTCTACGACGCAGAATCGCTGTCGCCCGCTGTTATGGCAACCCTGCGCCCTGGCGACACGGGCGCAACGGGCCGGAAGATCCGAACTGCTTCGCTTTCGTGCGCCATAACTTTCTGCGCGCCGGTATGGAAGTTGTGGATTGCCCGAAATTGACTTCGCAGTTTAAGAACTCGTCCGACATTCGAATGGCGTGTGACATCCGCGACTATTTGAGTCATCCCGTCCGCTTCGACGAATTTATTATTTTGTCCGGGGATAGCGACTTCACACCCGTTCTGATGAACCTGCGCTCATTCGACAGGCGCCGCGCAATATACACCAACGAGTACACCTCTCCGTATTACCGGGCGTTTTGCGATGGATGGGTCGAAGAAGCGGATTTGATAAACTACCTCGGCCAGGCGCCGCAAATCAGCGCCGCTGAGCAAAGTGCGCAGCTTGGGCATGACAGCGCGGCCCACGAATTTCTACCTTTGCAAAGCCCGAAGGTGGCCTTGCCGCATGTATCCTCACCCGATGCGTCGGCGAAGCGCCGGGGCTTCAACGGCGATGGGGCCGTGCAATCCCTGATCGCCGATTTCAAGGTGATCAGTCAGGAAATCACGCAGCTTGTCGTTGAGATTGTTGAGAATTCTCTTAAACCTGTACCGCTTGCTTATCTTGCCGACAGGGCGCAGAAGGCGCTCGGCCAGCCAAAAACTGTCGGCACCAACTGGGCTGGTTGCGGTGGGTTTCTCAACTTCCTGCAGCAGAACCTGCCATCAACTCTCTCGATTAGCGAAAAGCCGCCGCAGGTTGTTTATAACCCGGCAAGGCATAACATGCGCGAAGAGGCCGTCTCCGCGCCGGTTGTTCGTGACATGCACGTTCATACGCCAACCGCGCCCAAAACGCCTGCGCCTCAATCGAACAGCAGCAAGATCGCAGATTTGCAACGCTCGATAACGCGCATCTACGACGCATGCCAGGCGCCACCGCTTCCGCCAAGCGAATATCAGTTGCTCTTTACGCTGATCGCGGCGGAGGTGCGAGAGCGTAGTTTCCGCCCTGATACAACCGCGCAGGCAGTTGTCGTCCGCGCCCAAGACGCAGGCTTGAAGCTCGCCGTAAAGGATGTCGCTTTTGTGCTTGATGCGGTGGACGAGATCGACCCGTGGCTAGAGCGCACCCAGTCGCCAGCAGCCGTGGCCCGCGCTTACCGCGATTATGTGCTGGCGCGATGCTCAGGCGCAGGATTGCATCTCAGTGACGACGAGCACCAGTTGATTCAGGTGTGGTTCGGAGCAAGCCAGTGGGGCCCGCAAACAGCGACCGACACAGACCGGTCGACTCCCGTTCAGTATCCTAAGGTGCAACAGCAACAGCGGCTCGGCCAATCGAACGCTGGCGACGCTGAAAAACCCGACGCCACTTTTCTTCGCAACGGGGCTTCCAACTATCAGCGAGGTGCTCCGCAGCATCCGAATGCCGGACAAGAAATACCTTTTCCGCCAGATTTCGGCTTTGGGGCTGAAAATGAGATGGAAAGTCCGCTTGAAACAGGCAGATTTCCTTCGTTGCGCTTTAACTTTTCCAAACGTAACTAGCTGATCCCGATTTGATTGACTTGGTCAAATCGGGATCAGCGGCTCTAAAGTTATACATTCAGCCGATCATCCGAAAACCGCACAGCAATTTTGGAACGGGGCTAAGCTTTACTGTGTTGTGATTGCCGCCCCGATGACGATAAACATGGCGGCGATCCACAAAGACGGCCCAGCAGCGGCAAGATTGAAAACTGCGAGTAGTGCTGTTGATAGGATAGGTGTGGCATTGGCGCATACTCCCAGTATGCGAATGTCGCCATGCTTGCAGCCGTAATCCCACAAATAAAACGCTATGCCTACTGGGCCAACTCCCAACGCCGCGACACTCAACCATTGCGCGGTTGTAAGAGGCCAAAAGGTTGTCTCCACAGCGAGGTGAACGGCAAACGCCAGCGCGCTTGTGATCGCGCAATAAATCGAAACTGCAACGCTGGGGACACTTTGGGTAAACCGCCGCGCCCCTACCGAATACGCAGCCCACACCAGAGCGGCGGCGAAAGCTGCGCCATAGCCCATCCAGTTTTGCGCAGACAGGTCGGCATCATTTGCCAACACGGCGCCCGCGCCGACGGTTGCGAGCAAAGCGCCGCCGATCTGCCGCCAACTCAATGCCTCCATGTCAGGTAGCCGGGAGGAGAGCAGCACAATAAGCAGCGGCCAGAGGTAGTTTATAAGATTAGCCTCGACTGGCGGAGCGAGGCTAAGACTAATGAAATAAAACATGTGGTAGCCGAACAGCCCGCCAACGCCGATGGCCAGCGCCAGCGGCGTAATTTGTGCAGCGAGTTGTATGCGTTGTGCGTGACTCCATAACTGCGGCAGGCCGGAGAGGGCGCCAATGGCAAAGCCGAAGGCCATCAACTGAAATGGCGGAACGGCGCTAAGTGAAACACTTAACGCGGCTAGGGTTGCCCATAGAAGAATTGCGCAGAAGCCCACCGCCGTGGCGACCCGTTGAGCCGTCTGGCCGTTAACGGAAGCCGCCGCGCTATCATCGCTCATGAAGCGATATATTGGCCACCATTCGCCGTGAGCGTGGAGCCTGTGATGAAACCCGCATCATCGCTTGCCAGGAACGTGACGCAAGCTGCGATTTCGGCTGCCGTCCCGAGCCGCCCGACCGGGATTTGCGCGATGATGCTATCCAGTACATTCTTTGGCACGGCGGCAACCATTTCGGTGTCGATATAGCCTGGCGCAATGCAATTGACCGTGACGCCCTTTCGCGCATTTTCCTGCGCCAGCGCTTTGGTAAAGCCGATCACACCCGCTTTAGCAGCCGAATAATTGCCCTGCCCCATTTGCCCTTTCTGACCGTTAATCGAGGAGATATTAATGATGCGCCCCCAATTCCGGCTTCGCATGCCCTCAAGAATTGGCTGGGACATGTTGAACATGGAGTCGAGGTTTACGCTGATAACCTCCCGCCACTGCTGAGGCGACATTTTATGAAGCATTGCGTCGCGTGTGATGCCGGCGTTGTTAACCACGATGTCAACGGGGCCAACTTCAGCCTCGATCCGTTTCAGCCCGGCCGCGCAGGCTTCGTAATCGCCCACGTCAAACTTGAACACGGGTATGCCCGTCTCGGCCTGAAACTTCTGCGCCGCCTCATCATTGCCGCCGTAATTCGCAGCGACGCGGCAACCCTTTTTCTTTAGCGCGATGGAGATGGCATAGCCAATTCCCCGAGTTCCGCCAGTTACGACCGCCACACGTGTCATGCTCATCCTCCCAACATACACCGCCGGATTATGTCTCCGGTCTGGCTAATCCTGACAATCCGTTATTCCGTTTTGCGCGACGCGGGTCAGCTCATACGCTCGACGCACATGGCGATGCCCATACCGCCGCCTATGCAGAGCGTGGTCAGGCCGCGTTTGGCCTCACGCCGCTTCATCTCGTGCAAAAGCGTGACTAAAACACGCGCGCCGGATGCCCCGATGGGGTGGCCGATAGCGATGGCGCCGCCATTGACATTCACTTTCTCCGTATCCCAGCCAAGGCCCTTGTTGACAGCACAAGCCTGCGCGGCGAAAGCCTCGTTCGCCTCGATAAGATCGAGATCATGGATTGACCAGCCCGCCTTTTCGAGCGCTTTTTTTGAGGCCGGGATCGGGCCGGTGCCCATTATGGACGGATCGACGCCCGTTGTCGCCCAGGATACGATGCGCGCCAGCGGCGTCAAGCCACGGCGCTCCGCTTCGGACGCGGTCATCAGCACCAGCGCGGCAGCGCCGTCATTGAGACCGCTCGCGTTGCCAGCCGTGACCGTGCCTTCTTTCGGATCGAAGGCGGGTCGCAGCTTTGACACATCGTCGATGGTCGCGCCGTTGCGAATATATTCATCCTCCGAAACCACGGTGTCACCCTTGCGCCCCTTGATCGTCACGGAGACAATTTCATCCTTGAAACGCCCGGCGCTCTTCGCTGCCTCAGCCTTATTCTGCGAGGCGACCGCGAATTTGTCCTGCTCATCGCGTGTGATTTGCCACTGGCGAGCGACGTTCTCTGCGGTGATGCCCATGTGATAGCCGTTGAAGGCATCCCAGAGGCCATCGCGGATTATGGTGTCGATCATCTCCAGATTGCCCATTTTCTGCCCGGCGCGGATATAGGCCGTGTGGGGCGACATGCTCATGCTTTCCTGGCCGCCAGCCACCACGATGGTTGCGTCGCCCGCGCGGATCGACTGATAGGCCATTGCGACAGCGCGCAGACCGGAACCGCAAACCTGGTTAATCGTGATGGCGGGCGTCTCAATGGGAAGGCCTGCGTGAATGGAAGCCTGGCGCGCCGGATTTTGCCCCTGCGCCGCAGTCAGAACCTGGCCCACGATGACATCGGAAACGTCGCTCGGCTCGACCCCGGCCCGAGCCAAGGCTTCCTTGATCGCGGTTTTGCCAAGCTCATGAGCTGGCACGGTGGCAAAAGCGCCGCTGAACGATCCGACAGCCGTGCGGCAAGCGCTGGCGATGACGATGGCTTCTTGTCCGGACATTGTTTTCCTCCAGTGATTATCGCGCCTTTACCGCGTTTCCGCCCGGTAAAATGCCAATGATTTGTGACACTGTATATTGCACACTGCGCCTACACGGCGTCAAATTTTCTAAGCAGCCAGCGCCGCTCTTGCAGATGTTCCCCCGCAGTCCGGGAAATGGCAAATTTTCTGGCGCCGCACCTAAAAAAAGTGATAACTTTATTGCAGTGCAGTATTCAGGATACATGAGGTTGCGTAAAGATGACGATTAAATCGGCCGCACTCGCAGCCGGACTGGACAAAGAGCACCGGGATATGATCCGCGCCGACAACAAGAAACGCGATCAGGTTATCATAAAAAAATACGCCAACCGGAGGCTCTATAATACCGAAACCAGCGCATATGTGACGCTTGAAGATTTGGCTGAGATGGTTCGCTCCGAGCGAGACTTTGTTGTGTTCGACGCCAAGACAAGCGAGGATTTAACCCACGCCGTGCTGACGCAGATTATTGTGGATGAGGAAGGCAAGGACGGACAAAGCCTTCTGCCAATTGGCTTCTTACGCCAGCTCATCCGCTTTTACGGCCATTCGATCGAGCGTCTGGTGCCAAGCTACCTTGAGTTCAGCTTAAACACGCTCACTAAGGATCAGGACAAGTACAACCAGCATTTTGCCGGGCTTTTTGGCACTGCCGCGCTGGAGGCCATGCACGAGCAGACTTTGAACAACATCGCCATGTTTGAAAAAACTCTCGCCATGTTCTCACCTTTTGCCGTGCAGACCTCAGGGAAACGCCAGATTTCAGCTCCTGAAAGTACCAAGAACATAGATGCCACGCCAACCGTGAAAAGTGATGACATCGCAGAGCTTAAATCGCAGCTTGCCGCCATGCAGGCGCAGATTGACCGGCTCTCTAAACCTTCGGAGTGAGCGAGGCGTTCAGCCATACTCACGTCATGGTTTGAGTCCATTTCTCTCACCACAGCGATTTATGCTTAACACGCTAAAGTTGAGTTAATTCTGCGTTAATTAATCTGCGGTAATGTCCAACTATGGCGGTGGGCCAGCGCGAATGAGTTGTCAGCGGGATTTGTCAATGAGTTGCATGCGTATCGTGATTGCCGGTTTCGCAGTCATTCATCTTGGCGGCTGTGGCATCAGCATGCCCTCTCTCTCCTCGATGGGTTCGCAGGATGTGGGATCAACCCGCCCACAAAAACTCGACGCTAATCCAAAACAGGCGGCTGCAAACAGCGGTTTCTGGGAAAAAATACAATCGCCGTTCGGTAAAAAGGGTTCGGGCGCTTCTGACGAAATCGGCTTAATGGCGGCCAAGTTCAACCCGGCTGAAGCGCAGAACGCCATCAACGTTTATCGCGCCAAAAAAGGTCTGGGGCCGCTAAAGCTCAATGCAAAGCTTACTCAAGCAGCCAAAATGCATGCGCAGGATCTGGCCAAAAATGACCGCATCTCGCATTTCGGCTCGGACGGCTCGGACATCGAGGAGCGCGCGCGCCGCACCGGATATGTTTTTAACCTGATCGCCGAAAATGTTGGCACCGGCCAGCGTACCCCCGCCGAAGTCATTAAAGGATGGCAGCAAAGCCCGTCTCATAATGAGAACCTGTTGCTCGCTGACGCTGACGAAATGGGCGTGGCCGTCGTTTACCGCCCTGAGACGGAGTTCCAGACTTTCTGGACGCTTGTTCTCGGCTCCGGACGAGGCTGATTTAAACAGTAAAGCCTTATGAGGCTGGAATGGTCGATGCTACGATTTTCTCGGGTGAGCGTGTCTTCGACGCATTGTATCCTCCTACCGTTGAGCCCGCACCCCGGCCATTGCCGCTCCATAAATTTCTTTACCTGTTTGTCCGCAATCCGCTAACGAGTTTGCCACAGGCAGCTTACGAAGAAAAAATCGTCCGCCTCGATACCCGAGAACCAGCATCGTCTGGATTTCCGATCCGTTGCTTATTGAGCGCGTGCTGCTGCGCGATGCGGATATGTTTGAAAAATCGCCTGTCGAAAAGCGGGTTTTTGCGCGCACTCTTGGCCAGAGCGTTCTAACGGCGGACGGCGCACGGTGGCGATGGCAGCGCCGCGCGATGGCGCCAATGTTCCGCAATCTTGAAATTACGCGCGACGTGCCAGAGATGACCCGCGCCGCTGAAGAACAGGTCGCGCGATGGCGGCAATCACCGAGCGACCAATTGCAGGCGATTGATAAGGACATGGTGGAAACCACGTTCGCCATCATTACGCGCACGATGCTAATTGGCGGCGAGCCCCAGGAAGCAGCCGTAATCAAACGTGAAACCGAGCGAAGCCTGAAGCATATCTCGTGGGAGATGGCCTACGGTAGGCTAGGCGCGCCGACGTGGCTTCCGCATCCCGCGACCTGGACGCTGCGCCGTTCTGCGAAAAAGCTACGGGCCGCCGTCGCCAAGATCGTTACGCGCCGCCGCGCTTCGGATTTGACGGACGACGATCTGCTCGGCCGCCTCATCGCCGCGCAGGACGGTGAAAGCGGCGCGCATATGGATGATGAGCAGATTATCGACAATTTGCTAACCCTGCTGGAGGCAGGGCACGAAACCACTTCCCGTGCGCTGAGCTGGACGCTTTATCTGCTAGCGCGCGCTCCGGAATGGCAGGCGCGGCTGCGCGAGGAAATTGCGGCTGTCACCGCAGGCGCAGCCGTCAGCGCCGAACATCTTTCAAAGCTTGTTCTCACGCAACAGGTTCTAAAAGAGTCGATGCGACTATCCGCCAGCCCCCGTGATGGTTCGCATGTGCAAATCGGAGATCGAACTGGGCGGCGAAACTTTGTCGGCCGGCGCACTGGTCGTTATCCCGATCTTTTGCATACATCGGCATCGCCGCCTGTGGAGCGACCCGGACAGATTCGACCCCACACGGTTTGAGGCGGCGCGAGAGGCAACCTATCCCCGCACGCAGTTTATGCCTTTCGGTGGCGGGCAGCGCATTTGTCTCGGCAGCGCGTTCGCCATGGCGGAGGCCACCGCCGTGCTCGCGACTCTCATTCGCTCGGCGCGATTTGAATGGGATGGCAAATCGTTTCCAGAGCCAGTTTCCCGCGTCACCCTGCATCCCAAAGGCGGTGTCTGGCTTCGCGTTTCCTTGTTCTAGTCGAGCGGGCTAAAGCCGTAATGGCGTAGCCAGCGCAGGTCGCCGCCGAAGAACGGGCGCAGGTCGGGGATGCCGTATTTTAGCATTGCCATGCGGTCGAGGCCCATGCCGAATGCAAAGCCCTGGTAAACTTCGGGGTCGATGCCACAACTGGCGAGTACGTTTGGGTGCACCATGCCCGCGCCACCGATCTCCAGCCATTTGCCCGGCTTGCCGATGGCCTCTGCGCCAATGTCCACCTCCATCGATGGCTCGGTGAACGGGAAGTGCGAGGCGCGAAAACGCATACGGATGTCGTCCACCTCGAAAAACGCTTTGCACATCTCGGCCAGCGTCCATTTCAGGTGCCCCATATGCGTGGTCTCGTCGATGACGAGCGCCTCGATCTGGTGGAACATTGGCGTGTGCGTTTGGTCGCTGTCATTGCGGTAAACACGGCCAGGGGACACGATGCGGATGGGCGGGTTTTGCGCCAGCATAGTGCGCACCTGCACGGTGCTGGTGTGCGTGCGTAGCAACAGCCGCGTACCATCCGGCTTCGGATTTAAAAAGAATGTGTCGTGCGTTTCGCGCGCTGGATGGCCCACGGGGAAGTTCAGCTTGGTGAAGTTGTTGTCGTCCGTCTCGATGTCCGGCCCATCGGAGACCGCAAAGCCCATGCCGCCGAGGATGCCGGTAATATCTTCCCACACGCGGTTTAGCGGATGGATGCGGCCAAGCTGCTCCGCGCCCGCGCGAACGGGAAGCGTAATATCCTCCCATTCGTCCAGAAGCTTTTGCGCGCCGGCCACTTTGGTGAGCGCCGACTTACGCACCTCCATCGCCGCGCTGACGCTTTCCTTCAGCGCGTTGACAGCCGCGCCGAAGCCTTTGCGCTCCTCCGGCTTCATCGCGCCGAGGCGTTGCATCAACTCTGGGATGCGACCCTTTTTGCCAAGAGCGGCGATCCGCGTTTCCTCAAGCTCGGCGAGATTACCAGCGCGTTCAACCGCAGCTAACAACGAACCCTCAAGCTCTTTCAGATCGGGCGTATCGGCTTGCGCGTCCATGGGCTTAAAATCTCATCCGTCATGACCGGGCTTGCCCCGGTCATCCATCTCATATCTCGAAGACGCTTATCTTGCGACTGGATCACCGGGTCAAGCCCGGTCATGACGAGAGGTGAAAGCTGTGGCTAGCCTTTACGCGGTGGCCTGCGTGCTCACAGAGGCGCGTGCGCGTTCGACTAGCGCTTTGAAGGATACCGGCTCGTTAATGGCGAGGTCGGAGAGGATTTTTCGATCCACTTCGATGCCAGCCCGCGTCAAACCGTTAATAAAGCAGCCATAGGTGAGGCCATGCTCGCGCGTTGCGGCGTTGATGCGCTGTATCCAGAGCGACCGGAAATTCCGTTTGCGAACCTTGCGGTCGCGATAAGCGTATTGACCCGCCTTCTCGACCGCCTGCTTGGCGATGCGGATGGTATTCTTGCGGCGTCCGTAAAAGCCTTTGGCTGCCTTGTAAACTTTTTTATGGCGCGCATGGGATGCGACGCCGCGTTTCACTCGTGACATATCTGTGGTCTCCTAAATTCAAAATGAGGGTGGATTACCGTTTGCCGTTCAGCCGTAGGGCATGAATTTCTTCACGATCCCCGTATCGGCCTTGCACAAAACGAAAGTGCCACGCGCGTTGCGAATGAATTTAGGCGTCCGTTTGATCATGCCGTGGCGTTTGCCCGCGTGAGCGGCCATGATTTTACCCGTACCTGTAATTTTGAAGCGTTTTTTAACGCCGCTTTTCGTCTTCATCTTGGGCATTTTGCTTCCTTTCTGAAGGATGTTACTTTTGGCTGGTCCGCGCGAACGCAGCCCCTTTTGCAGCCAATTGCTTTGGAGAAAGCATAGAAAGCCGCCACGGCATGCCCACACGCCGGGCGGTCTTTACGATCGCTTTTTACGTCTAATGTTCGGCCTTCGCAAGCGGCGAATTCGGCTCAAACTCGCTAAATCGCCTAGCGCGGCGAAAGTACCATCACCATCTGGCGACCCTCTAGGCGCGGCTCCATCTCGACTTTCGCCAGCGGCTCGGTTTCTGCGCGCACCTTCAGCAGCAACTGCATCCCGATTTCCTGGTGAGCCATCTCGCGGCCACGGAAGCGCATCAGCACCTTCACCTTGTCACCGTCCTCGAAGAAGCGTTTGATCGAGCGCATTTTCACATCGTAATCGTGCACGTCGATGTTCGGGCGAAGGCGGATTTCCTTGACCTCGATGACTTTCTGCTTCTTGCGGGCGTCGTTGGCTTTTTTCTGGGCTGCAAATTTGTGTTTGCCGTAGTCCATAATCTTGCAAACGGGCGGATTCGCATTTGGCGAAATTTCGACCAGGTCAAGGCCGGCCTCTGCGGCGCGTGTCAAGGCGTCGCGCTTGGCGACGACGCCGACGTTTTCTCCAGTTGCGTCGATCAACTGAACTTCGCGGGCGGTGATATCCTCATTGGTTTTTGGGCCTTCCTTGGAAGGCGCGGCGTTCATGGGACGGCGTATGTGACGAACTCCTCTTGATGTTGCAACTTAAATGGCTTTAGCGCGGCCCGGGTTCCTGACCGCGCCACGACTATCTAAGTTATCAAGATAAAATAAGAGCGTATCAAGTCAAGCGCGTAGACAGTCATTAAGAAGTAATTTGCGCCTCGAAATGCACCGCAAGGCTCGTTTGCAACAACTCATCGTAGACGCGCAATGTTTTGGCCTGCATTTGCTCGATGGAAAAACGCGATGCGGCGAACGTCATGCCGTTTTCCCGCATAGGCGCCAACTCTGGCGCGGACATCGCCAGGGCGTGGCGGATTGCGCTGCCTAAAGCTATAGCGTCACCGGCGGTTGTCAGCCACCCCGTCGGATTTGAGCCAGCATTCAGCGTTTCAGCGAGCGCACCTATCTGCGTGGCGATAACGGGACAGCCCATGGCCTGCGCCTCAACCGATACGCGGCCGAACGCCTCCGGCTCCAGCGGCGAGACCACCGAAAAATGCGCGGCCTTGAATGCGGCGGGCATGTCCTCACAATGGCCAGTCATCCGGAATTTGCCGCTAAGGCCGTGGGTTGCGATACGCTGGCGTAAAAAATGTTCATAATCTTTGCGCCCCTGCGCATCGCCCGCCAGCACGAACACCACATCTTTCAGCTCGGGCGCTTCGCTCATACCCGCCACGGCGTCGATGAGCAGCGTCTGTCCTTTCCAACGCGTCAGCCGCGCGGCATGCAAAACAATGCGTTCATGCGGCTCGATCAGCCAGCGGGCGCGCAACGCCGTTACACGCTCATCGCTGACGAGACCGGGCGTAAATTTCGCCAGATCGACGCCGCGATGGATAACGCGCAGCCGCTCCGGCGGAAGAGCGTGCCGCGCCGCCACCATGCGCGCCGTGAAATTTGAATTTGCGATGACAAGCTCGCCAGAGGCCATAACGCTGTTGTACCAGCTTTTGAGCCGACCCCGCTGGTTGTAAACGCCGTGATATGTGGTGACGAACGGCACGCCGAGCCGGGCCGCGGCGATCCTGGCGCTCCAGGCGGGCGCGCGGCTGCGGGCGTGTATCAGCGATACATCGCGCCGTTTGGCCACCGCCACCATGCGCCAGGCGTTCGCCATGATGCCGAGCGGGTTTTTGGTGGCCGCCCGCATGCGGATCAATTGGCCCCCCGCGCGCTCCAATTCAGCTTCGAGACGCCCGCCCTGGCTGATAACATAGGCATCGCCGCCGCCGCGCGTCACAGCCTGAGAAATTTCGATAGCCGTCCGCTCTGTTCCTCCCGTCGATAATTCGGGAACAACTTGCAGGATTGTCGGCTTTTTGAGATCGGTCATGGAGCGTCCAGATGCAGCCCGGCCTTTAGAGGATGAAACATGGCTGATGAGCAACCGCAATATCACGAGATTGCCGGAGATGGCGGAAAAATCCGGCGGATTGCTTACCGTTACGCGGGTGGGGCAAGCGCGGATGCACCCGCGCTGATGTGGCTGCCCGGATTTCAGTCGCGCATGATGGGCGAAAAAGCGGACGCGGTCGCCGCCTTCGCCAAGGCTCGGGGTGCGGCAATGATGCGGTTCGACTATTCGGGGCATGGCGCGTCGTCGGGAAAACCGGAGGATGGCGCTATCAGCGACTGGCTGGAGGAAGCCACGGCGATCTTTCAGCGGCTCAACGCAGGCCACCGTGTGCTTATCGGATCAAGCATGGGCGCATGGCTCGCTTTGTTATTGGCTCAATGCAATCCAGCGTCTGTCGCTGCGCTCGTGCTGATTGCGCCCGCCTGGAATATGACGGAGGACTTGATGTGGGCGCGCTTCACGCCCGACATTCGCCAGACAATCATGGAGGGCGGCGTTTACCGGCTGCCCACCAACTACGAGGCGGGCGGCTATCAAATTACCCGCAGGCTGATCGAGGACGGACGCCAGCACATGATTGGCCCGACGCCGTTCGATCCCGGTTGCCCGGTGCGCATCATTCACGGCATGCGTGACGCGGATGTGAGTTATGAGCGTTCGCTGAAATTAGTCGAACTGCTTGCCAGCGACGATGTGAGGTTGACACTGGTCAAAGACGCCGAGCATCGCCTAGCCCGCGAACAGGATTTGACGCTGCTCCTGCAAACTATCGGCGAGTTCGTCACTTAACTGCGCCGCGATTGCGCAGTTCGCCATAAATAGCCGCCAACCCTTCGCGATAGGTTGGATGAGCGAGCGTAACGCCGAGATCGCGTTTGATGCGTTCGTTGTGCACGCGCTTGTTCTCGCTATAGAAACTGCGCGCCATGAGGGAGAGATTGGCGTCTTCGATGGAAACGAGTGGCGGCGTCGGCATGCCGAGCAGGCTGGCGGCGTAGGCGGTCACGTCCTGCGGGGGCGCGGGCTCGTCATCCGTAACGTTGAATACCCCCTCCAGCGAGGCGTCGGCCTGCGTTTTTTCGATCGCCGCATAAAGAACGGCGGCGATGTCGTCCACATGAATGCGGTTAAAGACCTGCCCTGGTTTGAACACGCTGTGCTTTTCGCCCGCGAGCAGCTTTTCAAGCTGGCTACGGCCAGGCCCGTAAATGCCCGCCAGCCGGAAAATCTGCGTAGGAACCCCCATCTCGGTCCCAAGCTTCGCCCAGGCATTTTCGGCGGCGAGCCGCTCGCGGCTGCGCGCTGAGTATGGGTTGGGCGACGTAGTTTCATCTACCCAAGCGCCGCCGTGGTCGCCATAAACGCCGATGGTGGAGAGGTAGCCAATCCATTGCAGTTCCGGTGCGCTCGCAATGGCGTCGCCGCATTGCCGTAGAACCGGATCGCCCTTTTCGCCCGGCGGCGCCGAAACCACGATATGCGTGGCGGCCTCGATGGCCTGCAAAAGCTCCTCGCTTACGTTTTCACCATCGAACTGCATGGCCTTAAGTCCGTCAGATGCGGTTCGGGCCAGACTGGATGGGCTGCGGCCCGTGCCAATGACCTGCCAGCCGTCACTACGCAGGAGGCCGCCAAGCGCCGTCGCCGAGTAGCCCAGGCCAAATGCGACTAATGTGCTCATAGCGTCTCCCATTCCGCACGCGCATCCGCATCTGTTTCCTGCGGTTGATGTCGCGACTTTAGCGCATCGAGCGCCGGTTTATCAGAGTTCAGCAACTCGCCGAGCGCCCATATCGCGGCGGCGCGCACCAGCACCGATTGATCCCCCAGCAATTCTATCGCGTGCGGGATCAGCGCGCTATCCCCGGAATTGCCTGCCGCGATGAGAACGTTACGGATGAAGCGGTCGCGGCCGATGCGTTTGATGGGCGATCCCGCGTAGGCCGTGTGGAAGGCGTTGTCGTCGAGCGCGAGCAGTGTGGCGAGCAGCGGTTCGCGCGTCATTGCGTTCGCCGCGAATTTTGCTTCGCGCGCGGTGCTGGCAAATTTATTCCACGGGCACACGGCGAGGCAATCGTCGCAACCGTAAATGCGGTTGCCAATGGCGCGGCGAAATTCTAGCGGTATGTGGCCCTTGTGCTCAATGGTGAGGTAAGAGATGCAGCGGCGCGCGTCGAGCTGATACGGCGCGGGGAATGCGGCGGTGGGGCATATGTCGAGGCAGGCGCGGCAGGAGCCGCAATGGTCAACCTCGGGCGCATCCGGCTCGATAACGGCGGTGGTGAAAATCGCGCCGAGAAACAGCCACGAGCCGAACTCGCGCGAAACGAGGTTCGTGTGCTTGCCTTGCCAGCCAAGCCCCGCGCCTTGCGCCAGCGGCTTCTCCATGACCGGCGCGGTATCGACGAACACCTTCACGTCGGCGCGGGTGCGGGAATGCAGCCAGCCCGCCAGCGTCTTGAGCCTGCCCTTGATGACGTCGTGATAATCTCGTCCCTGCGCGTAGACAGAGATTGTCCCTGCACTGCGATTTTCTAGTGCCAGAAGCGGATCGCGATCCGGCCCGTAATTCATCCCCAGCATGATTACTGTGCGCGCCTCCGGCCACAGCGCCTGCGGGAAGCCTCGCCGCTCCGCAGTTGTCTCCAGCCAGCCCATATCGCCATGCCGCCCCGCCTCGATGAACACGCGCAACCGTTGCGCTGCCGCGCTTGGCTGATCCGCGCGCGCAAAGCCGACCGCGTCGAAGCCTTCGCCTCGCGCCCGTTCGCAAATAATACTTTTCAGATCGAAGTCAGCCATTACGGGACTATACCCACAATCGTCATCCAGAAAATTGCAAAGCGATTATCCGGGATCCAACTTTGTAACGTCTGCTGGATCCCCCGGCTTGCGCTGCGCTTGGCCGGGATGACGAGGAAACTCAGAAATCCAGGTTTGCGTATACGGGCTGCGGCGGGAGGCCGGGGACGCGGTCGGCGAGGAGCGAGCGGAACGAAGGGCGCGATTTGATGCGTGCGTACCATTCCTTCGCCTGCGGGAACTCCTCCCACGGCGCCTCGCCCAGATAATCGAGGGCGGATAAATGCCCGGCGGCTGCGAAATCGGCGTAGCTCAGGTTTGACCCGGCGAGCCAGCGGCGCTGCTCGGCGAGAAAACTGATGTAGGACAGATGATAGGCCAGATTCTCGCGGCCCGCGCGGAAGAAGGCCGGATCGGCGGCGCTTCCTTGCCGGGACAAGGCACCGAACACCTTCTCGTCTACCAGATACTGAGTCACCTCATCATAAAACTTGCGATGAAACCAGTCCACCAGACGGCGCACCTCGGCGCGCTCATCGCTCGCGCCAGGGAATAGCACTGTGCGCGGGACAAGCGCGCCAAGCGAAGCCGCGTCGCTTTCCGCCAGATACTCCGCGAGCGCATAAGCACCGCAAATGACAGCGCCGCTTTCCGTCAGCAGCACAGGCGTCGCGCCCGCCGGATTGATGTCCATAAATTCGCGTCGTGGCGCCCAGGGCCGCTCCTCGTGCAACTCCACGACAAGGCCGCACTCGGCAAGCGCCAGCCGGATCGAGCGCGAAAACGCGCACAAGGGATGATGAATAAGTTTGTGCATTTGCAACCAGTCGCCACCCTGTAATGGCGGATTAAAGGCAACGGCGATCCTGACCCGGGTCTTAAATCCAGGTTTTACACACAACGCTCTCACGTAAACGCGATCAAGCGTGCATCTTGGGAACGCCAGCTAATTTGCCGAGTTAAGACAATGTGTCAATAAAGAGGAATTACACATGATCAAAATAATCGTTGCATTGGCAGTGATGTCGTTTGCGGCATTCACGCCATCAAGGGGTAACGCGGTTTCAACAGCGGCAACGCTGGAAACCGCGACTACCTCTAACATTATTGAAGCCGGAAAAGGAAACAAAGCGCGAAATAAAGCAAGGCGTCGTGGTGGATATAACCGGGGCAGATTTCGCGGACGCGGATACAACCGCGGGCGATATCGCCGCGCTCCACGAGGCTGGCGCCGGTATTCCTCACGGCCGCGTGGATATCGCGCTCGTGGCTGTATTATTATCGGGCCACTCTGGTATTGCCCATAACTGAAGTCCCGCCTGAGGCACGCAGCTCAAGCCATTAATACAGCAAAAATCTCCCTTTCCGCCGAGGTTGGGGGAGATTTTTCATCTTATGGAAGCAAAATTCAGCTTCGAGTCGAAAATTCGCCCTTTGGCCTGAAACGCACTAGATAGCCCGGAACGATGCTCTCAACGGCTTGAGGTGCAATGCCCAGCCCTTCCAGCGTGCGCGCTTCGCGGATCGCCTCGGCGCTGACGATGTTATCCATTTGCAGCATCCGCACCTGATCGAGCGTAATTGGCGCGCCGGGCAGGTTTTGCAGGATAGCCCCCTGAATTTTCGCCAGCCAGAACGGGATCGGGAGATAAGGTTTCCGCCGCATCGTATATTCGGCGATTTTGTCGAGCAGTTCGCGAAAGGTGTAGACTTGTGGGCCGCCAAGTTCGTAAACCGCGCCCTGTTTCGCCCGCCCATCCAGCGCCGCGATGGCCGCTTTTGCAACATCGCCAACGTAGACCGGTTGAAATTTCGAGCGTCCGCCACCGATGAGCGGCAATACGGGGGAAACGAGGCCCATCGCGGCGAAACGGTTGAAGAACTCATCCTCCGCGCCAAAAATAATACTCGGGCGCAAAATAACCGCTTTCGAAAACGCGCCGAGCACTGCCCCCTCGCCCTCGCCTTTGGTGCGCGCATAGCCAGAGCGCGACATCTTATCCGCGCCGATGGACGATACATGCACTAGGCAACGCGCGCCCACATCCTTCGCCGCCCGCGCAACCGCCGCCGCGCCGCCGGTGTGAATGGCCTGAAATGTCTGCTTGCCGCCCTGCTGCAAAATGGCGACGAGGTTGATTACCGCGTCCGCACCCTCCGCCGCGCGCCGCACCGAGGCCGCGTTGCGCAAATTCGCCTGCACCGCATGGATTTGCCCGACGCCGCCGAGCGGCTGCAAGTGCCCCGCGAGATCGGGCCTTCGCACCGCCACGCGCATCCGCGTGCCCGTCTTCGCCAGCGCCGCAACAATATAGCGGCCGACAAAGCCGGAGCCGCCGTAAATTGTCACCAGCGTCGAACTTCCCAACGTCACCGCCATGCGCCCCACCCTCGCTCGTGCGAATCACTTTGTGTGCTTCCTAACATGTATGGCGAAAGCGTGGGAAGCGGATCAGCGAACGCCGGGCTGATTGACAAGGCGGCGCGGCGGGTTTATCTCAAATGGCAAATGCCCAGATGGCGGAATTGGTAGACGCACTAGCTTCAGGTGCTAGCGCCGCGAGGCGTGGGGGTTCGAGTCCCTTTCTGGGCACCAATTCGAGCTTTTTGCAGGCTCTAAAAGTTCGATTTCAGGCCGATACGCCTTGTAAGATTAAAACAAATCGAGCTTTAATTATTCCTTGTATACGTTTGTCTCTTTAAGTCCGCCTCAAATGGCATTTCTGTTGGTATCGGGAAAAACCGTTACGGAGAATACCAACATGCCTTTAACCGCCCTCGCAGTCCAGAATGCTAAAGCCAAAGAAAAACCTTACAAAATTTCCGACGGTGGCGGGCTGTATTTGAGAGTTACGGAGCAGGGCGTTGCCAGCTGAGTAAGGATAAGACCGACTTTCATCCTTACCCTCGCAGTTATTCAGCCAAAATTATACAAGTTTAAGGCGGCAGGATGCACTTTCAAAACCCAAAGTCAGTTTATGCATTCCTGCGCGCATGTAAGGCCGTCTGTGTGCCAGGGGTGTTCGATCTGGGCGAGCATGTTATGACCGTTATACTCTTCGCTAGCGAGGATGAAAACAAACTGATTAAATATTTTGACAAGGTTGCCGCCGCTGAGATCGCTGCTGAATAACACCGATTTAGTACATCTCGATTTAAGTGAGTGCGGTAGTTGCAACCGCGCTCACTTAAATTGCTGACATCGTTCTGCAGTTCAGCAAAAGTAGTAATAGCGTGCGGGGGCTGGCTTTGATGAACACAGACCAGCTTGGTTACCTGCGGTAATAATGCCGCTTTTATAATGTAACAAAACTTTTTTCCGCTTGCAGTTCTAATCTCAGAAAAGGGTCTTGCCGATGTCATCCCGCAAATCAGTTTTTCGCTTCATTGCCTTGTTCGCCGCGCTGCTTTTGCCGACCGCCGCATTTGCGCATGTTGGTCATGGCGACACCGCTGGCTTCATGCATGGCTTCGAGCATCCCGCCGGCGGGCTTGACCACGCGCTAGCGATGATCGCGGTCGGCATGTTCGCCGCCAATCTTGGCGGGCGCGGACTGTGGGCTGTGCCGTTGACGTTTGTTGCCGTGATGGCGGCAGGCGGCGCGCTTGGCATCGCGGGCATCGCCGTGCCATTTGTTGAAATCGGCATCGCGTTGTCGGTGGTCGTTCTTGGCCTTGTGGTCGCTTTGCAATGGAAATCGCCGGTTCCTCTTGCTATGCTGCTTGTTGGTGCGTTCGCCATATTCCACGGCTATGCGCACGGCGCGGAAATGCCGGCCGATACATCCGGCGCCGCCTATGCGGCTGGTTTCATGTTGGCCACCGCGCTGTTGCATGTCGCTGGCATTGCGCTGGGCCTCGGCATCGCCAAAAACGGCAATGCTTACTGGGCGCGGACGGCGCAATTCGGCGGCGCGGCCATCTTGCTCGCCGGAGTGGCGATTTTGGCCGGGATGATTTAGCCGTTCGCTAAACTGGTTTTAACAAGATAAAAGGCTCACCCATCTGAATGAAGGGTAAACCTTTACGGCATTATTAACAGGCTAATGATGATGCGCTGGAGCGGCGCTAAACTCGCCGGTGCGATATTCGCGAAGTCCTTGCTTCAGGATGCTGTAGGCCGAAAGTAGGAACAACCCGGCCATTGTTGCAGCGACAATCAAATCCGACCATGCCGTAGCCGTTCCCCACACCGCGACAGCGGCCCCCATGACCGCAACATTGCCGATGGCGTCATTGCGTGAACACAGCCATACTGAGCGTACATTAGCATCGCCGTCCTTGTAGCGTACCAGCAGCAGTACGCTAGCCACATTGGCGCCGAGCGCCAGAAACCCCACAGCGCCCATGATCGGCGCGCTGGGCGCGCCAAGAATTAGCAACTGATAAGCAGTCGATCCGAACACCCACAATCCCATCAAAAACAGGCTTGCGCCCTTCAGCAGCGCAGCTGTTGCGCGTACCCGCAGGCTCATGCCGATCACGGCTAGCGTCATGCCGTAGGTGACCGCGTCGCCCGCAAAGTCTAGCGCATCGGCCTGAAGCGCCTGCGATCCGGCGAGTGCACCGCCCGTCATCTCCACAACAAACATGGTTGCGTTGATCGCTATGACCATCCATAGCCGACGCTTGTAGTCAGCGGACAATCCATCGAATTTTGCATCGTGACCGCAGCAATTGGCTGACATTTGCTTAACTCCCATAGATGACAAGGACGACCCTAATCCCTACAGCGACTGTAGCTTCAAGCCCAAAATGATGCCTTTCCCTGAAACGAGATTGTGTTCGCCGGTTACCGCGCCGCTTGCACTTCCGCGCGCACGAAATCGGCGAGTTCGCGCCGTCCGAACTGTGGTGGTTGTTTGCCGTTTACAAAGAAAGTCGGCGTTCCCTTCAGACGCACGGCGGCCATGTCGGCTATATCCTGCCGTAAAATGGCATCGATCTCCGGTGAGGTCATGTCGCGTCGAGCCCTCACCTCGTCCAGTCCCGCTTTTTGAGCCGCGTCCCACGCCTTATTCAAGTCGGGTGCGCTCTGAGACGCCCACATTGGTTGAGCATTAAGTAAAGCCTCCAGAACAGCCTCGAATTTGCCCTGCAGTCGCGCGGCTTCGAGAATACGGACAGCTTCCTCTGAGCCATTGTGCAATGGCGCATAGCGCACGACGAGGCGCACATCATTCGAATGTTCCGCCAGAATTTGCTTCACGGTAGGATGAAACGCCCTGCACGACTCGCAGGCGGGATCGAAAAACTCGACTATAGTCACGGGCGCATCGGCGCGTCCAATCACCGGGGAGGCTGGGCGGACAAGGGTGTATTTTCAGCAGAAGTTACAGCCGTTTGTGGCGTTGGCGCGTTTCGGTTGTAAAAAAATCCAGCAATAGCGAATCCCGCTAAAGCGAATGCAATTGTCAGAATAACGATCATGCGTTGCGTCATGGGGAGGCCCTCCGGCGAATGAGAATAAGAAGAATGATAATGGCGGTGAATGCGCCAAGGGATAACAGGGGTATCGGGATAAAGCCGACAACGTTCAGATCGGCGCTGGAGCAGGATGGGCCTGTCCCGCAGGGGATAATCGCCTCGGAGACGACGCCCGCATAAAGCAGATTATGATAGGCAGCGACAAGCTATCCGATAGCCGCCAATGGGAGCGCATAGCGCCATGACGCTGGATCGGATGCGTAACATGCAACGCCGAACACGATCGCGAGAGGGAACATGAATATCCGCTGATACCAGCAAAGCAGGCACGGCGTCTGGCCCATCACCTCGCTAATGAACAACGCGCCAAATGTGGACACGAGCGCGACCGCCCAGGCGGCGAACAGCAAACTCCAGACTTGCCTGTTCTGGATTACGCTTCCGCTCAAAATGGATGGAGCAATGGATGACATTTCAATTCCTTGCAATGAATTCTGGCGCACCCTAATACCTATGGCTGTTGTAGCTTCAAGAGAAAAAAATGGGTGAATATACAATAGGCAGCTAGCTCGGCACACCGGATATGCGGTGCAAACCTTGCGGTATTACGAGGATATCGGGCTCATGCCAGTGCCGCCGCGAACCGAGGGCGGACAGAGATGTTATGGCGATACCCATTTGCGCCGCTTGAGCTTTATGCGCAACGCCCGCGACCTGGGATTTGAAATCGCCGCGATCCGCGCGCTGCTGGAGCTTTCCCAGCACCCCGAGCGGCCCTGCGCCAACGCAGACAGCATCGCGCGCAACCATCTCCATTCAATCGACGATAAAATCGCAAGGTTGCAGGTTCTTCGAGACGGAATTACAGGGCTGTTGACAGCTTGCGCAAAGGAAAGCGTCGCGGAATGCCGGGTTCTGGAGCGTCTGACGGATGAGCTAGATCAGGCGGATCGTTAAAGCGTGATTACGCAAGGTTTGAAAATTCGTATGGGAGACCAGCGTATAGGCAGTGACTCATACGTCCACAGACGGATATACAGGCGCAGGTTAAACACGAAAGTCCGTCTGTGACGTCTGCAGAAAATCTCCCCCTCACCCCGCAGAAGACGCGCAACGGCGTTTTGATTGCGCTGATGCCCGCTGCGTTTGTGTTCCTATGGAGCACGGGGTTTGCTGGTGCGCGGCTCGGCCTGCCGCATATCGAGCCGTTTTCGTTCGTCGCATTGCGCATGGCGCTGTCGGCCGTGGCGGTTATCCCCATCCTTATGCTGATGCGCGCGCCATGGCCGCGAAGCTGGAGCGAGGCCGGGCACATCGCCGTTGCCGGACTGCTGATGAACGCGATGGGCATCGGCTCCATGTTTACGGTCATGTCCACGGGAATGCCGCTGGCACTTGTCGCGCTTATTGGCGCGCTGCAGCCGCTGCTCACCGGTTTACTGGCAGGCGCGGTTCTAGGCGAGCGCGTCCGGCGCGTCCAATGGGTCGGTCTCGCGCTCGGGCTGCTGGGCGTGTTGCTGACGCTGTGGGAGAAGCTCGGCGCGGGCGCGGTATGGCCGCCCGCCGTGGCGCTGGCGTTCGTCGGGCTGTCAGGTTTTACACTCGGCACGCTGTACCAGAAGCGGTTCTGCGCGGGCATGAATTTGTGGACGGGATCGGCGATCCAATATGCCGCGCCCGCCGCGTTCATGGGCGCGCTGGCGTTCGCGTTCGACACGCGGGGCGTGCAATGGACGGGCGAGCTGATTTTCGCCAGCCTGTGGCTCGCAATCGTGTGTTCGCTTGGGGCGATGACGCTGCTGTGGATATTGGTGCGGCGCGGCGCCGCCTCGAAGGTCGCAAGCCTGTTTTACCTGACGCCGCCCCTCACCGCCGTGCTGGCGTGGGCCATGTTCGGCGAACAACTCGGCGTGCTGGCGCTCCTCGGCATGGCGGTGGCCGCCGCGGGCGTCGCCCTCGTCACCGGTACGCCACGCTAACGCCAATAAGCCGCGTATTGTGACTATAGCGCGCGAATACAGAGGCGCTATATTAATAATTAGCATGAATCCGGGGCGCGCCTATGAACACCATTTCTAACCTTGCAAATCCGAGCGCATTTATGCGCCTGTCTGGCCGTGTGATTCCGGTGCTCGCCATCATTGTAGCCGCGATGTTCGCGGCAGGCCTGTATCTCGCCGCCAACGCGCCGCCGGACTATCAGCAGGGCGAGACCGTGCGCATCATGTTCGTGCATGTGCCCGCCGCGTGGCTCGCCATGATGTGCTACACGATCATCGCAATTTCGGCCATTGGCTCGCTGGTGTGGCGCCATCCTCTCGCGGATGTGTCGATGAAGGCCGCGGCGCCGATTGGCGCGGCGTTTACGTTTCTCGCGCTCGTCACCGGCTCGCTCTGGGGCAAACCGACCTGGGGCACGTATTGGCAATGGGATGGGCGTATGACCTCCGTGCTCGTGCTGTTTTTCCTCTATCTCGGGCTGATGGCGTTGTGGGAGGCAATCGATGATTACTCCCGCGCAGGGCGAGCCGCCGCCATTCTCGCGCTGGTCGGATTCATCAACATCCCCATCATCAAGTTCTCCGTCGAGTGGTGGAGCACGCTGCACCAGCCTGCCAGCGTCTCACGGCTGGACGCGCCCGCCATCCACTCCTCCATCCTTACGCCGCTGCTGGTGATGGCCATCGCGTTCACCCTGCTGTTTTTCCTGCTGCATCTGAAGGCGATGCGTGTGGAAATTTTGAAACGCCGCTCTGCGCGTCTGATGCAACAGGCCGCGCAGCCGCACTTCCAGTTCCAGCCGGCGGAGTGAGCGATGCTTGATCTTGGCAAACACGCGGTTTTCATTATCGCATCGTATGGCGTCACTGGTGCGGTGCTGCTGGGCCTTCTCCTGTGGGTGGTGCTAGGCGAGCGATCGCAGCAACGCATTTTAAAAGACCTCGAATCGCGCGGCGTCACCCGGCGCGGCAGGAGCAGCGAATGACTATAGAGACCATCACGCCCGCAAAACGCTCTCGCGGCCTCGTGTTCATTCCGGTGGTGTTATTCGCAACACTTTGCGCGCTGTTTGTGTATGCGCTTTACACCGGCGACCCATCGAAAATTCCATCCGCGCTTATTGGCAAGCCCGCGCCGCAGTTCGCGCTAGGCGGCGTGCCCGGGCTAAAATCAGACAACGTCGATGTGCCGGGTCTGTCTGGCGCCGATCTCGCGAATGGCGAGGTGACGCTTGTCAACGTGTGGGCGTCGTGGTGCACGCCCTGCGTCGCCGAACACCCTTACCTTATGCGTCTGCAGCAGGCTGGAGCCGCGCGCATCGTCGGCATCAACTATAAGGACTCGGCGGAGGCGGCGCGCGGCTTTCTCGCCCGGCGCGGCAACCCGTTCGAGGCGGTCGGCTTCGACGCGGACGGCAAAGCCGGTATTGAATGGGGCGTCTACGGGGTGCCCGAGACATTCGTGGTCGATCACACGGGCAAAGTCGTGTTCAAGCTGATTGGCGAAATCAACGCCAACACCTTGTCAACACAACTTCTTCCCGCAATCGAACAGGCCCGCGCGGTGGCGACGGCTCAGAAAAAGTGACCGTCATCCGCGTTTGCGTCGTCTAAGGGATTGCGCGTGCGCCAATTCCGCCCGTTGGGCATCAATAACAGCATAATAAGGAGCGGCGGGAACAAAAAGCAGAAGATACCCCACCAGGTCTGATCCCGTCCACGCTTCGGTGCAATAATCGCGGCGGCCAGCCCGGCAATGAACATCGCGGCGGGGTAAATAGCAATAAACATGATGGCGCTGTCAGACATGGTAGGCTCCTTGGGCATCCTTAACGGCAGTCCCGATAGGGATATCGTGATACAGTTGCTTGCTTACAGCGTGCCAAGCGAGATTTATTTGTTTTTTGCGATTCAGACGGCCATATAAACATTATGCAAATGCCCTACACCAGATTTCGCAAAATGAACGGCCTCGGCAACGATTTCGCTGTCTTCGATGGCCGCGTGACGCGTATTGAGATCGATGCTGCTGCAGCGCGCCGCATCGCGGATCGCCAGACCGGCATTGGCTGCGACCAAATCATTATCATGGAGCCGTCCGCCCGCGCCGACGTGTTCATGCGCATTCTGAACGCCGATGGGTCGGAAGTCTCGGCTTGCGGTAACGCCACGCGGTGCGTCGGAGCAATTATTAGCAAAGAGCTTGAATGCAGCGATGTGTCGGTTGAAACCGCTGCGGGCGTTCTGCCCGCGTGGATGCGCGACGATGGCATGGTTACGGTGGATATGGGCGAGCCACGCTTTGGCTGGGCCGAAATTCCCCTGTCGCGTGAAATGGACACCAAGGCGTTAAATTTCGCGTTCGCCGGGGATGGTCTACCAAACCTGGATTTTGCTAGCGCGGTCAATGTTGGCAATCCGCACTGTATTTTCTGGGTCGATGACGCTGCAAGCTACAATCTGGCGGCAATTGGGGCGCGTGTGGAAACAGACTCGCTGTTTCCGGAGCGGGTGAATGTATCCCTCGCCCAGATTACATCCGGCGGTTCAATGATTTTGCGTGTGTGGGAACGCGGCGCAGGCATGACCAAAGCGTGCGGAACAGCGGCCTGCGCGGCAGGGATAGCGGCGGCGCGTAATGGTTTGACTGGACGCGAGGTCACGGTGAGTTTGCCTGGAGGCGACCTTCTCATCCATTGGCGAGAGTGCGATAACCACATTCATATGATAGGACCATGGATGCTAGAGTATGAAGGCGAAACGACTTTGGTTACGAACGAGTTTGCTTCGCGCCGGATCGCTTAATGAACGAAAATCGCCTCATCACCTTCGGCTGCCGCCTCAACGCTTACGAAACGCAGGCGATGGACGAACACGCGCGCGCCGCCGGGCTGGTGGGCGCGGTGATCGTGAACACGTGCGCGGTGACTTCGGAAGCGGTGCGGCAAGCGCGCCAGACCATCCGCCGGGCGCGTCGCGAGCAGCCGGATGCGAAAATCATCGTCACGGGCTGCGCGGCGCAGATCGATCCGGGCGCGTTCGAGGCAATGCCTGAGGTCGATCATGTGATTGGCAATACGGAGAAGATGGCGGCGCACACTTTCCGCGACCTGGCGGGCGGAGTAGCGGAACGCGCCCGCGTTGGCGATATCATGGCCGTCGCGAAAACAGCGCATCACATGATTGGCGGCTTTGGCAGCCGCGCCCGCGCTTACGTGCAGGTGCAGAATGGCTGCGATCATCGCTGCACGTTTTGCATTATCCCCTATGGCCGTGGGCCGTCACGCTCCGTGCCGGTCGCCGCAGTTCTTATGCAAACTCGTGAGCTTGTCGAGCGCGGCTATCCGGAAATCGTGCTTACCGGCGTGGACATTACCGCATACGGAACGGACTTAGCCGATGGCGTCACGCTTGGCGGCCTGGCGCGGCTCATTTTGCGCGAATGCCCGGAGTTGCGCCGCCTGCGCTTCTCCTCCATCGACACCATCGAGGCGGACGGCGAACTCATGCGCGCGCTGGCCGAGGAGGAGCGGTTGATGCCGCATCTGCACCTCTCTATGCAATCTGGCGACGACATGATCTTGAAGCGCATGAAGCGCCGCCACGCCCGCGCTGATGCGGTCTCGTTTTGCGCCGAGGCGCGGCGGCTGCGCCCGGACATCAGCTTCGGCGCCGACCTCATCGCGGGCTTCCCGACAGAGACGGATGAAATGTTCGCCAACAGCGAGCGGTTGATCGACGATTGCGGCCTCACCTTTTGTCATATCTTCCCGTTCTCCGCGCGACCCGGCACGCCCGCCGCGCGGATGCCGCAGCTTGATGGCGCGCTGGTGAAGGAGCGTGCGCAACGCCTTCGCGCCCGTGCGGCCGAAGCTGTGGGGCGTCACCTAGAAAGCTTCGCCGGTCGCAGTGTGGAGTTGCTAATGGAAAACGCCGAGCTTGGGCGCGCTCGCGACTTCACCGAAATGACCGTCGATGGCGCATGCGAGCAAGGCACCATCGTGACAGCCCGCGTCACGGGTCATGCCGTGGGCAAGTTGACCGGAGCGCTTTCGGCGTGAGTAAACCGGAGAAGAAAAAGCAGGGCTTTCTAAGCCGGTTCTTTTCGGGCGACTTCGTGCCTGAAGAGGAATATGAGGCGCCGAAGGCTGAAACTCATGAAACGCAAACTGGCCCGGCATTGATCGAGGCGCCACAAAGTGCGACTCAGCCTTTGGAGATGGCAGATCGTGCAGATATCCATCCTCTATTTTATGATGCCGAGATTTTAGAAGAGCCTGCACGTGCGGCTAATGAAACATCCTTGCCCGTGACGGAGCCTGAGGCCGCGCCGCAGAAAAGTTGGCTTCAGCGGCTGACTGGCGGGCTTGTCAAAACCTCGTCCAAGTTGTCGGAAAGCGTCACCGGCATCTTCACCAAGCGCGGCCTCGATACGGAAACGCTGGAGGAGCTTGAGGACACGCTCATCCAGGCGGACTTTGGCCTGGAGCCTGCGCGTCGCATCACACAGGCTCTCTCGGCAAGTCGCTTCAATAAGGAAATTTCGCCCGACGAGGTGCGCAGCTTTCTCGCCGACGAGGTGGAAAAAGCGCTTGCCCCCATCGCCAAACCGTTAAAACTCGACGACGCAAACCGCCCGCATGTGATCCTCGTTGTCGGCGTCAACGGGGCCGGCAAAACAACCACCATCGGTAAGCTGGCGAAGGATTTGAGCGAGGCGGGCAAATCCGTAATGCTCGCGGCGGGCGACACGTTTCGCGCGGCGGCCATTGAGCAACTCAAAATCTGGGGCGAGCGCACCGGATCGCCGGTCATATCGCGGGCGCAAGGGTCCGACGCGACTGGCCTCGCCTACGAAGCGTTGCAGCGGGCGCAGGATGATGGCCGCGATGTGCTCATCATCGACACCGCTGGACGCCTTCAAAACAAAACCAACCTGATGGCGGAGCTGGAAAAAATCGTTCGCGTACTGAAAAAGGTGGACGCGACCGCGCCGCATGACGTGCTTCTTATACTCGATGCCACCACCGGCCAGAACGCGCTGCAACAGGTCGAACTGTTCCGCAAGGCGGCGGGCGTCACCGGCATCATCATGACCAAGCTTGACGGCACAGCGCGCGGCGGCATTTTGGTCGCCATCGCCGATAAATTTGGCATCCCCGTGCACGCCATTGGCGTCGGTGAGGGTATCGACGACTTACAAACCTTCAGCGCGCGCGATTTCGCCCGCGCCATCACTGCCAGTTCCTGAGGACAAGCCCATGGATGTAACCCAACCTGCCGCCACCACGCCCGCCACACGAAAACCCCTCATCAAGCTGGCGACCGAATTTGGCCCGCTTTTGGTTTTCTTTTGGGCGAATTCGCGCGGAGAATGGCTTGTCGAGCGTTTAGCGAACACGGGTTTGGCAGAGCTCGTTAATAGCCTCCCTCCACAAAACAAGCCGATTTTCATCGCCACTGCGGTGTTTATGATCGCGACAGTGATCTCACTTATCGTGAGCAAAACTGTGCTAAAGAAGATTCCTGTAATGCCCCTTTTTAACGGAGTGTTGGTGCTCGTTTTTGGCGCCCTTACTCTCTACTTGCAGGATGATTTTTTTATAAAGATCAAGCCTACGCTTGCCAATTTAATGTTTGCCAGCATTTTGTTAACGGGTTTGTACTTTGGCCGCATCTTCCTCAAGCTGGTGTTTGAGGAAGTCATAAAACTTCGCGAAGAAGGCTGGCGGCTACTAACGCTGCGCTGGGGCGTGTTTTTTCTCTGCCTCGCCGTGCTCAACGAAATCATATGGCGTTCGTTCTCAACCGATTTCTGGGTGAGCTTCAAAACCTTTGGTTTTATGCCGATTACCTTCATTTTTATGATGAGCCAAATCAGCCTTCTGACGCGTTACCAAATCCCGGAAGCCGCTTCTGCGGAGCCAACCGTCAAGTGACCGGCGATTGCCAAATTAAAATAGATTGGTATGATTAACTATGCATTATGATATTGAAATAGTGGATCTTAAAGACCGCGTTTCCTCACTTGAGGCAAAGCGTGAGCATACAAATACTGCGCTTGACAAAATTATCGTTATTTTGGAAGAGACGCGGCTGCGGACGACGGCAAACGAGACACGGCTAGACCGTGTCGAACACGAGATCAAGGCGTTTCGCCGGGATATGTCCTGAATTGTAGCAGACTCGATGCGAGAAGTGCTTAAAGAGCAGAAATCCTAAGACTGCCCCTCCGCCGTCCTTCCCATAAAAATACCACTGGAAATCTGTTGAGAAACTTCCTACCTTATGCGCAGAGTGAGCATAACTAGTAGCGCTAAGGCGAGGTCAACCTATTTGGCGACCTAGAAATGCTCAGAGTGAGCATAACAAGACGCAAAGGCGTCGGTCTGGAGGAAGTTATGGCGTTAGTTGATCTCAGCCGCAGTTACCCGGCAAAAAGTCGCGCTCCTCGCGCCGAACCTGCGATCGAGATGAAGTTTTCAGCAGCGCTCGCCCGCGAGCTTGAGCCGCTATACGCAAAAGTTAGCCGCGTGGTTACGCCGCTCGAATGGGCAGCGCACGCGCCGTATGTGAAGGCGATCAACGACCTTAAACGCGAGCGTGACGCCGTCATCCTGGCTCACAACTACATGACGCCGGAGATTTTCCACTGCGTTGCCGACATTGTGGGAGATAGCCTGCAGCTCGCCAAGGAAGCCGGGAAAACGTGCGCGAAGGTGATCGTGCAGGGCGGCGTTCACTTCATGGCGGAAACGTCGAAGCTGCTGAACCCGGACAAAACCGTGCTGATCCCCGACAGCCGCGCGGGCTGCTCGCTCGCCTCGTCTATCACGGCGGGGGATGTGCGCATGATGCGCGCCGCCTATCCCGGCGTGCCGGTCGTCACTTATGTGAACACCAGCGCGGCGGTGAAGGCGGAAACCGACATCTGCTGCACGTCGTCGAACGCGGTTCAGGTGGTGGAAAGCCTTGGCGCGCCGCGCGTGCTGCTCATCCCGGACGAATATCTGGCGAAATACGTGCAGACGAAAACCAAGGTCGAAATCATCGCCTGGCGTGGCCGCTGCGAGGTGCATGAGCGCTTCACCGGCGAGGAGCTGCACGAGCTTCGCGCCGCCGATCCGTCCGTGCGCATCATCGCCCACCCGGAATGCCCGCCGGATGTGATCGAGGCGGCCGATTACACCGGCTCGACCCACGGCATGATCCAGTGGGTGAAGGACCACCAGCCGCGCAAGGTCGTGCTCGTCACTGAATGCTCGATGAGCGACAATGTGGCGACCGAACTGCCGGATGTGGAGTTCGTGCGCCCGTGCAACCTGTGCCCGCACATGAAGCGTATCACCCTGCCAAAAATCTACGACGCGCTGCGCTTTATGCGCGAAGAAGTAACGGTAGATGCGACGGTCGCCGTGAAGGCGCGGCTGGCCGTCGAGCGCATGATCAACCTCGCACACGAGCGCGCGCCGCAGTAGAATGACGCCTTTATCGTTTTAGCAAAACCAGAAAACGGAAAGGACAAACAATGGCTAAAAACACGATTTGCGTTTGGTACAATAAAGATGCGGAAGCTGCTGCGCGGTTCTACGCTGAAACCTTTCCAGATAGTGCAGTTCAGCCGTTCATCGCGCTCCCGGCGACTATCCCGGCGGCAGGCAATGCGATGTGCTCACAGTTGAGTTCACCGTCGCCGGCGTTGCCTGCCTCGGCCTTAACGGTGGCCCGATATTCAAACACAACGAAGCTTTCTCTTTTCAGATCGCGACCGAAGATCAGGAGGAGACCGACCGCTATTGGAATGCGATCGTGAGTAATGGCGGGCAGGAAAGTGCGTGCGGCTGGTGCAAAGACCGTTGGGGAATATCCTGGCAGATCACCCCTCGAGTGTTGACGGAGGCGCTCGCCATTGGCAGCGAAGAAGCAAGACGCGCTTTTGATGCAATGATGGGCATGACGAAAATCGACATCGCTGCAATTGAGGCGGCGCGGCGCGGCTGACGCTATTTCGTCATTGCAAGAAAACAATCCGCATCGCGTCATCGCCGGGCTTGACCGGGCGATCCACCCGGCGATCTGGATGCCCGGGTCAAGCCCCGGGCATGACTAGTAAGGGGCTATTAGGAGAGAGAAAGAATGAGCGAAGTCATCATTATAGGCGGTGGGCTAGCGGGGCTGTTCGCAGCGCTGAAACTTGCGCCGATGCCTGTCACCGTCCTCACGCCGAAGCCGCTCGGCGAGGGCGCGTCGAGCGCGTGGGCGCAGGGTGGCGTAGCCGCTGCTATCGGTGAGGGCGACAGCGCTGACAAACACGCCGCCGACACCATCGCGGCTGGGGCGGGGCTGTGCAATGAGGCCGTGGTGCGCATGATCGTGGGGGAAGCGGGCGACCGCATTCATGATCTGCTCGATTATGGCGTGCCTTTTGACCGTGACCTCGAAGGCAAACTGAAACTCTCCCGCGAGGCCGCCCATGGCGAGCGCCGCATTGTCCGCGTGCAGGGCGATCAAGCGGGCCGCGCCATTATGTCCGCGCTTATCGCCGCAGTGCGCGCTACGCCGTCGATCACCGTGCTCGAAAATGTCTCCGCGCTCGAACTCGGCATTCATGATGGCCGCGTGACAGGCGTGTGGTGCGCGAAGGAAAACGGCGCGCCGTTTTATATGCCCGCTCGCGCCGTGGTGCTTGCGACCGGCGGCATCGGCCAGCTTTACAAAGTGACGACGAACCCGCTTGAAGCTCGCGGCGAGGGTCTCGCGATGGCGGCGCGCGCGGGCGCGGTGATCGCCGACGCGGAGTTCGTGCAGTTTCACCCGACCGCGCTCGATATCGGCAGATCGCCCGCGCCGCTTGCGACCGAGGCGTTGCGCGGCGAAGGCGCGTTTCTCGTCAATCGCAAAGGCGAACGCTTTATGGAGGGGCAGCATGAAGCCCTGGAACTGGGGCCGCGCGATATCGTCGCCCGCGCCGTGGAGAGCGAAGTGCAGACCGGTCGCGGGGCGTTTCTCGATTGCCGGGGCAAGCTCGGCGCGCGGATATGGCGCGATTTTCCTGCCGTGTTCGCGGCCTGCCGATCGGCGGGGCTGAACCCGGAGCACGACCTTATCCCCATCGCCCCGGCCGCGCACTACCACATGGGCGGCGTCGCGACCGATATGCATGGTCGCACGACGGTGGATGGCCTGTGGGCCATTGGCGAGGTCGCATGCACAGGCTTACATGGCGCAAACCGGCTGGCTTCAAATTCCCTGCTTGAAGCAGTGGTGATGGCCGCCCGCGCGGCGAGTGATATTGCCAATATGCAGATATCAAACTCAGTCATCGTCGGGCTTGACCCGACGATCCAGAGAGTGAGGCGGGTACTTTCAGCTCTGGATGGCCGGGTCAAGCCCGGCCATGACATGATGTCTGGCAGTGCGCAGCTGCAAACGCTCATGACTGCGCAAGCCGGTCTGGAACGGACAGGGAAAGGTTTGCTGTTGGCGCTGTCTGAACTGGAGGCGATAGCCGTTGAACCCATGCTACACGCGGCCGGTGACGTTGCGCGATTCGTTCTAATCGGTGCGCTGCTGCGCCGTGAAAGCCGTGGCGGCCATTATCGCAGCGACTTTAAGTTGTCGGCGCCAGCCGCTCGCATATTCATCACATTAAGCGAGGCGAAGGCGCTGTCCGAGAACTTGCTAAGTTTGCCTAGGAAGCAGGAACATAGGGCGGCGGCGTTATGAGCGAGGTTTCATTGCAGCCGCAGCAAGTGCGCGACGCGGTGCGGGCGGCGCTCGCTGAGGATCTTGGGCTGGCGGGCGACATTACCACCAACGCAATCATAGTAGCGGATGTAGTGGGCGAGGCCGTGATCGCGGCCCGACAGCCGGGCGTGATCGCGGGGCTGGCGCTGGCGGAGGCCGCGTTTTGCGAACTTGATGCGGATGTGCGTTTCAAGGCTATGGTTACTGATGGCGACGCAGTGCAACCGGGCGATATCGTGGCGCGGGTAGCAGGCAAAACACGGGCGCTGCTTACCGCCGAGCGGGTGGCGCTGAATTTCCTCGGCCATCTCTCAGGCGTGGCGACGTTTACCCGCGCTTACGCCGATGCTATCGCGCACACCAGCGCCCGCATTTGCTGCACGCGCAAAACAACGCCCGGCCTGCGCGCCTTTGAGAAATACGCCGTGCGCTGCGGCGGTGGTATGAACCACCGCTTCGGGCTATTCGACGCAGTCCTTATCAAGGACAATCACATCGCGGCGGCGGGCGGCGTGAGCGCGGCAATCGAGAAAGCGCGAGGCGCTGTCGGCCATCTGGTTAAAATTGAGGTGGAGGTGGATACGCTGGCGCAGCTTGACGAGGTGTTGCGGCATCCGGTTGACGCCATCTTGCTGGATAACATGACACCGGCGCAACTTCGCGAAGCCGCTGCAATCGCGCGCGCCGTAAACCCGAGGATTATTCTGGAAGCGTCCGGTGGCGTCACTCTGGAAACAGTGCGCGGCATAGCGGAAACCGGCGTCGATCTCATTTCATCGGGCGCGCTCACTCATTCCGTGAAAACGCTGGACGTAGGGTTTGATTTCCAAAGCGAGACCCTATTTTGAGGCTAGCTTAATTTCGTCACCGTGTTGTATTAACGTGACGGAAGTATTCAACCTCGTCAGAACTGGCTCAAATGCGCGCAACCTTCTCAATCGTCGCTTTCGCCGCCATTCATCTGTCTGCGTCAATCCCCGCCTTTGCTCAGGCCAAGGTGTGCACCGCCCGTGATCTGGCCTCCACATTCGACGACGCCGCAAGCACACTACGAAATCTGAATACGGACAGCGAAAAGCGTTTCATGGCCAAGATACGCGCCGCAGGTCAGCAACGTGGCTGGACGGAGACGCAAATCCTCGCGAAAGCCGACGCGCAGCTTGACGATCCTAAGCTTGATGAGTTCAACAGCCAGATCGAGGTCAATGTTGGACGCATGGACGATCTGAGCCGCATTTCTGGCGCGGCCGTTTCATGTGACCGGCTCGATGAGTTGCGGCGCACCCGCGACCAGCTTTTGACTGTCATGGGCCAGAAATCCGGTTACATGATCGCCGAACTTGATGCGAAGCTTGCGCGGGACGATAGCGACGCGAAATCGGGACAGTCCCGGGCCGAAACAAGGCCCGAGCCAAAGCCTGATAGTTCAGCGACGGCGTGGCGCCTCGATCCGCCGCGCCCCCAACCGGTCGAGCCGAATGCTCCGACACGGTTAACGCCTTCGCCGGAACCTTACCTGCCGCCGTTGCAGAACACCAATCCGGCTGATCGCGCCGAGCCGCAAGACTATCCCCCGCTTGCCGATCTGCCTCCGCCGGTTGATAACGGCTATAACATCGCCGACATTCGCGAAGCGGGCAAAGGCGTGTTCGGCACGCTGTCGTCTGAACTGGCCGCCGTCATCAACTACGCATTCAAGTCCTACGGCTATCCAAACGCCTATATCGTCGGCAGCGAAGGCGGTGGCGCGCTGCTAGCGGGGCTTCGCTGGGGCAAAGGCAAGCTGAATCTGAAAAATCAGGAGCCGCAGCGCATCCATTGGCGCGGCCCATCGCTCGGTTTGGATTTCGGCGCGTCGGGGTCAAATGTAATGTTGCTTGTGTATAATCTCAACGAGTCTAGCGCGATGTATGAGAGTTTTAGCGGGCTTGAAGGTTCTGCCTATGTGGTTGGAGGCGTCGGCCTGACGGTGCTCAAACACAGGGATATCATCATTGTGCCTATCCGCACCGGGCTTGGCCTACGCGTCGGCGCAAATGTCGGCTATTTGAAATTCACCGATAAATCGAGCTGGAATCCGTTTTAGCTTTGCGATTGACGCAGCCGCACATTCGGCTTAAGCAGTAATATAACACATCCGTCAGCGAGTTTCGCCCGCGGATGTTTTTTGTTTTGCGCGGCACAATGTACGCTTGGATGACAACGCGCTGCGACGTCGAACCAGGACCGCATAAATAGCATGTTTGAATCCTTAAGCGACCGTTTATCGGGTATTTTCGACAAGCTGACCGGGCGCGGCTCTCTCTCCGAGGCGGACGTGACGGCGGCGATGCGCGAGGTCCGGCGCGCGCTGATCGAGGCCGACGTGGCGCTCGATGTGGTAAAGTCGTTCACCGACCGGGTGCGCGAGAAGGCTATTGGCGCGCAGGTGCTGCGCTCGGTAACGCCGGGCCAGATGGTCGTCAAGATCGTGCACGACGAACTTATCGCAACGCTGGGGCGCGAGGCGGAGCCGCTCGATTTCAACGCCGTGCCGCCGGTCGCCGTGATGATGGTCGGCCTGCAAGGCTCGGGCAAGACCACGACCACGGCGAAAATCGCTAAACGGCTGACGGAGCGCGATAAAAAGCGCGTGCTGATGACCTCGCTGGATACTCGCCGCCCCGCCGCGCAGGAGCAGTTGAAGGTGCTCGGCGAGCAAATCAAGGTCGATACGCTACCCATCGTGAAAGGCCAGACGCCGCCCCAGATCGCCAGGCGCGCCATGGAAGCGGCCCGGTTCGGCGGTTACGACGTGGTGATGCTCGACACCGCCGGCCGCCTGCACATCGACGAAGCGTTGATGGCGGAGACGGAGGAAATCCGCGACATCGCAGCGCCGCACGAAATCTTGCTCGTGGCCGACAGCCTCACCGGCCAGGACGCGGTGAACCTCGCCAAAACCTTCAACGAGCGCATCGGTATCACCGGCATCGTGCTGACGCGGATCGACGGCGACGGTCGCGGCGGCGCTGCCCTTTCCATGCGCGCGGTGACGGGCAAGCCGATCAAGCTGCTGGGCACCGGCGAAAAGCTGGACGGGCTGGAGGATTTCCACCCCGAGCGCGTAGCGGGCCGCATCCTCGGCATGGGCGATATTGTCAGCCTCGTGGAACGCGCGTCGGAGACCATCGATGCAGAGCAGGCGAACAAGATCGCCGCCAAAATGAAAAAGGGCGAGTTCGACCTCGACGATCTCGCCGCGCAACTTCAGCAAATGCAGAAGCTTGGCGGCATGGGCGGCGTGCTCGGCATGATCCCCGGCATCGGCAAGATGCGAAAGCAGCTCGATAACGCGAACCTCGACGACCGCGTGCTGAAGCGGCAGTCGGCGATCATCGGCTCGATGACCAAGCTGGAGCGGCGCAGTCCGAAAGTGCTTGCGGCCTCGCGCAAGCGGCGCATCGCGGCGGGCAGCGGCACCAGCGTGCAGGACGTGAACAAGCTGCTGAAG
>JAWXCE010000028.1:0-16754 GCA_034440495.1 Hyphomicrobiales bacterium | reverse complement strand
CGCCCGGCGCCGGGCGCACGAAGCGGCCATCGAGCGCATGCAGGATGCCGCCAATTTCATGATCCTGAGCCAGCAGCTTGTCCGTTGCGGCAAGCGCCCGGTAAATTTCGAGGGTCTGGCCGTCGGCCACGTCGCCGCATGCGAGAACCGCCATCTCGGGCGTCTCGCCTTGCACGAGCGCCTCTATGATGGCGCGATCAGGGTGCATGCCGTGGGTCGCGTCGGCGACGGACATCAGCATATCGACGCGCTCTCCATGCCTTGGCGTATCGCCGACCACATGCAGGCCGTGGGGGATCAGCGTATATTCGAGCGCGAGAATATCCTCGCCAAGCTTGGCCATAATCGCGGGTGTTTCGGCTTCCGTCCAAGCGGGCTCGGCAGGGGCAAAATCGAGAGCCGCCGCCTGGGCCTGGACAAGCTCCGCAATCTCCGCGCGCTCGATGATCTCGTCAGGCGACAGGCCGCGCCAGCGCTCGATGGAGGCTTTCAGATCGACAAGCCCGCGATAGAGACCCGCATGGGCGACAGGCGGAGTCAGATAACTGATCAGCGTCGCAGCGCCGCGCCGTTTTGCGATCATGCCCTCGGACGGATTGTTTGACGCGTAGAGATAGAAATTCGGCAGGTCGTCGATCAGCCGGTCAGGCCAGCATTTTGCCGACATGCCAGATTGCTTGCCCGGCATGAACTCCAGCGCGCCGTGGGTGCCGAAATGCAGCACGGCGTTGGCGCCGAAATCCTCGCGGATATAGCGGTAAAAAGCTGAGAAGGCGTGCGTAGGCGAGAAGCCTTTCTCGAACAGCAGGCGCATCGGATCGCCCTCATAGCCGAACGATGGCTGGATGCCGACGAACACATTGCCGAACTGCGCGCCGAGCACGAAAATCGAGCCGCCGTCGCTTTGCTGCTTGCCGGGAGCGGCGCCCCATTGGGTTTCGATCTCGCGTAAGTGCGGCTCGCGGCGCACATGATCGTCGGCCGAAATGCGCGCGGCGACGTTCGCCATTGCGCCGTAGCGTTTGGCGTTGCCCTCGATGATCGCCTCTCGCAGCGTATCGACGCTCTCCGGCACATCCACGTCATAGCCGCCCTTTTTCATGGCGGTGAGGGTGTTGTGCAGCGAGGCGAAAACGGAAAGATACGCTGCCGTGCCGGTGTTGCCCGCATTCGGCGGGAAGTTGAAAATGACGATAGCGAGTTTGCGTTTTGCCCGCTCGGTGCGGCGCAGCGCGACCAGCTTCGTCACGCGCGCGGCCAGCATCTCGGCGCGCTCGATGCACACCTGCATGTCGCGCTCTTTCGCATTCGGGAATGTGCAGCCCTTGTGGCAGCCGGTGCAGGCTTCGCCCGAACCATCGGTGCGCCCGCCGAACAGCATGGGCACGGTGCATCCGTCCAGTTCGGGGATGGCGACCATGATGGTGGACTCGACGGGCAGCAGGCCGCGTTCGGAGGCGCCCCATTGCTGCATAGTCTGGAATTCGACTGGATGCGCGGCGAGGTAAGGCACGTCCAGCCGGCTGAGAATTTCCTCGGCCGCTTTCGAGTCGTTATACGCCGGGCCGCCGACGAGCGAGAAACCGGTGAGCGAGATCACTGCATCGACGGATGAAACGCCATTGCGCATGAAGAATTTTTCGATCGCCGGGCGCGAGTCAAGGCCGCTTGCGAACGCTGGGATGACGCGCAGGCCGCGCGCTTCGAGCGTGGCGATCACGCCGTCATAATGTCCGGCGTTGCCAGCCAGCACATAAGAGCGCAGAACAAGCAGACCGACAGTGCCCGCGTTGCCCGCAACGGGCAGCTTTTCGATGCGCTCGCCGATGCGGCCCGCCATGCGCGGGTGATAAACGCCAACGTCCGGATATTCGGATGGCAGCGGCGCCTTTAACGTTCCGCGCAAGGTCGCGCGCGGGCCGCTGGCGTAACGGTCGACCAGCGAGCGAACCATGTTGCCGATGTTTTCCTCGGACCCAGCCAGCCAGTATTGCAGCGTGAGGAAATAGGCGCGCACGTCCTGCGCAGCGCCGGGCACATATTTCAGTATTTTCGGAACGCGCCGCAGCATCGCCATCTGGGCCGCGCCGCCGGGCGCAACAGGCTTGCCGCCTTCTTTTGTTTTGGGCTTCAGTTTTTTCAGGAACGCCAGCGCGCCCTTCTGGCTGCCGTCCATCGTGAAGCCGCCAAGTCGTGTCTGGCGCATGATCGAGGCTTCCGACATGCAGCACACCATCGCGTCGCACTCGTTGCGGCGGGCGGCGAGCGCAGGCAGGACGGCGCGGATGTGATCGTCGACGAACATCATGGTGGTGATGATGATGTCGCCGGTTGCGATGTCGGCATTGCAGGCGGCCAGCGCCTCGGCGTCGTCGCCCCATTCGGAGGCGGCGTGAAGCTTGAGCGATAGCCCTGGAATTTCGCGTTTCAGTTTCACCATCGCGCGATCGGCCGCGCTCGCCAGATGGCTGTCCATCGTGACGATCACTACGTTCACTGGGGTCGCGTTAGCGGCTGAAATGGGCTTTAGCATCGTAAAGTATCTCGGTTGTTATTTTCGATATGCCCTTCGACTGCGCGTAACTCTCCGTGTTGCGGCGAACCTTGCCGCGCACGAAAAACGGAATTTTTTTGAGTTCGGACTCGGCGTCCGGCCCCCAGGTTGTGGTTTGGTTAAGAGCTGCGGTCGTTGCGGCCACAGGCGCGGCTTCGCCAAGGCTTTCAGCGGCTGTGGCGCTTGCCTCCGCGCTGATTTTGATAGGGGTCGAGCCGTGGCCCAGATGCGAGGCCTTCGCCCCGTCGTGGAACTCGAAATCCTCGCGGAACATACCGAGCAGATGCTCCTCCAGCCCCATCATGAGCGGGTGCACCCAGCTATCGAAAATGACGTTGGCGCCTTCGAAACCCATTTGCGGCGAGTAGCGCGCCGGGAAATCCTGCACATGCATCGGCGCGGAAATCATTGCGCAGGCGATGCCGAGGCGCTTAGAGATGTGCCGCTCCATCTGCGTGCCGAGCACCAGTTCTGGCTGCGCTTCCGCAATGGCGGCTTCGACATCGAGATAGTCGTCCGTGATGAGTGCTTCGACGCCATAAAGCTTGGCCGCCTCGCGCACGTCGCGCGCCATTTCGCGGGAATATGTCCCCAGCCCGACAACGGTGAAGCCGAATTCTTGGCTCGCGATGCGGGCGGCGGTAAGCGCATGCGTTCCGTCGCCGAAGATGAACACGCGCTTGGCGGTGAGGTATGTCGAGTCCACCGAGCGCGAATACCACGGTAACCGCGATTGCTCATGCGCCAATAGCGCGGAGGCGTCCACACCCGCGACTTTCGCCACCTCGGCGATGAAGTCTCGCGTCGCGCCGACGCCGATCGGCACGGTTTTCACCTGCGGTTGCTTGAACGTGCGCTCCAGCCACGACGCGGCCTGTCCCGCGACTTCCGGATAAAGCACGACGTTGAAATCCGCTTCGCCGAGCCGGGCAATATCGGCGGGGGTCGCGCCCATCGGCGCAGTGATGCGCACATCGACGCCGATTTGACCGAGAAGCTTTGTGATTTCCGTCACGTCGTCGCGGTGGCGGAAGCCGAGCGCGGTCGGGCCAAGGATATTACAGCTTGGGCGAACGCCTTCCACGCGAGGTGCCCGCTGCGTGCCCGGCGTTGGCGCGGATGGCCCCGCAAGCCCGCGCACGAGCTGATAAAATGTTTCCGCCGCGCCCCAGTTCTCTTTTTTCTGATAGGCGGGCAATTCCAGCGCGATGACGGGAATCGGCAGACCAAGCGCCTTGGCCAAGCCGCCCGGGTCATCCTGAATGAGTTCGGCTGTGCACGAAGCCCCGACGATCATGGCCTGCGGCTTGAAGCGCTCGTAGGCGTCACGCGCGGCAGTCTTGAACAGTTCGGCTGTATCGCCGCCAAGATCGCGGGCCTGAAAGGTGGTGTAGGTCACGGGCGGGCGCTTGTCGCGGCGCTCGATCATCGTGAAAAGCAGGTCGGCATAGGTGTCGCCCTGCGGCGCATGCAGGACGTAATGCAGGCCTTCCATGCCGGTCGCGACGCGCATGGCGCCGATATGCGGCGGGCCTTCATATGTCCATAGGGTGAGTTGCATCGCGTCAGACCTCCAGCCGTGAACGGCGGTTGAGGGGACGCGCGAAAAGTTCGGCGAGGTCGCCCGCCTGCTCGTAGCCCTGGATGGGCGTGAACAGCAGCTCGATGGCCCATTTCGTGGTGAGACCTTCGCCTTCGAGCGGGTTCGCGAGGCCGAGACCGCAAACAGTGAGATCGGGGCGCGCGGCGCGGCAACGGTCGAGCTGCTTCTCCACATCCTGGCCTTCGCTCAGGAACGTGTCAGCAGGCAGCATCTCGAATTCCTCCGCCAGATGCGCGCGGTGAAAATAGGGGCTGCCGACTTCGATCAGCCGCATGGACATCTCGCGTGAGAGGAACCGTGCAAGCGGCGCCTCAAGCTGCGAGTCGGGCAGGAAGAATATGCTTTTGCCTTCAAGTTGCGGGCGATGGCGCTTCAGGGCGGCATCGGCGCGGTCGCGACCAGGCTTTGTTGCGGCGTCAAAACGGTCGGTGTCTACACCCCAAGCGTCAGCGGCGGCTTTCAGCCATTTCGTGGTGCCTTCGGCGCCGAGAGGGAAGGGGGCGGCGAGGCGTTTTGCGCCACGGCCTTCAAGCGCTCGTGCCGTGTCGGTAAGGAACGGCTGAGCGAGGAGGTAGCGTGTGTTCGGGCCGATGGGCGGCATTTCAGTTGAGCGGCGCGGCGGCAGGAAATGCACTGGCCCGACGACAAGCTCGGCAAAAAGCCGGATAAACTGATCTTCCACCACGTCGGCGAGCACGCCTGCGACCATCAGCGCGGGTTGCTCGCTCTGCGACGCGGGCAACTCTGGGACAAGCGAGGCGAGGCAGGCGTCTTCGCCTTGTGTGAACGTGGTTTCGATGCCGCTGCCGGAGTAATTCAGCACACGCACGGATGGTGCAAAAGTGCGCGACAACCGTGTGGCGGCTTTCGACAGGTCGAGTTTGATGACTTCGGACGGGCAGGAGCCGACGAGAAACAGGAGTTTGATGTCCGGCCGCCGCTCCAGCAACCGCGCAACGACCCGGTCGAGTTCGTCCTGCGCATCTGCCATGCCCGCCAGATCGCGCTCATCGAGAATGGCGGTCGCAAAACGCGGCTCGGCGAAAATCATCACGCCCGCGGCAGATTGAATAAGGTGTGCGCAAGTGCGGGAGCCTACGACGAGGAAAAAAGCGTCCTGGATTTTCCGGTGCAGCCAAATGATGCCTGTAAGGCCGCAGAACACCTCGCGCTGGCCGCGCTCCCGTAGAATTGGCGCGTCGCCGCAACCCATCGACGGAATGGATACGGGAGCGTTCATCGCGCCATCTCCATTGCGCCGGAAACGCGCGCTTCGTCACGCCGCGCCGCGCGCAGTTTCAGTACGAACTGAACAGCGTTGATGACATAAGCTGCGTAGGCGGCCAGCGCCAGCCACATCTGTTGTTGAGTATCTCCCCAGCCAAGCAAAAGCGCTGTGAGATAGGCGGTGTGCAGCGCGATGACGATCATGCTGAACGCATCTTCCCACCAGAAAGCTGGCGCGAACAGGTAACGGCCGAACACCTGCTTCTCCCAGATCGCGCCCGTAATCATGATGGTGTACAGCGCTAACGTCTTGATGACGATGGAGATGGTCGCGGCTTGAAGGCCCTCGCCAGTCGTGAGATAACGCAGCACAAGCCAGAGGCTGACAGCGAAAATCAGGAACTGCACGGGCGCGAGAATGCCTTGCACGAGTGTCCAGACGCTGGCGTCGCGGCGCACGCGCTCTGCAGGCGTATATAAAGGCCGCCTATTTGCGCTCTGCCGTTCAATGCCAACCATACTCTCGCTCCTCACCCTAGCGTTGGAGACTGATTTAAAACTGCTTAAATGTATGTGTCAAGCTAACTTGACGTAAAGTCAGCTTTACAAACTGTTCAAGCTTGGCGTATGTTCAATTATGAGGTGGAGGCGCTTAAGCCTGTCCCCCTTCCCGAATCGATTGCCTGCCTGGTGTTGCATAAAGACGCGCTTCTTTGCAAAAAGAGGCTAGCCAGATCCGTTGCGCGAGGTGTAGTCTGATCGCCTTAATAAAAAAAGTGATCAGTCGGGAGGGTGAAACCAATGGCCAGCTTGCAGCAAGCAGGGGATCAGGTTTGTTCGGATAGTTCCAAAAGCGCTAACGCAGAAAGAAGCATGAATTCTCAAGAAAATTTCTTTGAGAAAAGAAACCTATCCGAGCAGGCAATGGCGCTTTTGCATCGCACCATCGAAACCGAGATTATCCCGCGACTGATGCTGTCGCACAAAACCCAGCCGTCCTATACGCAGAACATCCGCAGGGAGTATGCAGAGACAGAAGAGCATATCGCGCATCTGACAAAGCTTGTTCTGACGCAAGACGTTACAGCGGCATTCAATTATGTGGATTCCAAAAAGCGTTCTGGCGCGGGGCTCGATGCTTTGCTGCTCAATCTTTTGGCTCCATCTGCGCGGCGGCTTGGAGAGATGTGGGAATCAGACGTCTGTGATTTTACGGATGTGACAATCGGCCTTTCAAGGCTGCAACAAGTGCTGCGGAAATTATGCCCTCGGAGTGACAATGAGCTGGAGCCGCTCAATCATGGCAAGCGCGCCATGCTAACGTCGGCGCCGGGCGAACAGCACTCATTTGGCATTTATATGGTTGAGGAGTTTTTTCGTCGCGCCGCGTGGGACGTCTGGTGCGTTCCGCCAGCGTCTGCCGATGATCTCGTAAAAATCGTTAGCACCGAATGGTTTGCCGTCATTGGCTTTTCCGCCAATTCGGACGCCTTGCTCGACTCTTTGCGGCAATGCATTGGCGCCGTGCGCAAAGCTTCTTGCAATCCATTGATCGCCATTATGGTGGGCGGTTCTCTTTTTAGCAACAAACCCGATCTTGCGGCGTTTATTGGCGCGGACGCCATGGCCGCTGACGGCAAACAGGCAGTAATACAGGCAGAAAGTCTATTCGAAGCGACGCAGTTGCGCTGTTAGCGTGCGGCGCTCTTCGGGCGCAACGCGGTAAGGGCGATTGGATGACATTTCTATTTCTAAATAAAGCGATGAACCAGTTCAAAGCCCCGCAAGACTCGCTAGGCGACATAGATCCCCGGCTTGCCGCAACCCTTATTGCTGCGGCGTCGGATGTCGCGCTCGTGGTCGATAGCGAAGGCGTTATCCGCGATTTCTCCGTAAGTAGCGATGACCTGTCGCAGGAGGGATGGAGCGGCTGGCTTGGCAAGCCCTGGATCGAAACCGTGACGGTCGAAAGCCGGCCAAAGGTGCAGGAGCTATTGCGCGACGCCGCCGCGAATACTGCGCCACGCTGGCGTCAGGTAAATCACCCGTCGCGGCAGGGCGCGGCTGACGTGCCGATCCGTTACTCCGCCGTGAAAGTTGGCAAGGACGGGCATGTCGTCGCGGTCGGGCGTGATCTCCGGGCTGTAGCCGTGCTTCAGCAGAGGCTGGTGGAAGCCCAACAGTCGATGGAGCGCGAATATGCGCGTCTGCGCCAGGCCGAGACGCGTTACCGGCTGCTGTTCCGGGTCGCATCGGAGGCGGTGGTTATTATCGAGGCTGCAGGGAATAAAATTATAGAGGCGAACCCTGCTTCAGTGAAGCTGCTGGACAAACCGGCGGCCAAGCTGGTTGGCCGCAACTTTACCGACGAATTCGACCTCGACGGGGCTGCGGCCGTTCAAACCATGCTGACGGAAGCGCGCTCTGGCGGACACGCGGGCGGTGTGCAAGCCGGGCTTGCCGTGGGTGCGCAGGTGACTGTGTCGGCGTCTATTTTCAGGCAGGATAATGCGTCGCACTTTCTTGTGCGGCTTTCACCCGCCGGGCAGAACATGGGCGGCGCCATCAATGGAGCCGCCAAAGTCATGAAAGTCGTGGCGGCGTTGCCCGATGGCTTCGTCGTCACTGATCCGGAACGCCGCATTCTGACCACGAACGAAGCCTTTCTCGATCTGGCGCAACTCGCCTCTGAGGAACAGACGCGCGGCGAACTCATCGACCGCTGGATCGGGCGACCAGGGGTGGACGTTGGCGTTCTCGTGGCCAATTTGCGCGAGCACGGATCTGTGCGCCATTTCGCAACCGTGGTGCGGGGCGAGTATGGCGGCGTGGAAGATGTCGAAATTTCTGGCGTATCGGTGCTGGCCGCCGAGCAGCCTTGTTTCGGTTTCACCATGCGCAATGTGAGCCGCCGCCTGCCAGTGGCGCCACGCTCGGGTCGCGAGTTGCCGCGCTCGGTGGAGCAAATGACAGAGCTTGTCGGTCGTGTGCCGCTGAAAGACCTGGTGCGCGAGACGACCGATGTTATCGAAAAACTCTGCATTGAGGCGGCGCTGGAGCTTACCGGCGACAACCGCGCGTCCGCCGCAGACATGCTCGGCCTGAGTCGCCAGAGCCTTTACGCCAAGCTGCGCCGCCATGGCCTCGGCGATCTTGGGCCAGAATCCGAGAATTGAACCGCGAAAAAAGTGTAAGGCTTAGTTGACAACTCCCGCTGTCGATTTTAATCTACAGACATGGCGAACGCGATTACCATATCCCGTCCAGAGCCGTCCGCAGTTCTGGAGCTTTTGAAACCCATTACATGGTTTCCCGCGATGTGGGCATTCGGCTGCGGGGTGGTGTCCTCCGGGGTTTCTCCCATCGACAACTGGGTGGTGTTTGCGGGCGGGGTACTGCTCGCCGGGCCCATGGTGTGCGGCGCAAGCCAGGCGGTGAACGACTGGTTCGATCGCCATGTCGACGCGATCAACGAGCCGAACCGGCCCATACCGTCCGGTCGCATTCCGGGGGCTTGGGGACTTTACATCGCCATCATCTGGTCTGCGCTCTCGCTCGCCCTTGGCGCTGCGCTCGGGGTGTGGGCGTTTGCCGCCACCGTTTTTGGCCTCGCGCTCGCCTGGGCCTATAGTATGCCGCCTGTCCGCCTGAAGCAAAACGGCTGGTGGGGGAATGCGGCGTGCGGGCTATGCTACGAAGGGTTGCCCTGGTTCACGGCCGCCGCGATCATGACGGCCACGCTGCCAGACTGGCGTATTATCGCCGTGGCTGCACTCTACAGTTTCGGCGCACACGGCATCATGACGCTGAACGATTTTAAATCCATTGAGGGCGACAGCCAAATGGGTGTGAGGTCTATTCCCGTGCAACTGGGCGCGCGCAACGCGGCATGGGTCGCGTGCTTCATGATGGCGCTCCCGCAAGCTGTCGTGATCGAGTTGCTGTTTGTCTGGGGAAAGACCTGGCACGCTGGCGCCGTCGCGGTGCTGCTTCTCGCGCAAATCGCGATGATGCGGCGCTTTCTGCAATCGCCATCCGAGCGTGCGATCTGGTTCAGCGCGTTCGGCGTTCTGCTCTATGTGCTCGGTATGCTGGTAAGCGCATTCGCGCTCCGCTCGTTGATATGAGGAACGTATGACGGCCGCGCACATAGGTTGGATTGGAATTATACGGCTCGGCCTCGTGCAAACCGCCATTGGCTCGATCGTTGTGCTCACAACATCGACGCTTAACCGCGTGATGGTCGTCGAACTCGCTTTGCCCGCGATGCTGCCCGGCGCGCTGGTGGCGCTGTATTACACTGTGCAACTTCTGCGCCCGCGCCTTGGCTACGGCTCCGATATGGGCGGTCGACGCACGCCGTGGATCATTGGCGGTATGGCGGTGCTGGCACTTGGCGGCCTTAAGGCGGCTGGGGCCGTAGCGCTGATGGCGCAGAATGTTTATGCCGGTGTCGCTATGGGCATTTTCGCCTTTGTGCTTATTGGCGTCGGTGTCGGAGCATGCGGCACCACATTGCTGGCGCTGGTCGCAAAGCGCGTGGCGCCGGAACGCCGCGCCGCCGCCGCCAGCATCCTCTGGACGATGATGATCTGCGGGTTGATCCTTACTTCCAAGCTCGCCGGGAATTTCCTCGATCCGTTCTCGCTGACGCGGCTTGTGGCCGTCTCGGCGGTCGTCTCAGCAATTGCGTTCGCGGTTACGCTTGCGGCTATCTGGGGCCTGGAGGGCGACGCTTCAGCGCAAGCTCCCGTATCGGCCTCGGCAAAAACTCCATTTCGCACGGCCTTCGCGCAGGTGTGGGCCGAACCGCAGGCGCGCCAGTTCACCATGTTTGTGTTCGTGTCCATGTTCGCCTACCAGTTTCAGGAACTGGTGCTGGAGCCGTTCGCGGGCGACGTGTTCAAAATGACCGTGGGCCAGACGACATCGTTATCCGGCGTCCAACACCAGGGCACGCTGGCGGGGATGATCCTCGTGGCCATAGCAGGCGCGGCGTGGGGCGGGCGGTTTGGTTCGCTGCGCGCGTGGACAGTCGGTGGTTGCCTCGCCTCCGCGCTGGCGGTCTTGGGACTTGTTGCGGCGGCGTTATATGGCCCCGGCTTCCCGCTGCACATGGTGGTTTTTGCGCTTGGCATGGCGACGGGGTCATTTGCGATGGCGGCGATTGGCTCGATGATGGCGCTGGCGGGCGCGGGCCGGGGCTCGCGTGAGGGTACGCGCATGGGGCTTTGGGGCGCGGCGCAGGCGATCGGCTTTGGCCTCGGCGCGTTTATGGGCACAGTCACGGCGGACGCGGCGCGCGCGGCTTTTGGAGCGTCCGATCCGGCCTATGCGGCGGTGTTCGCCATCGAGGGCGCGCTATTTCTCGTTGCCGCGCATCTGGCGCTCGGGGCCGGGCAGCCAAAAAACTCACGTGTGGATGCACAAGCAGTCGCCGCCGAAAGCTTCGCGGCAGGGAGATAAGTCATGAGCGCGATGGAAACCTTTGATGTTGTGGTTGTTGGCGGCGGGCCTTCGGGCGCGACGGCGGCGGCGGATCTGGCGGGCGCGGGGCGCTCGGTGATGCTGCTCGATAAGGCCGGGCGCATCAAGCCATGCGGCGGCGCTATTCCGCCGCGCTGCATCAAGGATTTCGACATTCCCGACCATCTGATTGTCGCCAAAATTACCTCCGCACGCATGGTTTCGCCTGCTGGCCGCGAGGTGGACATGCCCATCGACGGCGGCTTTGTTGGCATGGTGGATCGCGAGAGTTTTGACGAGTGGCTGCGGGAGCGCGCAGGCCGTGAAGGCGCCGATCGCCGCGACGGCACATTCGAATTCTTTGCGCGCGATGCGGATGGCGTCGCGATCATCACCTATCAGCCCAAATCCGGAGGCGCCCCTATGAGCGTGCGCGCCCGCGCGGTGATTGGCGCGGATGGCGCGAATTCAGCGGTTGCGCGCGAGGCGGTGCCGAAAGCGGGCAAGGCGCCGTTCGTGTTCGCTTATCATGAGATCGTCAAGACGCCGCAGAACGCCGAAGCGAAATATGACCCCACTCGCTGCGACGTTTACTATCAGGGCAAGCTGTCGCCCGATTTCTACGCCTGGATTTTCCCGCACGGCGACACAGCCAGCGTCGGTATGGGCACGATGCACAAGGGTTTTTCGCTGAAAGGTTCGGTTGCCGAGTTGCGCGCGTCGGCGGGTCTCGCCGATGTAGAAACCATCCGCCGCGAAGGCGCACCGATCCCGCTCAAGCCATTAAAAAAATGGGATAACGGCCGCGATGTACTACTGTCGGGCGACGCGGCGGGCGTGGTCGCCCCGGCATCGGGCGAGGGCATCTATTATGCGATGGTCGGCGGACGGCTGGCGGCGGAATCGGTGGATAAGTATCTGACCACGGGCGATTCGCGCGCTCTAGCGCAGGCGCGCAAGCAATTCATGAAGGCGCACGGCCGCGTGTTCTTTATTCTCGGTATCATGCAGTATTTCTGGTACAGCAGCGATAAACGCCGCGAGCGTTTTGTCAACATCTGCCGCGACAAGGACGTGCAGGAACTCACCTGGCAGGCCTACATGCACAAGGAACTTGTGAAAGCCAAGCCCGCCGCACATGCGCGCATCTTTTTTAAGGACCTTGCGCACCTGTTCGGCGTTGTCCGTGCATGACCATAACACAATCACAACGCCGCAAGGCCATCTGGACAGTTGCCCACGCCGCTCGCTTTTCATTGGCGTTCTAGGCGCCACGGTGACGGACATCGGCCCGTGGTATCAATCCCTGCGCAAGCCGGACTGGCAACCGCCGGACTGGCTGTTCGGCCCCGCATGGACGGTGATTTTCGCACTTGCGGGCGTTGCGGGCTACAAGGCGTGGCTGCGCGCGCGGACACAGAGCGACCGCGAATGGATCATCATCCTGTTTGCTGCGAACAGCTTTCTCAACGTGCTTTGGAGTTTGCTTTTGTTCGCATGGAAACGCCCCAAATGGGTTGATCGAAACCGGATTCCTTTGGGCGTCTGTTATTGTCCTGATTTTCGCGCTGAAACGCTACACGACAACCGAGCTGGCTGCTTGTACCCTACGCCGCCTGGGTAACATTCGCATCCATACTGAACTGGAAGATAGTACAGCTTAACCCGGACAAGATCGCCTTAGCGATACCTCCCATTTAAGGTCGCAGTGCAAGATCTGTTCGAAAGCGGGCGCATCATCGACATCATCCTCGGCCTTGTGGCGGCCGAGGCGCTTGGACTCTGGCTTTACCGCCGGATAACCGGGCACGGCATAGCGCTGTCCAATGTTGCTTTCAATCTGGTCTCCGGATTTTGCCTCATGCTCGCCCTGCGTGGCGCTCTTGTCGACGCCTGGTGGGGCTGGATATCGCTCTGGCTGACGCTGGCGCTTGCCGCGCATGCCGCCGACCTCTTCCGCCAATGGCGCTCGTTGCGCACTAGCAATTAAAAATGTATTTATGATTAAATTGGAAGTAGAACCGAGTCATCTGCGGCAAGATGAAAAGAAATCGCGGGCCAGCCGTAAAGTTGAATAGTTTGCAACTTAGAATTTGGTCGCCCGACCGGCAAAGTCGCCGCCAGTTCGGTCAAATAACGCTTATGATAGCTGATCGAAGTTAGAAAAAGCTTATTTCCTGTAATGCATAAAGGGGCAAACTTCGTATCCGCACCGTTGTAATATCTGGACACGCCTTCTGTGACGCCCGGCCAATCCTGACTAAAAAAGTCGTCCACCAGAATAAACCCACCATTTGCTGTTAATTCTTGGGCCACAAGGATGTCGTGAAACGCGTGTTCACGAGTATGACCTCCATCTACGCTAAAAAACTTGAACAGACCGAATTGCTGGGCAATTTCGATAATTTTTACTGTTGAAATCGACAAACTGTCAGCCTGCAGAGCTGTTACCTGCATATCGGCCGCGGCCCATTTGCTTACGTTATCGAGAAAAATCTGCTTCTCGCCACGGCCGGATCTGTCGATATTTAACGACTGATCTTCGAATAAATCCACTGCCAGCGATTTTGAGTTCTTGCTCGCCAGAGCAAGCAAGGCTACGAAAAGTCTGCCGTGATGAACCCCAATTTCGCAACAGCCGCCAGTAACGGATTGTTTTTCGGCTGATATATTTAAAGCGTCCACAACTGAAAAGACGGATTTGGAAAGCCATCCCTCAATCTGGCGATAACCGCCGTTAAAGTATCGCCTGAGTTCTGCGGTCATCTATGCCTCAAAGCCATATACGAATAAAACAAAAATAATAAGTGCATACTTATGAACACGAAACTGTAGCAGTTTAAATGTCATCCAATGCTTATACCTACCTTAAGCAACCAGTGTACGTTGCAATAAACACACGTATCGCCGCGCTTTTTAAGCCCAAAGTTTTGCGTTTACAGTTTAATAGCCGAACAACACTTACACGTCTTAGGTGTCATAGTAAACCAGCCAGCGTCGGCAACGCAAGATAAAACCGGCTTCTATCAACGCCAATTTTGCAATGTTCGCGTTTTATACGCTCCCGCATCGTTCATAACAGTAAGAACAGGGAAGGCATGTCTGCTACCACGCCAGCAACTTGATGAAATCCTTCATCGAAATGTGCTTTGAGTTATGGGCGTGTTCCTTGCATATGTTGTGCGTTGATGGAGCTCAGGGAGCTACCTCGCCAGTAGCATTCTATAATATCTTCAAGGCAGAACGCAGCGTGGTATTGCCGCCAGACATCGCACGACTCACCGCCATAAATGTCAAACGTGGTGAGGCGGAAGGGGCTTATGGCGAATAACTCCGGCAGGCGGCTCCATAACTGACCGGCTCTGCCCATTACGACTGTTAGCCGCGCCGTGCCCACCGTGGCTAGCACGTCTGCGTAGCTTTCAGCTTTTAATAATTTGACGTTCCCGGTGGCCAGCAGGTTGCGCATTTCCGTCGAGACTGCCTGGGCGTGGTGTTCGCCCGTCATGATGGCGCATACTTCGGCGGATGGTGAAATTCGTGCAATTTTCTGGGCGGCGGCAATGACGATCTGCGCATGCCATGGATCGGTTTCGCATAACAGGAACAGCAGACTATCGGCGTTTACCGAAAGTTTTGTGGCGTGAGCGCTGCGCAACTTGCCGTTCACGGCGAGACTGAGTTCGGTCTCGTCATAAAGAGGTAGCGCCGTTTTCTCATCGCCTGCCTCGACATAGGCTTTCATGCTCGTCATTTTTTTGGATAAACAAGGCGCCGCAGCATGCAGGCGCTCCATGAACGCATCAGATCCGGCAATAACGATGCTTTGCGCATCGGGGCCGAACCTTAGTAGCGCGGCCACGAGTTCATGGCCAACAAGCAAATCCTCGCCTGCAGCAACGCAGCCATCCACGGCAAACTTCGTAGTTTGTGTGGCTTGCCCCGTTATTGGCTGACTGCCAAGATCCATGGTCCGCCGCAGCGAGCCGGATTCGACGATGATTTCGGACACATGCCCTGCAATCTGGCGCTGGGAATTCTGGCTTTGGGCTGCGCCGGGATCGAACATTAACTTCACCGGCCCACTTGACGACACCGCCGCTACGAGGTGAAACCCCTTGCCGGCATTCAACGCTACAAGTGTGCGCCCTCCCTGATGGAGCGACAAATAGCCCGCCTGGTAAACGCCGCCTTTTACACTGATTGACACGGCGTCGCGAGGAAGATGAATAGTGGCGCCGCTCAGGAAGGCGCGCACTGCAACTTTATCCGCGATTGGCAATGTAAAGTTCTCGCCAAGACGAGACAGATTGAATTGGTCTACCGGCGACGGTTCCTCGCCCTGCAAAATGCGCGTATGGCGGCGTCGGCGGCCCAAGCCATGCGTTGGCATTGAGTCGTTCGTCATGAATGCCGCTAAGTCACGGCGACATATGGTTAGATGACGGCTCCATCCGTAAAAGCTCGACTTAAGCGCCGCAAAATCCAGCGACAAATCGAGCCCTGACTGGACGATAAGCCGCGCTTTATCAAATCCCATAGCCCGCCAATACCGCCGCAGAGCGGGTTGCGTCGCGGTATCGAACCACTGGCTGTCTTCCATCACAACCAGGACGCCATTCTGTTCGTGCGAAGTGGCGTCAAAAATGGTGCTGTAGTGATTAACTGACAGCCTGTCCCAGTAAAGGCTTTCGATATAACGGGAATTGACGGCAGGGCGGATGGCGAATGAATTGCTGGCTAGCTTTTGCAGCACGCTCGCGAAATCAGGTATCTCGGCGCAGAACAGTCCGTCCGCTTCTGTCAGATGGTAGCCGCGCGAACCGAAAGGCGTGGATAGCACGGGCAAACCATGGGCCATGTAATCCGGCACTTTCAGGTTTGAGCCGCCGCCTTCCACCACGGGGTTTAGCCCCACTTGAGCTCCGCGCAAAATGCGCGACTTATCGTAATCGCTGACCACTCCCGCCAGGAAAACATTATCTGGAAACGCTGCGGCTTTTAGCGAATTGCAAACGCTTCCGATAATCAGGATATCAACGCCGGGACACTCGGGAGCAACAAAGCGCGCGAGCAGCTCCGCTGCGGTGAGATTCGGGCGGTGGCCGCTGCCCAGGAACACCGCTATGAATCGCGCCGAGCCATCGAAGTTGGCCCCCATGGCATAGCCGCGACGCCCATTCAAATTTTCGGCGCTGCGCATAAGAGCTTGGGAGCAGGCCGACAGCGACGACGCCGTCCATGTTAGCGCCTCTTCATCGGATGGATCGCGCCCCAAAATAGTTCGGTACAGAGCACCGATCCCCGCCGCATCATGAGTCAAATCATTGATAAAAGCGATTCGGCTTTGCGGATGTGAAGGTTCAGGCGTGGCGTGCAGGGCAGGTCTCGAAACGCCGTTGGGGACAACCGCAACGTGGCGTGCGCCTTGTGCTTTGTACGCATCGGCGTCGCTTTGAGAACAGGCGATGACTGCGCTCGCTTGCGCTATTGCGGCTGCTTCCTGCCGTCTTACCTCACTAAGAAGCGCAGCGCGCATCGGATGGGTTTCCAGCGCTTTTGCTTTTAGCTCCGTTTCCACATTGTGCGATGAATAGATGATAGGGCGTGAAACTCCAATCCGTTCAAGCACGGGCATCATGAACGGATGCTCCAGAACGATAACGTCCGAATGCGCCGCAATTTTTTCAACGGCCGCTAAGAAAAGCGGGTTTTTGGCGACTTCCTGTGGAAGCACAATGTCGTTAACCGTCGCGTAAGCACCCTTATTTGCGGCCGTCACGGCGGCGGTTTGGCGCGCCGTCACCGGCAGCTCTATGCAGTTGATATGATCCCCCAGCCGATTGAGCTGCATGGGGCCGCGCCCGAAAGAAACCACGGTTGTAAGCGTGCGCTCCGGCGGGG
>JAWXCE010000027.1:0-25009 GCA_034440495.1 Hyphomicrobiales bacterium | reverse complement strand
TATGGCGACAACGACCGGCTGGCCGCCCGCGTCGCATCCATGGCCAGCGCCGATTGCCTCGTGCTGCTCTCCGACATCGACGGGCTTTACACCGCGCCGCCGAACGCCGACCCCAACGCGCGCCGCATCGAAGTCGTGGAGGTAATAACTCCGGAAATCGAGGCGATGGCGGGCGGCGCTGGCACAGAGCTTTCGCGCGGCGGCATGGTGACGAAAATCACGGCCGCTAAAATCGCAGTTGCGGCGGGCGCGAACATGGTCATCACGTCCGGCAAGGTGATGAACCCGCTACGCGCGCTAAGCGAAGGCGCGAACTGCACCTGGTTTCTCGCCCGCGCCAACCCGGTGATGGCCCGCAAACGCTGGATCGCGGGCAGCCTGGAGCCACGCGGCTCGGTCGTCGTGGACGACGGCGCCAAGACGGCGCTCGTAGCGGGGCGCAGCCTGTTGCCCGCCGGGGTGCGCGAGGTGTCAGGTGATTTCGGACGCGGCGACGCCGTTATCATCCGCGATCTGGGCGGCGCCGAACTGGGCCGCGGCCTCATCGCCTATGGCCGCAACGAAGCGGCGAAAATCGCAGGCCGCAAAACCGATGAAATCGAAGCGATTTTAGGCTATAGAGGCCCCGCCGAACTCATCCACCGCGACGACATGGCGCTCAGTTAGACCGATGTATTCTAATCCAAATAACCAATGCTGGAGGAAATGATATGAAACGGCTTCCCAAAATGGCGATGGCCTTAATCGCGCTCTGCATTGCGGCGGCGCCGTCTTATGCGGGAAATGACTTAGTCATGAAGCAAAGCCCGCATTCGGTAACAAAAACTCTTGATCGCCTTTCCGCAATCTTGACCGAAAAGGGCCTTGCGATTTTTGCTCGCGTCGATCACGGAGCGGGCGCGGCGAAAGCGGGACTTGAATTGCGCCCCACCGAACTGTTGATTTTTGGCAATCCAAAAATGGGAACTCCGCTAATGCAGGCCGATCAGCGTGCAGGGCTGGATTTGCCGATGAAGGCGCTGGCGTGGCAGGATGCGTCGGGGAAGGTATGGCTTGGGTATCTGCCGCCAGCAGCAATTAAAGAGCGTTACGCTATTGAGGGTAAGGATGAGTTGTTAGCTATTACTGCCGCTGCGCTGGACACGTTAACAACTGCCGCCATCAAAGCGGAATAGCAGTGCTAAAGAAGTTGCATTACAGTTGCAATAACGTTGCGCCGCTATTTCTTAAAATAAATATATATAGTCAGACTTACTGCGCCGAACCCATGCACCGCGACGGTATGCCGCTGAACTAGCAAGAATTCCATTCTGCAACTCAATTACAGGCGCTCTTTATGGCGGCAACACGCAAACTTAAGCCTGAATCGTCTTTGGCGCGAAACCTTTCCGTTGTCGGCGGCGCAGCGAAGGCTGCGGCGCGCGAACTGGCGCTGGCTTCGTCGGGCGCGAAGACTGCGGCGCTCATCGCGGCGGCGGCGGCGTTGCGCGAGAATGCGGAGGCGATTTTGGCGGCCAATGCGGCGGATGTCACGGCGGCGGAGCGTGCTGGCCGCGCGGCGTCATTCATGGACAGGCTCACGGTCACTCCTGCGCGTGTCGAGGCGATGGCGCGCAGCCTGGAGGAGATCGCGGCGCTGCCCGATCCGGTCGGCCAGGTCATCGCGGAGTGGGAACGCCCGAACGGACTACGGATTGCGCGCGTTCGCGTGCCGCTCGGCGTGCTCGGCGTTATTTACGAAAGCCGCCCGAACGTGACGGCGGACGCGGGCGGGCTGTGCCTCAAGTCCGGCAACGCGGTGATCTTGCGTGGCGGATCGGAGTGCCTGAACTCGACGCGCGCCATTCACGCCTGCCTCGTCGCCGGACTGCGCGCCGCAGGGTTGCCCGAGGCCGCCATTCAACTTGTGGATACGCCGGATCGCGAGGCGGTCGGGCTGATGCTCGCCGGTCTCGATGGCGCGATTGACGTGATCGTGCCGCGCGGCGGCAAAAGCCTCGTCGCCCGGGTGCAGGCCGAGGCGCGCGTGCCCGTATTCGCGCATCTGGAGGGCGTTAATCATGTATATGTCCACGCCGCCGCCGATCTCGCCATGGCGCGTGACATCGTGTTGAACGCGAAAATGCGGCGCACCGGCGTGTGCGGTTCCGCCGAGACGCTGCTTGTCGATCAGGGCTGCCCTGCCACCCATCTTCGAACGCTTGTGGGCGCACTGATCGACGCGGGTTGCGAGGTGCGGGGCGATGCTGCCACTCAAGGCTTAGACGCGCGCGTGATCGCCGCCAGCGACGAAGACTGGAGCACGGAATACCTCGACGCCATCATTGCGGTAAAGGTCGTCGCCGGGCTTGACGAGGCGATCGCCCATATCGCCGCTTACGGCTCGCAGCACACCGAGGCTATCGTGACGGCCGACGCGAGCGCGGCGGCGCAGTTCCTTGCCGAGGTGGATAGCGCCATCGTTCTGCACAACGCGTCCACGCAATTCGCCGATGGCGGCGAGTTTGGTATGGGCGGCGAGATTGGCATCGCCACGGGCAAATTCCATGCGCGCGGCCCCGTCGGCGTCGAGCAGCTTACCAGCTTCAAATACGTCGTGCGTGGTAGCGGGCAGACCCGGCCCGTTTAGGGCTTACTTTGATTGGCTAGGAATACCGCCTCTCGGATTTGATGGAAAGAGAGCGGCAAACCACATAACATCTGTAAACTTGGCAATGTAATTGAATGCTGACTACGGGTGCGATCGTCCAGCGCCTTCCGTGACAACACGTAAAACTTCCACTAGTCCAAGTTTAGTGGATTGACAGAGGCTCTGTCTTTATGCGCGAGCATCGCAAAAACGTATACATCCGCAGATCGCTCAGTTAAATTCGACCTTTTGCCGGTCTTCGAATCCAACGCTCGGGTAGGCTTGACGACATATATAATGGGGGAAAGTTGTTTTTGCTCCCAACCCTGTAAGTAAGATGCAGACTTCACTTCAACCTTAACGCCGCATGATGTTTCAAGGTCAAAACTTGCCCACTCCTCACGACACTTGCTTGCGTCAACTCCTAAGGCCTTTGCGACAAGAAATTCGGCAAGTACGCCTCTTGTGGCGTTGGAAAGAAGATTTGAAGCACTCCACTGCCAAAACTCCAATACACTGAAAGGCATACTGCACTCTTCGTAGATAAAATTTTCATTGCCAGTCAAAGGCACTAAAAAGGGTTCAAACTCCAACATTCCGAATTCCTTACATATCGATATTAAAACTGGAAAATAACTTTGAAAGACGCCGTTGTAAAGCCGCCGCCGTGTTACCCCGGTATGCGCATCGGGCTGATGGGCGGGTCGTTCAATCCGCCGCACGCCGGGCATCGGCACATCAGCATCGAGGCGCTTAAGCGGATGCAACTCGATTGTGTCTGGTGGATCGTGACGCCGGGCAATCCGCTTAAATCGGCGGGCGAACTTGTCGCATTTGACGAGCGGATGGCTACTGCGAAGGCGCTGGTGGATCATCCGCGCATTATTGTCACCGCGTTTGAGGCGGCGCTGCCATCCGCCTACACCAGCGAAACGCTGGCGTTTCTGCGAAGGCGCATACCGGGCGTGCGCTTCGTGTGGATCATGGGCGGAGACAATCTCGCCGGATTTCACCGCTGGCGTGGCTGGCGGACCGTTATGGAGACGATGCCTATCGCGGTGTTCGACCGGCCGGGTTTTCGTTACCGTGCACTGGCCTCTGTCACGGCTAGGGCCTACGATTTCGCTATGGCGCGGGAATGCTCGGCGGCCGGTTTGCCCCTGAAAAAGGCACCGGTGTGGACGTATTTTTCGCAACCACTCCGGGAGATATCATCGACGCAGCTACGCCAAGCCAAGGCACGGAGCACTTTTGGCGTGCCAAGCCTTGAAATCCGGCGTTTTATAAGGCACTCTACTATATACAATGAAATATAAACGCATGTTGTTAAACACATGCCCTTTTAAATGAGGATAGCGAACTGAATACCAAAGCGCCCGCCGGGACTGTTTTGCACAACGCAACGGGCGATGATACGCAGGCGCCCGCCAGAGAACATGCAAACGCGGTTCTAGATGCGACGCTTCTCGCCCTCGAAGACGCCAAAGCTGAAGAGGTTATCACCATCGATCTGCATGGACGCTCGTCTATAGGAGATTTCATGATTATTGCCTCGGGTCGCTCTAACCGTCATGTCGGCGCCGTGGCCGATCAGCTTTTACGTAAGCTGAGGGATATCGGCGAGCGTTCCGCCAAGGTTGAAGGCCTGCCGCAGTGCGATTGGGTGCTGATAGACACGGGCGATGTCATTGTTCACATTTTCCGCCCTGAAGTGCGTGAGTTCTACAAGCTGGAAAAAATGTGGACGGGCGAGCGTCCGTCTCCGCTGGAGCAGGTGGAATAGGGGCCGTGCCCTTTGTGAAACTGCTCATCATCGCCATCGGCAAACTTAAAGACGACGCGGAAGCTGTGTTGTTCCGACGTTACGCTGAACGTCTAGACCCCTTTGCCCGCTCGATAGGCATCGGGCCACTGGCCACAATCGAGTTGGGCGACGCTCGCGGCTCCGCTATCGAGCGCAAGCGGGCGGAAGCAAGCGATATTCTCAGCCGCAAACCGTCAGGTTTCATGCTCGCCGCGCTGGATGAGGCGGGCGAGACGCCGTCCAGCGCACAATTCGCCGCATGGCTGCAATCCTGCCGCGACGAAGGCGTGGCGGGTGTTGCGTTTGGAATAGGAGGTGCTGATGGACATGGCGGCGCCGTACTGTTAGACGCCCGTAAAACCATTTCATTAGGCCGGATGACGTTGACGCATGGTCTGGCGCGAGTTTTGCTCGCCGAACAAATTTACCGAGCCTGCACAATCATCGCCGGACATCCATACCATCGCGGATAAGTGCTTGCAGGCGCCCAAAGCCCGCCTTTATGGTTTTGTAAACTAGTCAGCCGTTATCGAGCGGCATTTGATGCGATAACGAAACTCCATGCGAGATCAGATATGACAGCCATCGACACGCTAAAGCGTAAGTTGAAAGCGCGACGTTTCATTCTATTGGCGGTCGCGCCGCTCATGCTGGCGTCATTGATAGTCTTGCCGAACCCTGCTGCCAGCCAAACGGCGACAAAACCTGCCACATCGCCCAAAGCCGTTGACGCGCCCGCCAAACTTACTCCAGAAGAGGCGGCAAAGCTGTTCGAGCAGCACAAGAACCAGCTTCAGCAGGTCGAGGGTGAGAAAGACACCCTTTCCCGCGAACTGGATACAGTTGCTTTTGAGCGAGCTCGCCTCAAGTCTGAACTTATAGAACAGGCGCAAAGAATTCGCATTACTGAGAAAAAAGTGTCCTCTGTCGAGACCGAGGTGTTTCAACTGCGCGCCAAAGAGCACGAGATGCGGGCCGATTTCGCTAGCCGACGCGCCGAAATGACGCAAATACTGGCCGTGTTGCAGCGCTTTGGCAGACAGCCGCCGCCCGTGATGGTGACTGAACGCCGCGACGCGCTGAATATGGTGAGAAGCGGTATGCTAATGGCGTATTCGTTCGAGACAGTGCGGCCGCTGGCCGAAAAGCTCTCGGCGGAGCTTGCGGCATTGCAGGCGCTTACCGCAGAATTGGACAAAAAGCAGGAGCGCCAGAAAGCCCTATTGGCCGAACTCAGCCGCCGACGGCTGGAGATAGAGCCGACTCTGGCCAGTTATCGCGAACAATTGAAGTCTGGTCAGGCGCGCCTGGATATTCTGACAACCGCCTCGGCACGTCATACCCAGGCCGTAACTACCCTTGGAGAGCTTGTCGCAAAGCTCGACCGCGACCTCGCTTTGCAGACCAACCTTGGCGTCTATGAAGCTGAGCTAAAAAGCGGCGCCGCGATTGAAATTAAGCCAGAAGCGAAGAAACTGGCCTTCGTTCAGCCTGCCCGGCTTAAGCCCGCTTTGCCTTTTCAGGAAACTAAGGGGTTGTTACCTATTCCAGCGGATGGCGTCCGTTTGCGTATTTTCGGCGGCGCGGACGGTTTTGGCGGCGTGTCGAAAGGCATTGCCATTGAGACGCGCGACCGGGCGCAGATCACAGCGCCGTGTGACGGTTGGGTCATGTATGCCGATAATTTCAGAAACTACGGACAACTCTTGATTATCAACGCTGGTGGTGGCTATCATATAGTCCTAGCTGGCATGGAACAGATCCAAGTGAACGTGGGTCAGTTTGTATTAGCGGGAGAGCCGGTTGCGATAATGGCTTTCCAAAAAAGCGCGGGCGAAACGGCCGCAGACGCCAAACCGTCGCTTTATGTGGAATTTCGCAAAGACCAACGGCCAATTGATCCTGATCCCTGGTGGTCGTCGGGGGTTGAAAAAGGTTAATATAGATGCGGAAACCTGAATTCTTTCTATGGGTGTTGCTGGTTGTGGCTGTAACAGCTGCGACCACATCTATCTTTCACGCGACACGCGGCCAGTCCGCCATTAGTGGCGGCAATGCTGAAATCTATCGCCAGCTCGATCTGTTTGGAGATGTGCTTGAGCGTGTTCGCGCCGACTATGTTGAGCGCCCTGATGACGGCAAGCTTATCGATAACGCCATCAACGGCATGTTGGGCGGCCTTGATCCTCACTCCACGTTCATGAACGCCAAAAGCTTCACCGATATGCAGGTGCAAACGCGCGGTGAATTTGGCGGCCTCGGCATCGAGGTGACGATGGAAGAGGGCGTCGTTAAAGTCGTGTCACCGATAGAGAATACGCCTGCTGAAAAAGCAGGAATTATGCCGAATGATTATATCACCCATCTCGACAATGACAGCATTCAGGGCTTCACCCTTGAGGAAGCTGTGGAGAAGATGCGCGGGCCAGTCGATGCGGCGATCATTCTGACGGTGGTGCGAAAAGGCATAGCCGATCCGTTCGACGTAAAAATTATCCGTGATGTGGTTCGCATCAATCCTGTTCGCTCGAATTCTGAAGACGATGTCGCGTATATACGCATCAAGCAGTTCAGCGAACAGACGGCTGACGAATTGAAAAAAGCGGTTGACGATCTGAAAAAGACTATTGGGCCGAAGCTCAAGGGCTATGTCATTGATTTGCGCAACAACCCTGGCGGTCTTCTCGATCAGGCCATCGCTGTCTCCGACGCATTTCTTGAACAGGGGGCTATCGTGCTGACACGAGGCCGCAACCTGAGCGAAACACAGCGGCAGAACGCCAAGGCGGGCGACTGGACGGATGGCAAGGAAGTTGTCGTTCTTATTAATGGCGGGTCTGCATCCGCGTCCGAGATTGTAGCTGGCGCTATTCAGGATCAGAAGCGCGGCGTTATTGTCGGTACTCGCTCATTCGGCAAAGGTTCGGTTCAAACGATCATTCCACTTGGATCGAACAACGGGGCAATCCGTCTTACAACAGCGAGATATTTCACCCCATCGGGCCGGTCGATACAGGCGAAGGGCATCGACCCGACTCATGTTGTCGAGCAGGAGTTGCCTGAGGAGATGAAGGCGAGAGTTTCCAGCCCTAAAGGAGAAGCGAGCTTGCGCGGCCATCTGAAAAACGAAGGTGAGAAAGAAAGCTCTGGTAGCTCCGCGTATGTCCCAAAAGAGAAAGATAAGGATCAGCAGCTCAAGTTTGCGCTGGATTATATCAGGGGTCAGAAAGAAGAGCTGCGTAAAGCTGATGTTCTGGCGAGAAAGAGCATTTCTGCTAATTAACGCTATGACCTTCTTAAAGGCGCTTCGACACCGCAGCACGTAAAAAAATTGGAGATTGGCAATCCCCAATTTTATTTTGCATTACCGCATCAAATTTTAGCCACACTGCGATTGGTTTGTTACAGTGCAACGCTGTCGTGGGCGACGGTCAGCGGGGAATGGTAAGCTCGACATGAAATCGCTTTTGATTACGGTTATTGCATCCGTGACGCTTTTCACGGCTGCGCTTTTAACAGTGTATTTAACGCCACCGCCCGAGCGCGTAGGCCAAAGTTACGTTTTGGCAATCACTCCCGGCGCTAGCTCGGCCGATGGCTCCAGTGGCGCTGCATTAAGCAATGCGGAGCTTTCCACTTCTAACGGGCAAACGGGCCAGCCAGAGTCAGCTACACCCGGTTCGACGGCGGATCCTGCGGATGTTGCATCTAATCAACCCGATCCGCCTTACGACGGCAGATTTCCTGGCGGATCGTCTCCTTGGGATGCCCCTTTAGCCTCTCCGCCAGGATCGTCTGTGTTTCCTGACACAGGCAGCGCCCAGCCAGGCTCCGGCGATCCATCCACCGCTTCATCAAAGGCAATTGACGAGCCTTCCGATCCGCAAAGCACAGGTGGCGTGGACAATTTCGACCGCCGCTTCTCTTATCCCGATCAGTCTCCGGCCGACCGTGAACCCGCTAACACGGGCAAACTGGCGGTTTTTTCTCCCGAAGGCGCGCCTTCCAGCGGCGCATCCGGACAGATAACTAGCGGCGTTGCCGAAGTTCAGCCGGAAACGCCTTTTAATCCCGGCGTTAGCGCATCGGATTCTTCAGAAACCTTTAATCAAGGGCGTGACGCAGGACTCGATACCCCCTCGACAGCGCCTGTTCGCGCGCCGGATCAAGCCTGGCGCGCCATAGCAGTAAAACAACCGTCGGCGGCGATACCTATTCCCCCGGTGCCGAAAAAGCGCGCCCAATCGCAGCCGCCAATTCCGCGCGACGTCTCGTCGGCGACACCACAAAGCGTGACCGACGTAAAAACCGCAGGGGCCGAGGAACGCAACGCCGCAACAGCGCTTTTCGCTGCGGCAACCGAGGCTGCGGGAAAACCATTGCCTGCCCTTGGGCCAACTGCGGACGGGCAAGTTCGCATCGCAGTGATCATTCGCGATCTTGGCCTCGACGAACGTGACACATACAGCGCGATTAATTCTTTGCGCCCGGAGTTCACTCTTGCATTCTCCCCTTATGGACGTGACGTCAAAGGTTGGGCGTTGCGCGCACGGCAGTCCGGGCATGAGGTGTTCGCGGGCGTTCCCATGGAGCCTTCCAACATCGAGGTGTCGGACGCGGCGCCGAACATGCTGCTGGCCAGCCTACCAGCCGATGAGAACAACCGGCGTCTGGACTGGGCTCTCAGCCAGGTCGATGGTTATCACGGGGTTATCAACATGATGGGCGGCAAGCTTGCCCAGTCGCCCGACGCTATCCGTCCCTTCATGCAGTCGATCAAAGCGCGTGGGATTACATATATTGATGACGGCGCTGCGGCGCACCCTTACGCCATCATGCTGGCGGCGCAGCTTGACGTGAAGTACCGCGTTGCTGACGCCAAAGTCGGTGTGTTGCCCTCTCCGTCTTCAATTCAGAGCGAGTTGCAGAAGCTGGAAGATCTCGCCAGGCAGAAAGGCTCAGCTCTGGCGGTCGCTACAGCCGACCCGGAAACTTTGCGCCAACTTGTGATATGGACCGTCGGTTTGCAATCCAGGGCGATTAAACTTGTTCACGCCAGTCAGCTCGTTAAGCCGGTTAATGTGCGATAGGGATACAACCTTAGGCTTTCCGATGGAACATGGCCGCGACCTACCTTACCGGGCCTGCGTGGGCGTCGTGCTTCTAAATGCGCACGGTCAGGTGTGGATAGGGCGGCGTATGGAAGATATAGTCGGGCAGGAAATCGTCTTCCGGTGGCAGATGCCTCAAGGCGGCATCGATAAGGGCGAAGATCCGCGCGCCGCCGCCATACGCGAACTTGCCGAAGAAACCGGCGCCAAATCGGCGGAGATTATCGCGGAAACGTCGGGCTGGCTGCAATATGAATTACCATCAGCCAGCATAGGCAAGGCGCTTAAGGGCAAATATCGTGGCCAGCGCATGAAATGGTTCGCGATGCGCTTTACGGGCGCGGACGTGGAATTCGACATCTCGCGCATCAATGACGTATCGCCAGAGTTTGACGAATGGCGCTGGGCGGACGTGGAAGAATTGCTCCAAATTGTTGTGCCCTTCAAACGCGACGTTTACGAAGCCGTAATAGCCGAGTTCGCACCCGTTTTGGCCCAAAAAAGCCTATAGCCGAGGCGAATTTGATTCGGCGAAGTGCGCCAGTAATTGTGATTAGAATTAAGACGCCAAGCGCAAGGATTCCCTAAGGCTCGTGAGACGTTCCAGAATATCAGTCGCGGCGTACTTTGCTTCATCATCCGGGGCGGAGGACAAATCATGCTGCGCAAGCTGTATCTGACTAGCGAATGATGCGTCTGTGAGTTCGCTTATGGGTATCGCGATCTCGGCTAGCACAGTAAGCGCATCAGGCCCGGCCTCCGCGAAGCCGCCGCGTACAAAAAAGCGCGCTTCCTTGCCATCCAGATTGGGCGCTGTCAGCACGCCGGGTCTTAGCGTCGAGATAAACGGCGCGTGGAGCGGAAGAATTGTAAAATCGCCTTCCGCTCCGGGAACGATTACCTCGTTCACATCCGCCGAGACCAGTAGACGCTCGGGCGAAACAAGCTCAAATTTGAATGTCATAACGATTTGACCTCTGTTTCGCCTTCTCGCGGTTCGGGCTGTTTCGCGCCGCAGAACGGGCAGTAACTCATCACATGATCCATTAGCCCCGCGCCGTCTTCTTCCGTCTCGCCAAGGCCGACAGTAATGTAGATAGCGCCGTCGTCTTCAAGCGAAAACAGCGGTTCAAAATCATCGCTAGCCAGGATGCCGCGCATGGTTTCGCAGCATTCCCCCGGAGTAACGGTTTTACCTGCTCCCGACTCTCTCGCGCTTGCCATGGCCTAGGCCGCGGCCGCCATTTCTTCCGCCTTCTGCATGGCTTCCTCAATGGTGCCGACCATGTAGAACGCCTGCTCTGGCAGATGATCGTAATCACCGTCGCAGAGGCCCTTGAAGCCTTTCACCGTGTCGGCGACATCGACGAGAGTGCCCGGCTTGCCGGTGAACACTTCCGCCACATGGAACGGCTGGCTAAGGAAACGCTCGATCTTGCGGGCGCGCGACACGGCTGTTTTGTCGTCTTCGGATAGTTCATCCATGCCGAGAATGGCGATAATATCCTGAAGCGCTTTGTACCGTTGCAGGATGGACTGAACCTTACGCGCGGTGTCGTAATGCTCCTGCCCAACGACGCGAGGTTCGAGCGCACGGCTGGTCGAATCCAACGGATCGACCGCCGGATAGATGCCTTTTTCCGCGATGGAGCGCGACAGAACGGTGGTGGCGTCCAAGTGGGCGAAAGAGGTAGCGGGTGCCGGGTCGGTCAGGTCGTCGGCAGGCACGTAGATCGCCTGCACCGAGGTGATCGAGCCTTTCGAAGTGGAGGTAATGCGCTCTTGCAGTGCGCCCATGTCGGTCGCGAGCGTCGGCTGATAACCCACGGCGGATGGGATACGGCCGAGCAGCGCCGACACTTCCGAACCGGCCTGCGTAAAGCGGAAAATGTTGTCCACGAAGAACAGTACGTCCTGGCCCTGATCGCGGAAATATTCAGCGACCGTCAGGCCCGCGAGGCCAACCCGCATGCGGGCGCCTGGAGGTTCGTTCATCTGGCCGTAAATCAGCGCGCATTTCGAGCCTTTTGCCGAGCCGCCGTTTTCCTGCGGGTTGACATTGACTTTGCCTTCGATCATCTCCCAGTAAAGGTCGTTACCCTCGCGCGTGCGCTCGCCCACGCCCGCGAAAACGGAGTAACCGCCGTGCGCCTTCGCGATGTTGTTGATGAGCTCTTGAATGAGCACGGTTTTGCCCACGCCCGCGCCGCCGAACAAGCCGACCTTGCCGCCCTTGGAGTATGGCGCCAGCAGATCGACCACTTTGATGCCGGTGACCAGAACCTCGACTTCGGTCGATTGCTCCACGAAAGACGGCGCCAATGCGTGAATCGGGCGGCGCTGATTGGATTTGATCGGCCCAGCCTCGTCAATCGGTTCGCCAATGACGTTCATGATGCGGCCAAGCGTGTCCTCGCCGACCGGCACCGAAATTGCCTGACCCGTATCGGACACTTTCTGTCCGCGCTGAAGGCCCTCCGTCGTGTCCATGGCGATGGTGCGCACCGTGTTTTCACCGAGATGCTGCGCCACTTCAAGCACGAGGCGGTTGCCCTGGTTATCAGTTTCCAGCGCGTTCAAAATAGCGGGCAGCGCGCCGTCGAACTGCACATCAACAACTGCGCCCGTTACCTGCCGAACCCGGCCCACACTCAACATCTCGCTCATTTTCGTCCCTTCCAGAACCAGATTTCAGCTTTAGGTTAAAGCGCTTCCGCGCCGGAAATGATTTCGATCAGTTCGCGTGTAATGTTAGCCTGGCGCTGGCGGTTGTAGTTCAGCGTGAGGCGTTTAATCATATCGCCTGCGTTGCGCGTGGCGTTGTCCATCGCTGTCATACGCGCGCCCTGCTCGCCGGCCGCGTTTTCGAGTAGCGCGCGGAAAATCTGGGTGCCGATGTTGCGCGGCAGCAGATCGTCCAGGATTGCGTCCTCATCCGGCTCGAATTCGTAGTCCGCCGTCGGGCCAGAGCTTTGCGCAACTGCGGTCGCGCCTTCTGGCAACTGCGCGGGGATAATTTGAAGCGCTTTCGGCTTCTGCGTCAGTACGTTCACGAACTCGGAATAGAAAATCATTGCCACGTCGAACTCGCCCGCGCCGAACATTTTCATAACGCGGCGCGAAATGTCCTGCGCATTGTCGTAACCGAGGCGTTTTACGCTTTTCAGGTCAATGGTGTCGATAATGAGCTTGCCGTAATCGCGCTTGAGCGCATCGTATCCCTTGCGGCCTATGCAAAGGATTTTCACCGTCTTGCCGTCGGCAATCTTGCGGCGAATTTGCTCGCGCGCCAGCTTGACAATGTTGGTGTTGAAAGCGCCAGCCAGACCACGCTCCGCGGTTGCGACGATAAAGAGGTAGCTCTCTTCCTGTCCCGTGCCGGTGAGCAGTTTGGATGTCAGCGAGGTTTTGACGATACGCGCGTTGAGGTTGCCCAGCATGCGCTCCATGCGCTCGGCGTATGGTTTCGCGGCGAGCGCGGCGTCCTGCGCGCGCCGCAATTTCGCCGCCGCCACCATCTGCATGGCCTTGGTAATTTTGCGCGTCGCCTTCACCGAGGCGATGCGCATGCGAAGGTCTTTTAAGCTCGCCATAACCGCCCTACATGTTCATTCAAAGATAACTTATGGTCATTGCGAGGAGCAAAGCGACGAACCAATCATAGCTCGGTTTGGTTTGCTTCACTACGCTCACAATTACGATGCAAATCTGCATGTTAAGCTGCGAATGCTTTGGAGAATTTGTCGAGCGCGCCTTTCAGCGACTTTTCGGCGTCAGCGTCCATCGCCTTCTTGGTGCGGATCGTGTCCAGCAAATCCTTGTGCTCGCTGCGCACGAACGATAGGAAATCGCGCTCGAATTTGCCCACAGAGGCGGTTGGGATAGCGTCGAGATAGCCCTTTGTGCCCGCATATATCACAGCGACCTGCTCCTCGATCTTGAGGGGCGAGAACTGCGGCTGTTTCAGCAACTCGGTCAGACGTGCGCCGCGCGCCAGCAGTTTCTGCGTCGCCGCATCAAGATCGGAGCCGAACTGGGCGAAAGCGGCCATTTCGCGATATTGCGCCAGCTCGCCCTTGATCGCGCCAGCCACCTGCTTCATCGCCTTGATCTGCGCAGCCGATCCCACACGCGAAACGCTGAGGCCAACGTTCACCGCAGGACGAATGCCCTGATAGAACAGGTCGGTTTCGAGGAAGATCTGGCCGTCGGTAATTGAAATCACGTTGGTCGGGATGTAGGCCGAAACGTCATTGGCTTGCGTTTCGACAACCGGCAGCGCGGTGAGCGAGCCGGAGCCGTGATCCTCGTTTAGCTTTGCAGCGCGCTCTAGCAAGCGTGAGTGCAGATAAAACACGTCGCCGGGATAAGCTTCGCGGCCCGGCGGGCGGCGCAACAAAAGCGACATCTGGCGGTAAGCGACAGCCTGCTTCGACAGGTCGTCATAAACAATGAGAGCGTGCATGCCATTATCGCGGAAATATTCGCCCATCGCGCAGCCTGTGTAAGGCGCGAGAAACTGCATCGGCGCCGGGTCGGATGCAGTGGCCGCGACCACGATGGAGTATTCCATCGCGCCATTTTCCTCCAACACCTTCACGAACTGCGCAACCGTCGAGCGCTTCTGACCGATAGCGACATATACGCAGTAAAGCTTTTCTGACTCATTACCCGTCGCGTTGATCGACTTCTGGTTCAAAATCGCGTCGAGCGCCACGGCGGTTTTGCCGGTCTGACGGTCGCCGATGATGAGTTCGCGCTGGCCGCGTCCAATCGGGATCAGCGCGTCGATTGCCTTAATGCCCGTCTGCATTGGCTCGTGCACGGATTTGCGCGGCAAAATGCCCGGCGCCTTCACGTCCACGCGCGAGCGCTTCTCAAACTTGATCGGCCCCTTGCCGTCGATTGGCGCGCCCAGACCATCGACCACGCGGCCGAGCAAGCCCTTGCCTACCGGCACTTCCACGATGTCACCGGTGCGCTTGACCGTGTCGCCCTCTTTGATGTTGCGGTCTTCGCCAAAAATAACGACGCCGACGTTGTCAACTTCGAGGTTCAGCGCCATGCCTTGCACGCCGCCGGGGAATTCAACCATTTCGCCGGCCTGCACATTGTCGAGTCCGTAAACACGCGCGATGCCGTCGCCCACCGACAGCACCTGGCCGATTTCCGAGACTTCCGCCTCCTGGCCGAAATTCTTGATTTGCTCCTTCAGGATCGAGGAGATTTCCGAGGCGCGGATTTCCATTTTAGCCAACCTCTTTCATGGCGATTTTGAGAGAATTCAATCGTGTTTTGATGGATGAGTCGATCATGCGGGAACCGATTTTGACAATCAGGCCGCCCAGAATGCGAGGATCGACTTTAGCGTTGATTTTGGCTTCCTTGCCGAGCTTGTTGCGCAGCGTGGCGGCAAGTTCGTTCATCTGCTCCGGCGTCAGCGGCGCAGCGGACGTAACGTCGGCCGAGACCTCCTCGCGGTGCGCGGAGAGCAACGTGCGGAAGCCCGCGATGACGCTGTCGATGGCAAACAGCCGCCGGTTTTTCGCCAGCAGCAGGATGAAATTCTGCGTCATGTCGCCCGGTTGTGATGCTTTGAAAATCACTGACAGAGCCTTGGCCTGCGTATCGGCGGAGAATGCGGGGCTGCGCACAAGACGCTGCAGATCGGGGCTGCTTTCCAGCGCGGCAGCGAACTCGTAAAGGCCCTTTTCAACCTCGTCCAGCTTGCCTTCTTCACGCGCCAGCTCGAACAGAGCGGTCGCATACCGTCCGGCCATTCCAGCAACAAGAGGCGTTTCGCTTGCCATGGCGCTTATTAGTTCTTTCATCTTGGGTGAGGCTTATCGCGACGAACGCGCTTAAGCCGCTGAAATAATTCTTGTCTTTCGCCCCGTATCCGAGCTTCACGCAACCCGGATCACAGCTTTGTGGCTTTGTCTAGCATAGCCTTCCACCCCCGGCAACCCGCTCCGAGCGGCGCGGCAATTTGTGCTTTCCAATGTGACTTGCATTGCTGGCGCATACATTAGCATGTGGGGTTGCGTCGTGAAATCTAGCCCTCGGCTCAAAATTATCAATCACTGTAAATGTATCTTTGAACTGACGGGTTTGCGTTCACAAACACTTCTGAATACGCCATTTAAACTATCGCGAGAAACCTAAAATCATGGCCTCGGACACAGCAGCACCACGTGCCGCAGAAAGCACCGCTGTCGCCGCGATCTGGCTCGTCGGGGGGCGGCTTATCGCTCGCTCCATAGACTTGGTAACCTTGCTCGTTTTGGCGCGCATCCTTGGACCCGCCGAGTTCGGCGCCGTCGCTGTAGCTATGACTCTCATCTTAATTGTCGAAGCAATATCGGAGATGCCAGTCAGCTTCGTGTTGGTAAGAGCGCCAGAAGTCACGCAATCAATGCTCGACACGGCATTCACCTTGAGCATGATCAGGGGGATCGGGATTGCTGTGATTCTGGCGCTGCTCGCTATCCCTTACGCGTCATTCAATAACGACCTGAATCTCGTGCCTCTCATATGCGTGCTGGCTTTCGCACCGGCAATCCGGAGCCTGATCAGCCCGGCGATGGTGCATTTCGTTCGGGCGATCGATTTCCGTCGCGAATTTGTGCTCGACATTGTTGGCAAGCTTGCCACGCTCGTCGTTGCCGTCACCGTCGCCTACATCGCGCAGAATTACTGGGCCATCGCGGCTGGGACGGTTGCGGCTCCTGTCGTCATGGCGATCGCGTCGTATTTTTTTGCGCCCTATTTTCCACGCTTGACCCTGAAGGAATGGAACCAGTTTTCCAGCCTGCTTCAGTGGAATACCGCATCACAATTCTTGGCTGCCATAAATTGGCAGATTGATCGGTTGCTTTTGGGTCGTATGGCGTCGCGAGAAGATCTGGGGCGCTTCTCGATTGCCAATGACCTGACCGCCATCCCCTATCAGGCTCTGGTCATTCCCGTCGTGCGCCCGTTGATGGCGGGGTTGTCCGCGCTCCCGGATGAGCCTGTCCGCCTTGGCCAAGCTTACAGGAAGACGACAGCCGCGATCATGATGGTCGGCGCGCCAGCGTTGATCGGCATGGCGGTGCTTTCGGAAGAAATTGTGCGCCTCATTCTTGGCCCGAAATGGAGCGAGGCCGCGTTGATGCTGGCGCTGCTTGCCGTCAGCGGCGTCGCGCCGCTGCTTGCTGCGCCATTCGGATCGCTGGCGATACGTCTGGGCCGGTTTCAGTACGGAACGCTGCAGACCCTGCTGGAATTTGTCGTGAAAATCCCGGCCATGGTGATCGGCGTCTATTTTTTTGGGGTCATGGGCGCATTGATCGCACGCATCATATGCGGATTAGGCGTGGCGTTCACATCTATGGTTCTGGTGCGCCGACTTATCGGCCTGCCCCTAACGGATCAACTGATTGCCCCGTGGCGGCCAGCGGTCGCCTCCATCGCGATGGCTGCGTGCCTCTTACCGGTGCTGCCGCTTCTTACGACCTTGTCGAACAGTTTAACTCTCGCCCTCGGAGTTACGATCGCGGTTGGCTGGGGGGCTGGGCTTTACACGGTATTCGTCTTTATTCTATGGCGCTTGAGCGGGCAGCCTGAGGGCGCGGAAGCAATCATCGCCGCGAAAGCAACGGCAATAGTCCGTCGCGTTTTCAGAAAGTACTCATAACGGAAGGGCTTTACGCTGCTGCGGTCGGCTTAGGCCCATCGTCGGCGAAAAGCGAGTCCACCATGGTGTTCGCGAGTTCAAGTTCCGCCAGCAAGACCTTGTCGGCGCCGCACTGCTCAAGGTGGTCGCGTTCGCCTTCAAACCCCGCTCGAACGATGGTCTCGATGCCCGGGTTCACCGACTTGACCTGTCTTACGATATATCCCGCGTCAAACGCCTGAGGCACTGCGACGAGGACGGCGCGCGCTTTTCGGATGCCCGCAGCGATCAGCACGTCGGTCCGATCCGCCGCGCCGAAAATCGACCGGTCGCCTGTCGAGTTCAGGCTATCGATCCGGTCCGGGTTCGGTTCAATGACCACGAACGGCAGCCCCAGCTTTCGCAGCTTTTCCACGATCTGCCGCCCAACACGTCCATAGCCGACGACGATGACGTGATTGTTCATGTCATACGAAACCTGCGACGCCGGGTTGTCATTTGAAATCCGATGGAACGCGACCCAGTCCAGCCGTCTCTCATATTTTCGGAGCAGATAGAACAGCAGCGGGTTCAGCATGATCGAGAAGATCGCGCCGGCCAGGATCAGATCGTGCGCCTCTTTAGGCAGCACGTTCAGGGTCATGGCGAAGCCCGCCAAGATGAACGAAAATTCTCCCACCTGAGCAAGGCTGATCGCAATCGTGGCGGCCGTCGCCGCCGAATATCCGAAAGCGAGAACAATCAGAAAGGCTGCGACCGATTTGCCGATCAGTATAATGAACACGACGCCCGCCACCGGCAGCGGATCCGTGATGAGAATCGCCGGATTGAACAGCATTCCGACGGAGACAAAGAACAGAACGGCGAATGCGTCGCGAAGCGGCAGCGAACGTTCCGCCGCGTTCTGACTGAGCGGCGACCCGGCCAGAACCATGCCCGCGAAAAATGCGCCGAGCGCGAAGGATGCGTTCGCCAGTTCTGCGGCGGCAAAGGCGATGCCGAGCGCAATGGCTAGCACCGCGAGCGTGAACAGCTCGCGCGATCCAGTCATCGCGACGCCGTCCAGAAGCCGAGGGATGATGCGCGGCCCCGCAAAGATCATGACCGCGATAAAAATCGCGACTTTGAGAATCGTCAGGCCGAGGTCCGAGAACACGTCGTTAGCGCTGGCGCCAGCCGCAAGCGTCGTAGGCGGGTCTCCCAGAAAAGTGGTGAGCGCGGGCAACATGACGAGGGCGAGGATCATGATCAGGTCCTCGACGATCAGCCAGCCTACGGCGATCTGGCCGCGTTTCGTCTCCAGCAGGTTCTGCTCCTCCAGCGCGCGGAGCAACACTACCGTGCTGGCGACCGACAGACAAAGACCGAAAACGATCCCCGCAGCCAGCGGCCAGCCCATCAACTGCCCGAAACCGACCCCGAGCGCCGTGGCAAACGCTACCTGCCCGATAGCGCCGGGAAGCGATATCCAGCGCACCTCAAGCAGCTTTTTGAATGAAAAATGAAGTCCGACGCCGAACATGAGCAGGATCACGCCGAGTTCCGCGAGCTGTTTCGACAGCGATACGTCGGCGACGAACCCGGGCGTGTACGGCCCCACCGAAATGCCCGCGACCAGGTATCCGATGATCGGCGAAATATTCAGACGGTTAGCGATAGCGCCGAAAATGAAAGCCAGTACGAAAGCCGCAACGAACGTGGTGATGAGCGGCGCATCATGCGGCATGGCGAACCCTTTCAGAGCGTCATTCTGACAAAAAAATAGCTGTTTAACAGGGGCGATTGCATATTTATGCAATACGTTAACTTATGACTTTTAAAGTTTGCGACAACCGCGCCTGCGATGATTTTAGTTCTGAAAATTTTTTCTGCACTGACGCGGATACTACAAAAAACTGTACGGATCGATATCCACTTGCGCCATTACGCTGCCCTTTGCGGGCGGGGCCTCGTTGAGCCACAGGCGCATATAGGCTTGGAGGTTGGCCTCGGGGGCGGCTTTCACGAGGAAGCGAAAGCGGTGGCGGCCTCTGATGATCGCGATGGGGGCTTCGGCGGGGCCTAGCACCTCGATGCGGCTTGCAGGTGGGGCAGCCATGGCGAAAGCGCGCGCGTAGGCTTCGGCCTCGGGCCGCGTTTTGGCGGAGATGAGCACGGCGGCGAGGCGCCCGAATGGCGGTATCCCCGCTTCCTCGCGCGCAACGATCTCGCGCTCGATAAACTGCTCGCGGTCGCCGGAGATAATCGCCTGCATCACCGGATGCTCGGGCAGATACGTCTGGATATAGCCGCGCCCAACGGTGCCGCTGCGCCCGGCGCGCCCCGTCACCTGATTGAGCAACTGGAAGGTGCGCTCAGCGGCGCGCGGGTCGGCGGTGGCGAGACTCAAATCGCCGTCCACCACGCCGACGGTCGCCAGCCTCGGGAAATGATGCCCCTTCGCCACGAGCTGCGTGCCGATGACGATGCGCGCCTCGCCCGCCGCCACCGTCTCGATCACCTCGCGCAGCGCTTTCATGGTAGGCACGAGATCGCTGGACAAAATCGCGGTTTGCATCTCCGGCCAGCGCTGGGCCACCTCCTCCGCGACGCGCTCGACGCCGGGCCCGCATGGCGTCATGTGATCCTCGGTGCCGCATTTCGGGCAGGTTTTCGGCTTCGGCAGCGTGAAGCCGCAATGGTGGCAGGTGAGCTTTTCGCGGAAGCGATGCTCGACTAGATGCGCAGTGCATTGCGGGCATTCAAGGCGATGACCGCAGGCCCTGCAGAGCGTGAGCGGCGCATATCCGCGACGGTTGAGGAATAGCAGCGTCTGCTCGCCGCGCGCCAGCGTGTCATTCACCGCCGCGACAAGTTTGGGGGAAAGCCAGCGCCCGCGCTCCGGCTTGTCGATGCGCAGGTCGATGGCTTCAATGTCCGGCATGGCGGCGCCCGCGAAGCGCTCCTCCAGCCGCACGTGGTTATAACGCCCGCGCCGCACATTTACGAAGCTGTCGATGGAGGGCGTGGCGGAGGCGAGCACCACCGGGCATTTGCCGAGCCAGCCGCGTGCTACCGCCATGTCGCGAGCCTGATAGCTCACTTTATCCTCCTGCTTATATGAAGCGTCGTGCTCCTCATCGACCACGATCAACCCTAAATCCACGAAGGGCAGGAATAGCGCCGAGCGCGCGCCCGTCACCGCTTTTGCCTCGCCGCTGGCCACCGCCCGCCATAACCGCGCTCGCTCGCCGGGCGATATTTGCGAATGCCATTCAGCGGGGCGGCAACCGAAGCGCGCCTCGAAGCGGGCGAGAAACTGGCCGGTCAGCGCGATTTCGGGCAGCATGATGAGCGCCTGGCGCCCTCGCCCCAACGCCTCGGCGACGGCCTCGAAATAGACCTCCGTCTTGCCCGACCCCGTTACGCCGTCGAGCAGACTGACGGAATAGCCGCCCGCCTCCACCGCCATTTGTAGCGAATGCGCGGCGCGAGCCTGGCCCTCGCCGAAAGCCACCTGCGCGAAGTCGGCTCGCGGCGCCCGCATCTTCGAGCGCGGCAACTCCACCCGCACGAATGTTCCTGCTTCGGCCAACCCGTCGATGACAGAATAGCCGACGCCCGCCACCTCCGCGAGTTGCGCCTTCGGCCAGACGAGGCCGTTGGACGCCGCCTCTAGCACGCGCTTGCGGCCCGGCGTCAGCCGCGATGGAGGGGCTCCGACAAGCTTGTATCCCCAGCGGGTGGCCTCCTCGTCGAACGCCTCGGCCGAACTCATCATCATTTTCAGCGCCATGCCGAGCGGCATCAGCGTATAGCGCGCCACCCACTCCGCAAACCGGCGAGAAACATCCGGCAGCGGCTCGGCATCCAGCTTCTCGATGATGGTTTTCAGTTTTTTACGATCGACGGCGTCGCGGGCGGGCGCCGCATCCCACACCACGCCGATGCGCTTCATTGGCCCGATAGGCGTCAGCACAAAATCGCCGGGCCGCAGGTCAACGCCGCCGGGAACAAGGTAGTCGTAGGGGTGCTCCAGCCACAACGGCATGAGTACAGCGACTGTTTTGTGCGCGCTGGCGGGGCGATCCTTGTTATTCGCGATCATGACCGGTTATGTAGAAGATCACGAGCGATTCGCACACCATCGCGGGCGGGAACGCCCTAATTTATGGTCGCATTCATCGCTTCGAGCAGCACGGATGCCGAACTGATATCAGCGGCGCACGAATCCTCCTCCATATTCAGGATTTCCACAGTGCGGTTTCGCACCAGCATGGAGTAGCGCACTGATCGCATGCCCAACCCGAGCGGCCGCGCGTTTAGTTTCATACCGATAGATTCAGCGAAATCACCATTTCCGTCCGAGAAGAAAAGGATTTTATCGCGCGCGTTGGAAATTATGGCCCATTCGTCGAACACAAACACATCGTTCACCGACATGCAGGCGATGGTGTCGACTCGGCGCGCCATTAGGGCGTCATGGTGATCGAGAAAGCCCGGCACATGGAAGTAATGGCTCGTCGGGTTAAATGCGCCGGGAACGCCGAACAAGACGACGCACTTGCCTCGGAATACGTCATCCGTGGAAACATATCGTGGGCCCGTGTCCGTCATGGTTAAAAACGCGGCGTCTGGAAGCCTGCCTCCCTCTTGCAAAATGAGTGCGCAATCTGGACCCATTCTACGCCTTAAAGCGCAAACCTCCGCTTGACTCAACTGTCGTCCCTGCTCGATGGCGAGTTCGATCGTTTCAAAGATGCGTCGGGTCATTTCGGGGCTGCGAAATAGCAGTGATACTGGCACTTTGCCGAAGTTAGAAATGTACTTTTTTTAAAAGGTGCTTAAAACCAAAATGGGGCATCTATCACGCTTTTATCTGTATATTGTATGTGTACTAAGTAATACATACAATACACAGCCTCATCATATTTATTGATAATTAGTATCAGCATACCGGATGAGAAACTGTGACGTTGAAGCGCGAGTTGTGGCGTGCAAAGGTGCCTCCAGCCAGTGAGGTTCTAGCAGGATGATGGAGGCGGCATGAAGTTTTTTGTGGACACGGCCGATGTGGGCGAGATCCGCGATCTGGCGCAGACAGGCCTTTTGGACGGCGTGACGACAAACCCGTCGCTAATTGCCAAATCCGGGCGCGACTTTTTCACTGTGATTCGCGAGATCTGTGACGTGGTCGAAGGCCCCGTAAGCGCCGAGGTCGCGGCGGTCGAAACGTCCTTGATGGTAAAGGAAGGGCGCAAACTTGCCGCTCTCGCGCCAAATGTGACGATCAAGCTCCCGCTGACCTGGGATGGCCTCAAGGCGTGCAAAGCCCTTTCGAGCGAAGGTTTCAAAATCAATGTCACCTTGTGCTTTTCCGCGAATCAGGCGTTGCTCGCTGCTAAAGCGGGAGCAACGTTTATTTCGCCCTTCATCGGCCGACTGGACGACATCGGCGAGGACGGTATGAAGCTGATCGAGGACATCCGTACAATCTACGATAATTATCCGGCGCTTAAGACTGAAATCCTTGCAGCCTCTATTCGCCACCCCCTGCATGTAACGCAGGCCGCTCTTGCTGGCGCCGACGTCGCGACCGTGCCGCCTTCGGTGTTAAAGCAGATCGTTAAACATCCGTTAACTGACAAAGGGTTAGAACAGTTTCTTACCGACTGGTCTAAAACGGGACAAACGATTTTATAGGCGGGAGTTATGACGGCGCGGGCGTTTGAGGGAACAACAGTGCAGGCGCCTTCCGCAACAGTCGAGGCAGTAAACGCCTGGCTGGGGCATCTCCGCCAGGAACGGCGTCTTGCCTCGAACACCCTCGAAGCTTACGAACGCGACGCCCGGCAGTTTATCGAGTTTCTGGGAGCCCATTGGCAATGCGAGGCGACGCCCGGGCGGCTTAACACGCTTTGCGCTTCAGACATTCGCGCTTTTCTGGCGGCGCGCCGCGCAGACGATGCTTGCAGCCGAAGCTTGTCCCGGACGATTTCAGCGCTAAGGGCTTTTTTCCATTTTCTGGAGCGTGCGGGAACACTGAAAAATCGCGCGCTGTTGACGATCTCACTTCCGAAGCTAAGCCACAGCATTCCGCGGCCTCTTACTGAGAGTAAAGCGCTCGACCTGATGAACGCCAGCGCGGAGCCTATGTCCGAGACGCAGGAATGGGTAAGCGCCCGCGACCGCGCCGCGTTGCTGCTGCTTTACGGCTCCGGCTTACGCATCTCGGAGGCGCTTGGCCTGCAAAGGCGGCACGCGCCACTGCCTCCACGCGACAGCGTTCGGGTGATGGGCAAGGGCGGCAAGGAGCGGATCGTACCCGTGCTGCCAGTCGCGCAGCAGGAAATCGCGCATTATCTCGCAAAATGCCCGTATCCGATGAGTTCGGAGACGCCGCTTTTTCTGGGCGTAAAGGGTGGGCCATTGCGGCCGCGGATTCTGCAGTTGCTGATCGCAAGGCTGCGCGCGCAACTTGATTTGCCTGCGGCTGCGACCCCGCACTCGCTTCGTCATTCATTCGCCACGCATTTGCTGGGGCGCGGCGCAGATTTGCGCTCGATCCAGGAACTGCTTGGTCATGCGAGCCTTTCCACCACGCAGATTTACACGCAGGTTGACCGCGAAAGCCTTTTGCGTGTTGTGGAGCGTTCGCATCCGCGCGCTGCTTAGCGGAGGTTCATCAAGGCTTTGCCTCTCACTTACACAAATCCGTAAGCATCATTTAACTTTATGCGTTTTGCATGGTCAAGTGACGCAGTAAACTGCTCATTCCGAATGCATTTTTGCCCCATAGTGCGAAGAAGCCACAGTGACTTTCCTGTCCCCGCCGAATCGCTGCGTAGTCGTTGCACGATATGAAGCTTTCGATATAAATAGTGTCAATGTTGATGGCCGGGCGGGCAATCACATACGAAATTACGGGTTTGTGTTTTGGGGATGTCGGCGGTGACGAAGCTGACCAACTTTGAAAGAGGCTTATAATGCAAGGATTTTGTAACGTTCTTCGGGCAGCTTTTCTCGGCACGACAGCGCTTGTAGCTGTTGCTGGTGCTGCTAACGCCGCCGATCTGAGCCTGAAAGACGAGCCAGCGATGGAAGAAGCTCGCAAGTGGGGCATTAGCTTTTATGCTGCTGGCGTAACAGACTATGTGTTCCGCGGCATTTCGCAGACTAGCGAAGAGCCAACCGTCCAGGCTGCTGTCGATCTGACGTATGGCATTGCTTATTTCGGGATCTGGGGTTCAGGCATCGATTTCGGCACACCAGCCGCTGCGGATGTTGAAATTGATATTTATGCAGGCATCAAGCCAACATATAAAAATATCACTTTCGATATTGGTGGCTTGTACTACTACTATCCAGGTGCAAATGACGCCGGAGCAGAAACCGATTATTTCGAAGCCAAACTCGGCGCAAGTGGTACTATTTACGATGGTCTCAGTGCTGGCCTAACATTGTACTACTCTCCAGAGTACAGTGGCGAAACCGGAGAAGCTCTCACTGTCGAAGGCACGGTCTCGAAGACGCTTCCGAAATTCATGATGCTGGATCTGGTTGCAAGTGGCACGCTCGGTTATACCGACGTAGACGAGCTTGGTGACTACGTTTATTGGAACGTTGGCCTGACCAAGACGTATGGAAAATTTTCTCTGGACGTACGCTATCATGACACTGACCTAGATGTTGGTGACAACAATTTTGGTTGCTCAAATGATGATGCGTTCGCTTGCGATGAACGGGTTGTCGGTACTTTGAAAGTCACGCTACCGTAACTATATCGGATTGTAGAATTTGGCTGGGATTTTCATATGAAAATCCCAGCC
>JAWXCE010000026.1:0-103880 GCA_034440495.1 Hyphomicrobiales bacterium | reverse complement strand
GGCTAGGCGCGCCTAGCCCGGCGTCAACGATGAGCGGAACGCCAGGGAAGTAAGCGCGCAGCATACGCAAGGCGTACGGGTTCATCAGTCCTCGTCCGGCCCCAATGGGTGACGCCCATGGCATCAACACCTTGCAACCGGCCGCCATGAGACGCTCGGCAACGCCTAGGTCCTCAGTGGTGTAGGGAAAGACTTTAAAGCCATCGTTGGAGAGGGCCTGTGCCGCCTCGACAAGACCAAACACGTCGGGTTGTAGCGTGTCGTCATTGGCGATGACTTCCAGCTTGATCCAGGTCGTGTCGAAAACCTCGCGCGCCATTTGCGCCGTGGTGATCGCTTCGCGAGCGGTGCGGCATCCAGCGGTGTTCGGTAGAACGCGCACGCCAAGCTCCCGGACAAGCGCCCAGAAGCCCTGCCCCGATTTTTCCCGCGCGGATTCACGCCGCAGCGACACCGTGACAAGGCTCGCGCCCGATGCTTCCACCGAGCGGCGCATGACATCGGGCGATGGATAAAGCGCTGTGCCAAGCAGCAGACGCGACGGCAGGCTGTCACCATATAAAGTCAGCATATAATCACCATCCGGCGAGTTATCCGCCCTGGCGCGGCGCGACGATTTCAACTTTATCATCAGGCGATAACGCCGCCGCGCATCGCATGGTCGCCGCGACAAAGACTCCATTCAGAGCTGTCGCAATTTTTGCATCGCCGTAACCCAGCGCATTGCACAATTCAGCGAGGGTTTTAGCCGGAGTGGCGATTGCCTCGCCATTAACCGAAATTTTTAGCAGAGACTTACTCAGCGGGGGCTTCCTGCTTCACTTGATTTTTAGGCGAACCAGCCGTCAACTTTCGCACGAAGAAGATGATCGACGGCAGGAAAATGATGACGCTTAGAAGCGCGACAGACAGCACCACAATGCTCAACAATCCAAACAGCCGAAGGGATGGAAGGGCCGAGAACAGCGGCATCCCAAGGCCCGCGATTAGCACGGCGGTTGTAAGGATCACGACCGGTCCAATCGCCCTCATCGTTCGCTCGGCAGATGCGACGCTATCGCCGCCCGCTTCATCTTCGAGTTGCTGGCGGTAGAGATAATGCACGATGTTGTCGATTGCCAGACCGAATGCAACGGTAAGCGCCACGATGCTGGCGAATTGCAACCCGATGCCAGACCAATGCAGCATTGCGCCCGCCGCTAGAATGGGCAGCAGGTTGGGGATGAGGCTGTAAAGCCCGGCCGAGATAGACCGGAACGCGAACATAATGATCGCCATCGCCATCAGGATGTCGATGAACAGACCGCCGTTCAACTGGGCGATCATATTGGCGCTGTTGCGCGCGGCAATGGCGGGCAGGCCCGTGACCGAAATCGTGATGTCTGGGTTAGCGGCGCGCACCAGCGCCAGTGCGGCATCGAGCTTACTCACGGTGGGCAGAATGTCACCCGCGTCGATATCGGGCACGCGGCCCGTCACGACCACCGCATCCTCCTCCTTGGTGATGAAGCGCCGCGTCAGATATTCAGGCAGCACGCCAACATACTGCTTCAGTGTTTCCAGGTTGTTTTCACCGCCCTCAGCCAGCCAGCGGCGAAGCGTGTGCAGCGACCAAACGTTGCCGAGGCCTGCAGTCTGCTCAACAATGTCATGCACCTGCGCGACAGCATCTAAGCGTTTCACGTCGTAAAGCGTGCCGCCCTTCCACTCTACAAGTACGTGTATTGGGCTGGCCCCGGTGAGCTTCTGGTCGAGCCGCCCAGCAGCCTGCATGGCCTGCTCTTGATCAGGCACCTGATCGGCGAGTTTGTATTTTGGCTGAAGTTGCATGTACGTGTAGCCGAACAGCGCCACAAGGGCGACGCCCAGAAATGTGTAAGTGGCGGCGTAAGCTTTCAGATGCCGCGCAAGAAAGTCCGACACGCCGTTCAGCCAGTTCATACCAGCGTCATCGTCCTTGAATGACTGCGTGGCGAGTTTTTGGTTTTTAAGCATGATCGCGGCAAGCGTTGGCGCGAGGGCAATGACCACAAAGAAGACTATGGTGGTCGATAGGATGCCCGCGATCCCGAAGCCCCGGATCAGCGCCGAGTCGGAGAAGATCAGCGAAACGAACGCGACCTGGTTGGTGAGCATCGTCAACAGCGAGGCGGGGCCGACATGCCGCACGGCATGGCTTGCGGCCGCTTTTGCATCGTCTCCAGCGATCATGCGCCGCCGGATGGCGAACACCATGTGCATGCTGTCCGCGAAGGAAATCACCATGATCAGCGGCGTGATGACGTTCAGAAATAGATTGAGCTGAATGTTTATGAAACCGAGCAGCCCGAGCGCCCAAACCACGGCGATTATCGGCCCCGCGATGGCGATCAGTGTGAATGAAAAGCTGCGCATGAAAATAAAGCAGATCAGCGCGCCAACCGCGAAACCGATGCCGTTGAACAGAATGCGGTCGTGTTGCACGGCGTTGCGGATTTCGAGCTGGTAAATCGGCACGCCCGAGAGGCTCGCGGTTAATCCCGTGCCGTTCAGTTTCTCCTTGGCGGTCGCTTCGATCTGCTTTGCGACCTCCGCCAGCCCCTCCTGCTTAACGCCATCCTTGTCGAGTGGGATAACGATGAGCGCCAGTTGCCCGTCAGCGGATAGCAACCGATCCTTGATGATACGGTTTTCGCGCGCTTTGTTTACCAGCGCGTCGAATGCGGCGCCCTCGGGCAATTCTTCCGGGAAAAGCTGCTCGGGTATGCCGCCATTGACGGGCGGTTCGCGCGAGGAGAATAGCGAAATGACGCCCTTGGTGGCGGGCACAAACTGGAACTCGATCACCATATTGCGCAGCGCGGTCAGGCTTTCGCGCGTCAGCAGGCTTTTGCCCTCAATAACAACGAGCACGTCGTATTCGCTGGAGGGGAAGCGGGTGTCTAGTCGCTCGTACTGACGGAATTCGGCGGTGTTGGACCGGAACAACTCGCTGAGGGAGTCATCGACGCTCAGCCGGGAAACGCCAACGCCCGCCGCGACAGTGATCAGAGCGATGATAAGGGCGGCAAGCCACGGGCTGCGAAGACATAAAAGCCCGAGCTTTTCCAATCCCAACTTGAACGCCATAACCGAACTCTCCTTCGCCGCACGCCTTGCATGCAACTCGCCCCGATAAACTGAATAACGCCCGCCGCGTCAAGCGAATGCGCTGACAACGTCATCTGTTGGTTTTCCGTGCGCAAATCGCGGCGCATTTTCGCCCTTGGCTGCGGCAATCGAGCACATAGGGGCCAAGTTGCCGCCCCGTCACAGGAAAATTCAAGTTTGACAGCATTTTTACTTGTACTGTGCACCTTAAAGATGCACATACCCCGCCTTGTCTAATGTAGGACATCTGCTGGTTGGGGAGGACGCCACATGGCTTATGACGCCCTCTTCCAATTGGGGATGGACTTGGATCGAGGTTCAAGCACCGCCCAAACGGAAGAACAAAACTCAGTTTTCGGAGCACAAACGACCGAACACGACCGTAAGGACTATTTTTGCGAGCGGGACGGTGTCCGGTTTGCGGGAACCCATCTAATTATAGACGTGCTGAATGGCAGCCGTCTGGATGACATAGCCCACATCGAGAATACGTTTAAGCGCTGCATCGAAGTGTCTGGAGCGACTCTCCTGCACATCCACATGCATCACTTCACGCCCAACGGCGGCGTTTCCGGCGTGGCGGTGCTGTCGGAATCGCATATCAGCATCCATAGCTGGCCGGAGCATGGCTATGCCGCGCTCGACATTTTCATGTGTGGGCACGCGAAACCGCATCTGGCGATCGACGTGCTCAAGGAGGCTTTCCAGCCGTCCGAGATTATCGTGAAGGAGATTTTTCGCGGCAAGGAAGTTGCGGCGCAGGTATTCAGAAAGGCGGCTTAGGCCGCTCTCGGGGCGTTGAGCTTAAATTTGTAGGATTAATGAAACTGGGTCGCATGCATGGCATCGCGGCCCAGTTTCATTACGATCGTTGCATCAACGCTTCTTCAATTTTGCCATCTCGGGTCGCGCCACTTCAGACGGAATTTCCTGAAGCCATCCGCCCGCATTCTGAGACACTATCTGATAATACCGGGCCCCCGATGAAACTGTTACCGTGCTCGGAGTTCTTGACGTGCCTAAAATTACGTCTTCTTCCAGAACGATTGTCTGCTTCCCGGCGGGAAGGTTTAGCCCTACGAACTCACCTGGCTGAATGATCGCCATTTGTCGCCCACCAACCCTCACCGTAATCCTTTTCATCATGGATTTTGGGAAAATTCTATTCTCGACGTCCAGCCAGAAAATATACACCGTTCCAGAACCGTTTTGCGGTTTGGACTTCTTAGCCTCAAGCGGACTTTCCTGCGCAACCGCGGAAGTCCATCCAAATGATAGGGCGCACACAAAAACCGCTAGAACCAGCCTGCTAACAATCAACATTGTCATCGCCCAAAACGCTTCAACTGCGATACGTTTGCTTGGCCTTCCGACGCAGGTCGCTGTGACAGAAAGACGGCGTTATTTTCAATATAAACCTGAAAATACAAGCTCGTGCCGTTGCCCACCAGTATAGCCGTGCCCTTGTTGCCGAATAAACTGCCTAAGTCTAATCCGCCCTGCTTGATGTCGATATACCGCTTTCCCGGAGTTACCCTTAGCACCGTGTATTCGCCTTTGGTCAATTCGCCAGCCACCTTGCCGTCAATTGCAATGTCATGACGGATCTTCATCCATTCCGGGAGATTTGGCAGAATCGGGTCGAAAAACCCGCGTGGCCAATAAACATATATAATACCGCCACCGTTGCCACTCACGGCGGGTTTGGGCGCCGGAGCCTTTTTCACGCTTTGTGCATTCGCGAAACTTGCAAACAATGCGATGCTTAACATGGACGCCATAAAGAAGCGTGCGATCAAGATCATGCTAATTTTCCTTCATTGATATCGTCATATTTAGCGCGTAACAGCTATCCAAAGAAGACTGGGTTTGGTCAAGCTTCAGACGCCATTTCTTGAATTTGCTGTCGCTGCGAAGTCACGCTCTGCGCGGCTTTTAATATGCTGGGAGACGGTATGACACGCTGGATCGATGAGACGCTGCACTCGCATTTCCGCTGCTCCCTGGCAACGGACAACGTGTTGTATGAAAACAAGACCGAGCACCAGCACCTCGTCATCTTTGAGAACGACACCTTCGGGCGCGTGATGATGCTGGATGGCGTCGTGCAACTCACCGACAAGGACGAGTTCATCTATCACGAGATGATGGCGCACACGCCCATCCTCGCGCACGGAGACGCAAGGCGCGTGCTGATCATCGGCGGCGGCGACGGCGGCGTGCTGCGCGAAGTGCTGCGGCATAAATCCGTTGAGCGCGCCGTGCTTTGCGAGATCGATCGCGAGGTCGTTGACCTGTCGCTGAAGCATCTGCAGAATATCTCACGGGGCGCGTTCGACGACCCGCGCGTCGAACTGGTCATTGCCGACGGCGTGAAATATGTGGCGGAAACAGATGAGCGCTTCGACTGCATCATCGTCGACTCCACGGAGCCGGTCGGCCCCGCCGCCGTGCTGTTCACGCGAGGCTTTTTCGAGGGCTGCCGCCGCTGCCTGAGCGACCCGGGCGTTCTCATCACGCAAAACGGCCTCCCGTTCCTCCACCCGGACCATCTGCGCGGCACCATGGGCCTGTTCGGCGAACTGTTCGAGGACTCCGCGACATTCCTCGTCAACCAGCCGACCTATTTCGGCGGGCCGTTTGCGCTCGCCTGGGCGTCCAACGACAAATCCTTGCGCAAAATCAAGCTGAAAAAGCTGCGCGAACGCTTCGAGGCGTCTGGCATCGAAACGAACTACTACTCGCCCAAAGTGCACAAAGCCGCCTTCAGCTTGCCGGTCTATGTCGAGCGGCTCATGAAGCCTTGATTACATCGAAAGCGATTTCGGAGTATGTCGTACGCCGTCGCGAAACCAGTGTTACCGAGGCGCTTAACAAAGTTCATGGCGCGGATGCAGATATTGAACTGCTAGACCCTGCCATAGCCGCGATGCAGAGCAAATCGCTGTCATATCCGTGGTAACTGTGCATCGCGGGGATATCTGGTGGGCTGATTTAGCGGAACCGCGAGCCTCAGAACCTGGCTATCGTCGCCCGGTGCTTATTTTCTCCGCTGAAAGTTTTAACCGGAGCGCAATCAGCACAATTATTGGGGCTGTCATCACCAGCAACTTAAAATTAGCGGCGGCACCAGGCAATTGTCTCCTGCCCAAATCCGGCTTCTGGGTAGCAGTTTAAAATTATCGCTCTCATTCTAATTACTCAAAGATTACGTTTCGCTCAGACATGCTCCAGTAGCCTTGGCATGATTTCGACCATATTGCAGGGGCGGTGCCGGAAATCGAGCTGGAATTTCAAAATACCGTCCCAGGCGTCGCGGCATGCGCCGGGCGACCCTGGCACGCAGAAAATATAGGTGCCGCTTGCCAGCCCGCCGAGCGCTCGCGACTGGATTGTCGAGGTGCCCACCTTTGCAAAACTCAGCATGTGAAACAGGATCGCGAAGCCCTCGATTTCCTTGTCAAATAGCGGCTGCACAGCTTCCGGCGTCACATCGCGCCCGGTCAGGCCGGTGCCGCCAGTGGTGATAATGCAGTCAATATTGGCGTCTGCAATCCACGATCTGAGCATTGACTGGATTTGAGCCACATCGTCTTTGACCACCGCCTTGGCCGCCAGTTCATGACCGTCGGCCGTTAACAGTTCGGCAAGGAGCGCCCCGGATTTATCGTCCTCAGGTGTGCGCGTGTCCGAAACTGTGAGCACCGCAATGCGCACAGGCTTGAACGGCAAAGTTTCGTCGATGCGTGGCATTGCTCTACCTCAAGCGTGGCAAAGTCAGAACGTGGAATGCGAAGCCCCCTGCGTCAAGCGTTGCGGCGCGCCGTGCCGCGTTGAAGGCCTATAAATGCGGCGGCGAGGACGAACAGACCCGACACGACCGCGATCATGCCCGCTGCGCTCACCGTGGACTGAAAGCCGAGCCACAACGGCGCGTGTCCGGCTGCGATAAAGCCGAGGATGGCGGACAGCGCGGCGATGGCGACGCTCAACCAGATTTGCGTGGTCAGGTCATTAGTGAGCAGCCGCGCCGCCGCCGCTGGGCAGATGAACATGGCGATCACCAGTATGGAGCCGACAGCGGAAAACGCCGTCACCGCCGCGAACGCCGCCGCGAGAATGACGCCGAAGCCGATTGCAGTGGCGGGCAAGCCGATGCTGCGGGCGTAATCGGCGTCGAAGGTCACTAACCGCAATTCTTTAAAAAACAGCGCGACGAAGACGGCGAGAATAAGTGCGACCGCAGCCAGCAGTACCGCTTCGTCCGGCAACGCGGCCAGAGCTTCCGCGCTGAACAACGCACGCCAGTCCGTGCCCGCCAGCCAGATGTGGCTCTCCAGATTGCCGTAAAGGGCGTGCTCCACGTCGATGTGCACCGAGCGTGCGTCCGACTGCTCCAGCAACAGGACGCCGAGCGCGAACATGGCGGTGAACACAACGCCCATTGCGGCGCCCGCTTCCACCCGAGCCGCGCGTCGCACGGCTTCAAACGATATCGCGGCGATCACGGCTGCGAACGCGGCGCCCGCCAGCATCCACGGCGCAGACGTGCCCCCGCTAACGATGAAGCCAAGCACGATGCCCGGCAGCACCACGTGGCTCACCGCATCGCCCACCAGGCTTTGCCGGCGCAACACAAGGAAATTGCCAGCGAGCGTGCAAGCCACTGCCGCGAATACGCCCATCGCAATCGGCACGAGGCTGAACTGCCAGAATTCCATGCTCATACCTCGCGACCCTCAAATCCAGCCGGACGCCAGCGGCCCGCCAGCACGTCGCGCTTTAATCTGTAATGGCGCACTGCGGCCGGAATCAGCCCCCGCTCAGGCGCAAAAGCCAGCGAAATCGCGAACAGCGCAAACTGCGACAGCACGATCACTGCGCCCGCTGGCATGTTTGGCGCGACCGCCGAAAGGCCCGCACCCATATAAGAGCCAGCCGCGCCAAACGCCGCCGCCAGCCACACCATGGTTGAGGCGCGGTTTGTCCATAGCCTCGCAGTGACGGGCGGCGTAATCGTCAGCGCAATGACGAGCACTAGCCCCGCCGCCTTCAACCCGATGACAACGATGGCGAGAACGAGAAACAGCAACACGATATCGAGCCGCGCGACATTCAGCCCGCGCGCCGTGGCGTAGCCTTCGTCGAAGGCGACCGCGAACAGCATATTACGCAGCAGCATTATTGCGATAACGACGGCACCCGCCGCTACGGCGATGATCTCCGCCTCCGAGCGCAACATGCTGGCCGTCGAGCCGAGCAAATAGCCGGAAAGCCCCGCCTGCCCCGGCAGGTTCATCGATTGCACGACCGTTAGCAGCACAATGCCCGCCGCGAAAAAGGTGGAAAGCACGATGCCAATAGCGGCGTCTTCCTCAAGCCGCGTGCGCGATTTGATGCGTTCGACGAGCCACAGCCCAAAACCGGCGGAAAGCGCCGCGCCAGTCAACAGCAGCCATAACGGCCGTCCATCGCCAAAGGCCCAGTGGCCGAAGAAAAACGCGAGCACGATGCCGGGCAGCGTCGCATGGCTCATGGCGTCGCTGGCGAGAGCCCGGCGCCGCAGCAGCGCGAACGATCCGATGGCGCCGCCGCCAGCGCCAAGCAGCGCCGCGCCAATCATGACCAGCGTGGTGTTATACCCGCCCTGAAGCAGAAACATCGAGGCGATCTCGCTGGCGTTCATTGGACCGCCACAGCGAACGAGTCCTGCGCGGGCAAGCGGCCGTCATAGGCTTTCGCCAGCGCTTCCGGCGTGAACGCTTTGGCCGTCGGCCCTTCCGAGACTTTCGTCACGTTCATCAGCATCACGTAATCGAAATAATCGCGCACGGTCGCCAAGTCGTGATGGACGCAAATCACGGTCTTGCCGCGCTGCTTCAGATCTCGGAAAACCTCCATAATCGCGGCCTCCGTCGCCGCGTCGACGCCTGCGAAGGGTTCGTCGAGCAGGTAAACGTCGGCGTTTTGCACAAGCGCGCGGGCGATAAACACGCGCTGGCGCTGCCCGCCGGAGAGCTGGCCGATCTGGCGCCTGGCGAAGTCCTGCATGCCGACCAATTGCAGCGCAGCCATCACCCGCGCCTTGTGCTCAGCTTTGGGCCAGCGCAGCCAGCCGATTTCCGCCTGCAGGCCCATCATCGCCACATCGAACACGTTGGCGGGGAAATCCCAATCGACGGACGCACGCTGCGGCACATAGGCGATCTCGCGGCGGCTTTTGGATAACGGCTTGCCAAACACGCGCGTTTCGCCGGCAAGCTTCGGTGTCAAACCCAGCGCGGCTTTGAGAAACGTGGATTTGCCCGCGCCATTCGGGCCGATGATCGCGGCCAGCGCATTGCGCGGCGCGGTGAAGCTCACATCGAAAACCACCGGCTTGTTGTTGTAGGCGGCGGTGAGTTTCGAGACTTTGAAAGGGCTGTTCTCCCAGGCGGGAGAGGACAGCGGCTCGTCGGACGGCGCCAAGCGCTGCAACATATTACGATCCAGCTCCAAGTTTGCCATTGAGACCTTTTGCAGGCGCCTCGCCGCCCAGCGCGCGGGTGATGACGGTCGCGTTGTGGTCGATCATGCCGATGTATGTTCCTTCATAGGTTCCATCTGAACCCATCGCGTCGGAGAAAAGTTGCCCGCCGACTTTAACCGTGTGGCCTTTGGCCGCCGCGCCCTCAATGAGCGCCTTCACATTGCGATCCGACACGGAGCTTTCAACGAAGATCGCTCCAACTTTTTTGTTCACCAGCAAGGCAACCATGTCCTCAATCTGCTTAAGGCCGGCTTCGCTTTCCGTGCTCATACCCTGCACGCCGATGACCTCGAAGCCATAGGCCTTGCCAAAGTAGTTGAAGGCGTCGTGGGCGGAGATGAGGACACGAGCATTGGCGGGCACGGTTTCAAGTGATTTTTTCGCATACGCGGCAAGCTTCTCGATGTCTTGCAGATATTTCGCCGCATTCGCTTCATATGCGGCTTTGCCTGCAGGGTCCTGTTTGATAAGCGCGTCACGCACGACGCCAACCGTATTCGACCAAAGGGCCGGATCAATCCACATGTGAGGATCAAATTTGTCCTTGTAATCATCGTGCGCGAGCCATTCGTCGCGCGGCGCGCCCTGCGCCACAGCTACTACGGTTTTGGTCTTGCCGAGTTCGAGCAGCAGCTCTTCCAGTTGCGCCTCAAGATACAGGCCGTTGTAGAAAACGATGTCGGCGCGCGACAGCTTGATGACGTCGGAGCGCGTCTGGCGGTAAAGATGCGGATCGACGCCTGGCCCCATCAGCGCTGCGACCTCGGCGCGATCACCCGCTACCGCTTTTGCGGCATCGGCGACCATGCCTGTCGTCGCGACCACAGCGATTTTTTTGACTGTCTGGGCGTTAGCGACGCTCAATAAAGCCCCGGCAATTGTTAATCCCGTGATCGCAAATAGCGAAAGCACCAAGCGCGCCAATCGCCTTCGATAACTCTGAAATCGCATCAGCAGCTCCAATTACATCATCACAGTGCTACTTTATAATGCAATTGAAAGTCATTTGCAATAAGAGCCGCCGCGTTGTCTCGCCGCAGACCAACACCGTCCGATTATGAACCGGAAAGCCGCGAAAAAGTCGCCATTTGCATCTTGAACAATTAGGCCGCCGGGGAGGATGAATGCCGGTAAAGCAGGTCGTCCCGGGTTTGATTAATAAATTTCAAAGCGGAGAAAAAACCATGAAAACGATGTACTGGGCTGCTCCGATGCTTTTCGCTGTCGCGCTGTCGGCAAATGCGCAGACGCCTGCAAAAGTATCTATCGACGAAGTAAAAAAGCTCATCGGCCAGATCGAGACCGATCCGAAGCAGGTTACGGCGTATTGCGAAATGTCCAAGCTTTACAATGAAGCTTACGAAGCCGGTGAGAAAAAGGACGAAAAGAAAGCTGATGAGCTTGGCAAAAAAGCGGATGACATGGGCAAATCTCTAGGTGGCGATTATGAGCGCATCATGGACGGGCTTCAGCAAATCGACCCTGCGTCGGATGAAGGCAAGGTCGTAATCGCGACTTTCGAGCCTCTCGAAAAGAAGTGCAAATAGCCATTCGCTATGCTGCGCCGGGCCACTGATCCGGCGCAGTTAGTCTACAATTAATTTAAGGTTATCGCGCTCGCGAAAGCGATTGTGGATGGCGACTGCGGCTATCTCTCCGTGAGCCATAGCAACCCCGAGCTGGTTCAACCCCGTCATGTTATCGCCGGCTGAGTAGCATCCGCTGACCGATGTTTGCTGATTTGCATCGACAATAACGCGCGCATCTTCGGTAAGCTTCACTCATAAATCCACGCAAAGGCCCGTCGCGGGGATCACGCCGAGTGCCGAATAAATCGCATCGAACTTGTGTTGTTCGCCATCTTCGAACGTCATGCAAACTTTGCCCGCGTCGTCTGCAAGTATCGATGATAGTGGCGATTGCTGAAGGCGAATGCCCGCATCTTGAAGGCGAGCTGCATTGCCGGGATCAAGATCTAGCGTCGAGCCAATGTTTACGACAGTAATGTGTGGCGTGTACGTGCGCAGAAAGAGCGCCTCGCCCAATCCGGCCATATTGTTTGTCAGTACGGCTAGGTCTTTGCCAATAGCCTCATAACCATCGCAAATGGGGCATTGCCGGACCAACCCCTCCCGCACTGCGGCGCGCATGTTTGGGAGCGGAGGCTCCCGGTCGACGACTCCGGTCGCCATGATTAGGAAGGGCGCGGCAAAACGGGCGTTATCTGTATGCACCTGAAATGTGTCGCCCTGCTTCACAACGCTCGTCACAGGGGAAGGCGTCACCGTCGCATCATGCTCCATAAGTTGCGCGCGCATTCGCTCAAGCAACTCGTTGCCGCCAACGCCATGCGGGAAGCCGGGGTGATTGTGAGACAGTGGTATCCATGACGCGCGGCTCATCCCTGAATCCAGGGTGACAAACCGTCGCCGGAAACGCGCCATGTAGATCGCGGCGGTCAGACCAGCTGGCCCGGCGCCGACGATAACGCAGTCAAGTTCCACAACGGCTGTGTTGTTCATGGCCGATCACCGCGAGCCTCAGGTGCGCAATATTAGCCGAACTTGTTATCGAAATCTATTCAATGGCTTTCAACTCTTAACAAATGCACATTAACTCAAATCCTTTTAAAGGTCAGAAGCTTCGTGAAACAAATACAAGCCCTTTGCGTTTCCCGCTCATAACAACATGGCGAAGGAGCATAAAATGGCAAACGACAAATCTATGGACAAGAAGAATGACATGGAAGACGGAGGCGCAGCCCGCGAACGCATGAAGGACAATCTCGAAGAGCGTCTTGATCGCTGGCGTCCACTCTCATGGAGCGCAATCTTTTTTGGCGTACTGGCCGCATGTGCGATCACGGTCGCTCTCCACATTCTAGGCGTGGGCGTCACTGCAAGCGTCGTTGACACCCAGGACACGGCGCGTGATGGACTGATGACATTGGGCGGCGTTAGCGGCGTATGGTTTCTAGCGTCATCGGCTATTGGCCTGTTCGTGGGCGGTTTCGTCGCCAGTGCGATGTCGCACACCTTTGGCGGCAAACGTGCAGCGATTTATGGCCTCGGCGTATGGGCCCTGACGACGTTAATCACTGTTTCTATTGTTGCGCCAGCAATGATGAGAGGTGCAACTTCGGCAGTAAATACCGCTGGAAACGTTGTAGACCGCACTGCAACTGCCCTTTCAGGCGCAACAAATGCCGCAGCTCAGGCAGGTCAGGCGAACCCAGGTCTGTTCGAGCGCGTACAGCGCACATTGATTGGCACGACTCAGGGTGAGGTCGATCAGGGCGCGGTTCAGGAGATCACCAATCTTGTTGGTCAGCGCATCGTGCAGGGCGAGTGGAATCAAGCTCAACGTGAGCAGCTCAACAATGCCGTTGCGCGCGTGGCCAAGATTCCGGTTGAGGATGCACGCCGCCGCGTTGACGAAGCTCAGACGACTGTAAACAACGCACTTCAGCAGACTGAGGAAAGTATCCGCAGCGCTGCAGAAACTGCACGTGTAGCTATCGCGGCAACGGCTTTTTGGGCCTTTGCATCGTTGTTGATCGGTCTTCTGGCTGCGTATCTGGGCGCTCGGTCAGGCGAAATGGACGAAGAAGACCTGCCGACATTCGCAAGGATCGGCTATACCCCCGTGATGGGCGGCGGACGCCGCATGTGACATTAAAAGCCTGGGCTTCTCGTCCAGGCTTTTTTTATTCTCGTTAGCATCGCGCAAGCTCTACGGGATTTGCCGGTTTCGCAAAGCGCGATTTGCGGTATGACTCGGGAATGCACGATAACGGATCGCTTAAAAACCTTTTTTCTGACCCCCTCGCCGCAAGGGAACGGCTTGCCGTTTTGTTGAAAGCCAGCGCCTCTGCGGTTGAGTTACGCGTTGAAGCACTGCAAGCTCTGAAAGCATTCAAGGCGGAAGGCCGTGCCGCAGCCGAGAGACAGCTTATGGTTGATGGCAACGGCCGCAACTGCGCGGAAACCCTCTCGCATCTGCAGGACGAGATTATTCAATTTCTTTACGATTTTGCCGTCACGCATGTTTATCGCGCGCAAAACCCGTCCGCAGCGGAGCGCATGGCGGTGGTGGCGACGGGTGGTTACGGGCGAGGGTTGCTCGCGCCTGGATCGGATGTCGATCTGCTGTTTTTGCTACCTTACAAACAGACGGCATGGGGTGAAAGCGTCGCGGAGTACATTCTTTATTTCCTCTGGGATCTGGGCTTTAAAGTTGGCCACGCGACGCGAACCGTTGAGCAATCGCTCCGATACGTCAAATCCGATTTGACCATTCGCACATCGCTTTTAGACGCCCGCTGCATTCTCGGCGACGGCGAGCTGTTTCAGCACATGCGGGCGCGGTTGTGGCAGGCGGTCGCGAGCGGCGGAGCGCGCGATTTCATTGACGCCAAGCTGAAAGAACGCGACCAGCGCCACGATCGCACCGGCGCATCGCGCTACCGTGTCGAGCCGAACATCAAGGACGGCAAAGGCGGCCTTCGCGATTTGCATACCTTGCACTGGCTGGCGATCTACTTGAATCCAGACCTCACCGCCGACGAATTCATTCAAAACGGGCTACTGTCAAAAGCGGAGTACAAAACCTATCGGCGCTGCGAGGACTTTTTATGGACGGTGCGTTGCCACCTGCACTTTCTGGCGGGCAAGGCGGAGGAGCGGATAACCTTCGACCTGCAGCCGCAGATGGCCGCGCGGCTTCGCTACAAAAGCCGCGGCGGTCTCATCGCGGTCGAGCGATTCATGAAGCACTATTTTTTGGTGGCCAAGGATGTCGGCGACCTGACGCGCACTGTAAGCGCCAGCCTTGAACTGAAACAGCTTAAGTCCGCGCCGGGCCTCGACAGTCTTTTGTCAACGCTGACATGGCGCTCACGGACAAAGCTTTCCGCGATGTCAGAGTTCAGAATTGAGAACAACCGGATCACGGTCAAAAATAATGATGTGTTCAAAACGGACAAAACCAACCTCATCCGCCTTTTTACGCTCGCGGAACGCTACAAGGTGCAGCTTCATCCGGATGTGACCCGCCTGGCGCGCGCATCGTTGCACCTGATTGACGATGCGCTCCGGGCTGACGCAGAAGCGAACCGTCTTTTTCTCGATCTTCTGATCTCGCGCACCAACGCGGAAAATTCGCTGCGCGACATGAATGAGGCGGACGTTCTGGGGCGCTTTATCCCGGATTTCGGCCGCGTCGTGTCGATGATGCAGTTCAACATGTATCATCACTACACGGTGGACGAGCATCTCATCCGCGCGACCGGCATCCTGTCCGACATCGAAAACGGCAGGCTTTCCGACGAGCTTCCACTTTCAAGCGAGATTATCTCAGATATTCAGAACCGGCGGGCTCTGTACGTTGCGATCTTCCTGCATGATGTCGCCAAGGGCCGTAAGGAGGATCACTCGATCGCCGGGGCGACCGTGGCCCGCGACATCGGCCCGCGTCTTGGACTTTCGCCCGCAGAAGTGGAAACCGTCGCCTGGCTCATCGAAAATCACCTGGTGATGAGCCAGTTTGCCCAAAGCCGGGATATCTCCGACCCGAAAACTATCCAGGATTTTGCCAGCATCGTGCAAAGCCCGGAGCGGCTGAAGCTGCTGGTGTTGCTAACTGTCGCCGACATTCGCGCCGTCGGCCCCGGTATCTGGAATGGCTGGAAGGGCCAGCTTCTGCGCGGACTGTATTATGAGACTGAACCGCTCCTTGCGGGCGGCCATACCAAGGTGACGCGCTCGACGCAAATTCGCGTCGCGCAGGATGCATTGCGCAAAGCGTTGCAGGGTTGGCAGAGTGAGGATGTAGAGACGTTCATCGCACGCCATCGCCCCGCATACTGGCTGCGCACCGACACCGCGCGCCAGGTGGAGAACGCGGGGCTTATGCGCGCGTCGCTGACCCCGAACTCGCCGCTCGCCTACGATATCAAGACGGACGATTTCACGGCGCTGACTGAAATCACGATTTACACAAAAGATAACCCTCGACTGCTGTCGATGCTGGCTGGAGCATGCGCGGCGGCTGGCGCCAATATCGTCAGCGCGCAAATTTCAACGACGATAGACGGCATGGCCCTGGATGTCGTGTCGCTGCAAAAGCTGTTTGCGAATGATGAGGAACTTGCGCGCGCGCAACGTATTGTGAAACTCGTGGCCGAGTTGTTGCGCGGCGAGCGCAGCCTCGACGGGCTGCTGGCGGAGCGACTGAAATCGAAATCGGTCTTGAAAGCCTTCACCGTGCGGCCACAGGTTATCGTCGATAATTCCTTATCCGACGAGCATACCGTCATCGAGGTAAATGGGCTGGATAGGCCGGGGTTGCTGTTCGACATCACCTTCGCCATCGCAGGCATAGACCTTGATATCAGTTCAGCGCACGTCGCGACCTTTGGCGAGAAAGCGGTGGACGTGTTTTACGTGACCGATTTCAGGAAACAGAAAATTACGAAGGAGCCGCATAAGCACCGCTCGCGCGAAAAGATATTGGCGGCGCTTGAAACCGGCTCGAATGGATACGGTTAGGCTTGTGCAACTCCCTGTTGCACTTGCCCGCGCCGCCAAGACGGGCTAGGCAACGAGCATGAAACTATACCGCTCCTTCGCAACCGTCGGCGGCCTTACCGCGATAAGCCGCGTTCTGGGTTTTGTCCGCGATATTCTCATCGCCGCGGTGCTTGGCGCTGGTTGGGTGGCGGACGCCTTCTTCGTCGCCTTCCGCTTCCCGAACCTTTTCCGGGCATTGTTTGCCGAAGGCGCGTTCAACTCGGCCTTCGTGCCGCTGTTTTCCAAGCGGCTGGAAACCGAAGGGCGCGATTCTTCCCACATTTTCGCAGAGCAGGCGATGGCGATGCTGCTAACCGCAGTCGCACTTACCGTCATCGTCGCTGAGATTTTTATGCCCGCGCTAGTTGGACTGCTCGCGCCCGGGTTTACCGCCGATCCGCGCAAGTTTGAACTCGCCGTGCTACTTTCCCGCATAACGTTTCCCTACATTGCCTGCATGTCTGCGATGGCGCTGACGGCTGGCTTACTGAACGCCTTCGGAAAATTTGGCGCGCCTGCCGCCGCCCCCATCATCCTCAATCTTGTTCTGAGCGCCGTGATGGTGACGGCCGCGTGGCTTGGCTTTTATAACCAGCCGGAGGCAGGCGTGATGCTGGCCTGGGGCGTAACAGTTGCGGGATTGGCGCAACTTGCCTATGTGGCGCTTACGGCGCGGCGGTTCGGCATGGATCTGGGTTTCCGCCGCCCGCGCATGAATGACGATATGCGACGCCTGGTCAGCCTGGGCGTGCCGGGCCTCATCACCGGCGGCATCAACCAGATCAACATCTTTGTCGGCACCATGATCGCCTCACTGCAGGTCAGCGCCGTTTCCTACCTATATTACGCCGACCGCCTGAACCAGCTTCCGCTCGGAATCGTCGGCATCGCCATCGCCGTGGTGCTGCTGCCAGACCTGTCGCGCAAGCTTGCAGCGGGTGATGCGCAAGCGGCGATGGATAGCCAGAACCGCAGCCTCGAATTCGCACTAATCCTCACGCTGCCCGCCGCCGTCGCGCTGATCATTGCGCCGCACCCGATCATCCAGGTGCTGTTTGAGCGCGGGGCGTTCTCCGCGAACGACGCGCTTCAGGTGTCGGCCGCGCTAACAGCGTTCGCGGTGGGGCTTCCGGCGTTTGTGATGACGAAAGTGTTTCTCCCGGGCTTCTTCGCGCGCGAGGACACGCGCACGCCGATGCTCTACGCTGGCGTTGCGCTGGCGGTGAATGTCATTGGCTCCCTATCGCTGTTTTTCATCATCGGTCATGTCGGCATCGCCGTCGCCACCAGCCTCGCCGGCTGGACAAATGTCATACTGCTCACCGTCACGCTGATACGGCGCGGCCACTTTCGTGTGGACGCGACATTAAAGCGCCGCGCGCCGCTGCTCGTGTTGTGCAGCGCGCTGATGGGCGCCGTTCTGTGGGGCGTTTCGTATGGCCTCAACGGGTTTTTCGCACCGTCGAACAGCGTAGCTTTACAGTTGGGCGCGCTTGCGGCGCTGATCGGCAGCGGCGCCATCACCTACGCAATGGCCGCGCAATTGACCGGCGCGATGACGCTGGGTGCACTGCGGCGTGCGGTAAAGAAGGGGACATAAGCAGTGGCAGAAAAGATGCTGACCACAGCCATCTCGGACTACGGCGCCGCCGTCAAACAGAGGCTTTCCAGCCCGGCAATCGCAGGCGCGCCGGAAGATCAGCTTCGCGGGCCACTGGAGACGCTTGTTCAAGCGGCAGGCGAAGCATGTGCATTTCGCGCCGTTAACCTTATTGGCGAGACGAGCCTTGCGGACATCCGCAGCCGGCCGGACTTCGCGGTAACGGTTAACAAGGCGCTCACCGGCTTCATCGAGGGTGAAAGCGCCGGGAAAAGGCGTCGACCCGCGCCGCTTCACGGACGAACACGACAAAAAGCAGTGCAGCAATCAGCGACGTGGTGAACGAGACGATGTGTTTCGGTTGGATCGACAGCTTGCCACGCAAGCTCGACGCCGAGCGCACGATGCTTCTGTTGTCGCCGCGCAAGCCAGACAGCGCGTAGTCGAAAATCAACAAGAGTAAAGTCGAGCGGCTCACCGAGCAGGGCTTGATGACTAAAGCCGGTCTTTACAAGGTGGAGCTGGCGAAAAAAAGACGGGAACTAGGATGCGATAAACGATGTCGATGCGCTCATTATTCCACGGGATTTGCAGGAAGCGCTCACGCAAATCAAATCTCCCTGGGATACTTCGAACGATTTCCGCCCTCATCCCAACGCGGCATTCTGGAATGGATTGCCAATGCGAAGCGGGAGGAGACGCGCGGCAAGCGCATTGCTGAAACTGTGCGGCTCGCGGCGGACAATCTTAAGGCTAACCATCCAGCGGGTAGCAACCAGGGCCCGGAAGCGTGACAGTTATAAGATCGCTATTGCACTTCAGTCTCGATGGCGTTGAACAACTCTTCCTTGTCGGCTTGCTCGATAATGGGGTCTAGCCTATAGAGCGCGCCCTGTTCATTGTCGGTGATAATATAAACGGCGCCATCTGGCGCCAGCCGCACGTCACGAACGCGGTCGATTTGATCTTTCAAAAATCGGCGCTCGCGCGCTACCCCGCCCTCAGCAAAGTGAAGGCGAATGATAGCCTGTCCGGAAAGCGCGCCAAGCCAGGCCGTGCGCCGCCAGACTTCGGGGCCATTGTTGCCATAAAACGCTAGGCCCGAGGGTGCTATCGAGGGCGTCCATTGCCGCTCGGGCGGAACGGTTCCCTCAAGCGAAACCCCGAATGGAACGCTCGTCCCGTCGTAATGCCGCCCGTGGCTGACGAGGGGCCATCCATAGTTCTGTCCTTTCTCGATTACGTTCAGTTCGTCGCCTCCAGCCGGGCCGTGTTCTGTCACCCAAATGCGGCCTGTCATTTCCTCGATGCGAGACCTTGCGGATTACGGTGACCAAAAGTCCAGATTTCAGGCCGCCCAACCTGAATGTTGTGGAAGGGGTTATCCTCTGGTGCGTCACTGTCGCGCGTAATGCGCACGATGCTGCCTGCGTGATCGCTCAAATCCTGCGCTCGCTCGCTACTGAACCGGTCGCCGAGGATGAGATAAAGATAACCGCTCCAATCGATAGCGATCCGTCCCCTGAATTGTTCAAGCCCGGGCGCCGGGGGCTGACTCGTGAAAATGATCTTACCATCAGTGAGGATTAGATTATCGATGTCGAGCTTCGCCTTAAAAACATTGACGCTGGCAGCCTCGGGCGCGCCGCTGGTGAACGACAGGTAAACCACTCGGTTCTCGCGAAAATCTGGGTCGAGAGCGATGTCGAGCAGTCCGGCGTGGCTGCCAGTCAGCATCTCCGGCAAACCGGCGATCTCTCGCACGTTACCGCTCCATTCGTCGATAAAGCGCAACCGGCCCGGACGCTCTGTCAGCAAAACGCCGCCTTCTGGCAGAAATGCGATTGACCACGGGTTCTCGAACGGCCCTGCAATCCTTTGCAGAATGAAATCTGGCTGGTCGGCTTCCTGCTGTTCGGCGTAATCAGGCGCTTCGGCTAAAGTGGGACGCGAGATCGAGGTTGAGAGGGCGCACAAGGCGGCTGCAAGCAGAAGAATGCGAGGCATATTAGAATATCCTTACTAAGGAAAGGAATAGGGATCTAAGCACGGCTGATCCGATTCGCGACCCGTTTTCGGGCAGCACAGATGGAGCCAGGGCGAAAAACCCGGTCGCGTCGCCCTAATGCGACACACCCGCGCGATAAGCTCCATAATTGAGCGGGAGCGCCTGTCAGACAGCCTCCCGGCAATCAGACTTGCGCGGCGACGGCGAACGCTGGCATATGCCCCAAAAGGAGGACTGTCATGGCATTTGAACAGCGCGTGTTTTCGGGCGTGCAGCCTACCGGTAATCTGCATCTGGGCAATTACCTCGGGGCGGTGACGAAGTTTGTCGCGTTGCAGGAGCAGTACGATTGCCTGTACTGCGTTGTCGATTTACACGCGATTACGGTGTGGCAAGACCCGACGGAGTTGACGCGCAACACGCGCGAGGTGACGGCGGCGTTCATTGCGGCGGGCATAGACCCCAAGCAACAGATCATTTTCAACCAAAGCCAGGTCTCCGCGCACGCCGAACTGGCGTGGATATTCAATTGCGTGGCGCGGCTCGGCTGGTTAAGCCGGATGACGCAGTTCAAGGAAAAGGCGGGCAAGGATCGCGAGGCGTCGAGCGTCGGGCTTTACGCCTATCCCAACCTGATGGCGGCGGATATTCTGGCCTATCGCGCCACGCACGTGCCCGTCGGCGACGACCAGAAGCAACATCTGGAGCTGGCGCGCGACATCGCGCAGAAGTTCAACAACGATTATAGCGCGCGCATCGCGGCAGCGGGCTTCGATGATGGCTTCTTCCCCCTGCCCGAACCGCTTATCTCCGGCCCCGCGACGCGCGTGATGAGCCTCCGCGATGGCGCGGCCAAGATGAGCAAGTCTGACGCCTCCGATATGTCGCGCATTAACCTGACGGACGACGCCGAGACAATCGCCAAGAAAATCAAGAAGGCGAAAAGCGATCCCGAACCGCTACCCTCGGACGAGAAGGGGCTGGAGGGGAGATCCGAGGCGGATAACCTCACCGGCATTTACGCCGCGCTGGCAGGCGAGACAAAAGCGGACGTGCTGGCTGAGTTTGGCGGCGCGCAATTTTCTAAATTCAAGGCGGCGCTGATAGAGCTATGCGTGGACAAGCTCTCGCCCATCACCGCGCGCATAAAAGAGCTTTCGGCGGACGCCAGCTACATCGACGGCGTACTGGCCGATGGCGCAGCGCGGGCGCGGAACATCGCCGACACAAATATGGGACATGTGAAGGACATTGTGGGCTTTATCCGGTCGTGAAACTGCGATCTTTCATGTAATGTAGTGTCTTGGGGCAAACGGATCGCAGGCCGATGACCGCACGCAAACGCAGACAGCTTTTCGAGCAAGGGCACAAACGCAAATTTCTGGTGGTCGTGGACGAGTCTCCCGAGATGGATACGGCGCTCGCCTATGCGGTGCGCCGGTCGCAGCGGACAGGCGGCAGCCTGGTGCTGCTTTACATTATCGAACCGCCCGAAACGACGCATTGGCTTGGCGTCGAGGCCGCCTTCCGCGAGGAGGCCACCACCAAAGCCATGGCAGTTTTTCGCCTGTGCGCCCGCAAAATCCACAACTGGGGCTTTACCGATGTGACGCCGGAGGAGCAGATACGCGAAGGTCTGCGTGCGGATGAAGTGATGAAGCTGATCGATGAGGATCAGGACATCGGCGTGCTTGTGCTTGGCGCTTCGACCGATCCGAAAGGACCGGGACCGCTCGTCGCCTCGCTCGCGGGCGCAAGGGCCGGTTCGTTTTCAATTCCGATCACGGTCGTGCCGGGCACATTGTCCCTAGAAGAAGTTGAGGGGCTTGCTTAACTCCTCGTTGCGCTTTCGGCGAAAAGGCTTATTTGTAGTATAGAAGAGTTCTAAGCCGCGCTTGGGAGCGGCAACCATTTTGAAGGAGCGACAATGTTCATCCAAACCGAAGCGACCCCAAATCCGGCAACAATGAAATTCATCCCCGGCAAGCAAGTGCTGGAACATGGCACCCGCGAATTCAAGGATCGCGCGGCGGCGCAGGCCGGATCGCCGCTTGCCGCCCGTCTGTTCGAGATCGAAGGCGTGGACGGGGTGTTTTTTGCCTATGATTTCATATCGGTATCGAAAAGCGAGGGCGATTGGCAGCATCTGAAGCCTGCCGTGCTCGGCGCCATCATGGAGCACTATATGTCCGGCGCGCCAGTCGTGCAGGAGGAGTCGGCGGGTGGTCTTGAGGACGGCGATTATGCGCCTGAGCATGCCGAAATTGTCGCGACAATCAAGGATTTGCTCGAAACCCGCGTGCGCCCGGCCGTGGCTTCCGACGGGGGCGATATCACCTTTCATGGCTTCCGTGACGGCGTGGTTTACCTGAAAATGCGCGGCGCCTGCGCTGGCTGCCCGTCCTCCACCGCGACGCTGCGCCATGGCATTGAGAATCTGCTCCGCCATTTCGTGCCCGAGGTTAAAGAAGTTCAGCCGGCCGTGTAATCACTTGCAAAACTGTGCGCCCGGGCTTACGTCAAGTGCATAGTTCAATAATTCGGAACCATTGTCATGGCTGTACATATCGACCGGAATGCGCTTGACCAGCTTTTCTTTGCCGCCCGTACCCACAATAAATGGCAGGACAAACCTGTTTCCGACGATCAGTTGCGCGAAATCGTTGAGATCATGAAGTGGGCGCCGACAAGCGCGAACCAGTCACCCGCCCGTATAGTGTTCCTAAGGTCTACCGAAGCCAAGGCGCGGTTAAAGCCGCACCTGATGGAAGGGAACGTTGAGAAAACCATGGCCGCGCCGGTTATCGCGCTTATGGGCCATGACAATGAGTTTTACGAGCACTTGCCGTTCCTGTTTCCTCACGCAGACGCGAAATCATGGTTCGTCGGCAACCAGCCGTTCATCGAGCGATCGTCTTTTCAGAACGGCACATTGCAGGTGGCTTATTTCATCTTGGCCGCGCGGGCGATTGGGCTGGACTGCGGCCCGATGAGCGGGTTCAACACCGCTGGCGTGGACGCTGAGTTTTTCGCAGGCACGCAGGTGAAATCCAACGTGCTGGTCAATCTGGGCTACGGCGACCCGGCCGGGCTATTCCCCCGCTCGCCGCGCTTTGAATTCGATCAGATCGCCCAAATCATATAGTATGCGATGGTTATTCTCGCGCTTGAAACCAGTATGGACGTGTCTTCCGTGGCGATCCGCGTTAACGGCGACCTCAGAGTGGAGCGTTTCGGCGGGGCGGCGCGGGAACAATCGGAATCGCTGCTGCCATTAATCGTTGACGCCATGGAACGGACAGCAGTTTATTTCCATGATTTGCATCGTATTGGGGTGGCGACTGGCCCGGGCACATTCACCGGCATACGGGCAAGCCTGGCGGCGGCGAAGGGGTTCGCACTCGCGCGGAAAATAGATGTAGTCGGAGTGCCGAGCCTCGAAGTCATGGCGCATGTTTTTGCGCGTGAGGAACGGGGCTTTCCCTTCATCGTCACGGCGCCCGCGGGACGCGATATGGTGTACTTGCAAAAGTTCGATGCAAGCGGCGTCGCAATGTCAGTCGCCGAGGTAGAGCAAGTGTCTTCGCTGCCCGATCTAACGAAAGCCAGCAAGTTTATCCTTGTCGGCCCCGGCGCAGCGGGCATTCCCAGCGCAATAGCGGTAAGTTTAGCGCCCAGCGCGTCCGCATTGGCAGAAATGGCTGAGACACGGGCGCCAAGCCTCGAACTTGCACCGCTTTACCTGCGCCCCGCAGATGCAAAGCCTCAGCAAAGCAAAATCCTACCCCGCGCTGTGACATGAGCGGAAACCGGGCGCTGAAACATGCCAGCGTGGCGGATTACCAGGCGCTTTCGATCATTCATGGCGCGTGTTTCGCCCGCAGGTGGAGCGCGGCCGAACTTCGCTCGTTAACCGAAGACGGCTTCGCTTTCCCGCTTATAGCCATGATGGATGAGGACATTGCCGGGTTCGTTTTGCCGCGCGTGGTCGCCAGCGAGGCGGAGATACTCACTATCGCCGTCGCGCCGGATTGTCAGCGCAAAGGGGTGGGCGCATTTCTGTTGCATGAGGCTATTGCATGGGTGGCTGAAAAAGGCGCTGATGAGGTCTTTCTGGAGGTGGCGGAAGATAACACAGCGGCTTTGGCGCTCTACGCGCTTTCGGGTTTTAAACCCGCAGGGTGCCGCCCAGGATATTTTGGCGCGGTAGACGGGGAACACGGCCCTGCCAAAACCGCGCTTGTAATGCGTCTTGAAATCGGCAAATGATTTTACTCACAAGCGCAACGATAGGTCATAGACTTCTCTTCAAAGGCGGCAAATACGGATTGGCATGGCGAAAACCAGCCCGATGATGAACAGGCTCGAACAGCTTTGCGCCGATAAAGGCATGCGGATGACTGGCCAGCGCCGCACCATATCGAGAGTGCTGGCCGACGCGCAGGATCATCCGGATGTTGAGGAAGTGTATAAACGCGCACACGCCGTGGATCACCGCATTTCGCTCTCGACCGTTTATCGGACAGTGAAGTTATTGCGCGACGCCGGGATTCTGGAGCGGCGCGAGTTTGGCGATGGACGCGCTCGCTATGAACGCGCGGAGGATCAGCATCACGATCATCTGATCGACGTGGAGACGGGCGACGTCATAGAATTTCGCGATGAGGAAATCGAGCGCTTGCAGGAGATCGTGGCGAGAAAATTGGGTTATGAATTGACCGGCCATCGCCTGCAATTGTACGGCCGCGCCATCGTGAAGCCCAAACCGCTCCGGAGCGCATAATTGATGCAAACACTGCGCGGCGCGCTTCTGCTCATTGGTTTTATCGCTCTTACCCTACCCCTCATGCCGGTGCAGTATGCGCTGGCGAAACTTGGTTCGGCGCACGCGCGGAAGCTGCCGTTCTGGTATCACCGGCGGGTGGCGCGGCTGTTTGGCATACGGGTTCAACTTACGGGGGCGGTTGCCAGCGGCGCGCCAGTTCTGTTGGTCTCGAACCATATTTCATGGCTAGACATCATCGTTTTATCCAGTATCGCGCCGGTTTCGTTTGTGGCCAAGTCCGAGATTGACGGGTGGCCGGTCATCAATCTCTTCGCCCGCCTCCAACGCACGGTTTTCGTCGATAGGAACAAGCGTATATCGGTTCGCGAGACGGCGATGGAGATCGCCGGGCGGCTCGAAACCGGGGATTGTCTCGTGCTGTTCGCCGAGGGGACGAGTGGCGACGGTAATCAGGTGCTGCCATTCAAAAGTTCACTATTCGCGGCGGTGAGCGACTTCTCGGATGGCGCATCCAGTGCAAGCAGAACCGTCGTGCAGACAGCGACTATTGTGTATACGCGGCTGAATGGCCTGCCGCTCAACCGGGGACAGCGCCCTCTTATCGCCTGGTATGGGGGCATGGAAATCCTCAGCCACGCATGGGAGCTTTTGAAGCTTGGCCCGGTTGACGTGTCCATCCGCGTGAGCGAGCCTGCGCCATTGCAGCGCTTTCAGGGGCGAAAGCAGATTGCGGCTTACACAGAAATCCTGGTGAGGCAGAATTTTACGGAACTGTTGACAGCGCGGCCGCAGCCGGTTCCAGTAATCGCTGAAACTGAACCACGAGACGACCTGACATGACGCACGACGCAAAAAAGGTCTTCATAAAGACTTATGGCTGTCAGATGAACGTCTACGACTCGGAGCGCATGATTGAGGCGCTTGCGCCTTCCGGGTATGTCGAAACCAAAATTATTGCCGACGCCGACCTTATCGTGCTCAACACCTGCCATATCCGGGAGAAAGCGGCGGAGAAGGTCTATTCCGAGCTTGGGCGGCTGAGGGTTTTGCAGGGCGAGCGGGCAACACAGGGCAAACAGACATTTATTGCGGTGGCGGGTTGCGTGGCGCAGGCGGAAGGCGCGGAAATCATGGCGCGCGCGCCAGTGGTGGACATCGTCGTCGGGCCGCAGAATTATCACCGGCTACCGCACCTTTTGAGGGAAGCTCGGGCTGGCAAGCGCACGCTTGAAACGGAATTTCCGCAGCACGGTAAATTTGGCGCTCTTCCGAGCCGGGATACATCCGCCGCGCGGCGTTCTCCAGCGGCTTTTCTGACGGTGCAGGAGGGCTGCGACAAATTTTGCACGTTCTGCGTTGTGCCGTATACGCGCGGCGCCGAATATTCTCGTCCTCCGGCGGACATTCTGAGCGAGGCCCGCAGGCTTGCCTTTGCCGGCGTTCGCGAGATCACCCTGCTTGGCCAGAACGTCAACGCCTATCATGGCGAGGCAAACGGCGAAGTGTGGGGTTTGGCGCGGCTTCTGTTGGAGCTGGCTGAAATCGATGGCATAGAGCGGCTGCGTTATATTACAAGCCACCCCGCCGATATGAGCGACGACCTCATCGACGCACACCGCGATTTGCCAAAACTCATGCCCTACCTGCACTTGCCGTTTCAGTCCGGCTCGGACCGGATTTTGGCCGCGATGAATCGCAAGCACACTGGCAACGACTACCGGCGGCTGGTTGGCAAAATCCGCGATGCGCGTCCAGACATGGCTTTATCCACAGACATTATCGTGGGCTTTCCCGGCGAAACGCACGCGGACTTTGAGGATACGCTGCGCATGGTGCGAGAAGTCGAATACGCGCAGGCTTATTCGTTCAAATATAGTCCACGCCCTGGCACGCCCGCATCGGATATGGGCGAGCAGGTTCCCGAAGAAGTAAAGGCGGCGCGGTTACTGAGGTTACAGTCGCTTCTGCTGGAGCAGCAGACCGCTTTTAATGCGAGGTGTGCGGGCAAACGCATGAGCGTGCTGTTCGAGCGCGAGGGGCGGGAAACGGGACAGCTCACTGGCCGCTCGCCGTTTTTACAGGCCGTACATGTCAAAGCTGATCGTTCAATGCTTGGGCAAATCGGAGATGTTGATATTATTGCCGCCGGGCGCAATAGTCTTGAGGGCGTCATAAATGCGTGGTTGCCCTATGATATTACTCAAAAGACATGGGTTGGTCTTACGTGAAAGACATGGGTTGGTCTTACGTGATGGAGATAATCATTGGCGGATAATCGCGGAATGCAACCAAAGGCTGTCGTCGCTAACAAGCGTTCACCAGCGAAAGGAGCGCGCGAATCCATGCAGAGAATCGAGCTGCATTTCGATGACAACAGGTTGCTAGCCAATCTGCTTGGTGAATTTGACGCGAATTTATCCATACTTGAAGACAGGTTAAATGTAGAAGCGGTCGCGCATGGCAATGTGGTCATCGTTGAAGGATCGGAGCTTAACTGCGGCACGGCAAAATCCGTTCTTGAATGGTTGTATTCGCGTCTCGTGTCGGGTCAGGCCGTGACTGCGGGCGATGTCAATGGCGCGATCCGGCACGCGCAGGCAGGCTTTGGCGTAAAGGCTCCTACGAAGGACGCGGCCAAAGGGTTGGCGTCAGAGGATGCGGCTCCCGGTGTTGCGCAACTCCGCACACGCAAACGGCTCATATCAGCGCGCACCCCGATGCAATCCGAGTATATTCGTGCGCTTGAGACGGCTGAACTTATTTTCGGCACGGGGCCAGCGGGCACCGGCAAAACCTATCTGGCTGTCGTTTACGCAGCGGGCATGCTGGAGCGCGGCGAGACCGAGCGCATTATCCTCTCCCGCCCGGCAGTTGAGGCTGGAGAGCGCCTTGGTTTCCTTCCCGGCGACATGCGTGAAAAGGTCGATCCATACTTGCGTCCGCTCTACGATGCGCTATATGACGTGCTCCCGGCGGAAAAAGTTGAAAAAGGCCTTGAAACCGGACTTATCGAGATAGCGCCGCTGGCTTTCATGCGCGGCCGCACACTTAGCCACGCAATGATTATCCTGGATGAGGCGCAGAACTGCACTGCGACGCAAATGAAGATGTTTTTAACCCGTATCGGCGAAGGCAGTCAGATGATTGTCACCGGCGATCCGTCGCAGGTCGATTTGCCCAGCGGTCAGAAATCCGGGCTGGAGCAGGCCATTAAACTTCTCGCACATATCGACGGCATACGGCATATCGGCTTTACGCGCGCGGATGTTGTGCGCCGGGAGCTTGTTGGTAAAATCGTCGAAGCCTATGAAGCTGCTCCGGATCGCTAGGGACATGCTTGAACAACCAAAAATGGATTTGATCGGGAATGGCGCAACAAGGGCGCTTGCCGACGTTGCTATAAATGTTTCCCATGATGAATGGAAATCTATCTGCGACACTGAAGCAGTTGTCGTCCGCGCGGCTCAGGCGACCGCTGCTTTTGTGTCGAATGAGGAGGTCGAGGTTTCGGTGGCGCTTTCCTGCGACGCGGAAATCCAGATTTTAAACGCCCGTTATCGCAACCAGAACAAGCCGACCAACGTTTTGTCTTTCACAAATGGAATGATGCTTTCGGCCGCGTCGGGTCCGGTGTTTCTGGGCGATGTCATCATTGCCTATGAAACTCTCATTTGCGAGGCTGCGGCGGAGGGTAAATATCCCGCCGATCATCTGGCGCATTTGACAGTACATGGTGTGCTACATCTGCTTGGCTTCGATCATGAAAATGACGAAGAAGCTGAAAGAATGGAAGCCGCTGAGAGAACGATTTTAAACACACTTGGGGTTTCAGACCCTTATGATTGTAGGCTCGACGCGGTCGAACCAGAAGCTGCTTGATCGAAAATTAAACCATGGCGTCCGACACTAGCATAGGTAAACAGACCACTCGCCCCGCTTTTCAGGAGTTTGAAAGGCGTAACCGTCGCGGGCGGTGGTATCATCGTCTGACAAACGCTTTCGGTCTCTCGAATGGCGGGAGCCTCAAAGAGAAGCTCGAAGAAGCGCTAAAATCCAGCGACGAAAACACGGGCGGCGAGTATTTCTCGGTGGAAGAACGCAAGCTTCTGCTGAATATTCTGGAGTTCGGCACGCTACGCGTCGACGATGTGATGGTTCCCCGCGCCGATATTCTCTCCATCGATGAAAATGCGTCTCTGGATGAGCTACTAAAACTTTTCGCGCAGGCCGGCCACTCGCGCGTGCCGGTTTATCGCGGATCGCTTGATCATGCTTATGGAATGGTTCACATCAAGGATGTGATCCGCTGGATGACGCAAACCGCAAGCGTGGACGGAGATGCGAAACCTGACGTCGAGACGACGACACTTGATCTCCAGTGCGTAGATTTATCCCGATCTGTAAAGTCGCTCGGGCTGGAACGGGAAATATTGTTCGAGCCTCAATCTACGCCCGTCGCGGCGCTACTGCGACGTATGCAGACGACGCGAAAACATCTGGCGCTTATCTACGATGAGTTTAACGGCATCGACGGCTTGGTTTCCATCGAAGACCTTATCGAACCTCTCGTAGGCGACATTGAAGACGAACACGATGTGATCGAGAAGCCGCTGATAGTCGAAAACGAAGATGGGTTGATTGTCGACGCCCGCACGCCTCTTGAAACGCTCAACGCCTATCTAGGGTGTGAGCTTGCCCCACCTGAAGACGACGATGAAAGCGAGACTGTTGGCGGTTTGGTGCTTGCCATACTTGGCCGTCTGCCAGCGCCGGGCGAACATGTGCGTCATCCGGCAGGCGTTGACTTTGAGGTGCTCGATCTCGACCAGCATCGCATTGGCAAGGTGCGCATTCACGCCATATCGCATAAAAAGGCTATCGAAAAAAACAATCCCGCCGCTGTTGCTGTCAAAGAAGCATCACTTAAACGCGGAACTCAAGCCGCGTAACACTCGTCTTTTATCCCCGTAAATCAGGAGCTGACATGCCTATCGCCGCGTGGTTTTCTAACGCGGGCAAATGGCTTCGATGGCTCATTACGTTTGCGGCGGGAGGTATATCCGCTCTGAGCATGGCGCCGGTCTTTGCGTGGCCGGTCATGTTCCTGACGTTGCCAGCGCTAGTGCTCCTACTCGACCATGACGCCTCCAAGCGAGAGACCTGGCCTAGTCGCGCATCACTTGTCGCTGCGGCTAAAACCGGCTGGTTTTTCGGCTTCGGCTATTTTCTCGCCGGGTTGTTCTGGATCGGCGAGGCGTTTCTTGTCGAACCGGATAAATTTCTCTGGGCCTTGCCTTTGGCGGTCGCGGGCGTGCCTGCGGCTCTGGCGATTTTTTACGCCGTCGCCTGCGCACTCGCCATGCTGGTGTGGCGTCCCGGAAGCTGGCGCATCCTGACGCTAGCGTGCGCATTCTTCACCGTGGAGTGGATTCGCGGCCATGTCCTGACGGGATTCCCATGGAACTCGCTAGGGTATGCACTCGTGGGCAATGAAGCCTTATTGCAGTCCGCGTCGCTGTTTGGCGCCTACGGGTTGACCTTCGTCGCCGTCTTTATCTTCGCTAGCCCGGCCGCCATTTTTGACCTGGAAAGTGGCGCTGCAAAGCGGTGGGCGGCGCCAGCCATCGCGGCAATTGCTTTAATTGGCATGGGCGTTTGGGGCGCGGCGCGCCTCGCTGACGCATCATCCGCAACGCTTCCAGGCGTCAAAATGCGGATCGTGCAGGGCAACATTCCGCAGGCGGAGAAGTGGAGGCCTGAAAACCGTGCGTGGATTTTCGAGCGCTATTTGCGCCTTAGCTCGGAAAACGTCCCACCGGATCTCACCCACGTGATTTGGCCTGAGTCCTCAACGCCATTTCTTTTTGCCGCCGATGACGCTATTTTTGACGAATTGGCCAGAGAAGCAATCAAATCCGCGATACCCCAAGGCGGTTCTTTGATTCTCGGCGCAGAGCGCGCGACCACGTCAACTGACGCCAATGGAAAGCGTTCGATGACAGGCGTTTACAATACCCTTTTCGTGCTTTCCGGTGACGCCAAAATAGAGGCGCGCTATGATAAGAACCACCTCGTGCCTTTTGGCGAATACCTGCCGTTTCCCGGGTTTTTCAAATGGCTGGGGGCAAAGCACCTTACTCATCACGCGATTGGATTCGAGGCTGGAACGTCACGTAACGCCATCCAGACGCGCCACGCGCCGCCGTTCTCGCCATTGATCTGTTACGAGATTATCTTCCCCGGCGCGGTCATGCCCGACGCAGGGGCCAGGTGGATGCTCAATCTGACCAACGACGCCTGGTTTGGCGCAACATCCGGGCCTCACCAGCATCTTCTTCAAGCGCGCGTCAGGGCTGCAGAGGAAGGACGGCCAGTCGTGCGGGCTGCTAACACGGGCATATCGGCTGTCATTGACAGCTATGGCCGCGTCACCAAGAGCCTGCCGCTAAACAGCGAGGGTGTTATCGATGTAAGCCTTCCCTCCACTGTGATTGATACAGAATATTCGCAGATAAGCGAGTGGGGCTTTGTGCCATTGTTTTTGCTTATTCTCATGCTCTTCCTAACGCCATTAACGGTTGCGCGAATCAACAAAACCTAAATTTATGCGTGCATTAGACTGATTTCGCCAGAAAGGTGCCGTAGTCTTGTATCTTTTTGATACTTAAACTTTAAGGCGAATATGATAAGTCTATCTTGACGGGGTAGGTTGCGGTCTATACGTACCAAAAGTTGCATACATTAAACAGTAGGCATTGTGTACATTGTGATAATTGTAGATCGAAATGGGGTTGGAAATGGGAATTTTGGGGGCGGAGCTGCGGGCTATGGCCGGTGGTGAAGAAGGTTTTGAGTCGAACGGCAGGAAGCCAAATCCTGTCGATATCCATGTTGGAAGCCGCGTGCGTTTGCGCCGCCTTGTGATCGGGATGAGCCAAGAAAAACTTGGCGATAAGATGAGCCTTACATTCCAGCAAATTCAGAAATACGAAAAAGGCACGAACCGGATTGGCGCCAGCCGCTTATTCCAGCTTTCGCAAATTCTGGATGTGCCAATGTCGTTCTTTTTCGAGGATGCTCCCGTTCGCCCGGGCGCTCAACAGCAGGCAGGCTTTGCAGAGGCCAAGACCGAAACATTCCTGATGGATTTTCTCAACACACGCGAAGGTCTCGAACTCAACCGCGCGTTTGTCAAAGTAAGCGATGCGAAGATTCGTCGCAAGATTATTGATCTTGTGCGGTCGCTGTCAGATGAGGCGTCGGAAGCTTTGGCGGATACCGGCCAGCCGCTCAAACCAACCGACTGATAACCTCAAAAAAGAAGTTGACGGGCCAAGTTTTTGCACTGCACAAACCAAAATGTGTAGTCATAAATTTTGCCGTCACGGCATAAATCATGGAGCCTGAGCAGTGTCCAGAAAAAGCTACTTATTCACGAGTGAATCCGTATCCGAGGGACATCCGGACAAGGTGTGCGACCAGATTTCAGATGCTATCGTGGATGCTTATCTGGCGGCTGATCCACATGCTCGCGTCGCCCTTGAAACGCTAGCCACGACCAACCGCGTTGTTTTGGCAGGTGAGGTTCGCGGCCCCGCAAGCGTAAACCACGACACCCTGATCGACGCCGCGCGCCGCACCGTGCGCGAAATTGGATACGAGCAGGACGGCTTCCATTGGGAAAAAATGGACGTGCAATGCTACGTGCACGAGCAGTCGGCCGACATCGCGGTAGGAGTCGATTCAAGCGCGCAGAAGGACGAGGGCGCTGGCGATCAGGGCATTATGTTCGGCTTTGCCTGCGATGAAACCGAAGACTTTATGCCCGCACCACTCTATTACTCGCATCGTATTCTACAGGACATGGCTACGGCCCGCCATTCAGGCGCCGCCCCACAGTTTGGGCCAGACGCGAAAAGCCAGGTGACGCTGAGGTACGAGAACGGTAAGCCCGTGCGCGCCGAATCGGTCGTTGTATCGACGCAGCACTCTGAAAGCGCAAGCCAGGAAGAAATCCGCGAGTTTGTCCGCGGCTATGTTAAAAGCGTTTTGCCCGAAGGCTGGATGCCGACTGAGGAAAAACTTTACGTTAATCCGACAGGCCGCTTCGTCATTGGCGGTCCGGACGGTGACGCTGGCCTGACCGGCCGCAAGATCATCGTGGATACTTACGGCGGCGCGTCCGCACATGGCGGCGGCGCTTTTTCCGGTAAAGACCCAACGAAGGTTGACCGATCGGCGGCTTACGCGGCGCGTTATCTGGCGAAAAACGTTGTGGCGGCCGGGTTGGCGACGCGATGCTCCATTCAGCTTTCCTACGCCATCGGTGTGTCGAAGCCCCTTTCGCTTTACGTCGATCTTCATGGCGGGGCGAATGTTGATGTCGCGGCGCTCGAATCCGCGCTGTGGGACATGATGGATTTAAGCCCGCGCGGCATCCGCGAAACGCTCCATCTCAACCGCCCGATCTACCGCCGCACTGCCGCCTATGGCCATTTCGGACGCAAACCTGAAAATGACGGCGGCTTTTCGTGGGAACGGCTCGATCTGGTCGAGCAATTGAAAAGCGCATTCGCTTAAAATCGCATGGCGTTAGCTGGCAGCGATGACGACGAAGGCGATCAGCCGCAAAGGCCGACCGAGGAGCGGTTTTACGGACGGCGCAAAGGTCGCCCGTTAACGCCTCGCAGGCAGAAATTGCTTGATGATCTCCTTCCAAAGCTTCGCATCGACGTAAGCGCGCCGCCACCGTACGGTTTGGCGAGCCTTTTCGAGGCGCCTATAACCGATATATGGCTTGAGATCGGTTTTGGCGGCGGCGAGCATTTGATCGCGCAGGCGAGGCGGCGCCCTGACGTGGGGTTCATCGGCGCGGAGCCTTTCCTGAACGGCGTCGCAAAAGTTATCGCCCAGGTCTCCGCGCATAATCTTATGAATGTGCGGGTTCTTGACAACGATGTCCGACCGCTCATGGCGTGGCTTCCTGACGCCTCGCTGGGGCGCGCGTTTATCCTGTTCCCAGACCCCTGGCCCAAGCGGCGGCATGACGGGCGACGCATCGTCAGCCCCGATCTCATCGCGCAACTGGAGCGCACGCTTCGCCCCGGCGCCATGCTCACCATCGCTAGCGATATCGAAGCGTACATTCGCGGCGTGATGAGCGTAATGAGCGAAGTTCCCTCCTTTGCGGCCATCGAACGGGATATATTGCTACGCCCCCGCGACTGGGCGGTCACGCGCTATGAGGAAAAAGCCCTTGCCGCTGGCCGTGCATGCCGATATCTGGAGTTTATTCGCTTATAAAATCGCTGAAGCAAACGGGCCTCTTGCTGGTGGCAAAAAAGTCTCGTATAGTTTGCGATGCTCGTGATCATATCTAATTGACCAGAGTGGGTTCCTCCGAACCCGCTCTTTTTTCATTGGCCGGTTCTGCAAGCACATGACGATTGACGAATCAAACGGTAAAAACGCGCGCTTCGTGCGCGAGGACGGTTTGGCGGCTGGCATCGCAGCGCTCGCGGAGCCTGTTATAGCAGAACTAGGCTACCGGCTTGTGCGGGTTAAAGTGTCGGCCCGCGATGGAACGACAGTGCAGATCATGGCTGACAAGGAGGGCGGCGGGTTCGCGATTGAGGATTGCACCCTTATTAGCCGTCGCCTGTCGCCGCTATTGGACGTGCATGACCCGATGCCGGGCGGTTATTTTCTGGAGGTTTCGTCTCCGGGCATCGACAGGCCGCTCGTGCGTCCCTCCGATTTCGAGGATTGGGCGGGTTTCGAGGCAAAAATTGAGTTGCGGGAAATGCTTGCAGGGCGTCGCCGGTTTCGCGGCATCGTCGATGGTTATGAAAATGGTGAGGCGCGCCTCAAGATCGAGATCGACGGCATGGAAGGCCAGCAAGTTATTGGCCTGCCCGTGCACATGATCCACGAGGCAAGGTTGATTGTGACGGATGATCTGATTAAGGCGTCCTTAAATCGTAAGCCCGAAGTTGAGCTTGAGGCGGAGGACGAACAAAGCGACGAAGGTGAAGCTACGGTGCCGGACAGCGATAAATAAATCTAAGCGCTTTTTTTGCGCTGATTAGAAGACGAAGAACATGGAGACGGCTTAATGGCGCAGCAGGGCGTTAGCGCGAATAAACTTGAACTTCTGCAGATCGCGGACGCGGTTGCGCGCGAAAAATCCATCGACAGGTCGCTGGTCATCCAGGCGATGGAGGACGCGATTCAGAAGGCTGCGAAATCCCGCTACGGCAGCGAAAATGAAATCAAGGCCGAGATCGACGGCCGCACCGGCGAAATCCGGCTGAACCGCGTACTGATCGTGGTCGAGAAAGTCAGCGAGGACGCCACCGAGATTTCGCTTAAAGAAGCCAAAAAGCGCAATCCTGGCGCGGCTGTTGGCGATGAGATCGCCGAGCCGTTGCCACCTCTTGATTTTGGTCGGGTCGCCGCCCAAAACGCCAAGCAAGTGATCGTGCAGAAAGTGCGCGAGGCCGAGCGCGACCGCCAGCACGGCGAATTTATCGGCCGCGTTGGGGAAGTGGTCAACGGCACGGTCAAGCGGGTGGAATACGGCAATATCATCGTCGATATGGGCCGCGCCGAGGCCGTTGTGCGCCGCGACGAGGCGTTGCCGCGCGAAAATTACAAATACGGCGACCGCATCCGCGCTTATTTATACGACGTGCGGCGCGAGGCGCGCGGCCCTCAAATCTTCCTGTCTCGCACGCGCCCTGAGTTCATGGCCAAGCTGTTCAGCATGGAAGTGCCTGAGATTTACGACAACATCGTAGAGATCAAATCCGTGGCGCGCGACCCCGGCAGCCGCGCTAAAATTGCGGTGGTTTCAAAGGATGCCTCGATAGATCCGGTCGGCGCGTGCGTAGGGATGCGCGGTAGCCGCGTACAAGCCGTTGTAAATGAGTTGCAGGGCGAAAAAATCGACATCATCCAGTGGTCGCCGGACGCCGCCACTTTCATCGTCAACGCGCTGGCTCCGGCCGAAGTCGCCAAAGTGGTGCTTGACGAGGACAGCGAGCGGATTGAGGTCGTGGTGCCGGATGAGCAGCTTTCGCTTGCCATCGGCCGTCGCGGTCAAAACGTGCGGCTCGCATCACAACTGACCGGCTGGGATATCGATATTCTGACTGAGGCGGAGGAATCCGAGCGCCGCCAGAAAGAGTTCACCGAACGCTCGACCCTTTTCATGGAAGCCCTTGATGTCGATGAGGTGATCGCCCAATTACTGGCTTCTGAGGGTTTCGCAAGCGTCGAGGAAATCGCTTACGTGGAGCCGCAGGAAGTCGCCAACATCGAAGGTTTCGACGAGAACACGGCGGACGAAATTCAAACCCGCGCCCGCGATCACCTCGACAAACGCGAGAACGAACTCATCGAAAAACGCGACGACCTCGGCGTCTCCGAGGATTTGCTGAAAATATCGGGCCTCACGAACGCCATACTAGTCGCGCTTGGCGAAAACGACGTGAAAACGGTCGAAGACTTCGCCGGTTGCGCCACCGATGACCTGACTGGCTGGAGCGAGAAGACTGCGGACGGTAACAAGCGCCACAAAGGCTTTCTCGATGGCCACAACGTCAGCCGTCAGGACGCGGAAGAAATGATCAAGGCAGCGCGCATAGACCTCGGCTGGATCGAAGCTGATCCGGAGCCTGCGGAGGAGCAGGAAGACGTGGCTGAAGACGATGCGGCGGAGACGGAAAAAGCATAAGTCGGCCTCATGCGTATCCAGTACCCGCTGGGTCAAAACGCGCAGGAAGCCCATCTCGATTTGAATCGATAGTGGAGAAACGTAGTCGTTTGAAGCCTGAAGATGATCTGGAAACCGACGCGGCTGGCTCTATTCGCATGTGCGCTCTCACGCGAGAGCGGCGCGAGGACGATAATTTGCTGCGCTTCGTTCTTGATCCGGAAAATCATGTAACGCCTGACATTCGCCGCAAGTTGCCTGGGCGGGGCGTCTGGCTAACGCCGACCCGGAGTGTGGTTGCGGACGCGGTGAAACGGAAGGTTTTTGCCCGAGGCTTTAAAACTGCCGCGCTAACTGATGCAGATTTGCCAGAGCTAACCGAAAAGTTGTTACGGCGGGCCGCGTTACAGTCACTTGCTATGGGGAACAAGGCCGGACAGGCGGTCAGCGGTTTCGCCAAGGTCGACCAAATGGTCGGCGGAGGGGAAGCGCAGGCAGTCATGCACGCCATTGACGGCAGCGACGGCGGCGTCGAGAAGATCAACAGGAAATACCGGGCCGTGGCCGCCGCGAAAAAGACTGATGTTTTTATCGTCCGTGCTTTCGCAATCGCTGAATTGAGCGTGGCTCTGGGCCGAGAGAATGTGGTACATGCAGCGCTTAAATATTCAGGCGTTACAGACAAGTTTGTTAGGGAAGTTCAGCGCTGGCTAGTCTATAACGGCATCAACCCGTTAGATGCAGCTGTGCAGGCGCCCCAGTCCGAGAAAGCGAACCAGGTAGACGTATGAGCGAGACGAAAGAGACGGACGGCAAAGCGACGGGCGCCAGAGGCACGATGACGCTGAATGTGAAGCGCACCATAGAGCAGGGTCAGGTGCGCCAAAGCTTCAGCCATGGCCGCTCAAAGCCTGTTCTGGTCGAGAAAAAGCGCAAGCGCGTGCTAGGCCCTGGCGAAACGGCGGAAAGCGCACCGTCTTCCGATGCGGCGCCAACAGCCGCGAAAGTATTTCGCAGCGGCACCGCAAGACCGGCAGGGTCGTCACAATCGCGCGGCGATGGACGCTCCGGTTCCGGCGGCCACCAGCTTTCCAGTGGGGAAATGGACGCGCGCACCCGCGCTTTGACCGAGGCTCGCAAGCGTCAGGACGACGACCGCATTGCACGCGAGGCTGACGACAAACGCCGCGACGAGGAAGCGCTACGACAGGCTGAAGAGGACGCGCGCCTTAAAGTTCAGGAAGCTGAGGAGGCCAAGGCGCGTGGCGATGTCGCCGCACCCGAGACCCCTGCCGCACCCGTGGCGGAAGCGCCTGCGGCTCCAGCAGCCCCCGTCGAAGCGCGCCGCGTTGCCCCAGGTTCACCCACTAGCCGTCCGGTGCAGTCGCGATCAGGTGGGCCAGCACGCGCTGACGCCTCCCCGGGCGCACGCGCTCCTGTTGGCAATAAACCGCCGGTTGATCTCGACGCAGCCGCTTTGCGGGCACGCCGTATCGCCAATGAGGCAGAGGAAGCGCGCGCGCCGGATCGCGCCAAAAAAGGCCCCGGCGGTCGCATTGAACGTGCTGCGCCAGCCCCGAAACGGGTGGAGGAGAAATCTCCGCGCGGCAAGCTGACTATCACCACAGCATTCGATGAAGAACAGCGCCAGCGCAGCCTTGCCTCGCTCCGTCGCCGCCAGGAGCGCGCCAAAAAGCAGGCGCTCGGCATCGAGGAAGAGCGCAGGAAAATCGTTCGCGAAGTGCAGTTGCCTGAGGTCATCACCATTCAGGAACTCGGCAACCGCATGGCCGAGCGCGCTGTGGACATCATCAAGTTCCTGATGAAACAGGGTCAGATGCATAAAATCAACGATGTGATCGACCTCGACACCGCCGAGCTGGTGGCGACCGAGTTCGGCCACACCGTCAAGCGCGTGTCCGAGGCGGACGTTGAGGAAGGCTTTATTGGCAAGGATGACGACGAAGGCGATCTGGTATATCGCGCCCCTGTCGTAACGATCATGGGCCACGTCGACCACGGAAAGACTTCGCTGCTAGATGCTCTGCGCCACGCCAACGTGGTTTCGGGCGAGGCGGGCGGCATCACGCAACACATTGGCGCCTATCAGGTGACCACAGATGCCGGCCATCCGATCACGTTTATCGACACGCCGGGCCATGCCGCGTTTACCGCGATGCGCGCGCGCGGCGCCAAAGTTACTGACATTGTCGTGCTTGTTGTCGCGGCGGACGATGGCGTGATGCCCCAAACCATCGAGGCGATCAACCACGCCAAGTCGGCGGGCGTGCCGATGATCGTCGCGATCAACAAAATCGACAAGCCCGACGCCGATCCGCAGCGCGTGCGCACCGACCTGCTGCAGCACGAGATTTTGGTCGAAAGCATGAGCGGCGAGACGCTTGAGGTAGAGGTGTCCGCCAAGCAACGGCTCAATCTCGACAAGCTGCTCGACGCCATTCATTTGCAATCTGAGGTGCTCGATCTCAAGGCTAACCCCAACCGCGATGCGGAAGGAGTTGTCATTGAGGCGAAGCTGGAGCGCGGGCGCGGGCCGGTCGGCACGGTGCTTATTCAGCGCGGCACGCTCAAGGTTGGGCAGATCGTGGTGGCGGGCAGAGCCTGGGGCCGCGTCCGTGCGCTTATTGATGACAAGGGCGAGCACGTGGCGACAGCGGGGCCGTCAGTGCCTGTCGAAGTGCTTGGCTTCGATAGTGCGCCTGAGGCGGGCGATTCGTTCGCCGTGGTGGAGAGCGAAGCGCGCGCTCGGGAGCTGACCGAATACCGCGTTAAGAAACTCCGCGACGTCCGCTCGGCTGGCACGACGGGCCGTACCTCGCTTGAGCAGATGATGGGCCAACTCGCGAAAGCGGGCAAAAAAGAGTTCATGCTCATCATCAAGGGCGATGTGCAGGGGTCGGTTGAGGCCATTACAGCGGCTCTCGACAAGCTCGGCACGGATGAAGTAGGCGCGCGTGTGGTGCACTCCGGCGTCGGCGGCATCACCGAGTCCGACATTTCGCTGGCGGGCACGGCAAACTCGATCATCATCGGCTTCAACGTGCGCGCCAACGTCCAGGCCCGCGCGGCAGCCGAGCACGACGGCGTTGAAATCCGCTATTACAACGTGATTTACAATCTCGTGGACGACGTGAAAGCGGCCATGTCCGGCCTGCTCTCGCCGACGCTGCGCGAAAACTTCCTCGGCAACGCCGAAATCCTGGAGGTGTTCGACATCACCAAGGTCGGCAAAGTTGCGGGCTGCCGCATCACCGAAGGCAAGGTCGAGCGCGGCGCGAGCGTCCGCCTCGTCCGCGACAGCGTGGTTATCCACGAGGGCAAGCTGTCGGTGCTGAAGCGCTTTAAAGACGATGTGAAGGAAGTGCAGACCGGCCAGGAATGCGGCATGTCGTTCGAGGGCTATCACGACCTCAAAAAAGGCGATGTTATCGAGTGCTACCGCGTCGAAACCATCCAGCGCTCGCTATAATCGCGCTGGATTACCGCCGTTAAAAAGTATTGAAAATGCCTAAACAGACCGCCGCAAAAGGCCCATCACAGCGACAGCTTCGTGTCGGCGAAGTGATCCGCCATGCGCTCGCCGAGATGTTCATGCGCACCGAGATCGTCGATCCGGAACTGGACGGCGAGATCGTCCAGGTGACGGAGGTCAAGGCCAGCCCGGATTTGCGGCAGGTCACCGCGTTTGTCTCGCCGCTCGACATGACTGCGCGCGATAAGGTGCTCGCCGCACTAGTGCGCAACCAAAAATTCGTACGCGGGGCGCTAGCCAAACGTATTGACTTGCGGTATGTGCCGGAGATCACTTTCAAGCTTGACGTCACGCTCGATCAGGCGGAGAAGGTCGAGAAAATTCTCAGATCGCCGCACGTCGCCCGCGACCTGCAATAACAGCCCGCATCACCTACAGGAAACTTAAATGGCTAAACCGCGCGGCCGGAAGCTCAATGGCTGGCTCATTCTGGACAAGCCGCAGGGGCTGATCTCTAATCAGTCTTTAAACCGAGTTAAGCGCTTTTTCAACCCGCAAAAGGCGGGCATGGCGGGCATTCTCGACCCTCTGGCGACCGGCATCTTGCCCATCGCGTTCGGCGAGGCGACCAAAACCGTCGCGCATGTGGTGGATAGCTCGAAAAGCTACCGCTTCACCGTGCGCTGGGGCGTGGCGACCGATACGGACGACGCGGACGGGCAGCCGATCAAAACCAGCGAAGAGCGCCCTACGCGAGAGGCTATCGAGGCGACGCTCCCCGACTTCACTGGCGAGATCATGCAGACGCCGCCGCGCTACTCCGCGATCAAGGTGCAGGGCGAGCGCGCTTACGATCTGGCGCGCGACGGCGAGGTGTTCGAGCTTCAAGAGCGCCCCGTAAACGTGATGTCGCTACGCGTGGTTGAGACGCCGGACGCCGACACCTGCGTTTTTGAGGCGGATTGCGGCAAAGGCACCTATGTGCGCTCCATCGCGCGCGATATGGGCGAAGCGCTTGGCTGCCTCGGCCACATCGCGGCGTTGCGGCGCACACGCGTCGGCGCCTTCCAAGAGGATGCGTCCATAACGCTCGACCAGATCGAGGCCGCCGTGGCCGAAGGCGATACGCTGCTTGACCGCTTCATCTCGCCTGTCGAGGCGGCGCTCGACGGCATCCCGCATCTCTCCGTCAGCCGCAATGACGCGCAAACCCTGCGGCGCGGCCACGCCATTTTGCTGCGAGGCCAATCCGCTCCCGTCCTGAGTGGCAGCATCTACGCCCTCTCTGACGGCGTCCTAGTCGCCATCGGCGAAGTCGAAAAAGGCGAAATGCACCCCTTGCGCGTGTTCAATATCTAAATTCGCCAAACCGCTTGCGATATTCGGCCAAGTACCATATCAGCATTGCTTCATGACCGCGCTGGACGACATCCCGGCGTTGGCCCAACCCATCCCAACCAAAGGAGATGACGATGTCGATCACGCCGGAGCGCAAGGAAGCGCTTATTAAAGAGTATGCCATCAACGGAACTGACACTGGCTCGCCGGAAGTACAGGTTGCGATCCTTACATCTCGCATTCTGACGCTTACGGAGCATTTCAAAACCCACAAAAAAGACAATCACTCGCGCCGTGGCCTCCTGAAAATGGTCAGTCAGCGCCGCCGGTTGCTCGATTATGTGAAGTCGAAAGATGACGCGCGCTACCGCACGCTGATCGAACGCCTCGGCATCCGCCGCTAAACTGCCTGAAAGCGCTGCAATACCGGCCTGGGCTTTGCAAGTGCCGGTATTATTGCGCGTGGCGCTGGCTGCAAAGGAGACCGGCGAATAAGCCGGAGAATAAAGAGCGCACATGAACCCGTCATCGCCAATACCGATCCTACCGGGCATCGCGGCTCTTGCGGGCAATTATGACGTATGGCTATGCGATATCTGGGGCGTCATCCACAACGGGGTAACGGTGTTTCCAGCGGCGGTGGCGGCATGCCAGTTATTCCGCGCTGGAGGCGGCAAGGTTTTGCTCATCACCAACGCCCCGCGCCCAACCGATTTTATTGAAGCGCAGCTAACAGCAATGGGCATTCACGGCGTGCACGATGCGATCGCCACATCTGGCGACGTGACGGTGACGCTGATGCGTGAACGTGCGGGGCAAGCCGTTTTCCATCTGGGGCCAGATCGCGACAAGCCCATGCTCGACGGCCTCGATCTGCGCCGCGTCGAACCGCAGGACGCTGAGTTTATCCTCAACTCGGGGCCATTCCAAGACGACACCGAAACGCCTGAGGATTATCGCGAGCGGTTCAAGGCGCTAGTGGCTCGCAATGTCCCGATGCTGTGCGCCAACCCGGATTTGACGGTCGAGCGGGGCGGGCATGTGATCTATTGCGCAGGCGCACTCGCGGCGCTTTACGAGGAGATGGGCGGAAAGGTCGCCTATGCAGGCAAACCCTATGCGCCCATCTACGACCTTGCGTTCAAAAACATCGCTGCCAGTGACGCTGTCCCCGAAAAAGCCAAAGTGCTAGCCATCGGCGACGGTGTGAACACGGACATACGCGGGGCTGCAAATCACGGCATCGACTCGGTATTCGTCGCCAGCGGTGTTCATGTCAAAGGCTCCAGCGACGGTCTGACCGCCGGGGCGCTTGAAACGCTTTTCGCGCCGCTGCCATTCCGCCCCATCGCGGCGCAGGCCCGTTTGAGCTGGTGATTTATCGAATTTGAAAGCAAGCGGCGGGGTGGCGCGCAGTGAACGCTGCACTAAGGTGTTCAAGCTTTTTGTCTGAACACGCCGGAGCCTTTCATGGACGCCTCGATAGACCTTAACGATGATGTCTGCTGGGAAGCCATACGCAGCCGCGACGCACGTTTCGATGGGCAGTTCTACACTGCTGTTGCAACCACCGGGATTTACTGCCGCCCGAACTGCTCCGCACGCCAACCGCTGCGCAAAAACATTCGTTTTTTCCGAACTCGCGAGGAGGCGGAGACCGCAGGCTTTCGCGCCTGTAAGCGCTGCAAACCGGACGAGGCGCCTGCGCTCCAGCGTCAGCGGGAAATAATTGTGCTAGCCTGCCGCCATATCGAGGGTGCGGAAGACGGCGTTAGCCTTCATGCGCTATCAGCGCAAAGCGGACTAAGTCCCCACCATTTTCACCGCTTGTTCAAGCAGATTATAGGCGTCACGCCAAAAGCCTACGCCGTCACCGCGCGCGCTAAACGCATGGGCGAGCAGCTTACCGCGCAGCCCACCGTAACAAAGGCGATTTATGGCGCCGGTTATTCGTCGTCGAGCCGCTTTTACGAAGCGGCGGACGCCACGCTCGGAATGACAGCAACCAACTATCGCAAGGGCGGAGACGGGCAGACTATTGAATACGCGGTTACGGACGGCCCTTGCGGGATGACGCTGATCGCTCGAACTCCGCGCGGCATCTGTTCGATAATGCTTGGCGACGACGCGGAAACGCTTAGCCGCGAGCTTAAAGAGCGCTTTCCAAAAGCGATCCTCCGGCAATCTGGAAAGATGAAAGAGTGGGCCGCCCGCGCCATTTCTCAAATGCATAATCCTGTCGAAGCAACCGCTCTGCCATTGGATATACAATGTACGGCTTTCCAGCGTCTTGTATGGCAAGCGCTGCGTGAAATCCCCGCCGGGGAGACAGAAAGCTATAAGGCTGTCGCCGCGCGCCTTGGTCGCCCAAAAGCCGTGCGGGCCGTGGCAAGCGCCTGCGCTCAGAACCAAATCGCCGTTCTCATTCCCTGCCACCGCGTTGTTGGCGCAAACGGAGCATTGACCGGCTATCGCTGGGGCATCAAGCGCAAACGCGCGCTTCTGTCGCTGGAGCGCGCCAGAAAAGAAAGCGATGAAGCTTAAGAACCGGCTGCAGCGATAGGCCAGCTTTGCTCAAAAATCTGGTTTTCGGTATCCTTTGCGGTGACTTTGATATCGCCAGACGCGCCGGTAAAGCTAAATCGGATATTGGGATCTTCGCTCAGCGAAATGCCACCTTCCATCTTGAAGATGAGATCGCCCCCGCGCCGCACTTCGAGATCACGTACGAAATGCGCGGGCGTGTATGTGCGTTTGATCTGATCCATCTGAAGTCCGGAGTAATTCGGGTGCCGGATCATGATTTGCGCCTCGCGCGCAGCGTCGCCTGCCTTAACGGCGAACTGGCGCAGCTTCATCTTGCCCATTTCGGCGATGGCTTTGTCCGCGTCCTTACTGGCGGGCGCCGAGCATCCACCCGAGGCTTTGACATATTTTTTCACCATATGCAGAGAGCCGTCGTTCATTTCCGCTATGACGCGAATGTAGGTGTAACTATCGACGCGAACGCGCGTAGACAATGAGGCGCTTGCGGCAACGGGGCCAAATGTGAAAGCGGCGACCACCGGCGCGGGGTTTTCATCCACGATAAGCGTAATGGTTTTGATGTATTTCTCGGGCGTTTGCGGAGCCTTTGCGATGATATCGATAGGCGTTAGCGCCGCGTCTTCGGCGCGAATGGGCGCTTCGAGTTCGATGACGCTCGCGCCATCCGTAATGACGCGCTCGCCGAATACGTCTGGTTTCAGGCCCGCCCAGGTCTTTTCACTTTCGTCGGCGCGCGCGTTTGAGCTGTACGCGCTCAGGATGGCGAGCAAAACCGCCGATTTAAGGGCTATACTCATAACGCTCCTCCTTCGCGCTTACCCCTTATTGAGGCTTAATGACGCTTACCTAGAATAAACCATCGCTGCATCATTTCCTATAGTCAACACCGCGCTAAACTTGCTGCACGCGCGATGGAACGCGATCTGCCACGCATTTGTTACTGGCGGCTGCGGCTTGCGCTTTACCGCAACGTGCTTCATATCCATCTTCAGAGGTTGATCATGCCGCTTCGTTTTCCCGCTGTTATCGCCGCATTGCTCGCGCTAGCATCGCCGTGCTTTGCGAACGACGACCCAGACCTGATTTTCAAGAAAACCACGGTCTGGAAGTTTTTGTCACCGGACCACAAGCTGGCGACTTACGCGATTGACGATCCAGATGTGGACGGCGTCGCCTGCCATTTCACGCTGCCGGAAAAAGGCGGCTGGTTGGGCTGGCTTGGGCTAACCGAAGAGTTATCGGATGTCTCGCTTGCTTGCCGGCAAATTGGCCCCATAGAATTCAAAAAGAAGTTTGTGCAGGGCGAGGAGGCATTCCAGCAGCGCCGCTCGATCTTTTTCAAAAAAGTGCAGATCGTGCGCGGCTGCGATCCGAAACGCAATGTGCTGGTTTACCTGATATACACCGATAAACTCATTGAGGGTAGCCCGCAGAACTCCACTTCTACGGTGGCCATCATGCCTTGGGGCGACTCTGAAGTGCAGAAATGTCAGGACTGGATTCAGTAAGCGCGCGTATAACGATTGCGGCCCTTTCAAATCGCGCGGGCGCAGGAGAGCTTTGAATGAATGACATGACTATCAAAACGGCCGCGCGCCTGGATGTGGCGGCGATCCGCGCGGATTTTCCGATACTGTCGCGTGAGGTGTATGGTAAACCGTTGGTGTACCTCGATAACGCCGCGTCGGCGCAGAAACCGCGTCAGGTGCTGGACGCGATTCAGCGCGCCTATGCCGAGGAATACGCGAACGTGCATCGCGGGCTGCACTACCTCTCCAACACGGCCACGGACAATTATGAGCGCGCCCGCAAAACCGTGGCGAAATTTCTCAATGCGCCGACGCCGGACGAAATCATTTTCACACGCAACGCGACGGAGGCCATCAACCTGGTGGCGCAAAGCTTCGGCGGCATGGTCATCGGCGAGGGCGACGAGATTGTTCTCACTATCATGGAGCACCACTCCAACATCGTGCCGTGGCATTTCCACCGCGAGCGGCGTGGCGCGAAACTGGTGTGGGTTCCAGTGACAGACGAAGGCGCATTCCGCATCAAGGATTTCGAGGCGGCGCTAACCCCGCGCACAAAGATGGTCGCCATCACGCAGATGTCCAATGCGCTCGGCACCGTTGTTCCGGTGAAGGAGGTGTGCCGCATCGCTCACGCTCGCGGCATCCCCGTGCTGGTGGATGGCAGTCAGAGCGCGGTGCATTTGACCGTGGACGTGCAGGACATCGGCTGCGATTTTTATGTGTTCACTGGGCACAAAACCTACGGCCCGTCGGGCATTGGCGTGCTTTGGGCGAGGTCCGAGCACCTGGAGGCCATGCCACCATATCAGGGCGGCGGCGAAATGATCGGTTCCGTGGCCACCGACCGCATAACCTACGCTCCGGCGCCGAACAAGTTCGAGGCTGGTACGCCCGCTATTGTTGAGGCGATAGGCCTCGGCGCGGCCCTTGAATACATGATGGAAGTGGGCCGCGATACCATCAAAGCGCATGAGGACACGCTGCGCGATTATGCGCATCAGCGGTTAACGCAAATCAACAGCCTTCGCATTTTCGGCACGGCGCCGGACAAGGGCGCCATCGTGTCGTTCAACATCGAGGGCGCGCACCCCCATGATGTTTCCACCATCATTGATCGGCGGGGCATCGCCATCCGCGCCGGGATGCACTGCACGGAGCCGCTGCTCGCCCGTTTCGGCGTAACCGCCACGTGCCGGGCGAGTTTTGCGATGTACAACACCATTGATGAGGTGGATGCGCTGGCGGACGCCTTGATAAAGGTGCATGATATCTTAGCTTAAGAGGTTATGATGAGCGACGAACCAACGATAGCGGAAAGCACGCCCTCCTGCATTGACCCGGAGGAGCTCGAACGCTTGAGCGGCGGCATCATTGCGGCTTTGAAAAGCGTTTATGATCCGGAAATCCCATCCGACATTTACGAACTCGGCCTGATTTACCGGATCGATGTTGACGACAATAAAATGGTGACCATTGATATGACGCTTACCTCGCCTGGCTGTCCTGTGGCAGGCGAAATGCCTGGTTGGGTAGAGAATGCGGTTGGGGCTGTGGAAGGTGTGTCCGGCGTAAAAGTCAATTTGGTGTTCACGCCGCCATGGGATATGGGCCGAATGTCGGACGAAGCCAAAATCGCGATGAACATGTTTTGACGGGCGCTAAGGTGCTGAAGGAAGACGAAAATGGCCAGAGCCAGAATGCAGATTATCTCGATAACCGATGCGGCGGCGGAGCGGGTGAAGGCGATCATGTCGCGCTCGGAGACGCCAATCGCAGGCGTGCGCCTCGGAGTGAAAAAGGGCGGCTGCGCGGGCATGGAGTACACCATGTCATATGCCGACGCCGCGAACCCGGCCGATGAGGTTGTGGAAGACAAGGGCGTAACGGTGTTTGTCGAGCCTCAAGCCGTGCTGTTCCTGCTCGGCACGCAGATGGATTACAAAGTCGAGAAAATGTCCTCGACGTTCGTATTCAACAATCCGAACCAGACAAGCGCATGTGGCTGCGGCGAGTCCGTCGCCATAACCCCGGCTATCGGAGCCGCGTTCGAGGCATCGCACTAACGGGCATTTGCTATGGCCATTAGTCCTGAATATTGCGATTTCATTAAAGAACAGCGTGAATGCATCGGCGCAATCAGCATTCGCCTGATGTTCGGGGGCGCGGGCGTCTACTGTAATGGCTTGTTGTTTGCGCTGATTGCCTATGAAATGCTATATTTAAGGCGGATAAACAAACAGAAGCGGCTTTTCAGGCGGAGGGCATGGAGCCGTTCACCTCTGAGGGCAAGGCCAAGCCGATAAAGATGTCGTATTGGCGCGCGCCTGATGGTTGTTCGATGATGCCGACGAAATGAAGCACTGGGCGGAGACAGCTTTATCCGCCGCGTACCGCTCCAAAAAATAGGCGCTACTTACCGACACGCACTGGTTGTTTCATGAACGCAGGCACATGGTCGCCGAGGCCGATCACAGCATGTTCGGGTTCGCGCGTTTCACGCGGCCGCATTGCAGTTGGGTGGGGCGCATCTGGGCGCGGCGCTGGCAGTTCCTTATCGCGGAATGCTTCGCGGGTTGGACGTGGCCTCGACGCCGCAGGACGTTCCTCTGTTTTGCGGGCGGCCGGAGCAGTCGGCGCTGGCGCCGCGCGCGCTGGCCGCTTGTCCTCGCTGCGTCCGCCGCGCGTTTTGCCGCCACGGCCCCTGCGGCGCGATGAACGTTCCACAACCATCAAATCGGCATCTGGCTCGCCGCCAATCCACTCGATTTTCTCGCTCATGAGCTTTTCAATGCCTGCTAGCGCCTCGATATCCTCTGGAGTTACGATCATCGCCGCAAAGCCCTCGCGCCCGGCGCGGCCAGTGCGTCCAATGCGGTGGATATAATCTTCAGGACTGATTGGCACGTCGAAGTTAAACACATGGCTCACGTCTGGAATATCGAGGCCACGCGCCGCTACATCGCTCGCCGCGAGGAAAGTGATGCTGCCGCTACGGAAACCGTCGAGCGTGGCGGTGCGCGCCCGCTGATCCATATCGCCGTGCAGCGCACCGACATTAAAACCGTGCTTCGTCAGGGATTTAAAAACGATATCTACATCGCGCTTGCGATTACAAAAGATTATCGCGTTTTTAACCGTTTGCCCGCGCATAAGGTCACGAAGCGCCTCGCGCTTGGCTTTGCTCTCCGCAGGCGCAAATTTCAGTTTCTGGACGATGGTTTTTGCGGCGCTGCTTTGAGGGGCGACTGAAATGCGAACTGGGTCTTTCAGAAATCCATCAGTAAGTTTGCGGATTTCCGGCGGCATGGTGGCGGAGAAAAATAGCGTTTGCCGTGTCAGGGGCAGCATTTTGCAGATTTTCTCTATGTCCGGGATGAAACCCATGTCGAGCATCCGGTCGGCTTCGTCGATGACCAGCACCTCCACCGCCGTCAGCAGTAACTTACCGCGCTGGAAATGGTCGAGCAAGCGACCAGGCGTTGCAATCAGCACATCCGCGCCACGATCAAGCTTGCGATCTTGATCCTCAAACGAGACGCCGCCGATAATCAGGGCCACGTTCAGTTTATGCTCGGCGCCCAGCACTTCAAAGCTTTGCGCAACCTGCGCGGCAAGTTCGCGCGTCGGCTCCAGAATGAGTGAGCGCGGCATGCGGGCGCGGGCGCGGCCCATTTCGAGCCGGGTGAGCATGGGCAGTACAAAGGAGGCAGTTTTACCTGTGCCCGTCTGCGCGATGCCGATCACATCGCGTCCTTCGTTCGCGGCGGGTATCGCCTGCGCTTGTATTGGAGTCGGTTCCCTATAGCCAGCGGCCGTGATGGCCGCCAGAACCTTCTGGCTCAGTCCAAGATCTGTAAAATTCATTATTGTCCGGTTTGTAAGTCGAATGCCGCCAGTCGATATCGACGCGCTTCGCTTTGTTTATACGAGGTAAGGCCGCACAGTCGATCAAAAGCTAGTAATCCACACGAGGAATACCCTCGGGATTTTATTTAGTCTTCGATTGTGAATATTTGGCAACAGTGAGCGCTCGTCCGCTGCAGTTATGATAATATTTAGCGCAGACGCCGCAACTTGCAACGCCCCGCTGGAGTTAATAAAGCCGAATCTCTGAATATTGGAGGTTTTTTACGATTTAGAGTTACTTTTTTGCAGGTGCGGCGATTTCTTCCTTAGGCGGTTCGATAATTTTATACGAACCGTCGGCGGTCACTTCCGCATAGATGGAATTGTCCGCATCTTTTGCGGCGTCATAAGATGTGATGATAAGCGTCGCCTTGTTTTCGCTTTCCGCATCGAAATTGACGAAAGCATTCTGTAGTTTGCGATCGGTTACTTCCTTGACGCTGGTTGTTTTCAAAATCGAGGCAACCGCTCCGGTTTTGGCGAAGCTCACAAGTTGCACATAAACGCTGACCTGCGGCTCTGCATCGCCGCCCGTTATAACGATGACGCGGAACGCCCCCGTCTGGTCGCCGCTCGTCCAGGCACCGCCTGTCGTCACCTCGGTCACATTTGCGGGAATGCCTTCCACAATAGCAGATGCGTTCTGGCCTATGGCAGCGCCAGCGAGCAGAACACTGCCTGCAATGAATGATAAGAAGGCTGTCCGCACTGTGAATTCTCCCTTGTATCGCTATTTATATCACTACTGCGCCAGCACCGTCTAAGCAGGTCGTGTCAATTGCGTGGCGGAAACTGCAGGTTACTAACACGTGATCGTCTAACATACATTATAAAGGTTCAGACTATGGTTTTACCGGCAAACCCAGACGACAGACCTGCTGTTCCCGTCAAGCCGCCTATCGTACTCATCGCCCTTCTCGCGCTTGGCGTGGCTTTGCAATGGTTTGCGCCAGTTGGCGGCGGGCTGTTCGCGTGGGGCGCCGACGGGCTTCTAGCGGGCGTTATTTTCGGCGCGTCGGGAGTGTTCATCGCCTCCAGCGCGATGCGTGGTTTCGTCCACGCGGGCACCACGGTGATGCCCGACAGGCCAAACGCTGCGCTGGTGAAGACCGGGCTGTACAAATATAGCCGCAATCCAATGTATCTCGGACTGATCCTCATATACGCTGGCTTTGCGGCTCTGTTGGGCAGCGTGTGGTCGTTTATTCTTTTACCCGCTTTCATTGGCTATATCCGCTATTTCGCGGTCGCGCGCGAAGAGGCTTATCTCAAGCGGCGGTTTGGCGAGACCTATGTGGCCTATATGCGCAAAATACCCCGCTGGTTCTAAGCGTTCTTAAGATCATTTGCGTTTTCAAAAACTTCCCCGTATCTCCGCTGCAGGCGACTTGTTACGGGGGCTCTCGATGCGGGTTTTCTGCGCGCTTTTGGTTTTGACATTTGCATGGGCGGTTGCCCCGGCTCGGGCGGCGTCGCTCGATGGCCTTGCTGTCGAGGTGAAGAACGAGAGCGAGCCTGTGCTGTGCGCGGAGAAGGACAATGTGGCGCTATCGTTCGCCAACCCGGCGGTGCGCAGCTTCCGCATCGAGGCAGCGCATCCGGTTTACCTCAGCGTCGGGATGCGCGACAATTTCGAGGCGGACTGGACGGCGTGTGATCTGGCCGACGATCCGGCCTACAAAGCCCCAACACCGCCGCGCAAGCAAACTCTCCTCGATGGCGACGACCTCTGGGTGATCGGCTACACCTTCGGCACGTTCTGGCGGCCATCGACCGCCGTCGTGCGCATTGGCGACAAGACCTTCAAGGATATCCACATGCTGCAGGTGTGGGTGCTGCGCAGCGATGGCTCCGAGGAAGTGCTCGTGCTCTACCCGCAGGACGGCTACTGGCGCCCGCGCCCGATGTCGCCCAAGGGGTTCCGCAACACGGCTTACGGCTCGTCGCTGCTGATCGGCCCGGTGGAGGTGGACGGGCGCCCGCTGGTGAAGCTGAAGGAGGTTGCGTTCGACGTGAAATCGCGCATCTTCACCACCAGCTTCGAGCGCGGCGGCGCGGCGACCGTGCAGATAGTGACGATCTCGCCCGACCGGATGGCGCTTGACGTGGCGTTCGACAAGGGCGTCGAGGGACTGCCATTCGCCATGATGCGCTCGATGTATATCACCGAGTTCAACAACGACGTGGCGCGCATCGCGGTGCGTGAGCGGGGCGCGAACGCCTGGCGCGAGGACAACATCATGCGCTTTGACCGCGCAACCGCCACCGACATCTGGGCCGGCCGCCTCAGCCCGTCGCAGCATAACACGACCAGCCCCGACCTCGTGTTCAACAGCTTCTCGGATACGCCCGAGCCGAAGCGCCCGAAGAACGAGCCGCCGAAGGCCGTGACGCCGCTGAATTAATCTATTAGCGCTGTCTTAATCTTGCAAGCTATATGTAACTTACGTATCTATAATCATGCATGCCGTCGCGCAAACTCACGCATTCACAAGAGCCGCGGCGGACGCTGGGATGACAGATGCTGAGATTAGCAATCTCATCAGCTTTCTGGCTGAGAACCCGATGGCGGGCGTTGAATTGCAAGGAACGGGCGGCTGCAGAAAGCTGCGCATCGCCGGTCACGGCAAAGGTAAGAGCGGCGGATATCGCGTCGTTACCTTTTATTCCGGCGAAGCTATACCAGTTTTCCTTCTAACGGTGTTCTCCAAAGGGGAGAAATCGAACATATCTAAAGCGGAAGCAATCGGCCTCAAACAAGTCACGAAGGCGATTGTTGACGAGTACCGCGCAAGGATCGCGGAGGTGACGAAGAAAGGTGCGTGATGTCGCGAAAAACAGCATTTGAGAAGATTAAGGAGGGACTGGACGAAGCTCTTACCATTGCGCGCGGCGATGCGGCGCCTGCCAAGCTGTTCATCCCCGCTGAGATTGACGTGAAGGCGATCCGCACCAAGCTGAAGCTGACGCAGGATGATTTCGCCGCGCTCTTCGGCTTTACTGTGAACCAAATTCGCGAGTGGGAACAAGGCCGCGCCCGCCCACTTGGCGGCGTCCGCGCCTACCTGCTCATCATCGACCGCGACCCAGACAGAATTCTCGGTCTCCTCCGAGTCCCCCAGTCGCAAATTCCTGAGGTCAGATTGACCGCGAGCACGAATCAAATCAACCTGTTGGGGCGTAATGCGTCTCAAGGCTCTGTATTTAGCGGGCTACGCCCGAGAAAGGAAGTAGCCATGGTAAAGCAGCAGATTGGTCGTGATGCTAAAACGGGGCGTATCATTCCTGTTGAAGAAGCAAAACGGCGGCGTAATACGGCCACCGTTGAAACGATCAAAAAAGACAACAAAGGCAAGAAGTAATCTTGTCTGATTTGTCGGAGCGGTCAGCCAAAAGTTGACCGCTTTTTTTAGCTAAATATCCAGCGCGTCTTCGTGCGCGAACTCCGCGCGTTCCTGGATGAAACGGAAGCGTGACTCGGGCTTCGCGCCCATGAGCTGCTCCACGATGTCCGCGGTGCCGGCCTCGGCGCCCTCGGCGATGTCGACGCGCAGCAGCGTGCGCTTGCGGCGATCCATCGTCGTCTCCTTGAGCTGCGGGGCGTTCATCTCGCCGAGGCCCTTGAAGCGGCCGATCTCCACCTTGCCGCGGCCTGAAAAGCTGCTCGCCAGCAGTTCGTCCTTGTGTGCGTCGTCGCGCGCATAGAGCGTTTTCGCGCCCTGCGTCAGCTTGTACAGCGGCGGCACGGCGAGGAATAAATGCCCGTTGTCGATGAGCGGGCGCATCTGCGTGAAGAAAAACGTGATGAGCAGCGAGGCGATGTGCGCGCCGTCCACGTCCGCGTCGCACATGATGATGACGCGTTCGTAGCGCAAATCCTCGTCGCGATAGGCCTTGCCGGTGCCCGCGCCTAGCGCCAGCACGAGGTCGGCGATAAGCTGGTTGGCGCCCAGCTTGTCGCGACTGGCGCTCGCCACGTTCAGGATCTTGCCGCGCAAGGGCAGGATGGCCTGCGTCGCTCGGTCGCGCGCCTGCTTGGCCGAGCCGCCGGCCGAGTCGCCCTCGACGATGAAAATTTCGGTGCCCTCCTTCGCATCCGATGAGCAGTCGGCAAGCTTGCCGGGCAGCCGCAGCTTGCGCGTGGCGGATTTGCGGTTAACCTCCTTCTCCTTGCGGCGGCGCAGGCGCTCCTCGGCGCGGTCGATCACCCAGTCGAGCAGCCGCGTGGCGCTCATCGGCGAGGCGGTGAGCCAGTGGTCGAACTCATCGCGCATGCAGGTTTCCACGATGCGCGTCGCCTCCTGGCTCGACAGCTTGTCCTTGGTCTGGCCCTGAAACTCCGGCTCGCGGATGAACACCGACATCATCGCGCCCATGGACACCAGCACGTCCTCGGGCGTGATCTGGGCGGCGCGCTTGTTGTTGGTTAACTCGCCATAGGCCTTCAGCCCCTTGGTCAGCGCGGCGCGCAAACCGGCCTCGTGGGTGCCGCCCTCGGGCGTCGGCACGGTGTTGCAATAGGTGTTGAGAAAGCCGTCCTCCAGCGCCAGCCACGCGATGGCCCATTCGACCGAGCCATGCCCGCCCTCACGGCTTACCTTGCCCGCAAACACGTCCTTCGCCACCATCTCGTGGCCGTTGATGCGATCTTTCAGGAAGTCTTTCAGCCCGCCCGGGAAATGAAAAACGGCCTTCTCCGGCGTCTCGTCGCCGCGCAGAAGCTCAGGCGCGCAACTCCAGCGGATTTCCACGCCGCCAAAGAGGTACGCTTTCGCCCGCGCCATCTTGAAAATGCGCGCCGGTTTAAACTGCGAGCCGCTAGTGAAAATCTGCGCGTCAGGCAGAAAGCGCAGCCGGGTGCCGCGCCGATTCTTCACCGCGCCCATGTCCTCCAGTTTGGTTTGCGGCAGCCCGCGCGAAAACGTCTGACGGTAAAGCCGCTGGCCGCGCGCCACCTCGACCTCCAGCATCTCCGAAAGGGCGTTGACGACCGAAACGCCCACGCCATGCAGGCCGCCCGACGTGGAGTAAACCTTGCTGTCGAACTTGCCGCCCGAGTGCAGCGTCGTCATGATGACTTCGAGCGCCGATTTGCCGGGATATTTCGGGTGCGGATCGACCGGGATGCCGCGCCCGTTGTCGCCCACTGTGATCGCGCCCTCCGCGTCCATCGACACGTCGATCCACGTCGCATGCCCGGCCACCGCCTCGTCCATCGAGTTGTCTATCACCTCGGCGAACAGGTGGTGCAACGCCTTCTCGTCGGTGCCGCCGATATACATGCCCGGGCGGCGGCGCACCGGCTCCAGCCCCTCCAGCACCTCGATGCTGTCGGCCATATAGGCGTCTTCGGCGGCATTGGCGCCACGCTTTGCCTTCGCCTCGGGCGCAGGCGCGCCGGGTTTGAGCGCCTTAGGCTGTTCCGGCTCTGGCTGTTTGCGCGCAAAAAGATCGCCAAGTCCCGCCATGAAGTACTCCGTCATTGCCGGGCTTGACCCGGCAATCCATGCCTAGGCGCCGGTATTATTGTCTGGATGCCCGGATCAAGTCCGAGCATGACGAACACCTTAATAGCTGGCACGGCGATTGAGTCTTGGCAAGATGCCGACCGTCCGCGATTTGGACGACGCTCAACCCACGCGCCGTGCTCGTCATGGCCGGGCCTGACCCGGGGCCATCCAGCCTTCAGGACAACGCAGCGCACTATGCCTCCGTCATCGCCGGGTCGAGCCCGGCGATGACGGAGAGAGAGGATGCCAGACCGCTAAAGCGCAACGTTGCCGACGATAGCGAGGTTGCGGTAGCTCTCAGAACTGCGCTGGCTGAGGTCGGGGCCGACTAGCTTGCCGTCGGCGATGGCGCGGATGGCCCCGTCCTTCGCGCCCTGGATCATGTTCAGCGTGGCGAAAATGTAATCCCCCTCCGCCTCGCACGCGATGCCAACCCGGCAATTGGTGATGCTATTCTGCGATGCGAGGATGTGGCTCGTCCCCTTCGGATCGCCGAGCTTCAAGCCGTACTTCTTGCAGTCTTTGATTAAGTTCGCCGTTACAATGGCGCGTCCTTGCACTTGAATGCCAATCTGGTCACAATCGTTAAAATGGCTGTTAGCAATAATCGATCCAGCTTTCTCAGCCGAAGCGGTCAGAATTACTCCTGCCCAGCATTTATTGAATATGCACCCACTGATCGTGCTGTCTCTTACGTTGTCTGCAAAAATTGCTGAAAAACCTATCGACTCAAAAGTGCTATTTAATATGTTTACTGATGAACCTCTCGGTGCCAAACCGGAGCCAACCAGATCTTTAAATAAACAATTCTGGACTTTTAATTGGCCTCCGTTAACCGTAATTATTGGATAATGCTTCAAACCAAAGTCGTTCTTACGGTGGTGTACTTTTGCATCGTGCATAAAACTGAGACCGTCTAGGCTGACAACATTATAGGGACTGTTTGAAGCGAACAACCAGGCTCCATTAAATATAAGAGTTGTTTCTCGTGCTACGCCGTGAAGATGACATTGCTGAGGTAAAGTGACATTGCCCGTTTGATAAACGCCGGGCGGCAGGAAGGCGGGGTGGCCGCTGGCGGCGATCTCGTTGAGGGCGCGTTGCAGGGCGGGCGACTGATCGGTCTCCGTGTTCGCCTCGACGCCGAAGTCGAGCACGCTGTGCCCCATCATGGCGGGCGCGATGGGAGTGGCTTGCGTCTGCGGCCCCGCCAGCATCGCCGCTGTCCCCATGCCCAAACCGGCGCCGCCCGCGAAAAAGCTTCTGCGATCCATCGTCATGCCAGCCTCCCTAAACGCCGCCGCTTCGGACTTCACTAGCGCGCCATCCGCGTCAATGTCGAGAGCCGCGGGAGGCTTGCGCGCCGCCCCGCCATTGCCTATGAGGGAAAAAACAGGCGAGGGGCGTGAAATGTTGCGTTTATTTTTGATTCTGAGTTTTGTATTGCCGGGAGTTGCGCAGGCGGCTTACCAATGCACACCGCTCGACACCGACATCGCCAGCCTCGGCGAAAAGGCCGCGCGTTTTTGTGCGATGCGCAGCCTGAACAGCAAGATCGAAGAAGAGAAAACGGCGATGGTGCGGCAGGGCTATGAGGTGGGCGCGGTGACGCCGCCAAAGCTCGACTGCAAGTTTTTCCCTAACGCGCCGCAGCATCGCCGCAGATATCGATGAAAAGCGTGCCGAGTTGAAGCGCACCGGCGCGACGACCGAGGAGCGCCGCAAACTCGTCGCTGTGATGGATGAACGCGCCACCATGCTGAACGACCTGACCAAAACTGGCTCGGCCTCGCGCGCCAGCTATCTGGAGCGGGCGCAGTTACTGTATGAGCAGCGGGCGGAGCTGGCGCAGGAAGAGGGCCGCTTGCCCGAGATCGAGGCGGCCATCGAGGCGCTCAACCGGCGCATGGAGCAGCGGCGCTAAGGCTTTTTGCAGGAGTTGACCAAGGAACTGGAGGAAAACGAGAAGCGCCTCAACGGCGTGCGCCAGGAGTTCGCCAAAGCGCGCCAGAAGGAGGCGCAAAGCCGCCTGTATGCGCCCGTTTCCGGCGTCGTGCAGCAATTGGCGGTCAACACCATTGGCGAGGTGGTGACGACGGGCCAGCAATTGATGATTGTCGTGCCGGAGGGCACCAAGCTGGAGGTAGAGGCCATGCTTCTTAACCGCGACAAGGGTTTCGTGCGGGAAGGGCAAAGGGCGCGGGTCAAGCTAGAGGCGTTTAATTTCACCAAATATGGCGTCATCGGGGGGGGGTGACGCTGGTTTCCAATGATGCGGTGAACCTGGGCGAAGGGCAGAACCAGCCCGGCCAACCTGCGCCGCTCTATGCGGCTTCCACCGCCCGGCTGGTGTTCCCGGTGCGCATCAGCCTGTCGCGCGAGACCATCGCGGCGGACGGGCGGACGGTGAAGCTTACGCCCGGCATGTCAGTGTCGGCGGAGGTGAAGACCGGGGATAGGCGGGTGATCGAGTATTTGCTCAGCCCGTTGCTCAAGATGAAGGACGAGGCATTCCGGGAGCGCTAAGAAGCATGAATTGCATGCAATATTATTTCAAGTTTTATGGATTTGGCGGGCGTTTCGTCGTGACCGTGACATCGGGATTGGTTTAACCTTGGCTTAAGAGATCACTGCGAGGTGACGGGAGAGTGAATACATGGCGGATATCGGCAAAAACGGCGAAGCGGCGGAGAACGGCGCGGACGGCACGGCACCCGGCGCGCCCCAAGGCGGCTCGATCTTCACCGGCCCGACGCCGGGAGGCAAGGATAAGACCGTCGCTCAGTTGCTCGGCGAGATCGTCTGGCTGTTCTCACAATCCCCGCGCCACAAGAACTTCTTCATCTCCGACCTTGAATGGCTGGTGATGGCGCCGATCCTCCTCAAGCAATTCCGGGTGTTCTACGCGCCCGACCGGCCCATCGGCGTGGCGCTGTGGGCGTATGTGAGCGAAGAGGTTGAGAAGCGGCTGATGGCGGGCAACGCGCGAATGGCTCCGGTGGACTGGAAGTGCGGCGAGACGCTGTTCCTCGTCGACATCGTCGCGCCCTATGGCGGACAAGATGAGATGATGAAGGATTTGAATGAGAGAGTGTTTTCAAATCAAAGCGTCCACTACTTTATCAGAGATGGATTAGCGGTGAGCAAATAATGCAAAAATTACATGGCCCAAAAGTCTATTTTTTCCACCAATGAAACTTATCATTTTGCAATACAAGGCATGCCGATGACATTTAAATGGTTTGTCTTAATATTTCAGTACATACTGTTTTTAATATATGTACTGTACTTAGCATTCGACCTTAAGCGGAAATCTATTTCAAAAACTCCGTACATTGTATGTTTTTTGAGTATTGGCAATGCCATTTACGAGACAAATTATGGTGAGTCATATCTTTTCTATTCAACATTATTACGTTATCGATTTCTTTTTGCCGCCTATGCCTCTGCTGCTATCGTAACGTCAGCATTGATATTAATCCTATTATAGTGGGGCGAATGTGAGCGATAGAACCTATGGGCTCGGTGTTTCAGTTAGTATACCCGTTGGCGGATTCTCATGGGGTGTGCTAACTCAAAACGGAAAAACCTATAACTAATTTACAGTAGCGGGTGGGTATGCACCGTCTATTGGTTTTCCTGTTACGCAGGATGTATATATCGGTGCACCAGGTATTTCTCCGGAAGATTTTGGACAACAAGGTTACCAGTTGGATGTATATGCTGCACATGGAAGAGCTGGACTTGCTTTTAATTCATCAGGAAAAGTTATTGGTGTCATTAGTGGAGTGACAGCGGGAATTGGGGCGGAAGGTTTTGTTACTTATACTTGGCTATGGGAGGCGGTTCAGCCTTCATGGTCGACTATGGAAGGGTTTATGCCCCCCTGCTTTGCGCCTGAAACCTTAGTATTGATGCACGATGGTACAAATAAACAGATTCGAGATGTCAAAATAGGTGACTTCGTACTGGGTTTTAACGCTCTTGACAAAAATGAAAAGCATCCACTGATAACCAGCAAAGTTTCTAACGTGATTAGAAACTTTGCGAAAGACTGGATTGTACTAGACTGCGGACTGAGAGTAACGCCTAATCATAGGTTTTATACAACAAGTCGTGAGTTTTTGCCAATATCTGAGGTTATTCAGAAAGGAATTGACGTATACTTAGACGATGGATCAGTCTATTCACCAAAAGGAATCTATAAAGACGCGCGATCGTTTGATGACTCGATTCTAAACGATGCCGGGATTTCTGTTTGTGAAACATTCAATTTAACCGTAGAAACACTTCATACTTACATAGCGGGGCGATATAGAGTTCATAATGAGTGCCTTTCACCTAGCGAGACAATTACAGATGTTTATTTAGACAAAGACAACGGAATTATATGGAATGCTATTAACGAGTTTGGTTCTAAGGTTGAGGTCATAGAAAAAATTGATTCCCTAACCGGTGAAACTGTTGTTTTAGAGAAAAATATATACTATCAAAATCAAGACGATACTCTTGTTACAAAGACATGGCGAGAATTTACTTCGGATCGCAGCCCCGTTGGAGCACCTGAATACGATGTTCGCTTCAACGGGGAAGCGTTGCAACCTGATCAAATTGGAGACATTTTCGGGTCAACACTTGGCAATGTAATCGCTGGCAATAACACTTTTGCTCAAATCGCGGTTAGCACTGCGTTAGGAACAGTTCTTGAAAATCTATACGAAATCGGCCGAACTTTTGGTGGTGATGTGTCTTTTATTGAAGGCAACCCCGCGGCATCACACGACCTTGAAAGTCACATAGATTATAATCTCAGCAACTTTGATACGGAATTTTATGCGCGCCTGAAAGGGCAAGCCATTGGCGCTTTAAGCAGCTTTCTTGTTGCCGAACTGTCCGAGAGTTTGGATATCGGCGAAGGCTTCGGTGGACAGTTGTTCCAGACCGTAGGAACAACGACGGTTAGCAACATTTTGTCCACGGTAGCCGCTAATTTAGAGAAAGGCGCAGAGACGTTTTCTCAGATCTTCGCCAATGTCGGCGACGGCCTTCAGTTTAATCTTGCGTCCGGCGTGGGCGGTTTTATTGGCGGATATCTTGCTAACCAAATTCTGACACCCGAATCTACTTCCGGTTCCATCGGCGGCTCGTCGGGAGGCGCGTTAGGATCCTCCATTGGCGTCAGTCTAGCGCTTGGTAACACAACTATTTTAGGCAGCGTGGGAGCCAGTGTTCTTAACGCGGTTGGGCTCGGCAGTTTTATCGGTAGCTTTACTTCAACGCTGGGTGCGATCCTTCTCCCCGGCATTGGCGCGCTTCTCGGAACTCTAATAGGCACGATCGCTGGAGATTGGCTGAACGATGTGTTTGGAGACGAGCCGCGTGCTTGGGCGTCGATCGAGATTGACCACGCCACCGGGACATTCTCCATTTCTGACACTTGGAGGAAGGAAGGCGGTAACCGCAAGATGGCCATTCAAATGGCCGAGTCGGGCGCGTCCGTGCTCAACAACTACGTCTCGCTCATCGGCGGCGTGCATGTGGCGACCGACGATCTCACCCATCGCTACGGCCACCGCGACGCCGACCTCTACGTCAACTTCCGCGACGTCGAGCACGGCAACCGCGAGCTGAAATCCCCAACCGCACAAGGGGTGATCGACGAGGCCGTCATCGGCACGCTCAAACGCCTGCGGTTGGCGGGCGGCGAGATGTATGTGAAGCGCGCCATCGAGACATCCGCCGCGAATGATAATTTTGCGCGAGAGGGCGTTGAGGTAACATGGCCGTGTCATAAACTGGCTGCCTAAGAGTTGTTGATTTACTGATGTTTGAGTGGCGGTGATGTTCTGTCAAAGCATGAGGAGACACGTTTTTTCATGATTGCGACTAAGACAAATGGCGCGGACGCTGCACCGCAGGGCGGCTCTATCTGGATCAGATCTCTTTTATATTGCGGTACGGTTATATCTTTGTCAGTCGATTTAGGTATCAGTATAGCTATGTTTGGATCTACGCTTACGGACCAAAAAATAACTTTTCTGGACATAGCTGGGCTTGTAGCGCTTATTGCTCCGTTTTCCCCTGGGTTTTTGCTATTTAAAAAGCTCAGAACGTCAGCTTCTGACATATTATTAACTCTAATTATACTCAACATCTTAAAAATAATATATGTATTAATCAATTCTATAAAATATTAAATTTTCTATTCTTTATTAATTCTGATTTTCATTATTATGTTTAACATTATATCACTCATAAGGTCTGCGAACATAATGCAAGCTAGGTAAAGCACGTTTTGGGGGGTGGCAAAATGGTTCAGCTAAGCGAGTGGGAAATTTTCAGAACGCGATGACTCGAGGTGCCGCAGCTGCTGCCAAGGCAGAGGCGATTGCTTCGCAGTTGCCTGGCCGAATAGACGGTCCTGCTGATTCATATAGACATTTTTTGATTAGTGCGGAGTTACAAAGAAGTTATAGTTCACTTGGAGCAAATTTGCTACTTTATGGACATGAACTAGATCTAGGGTTTAGTAGCAACAGCGCTTTAGATTACTACACAAACGAAATTGGTTCCATTGTCGAAAAACATGTACAGGAAAACAACGGCACCTGGAATGATGTGAAAACGCTTGCCCGAGAATGGGTCTTAAAGTCGTGGGAAGGAGTTTCTGGGGTCGGTATTGATTCTTGGGTAGAAAAATCTATAGGAAATGAAACTTATTACGTCCGCCCGGGCGGGAAAGTTACAATTACAGGACTAAATAGCCAACCTCTTCAATTAAATGCATTAGGAGTGGGAAGTGTTGCGTCTTGGTTAGACAATCCGAAAAATATGGATAGTCAAGGACAGATTACAGAGATTCCCGATGAAGCAACCAACTTGCCCACTGGCACATTGTTTGATTGGTTATCAAGGTTTGACAATGATGGGGCCAACGAGACCAATACTTACATTGGCGAAAAACCACCTCAGCAACCTACCCTGCCGGGAGAAATACTAGATCGTTTTTGCCCTATGCAGATATAAATGGATTAGAATTTGAGAATTTTTTCGGCTTGGTTGATCGCGACAGAGGCTCCGTTGTACTAAGTTCTTACGAATATTTAAATCGATTGTTCTTGGGATCTGACCACTCTGTACCTGAATTTGCTGGTATTTTAATTGCAAATGACCCTCTATTTATTTCTCTATCTAATTTTGGTGGTTTATTTGGTTACACAGATACAAAGGGAGTTTCTACGGCATACGATGGCAGCGTGGCACTGCACGGATTTCTCAATGATGCTCCAGCAACTTTAACATTGTTTGATTATAACCATGACGATGTCGCTGACCAACTCAAAAATTCATATTTGATCGCTCCAGGCATTGTAAGCACCGTTGATTATGATCTTAAAAGCGGTGGCGTTGCGGTACGGCAAGATAGCTATACTTTAGACTCCGTCGCCGGTGTGGCTTTGGTGATGCAAAACGAAGTTGTCGATAGCCTTGTTCGGCCTGTCATAAAGCAAGTTGAGTTATCACCAGCCTACTCATCCGCTGAGGCCCGCGCGCTCCCGTCCGCCATTGAAGGCAACGCGATCGGGGAGCTGTTGCGGTCGGCCTCGGGCCTGCTCACCACCATCGAGGCGGCGGAGTATTTGCGCCTCTCGCCGCGAACCCTGGAAGACATGCGCGTCACCGGCAACGGGCCGCACTATTATAAACTCGGGCCAGGCAAGCGTTCAAAGGTCGTTTACCGGCGGGAGGATTTAGAGAGCTGGGCGCAGCGCTTCTCGTTTGGTTCGACCTCGGAATATACCGTCAAACCTGGTAGGCCGGTGGTAGGTTGAGACATTTTCCGGGGAAGCTAAAACGTCTAACCTATTGGTTTATTGGAGCGGGCGAGGCGATTCGAACGCCCGACCCTCACCTTGGCAAGGTGATGCTCTACCCCTGAGCTACGCCCGCTCATGTACCGGCAAGACACCGGTCAGATCCCCTGTATAGGACGAAAACTGATGGCTTGGCAAGCGCGCCGGAGGTAGCGTGGACTTTTTTCCATCGCGCGCAGATGCAAGCCGCACGGCGGCACGCTTTAAAGTTTGGCGTGGGCATCGATTTTCTTGCCAAACGCCATGGAAGAAACCACTTTACGCCATGTCGAACGCGGACGAGCCGCGACTATTCGGAAAGGCATGTTACATGTTTACACTTGGCGGCAAGAAAACTCCGGAAGCGAAACAGGACGATCTGGTAAAGGACACGACGACGCAGACCTTCGCGCGCGATGTGGTCGAGGCGTCGATGAAGGTTCCGGTCATCGTCGACTTCTGGGCGCCGTGGTGCGGGCCTTGCCGTCAGTTCACCCCCGTTTTGGAAAAGCTGGTGCGCGCCGTCAAGGGCAAAGTGCGGATGGTCAAAATGAACATCGACGAGCATCCGGCCATCGCGGGGCAGCTTGGCGTGCAATCCATTCCGGCGGTGTTCGCGTTTCAGAACGGGCAGCCGGTGGACGGTTTCATGGGCGCGCTGCCGGAAAGTCAGATCAAGGCGTTCATCGACCGTCTATCGGGTGCGTCTGACGATGGCGCCGGGTTGATCGAGGCGGCGGACGCAGCGTTTGCTGATGGAGAAATCAAGGAGGCGGCTGAACTGTACGCCGCATTGTTGAAGCAAGACCGGGGAAATGCGGACGCCGCCGCAGGTCTGGCGAAATGTTACGTGAAAACTGGCGATATCAAACGCGCTGAGCAAACTTTAGGCCTGGTCGCACCGGATAAACAGAACGTTATTAGTGTGGTAAGTGCGCGGGCGATGTTAGAACTTGCTAAAAAAGGAGCCGCAGCGGGCAAAGAGGACGATCTCAAGGCAAAAATCGAGAAGAATCCAGACGATTACGAGGCGCGTTTTAACCTTGCGCTGGCGTTGAATGCAAAAGGCGGCAAAGAAGACGCAGTGGAGCAACTACTGGAAATCGTGCGCCGTGATCGCGCGTGGAAGGATCAGGCGGCGAAGACGCAGCTTTTCGAGTTCTTCGAGGCCTGGGGGCATGACGATCAGCATACGATGACAGGACGCCGCCGCCTCTCGTCAATTTTATTTGCTTGAGGCGATTGGCATTGCGGGCGTATTGATGCGACGCCGTAAAAAAGGATGATGGACTTGGGAGTGACCGACAGATATCGCAGTCCGGACGATCTGCCCCGCACCGTGCCGGTGTTCCCGCTCACGGGCTGCATCTTGTTGCCACGCTCGTCCCTGCCACTTAATATCTTTGAGCCGCGCTATCTGGCGATGATTAACGACGCGATCTCCGAAGCGCGCATCATCGGCATTATTCAGCCGCAAGCGAGCGGCGGCGCGAACGAATCGCCAACCGGCAAAGCCTATTCACTGCGCCAGACAGGCTGCACCGGGCGCATCACGTCTTATACGGAAACCGATGATGGCCGCATCCTGGTGACGCTTACAGGCATCGCCCGTTTCGAAGTGGTAAGCGAGAGGCAGACGGCAAAACCGTATCGCGTTTGCGAGATTACAGCCATGCCGTTCGAGGACGATTTCATCTCCGGCCACGGCCAGGACGAGGTGGATTGGGACAAGTTTCTGACGATTCTGAAAAGCTACCTAGAAACCCGCAAACTCGTCGCCGACTGGCAAAGCATCCAGCGCTCGCCCGCTGAGATGCTCATCAACACGCTGTCGATGATTAGCCCTTACGGCCCGGAAGAAAAACAGGCGCTGCTAGAGGCCCCCGATCTCAAAACCCGCTCCGAAGTGCTTATGGCGTTAGCGGAAATGGACATGGCCGCGCCCGATAATGGCGGCGGGAGTATGCATTGAAGGTGCGAGAATGAACGGCGAGGCCAGCCAACTTAAACCGTCACCCAAAATCGATCCACGGATGCTGGAACTTCTGGTATGCCCGCTGACGAAGGCGCAGCTTGAGTATGACGCCGTGGCACAGGAGCTGATAAGCCGCACGGCAGGTCTCGCTTACGCAATCATCAATGGCGTACCCATCATGTTGCCGGATGAGGCGCGCGATATCAACGCCGTTGCTGTCGCTCAGCCCTGAACGCATGGGGCCACATTTGAGCGGCTTTATCAAAACCGAAGACGATCTTGAGCGCCATCTGCAAATGCTTGTGGCGACGTCGCCCGATTTCGCACGAGTGCGCGAGGCTGCAGGCGAAGTTCCGCTGCGGTGGCTCGACGGCGGTTTCGCCGGGCTGGTGTGGGTCATTACCAGCCAGCAGATATCAGTTGCGGCGGGGCGCGCCATCTACAATCGCTGCGAAGCGGCGTTGGGCGATGTAACCGCCTCCACCATCCTCGCCGCGGAAGACCACATTCTCAAAACGGCTGGGTTCTCCGCGCCTAAAATCCGCACGCTTCGCGCCATCGCCGAAGCCGAACGTGCGGGCGCACTCGATCTCGGCGGCCTCGCGGCGCTGGACGCTGCTGACGCCATTGCACATCTCACCGCGATAAAAGGTATCGGCCCGTGGACGGCAGAGGTGTATCTGTTGTTTGCGCTCGGACACCCGGATATTATTCCAGCCAAGGATGTGGCTCTGCAGGAGGCGGCGCGTCTTGCATTCGGACTTGCCGACCGGCCTAGCGATAAAATGCTAGCGCAAATGGCGCAAGCCTGGCGTCCATACCGCAGCGCCGCCGCGCGTGTCCTGTGGGCTTACTACCGCGTCGCCAAAGCGGGCCGTGACGCCGCGCCTGTTCAGACTGCGGTTTAAGTTTTAATCCGGCGGCAAACCACGAGGGATCGCCATGCGCATAAATAGTGAAAATTCGCATCTGCTCATTATCGACGTTCAGGAAAAGCTTGCGCCCGCAGTTCTCGACCACGTTGCAGTTATTGCGGCTGTGGCCCGGCTTGCTACCGCCGCGCGTACCCTGAACATTCCAATCACCGTCTCGGAGCAGTATCCACGCGGGTTAGGCGCGACAGTTCCCGCTTTACAGGAAGCGTTTGGCGCCGACGCCGTAGTGTTGGAGAAAACGCATTTTTCCTGTTTGCGTGAAACCGGGCTGTCCTCGCGGATCGAGGCGCTCGTCGCGGAGGGACGAAATCAGATTATTGTCGCGGGCATGGAGGCGCACATCTGCGTGGCGCAAACAGTTCTCGATCTCCAGGCGCGGGGCGTTCAGAGCTTTGCCGTGGCGGACGCCATGGGATCGCGCACTGCCGAGAGCCGCGATCTAGCGCTTCAGCGCATGCGCCATGCAGGGGCCGTAACCGTGAACGTAGAAATGGTCATTTTTGAATGGCTCGATAAAGCAGGAACGCCCGAATTCAAAGGGATGCAACAGCTTATCAAATAATTAACCGTTAAACCGGGTATGAATGCGCCGTTCATTCGCTATTCATGAGATGAATATTAAAAGAAATGATCCCTGAACAAAAAAAACAAACCTTTCCTCGGCAAAACAGATCAGAAAGGCGGAAGATGCAGGGATCTTCCGCCTTTCTTTTTTGGAACCTCATCCCCATTGTTGCGTCATAAGTGACAAGCCGCTACCGTGCGGTTCGATCCCTGACGCTGATGATGAGGAGACTGCCGTGGCTTTCCAACTTCCCGACCTGCCATACGCCTATGACGCGCTGATGCCATACATGTCAGCGGAAACGCTGGAATTTCACCACGACAAGCATCATCTCGCCTATGTTGACATGGGCAACAAGCTGATTGCGGGTTCTGGCCTTGAAGGCAAAAGCCTTGAGGAGGTCGTCACCGGTTCGCACGGCAAAAACGCGCCATTGTTCAATAACGCTGGTCAACATTATAACCATCTGCATTTCTGGCCATCGATGAAGGAAAACGGCGGCGGCAAGAAGCTGCCGGGCGCGCTTCAGGCAAGAATCGACAGTGACCTCGGCGGTTACGACGCCTTTCGCGAGGCTTTCATCGAAGCGGGTAAAACCCAGTTCGGTTCTGGTTGGGCGTGGCTGGCCATGAAGGATGGCAAACTTGCGGTTATGAAAACTCCGAATGGCGAAAGCCCGCTCGTCCACGGCACCAAACCAATTCTGGGCGTCGATGTGTGGGAGCACTCCTACTACATCGATTATCGAAACGCCCGCCCGAAATATCTGGAGGCTTTCGTCGATCACCTCATCAACTGGGAATATGTAGAAAGTCGCTTCTCGGAAGCCATGTAGTTTAAATCGCCAAAGGTAACGCTGTTCCTGCCAAAGCAGCGTTACTAGCAGCGCAGTTTGCCGCCGCTAAAATCAGGCGGAGCGGGTTATGCCAAGGCTGTTCACCGCATTAGAAGTACCTTCGCAGGTCGCCGTGCGGCTTTCCATGCTGCGCGCAGGCGTCGCTGGGGCAAAATGGATTGACCCTGCAAATTATCACATCACGCTGCGTTTCGTCGGCGATGTGAACGACATTGAGGCCACGGATTTCGCCGACGCGCTGGTTGACATCGAAGCGGAAAGCTTCGAAGTGGAAATCAGCGGATTGGGGAGCTTTGGCGGCCATAAGCCCCGGTCGATCTGGGCCGGTGTAAAACTATGCGAACCGCTGCTCCGCCTGCAGAAGCTCAACGAAAAAGCGGCGCGGCGGGCAGGGCTAGACCCGGAGCCTCAAAACTATGCGCCGCACATCACACTTGCCCGGCTTCGCTATGCTTCGGCGATGGAGGTTGCTGATTATCTGACACAGTTCGGAGGCTTGGTCGGCGTCGTATTCCCCGTAAAACGCTTCGTTCTGTTCTCAGCCCGCGCCTTTCAGGGCGGCGGCCCTTACGTACCCGAGGAAACCTATTCGCTTTACTCACCGAAAGGCGCAACCGACGAGGAGGAGTGATGGCTGGCGCCGTTCAATGAGGTGGCACCTCCGCCGCGTTTAACCGTTTACGAAGGCCAGAAGGTCGGCGTTGACGCGGTCTTCGTGCGTAAAGCAGAAACCGTGCGGCGCGCCCTCGTAAACCTCAAGCCGGGCGCCGGGTATCATTTGCGCCGCGACACGGGCCGTTAGGTCAATTGGCACGATAGCGTCGGCGTCACCATGCAAAATCAGCGTTGGCATGGTCAGGGCTTTCAGATCAGCCCGGAAATCCGTTTCGGAGAACGCAACGGCGCAATCGAGCGTGCTTTTCAGTGACGCCAGGAGCGCCATGTTATGCGTTTGCGTAAGCGCGCCTGCGGACACTTTCGAATTCGGCTTATCCGCGCCCATGAACACCTTGCCAAAGCCGTTGAAAAACTCGGCGCGGTCGGCGGTTATGCCTGCCCGCATACCGTCGAACACGGATTTGTCCACGCCGTTCGGGTTGGTTTCGGTTTTGAGAGAAATGGCGTCACCGCGCCCAGCAGCGCGATCCTGCTAACGCGGGCCGAGCCATGGCGGCTGACATAGCGCGCCACGTCGCCGCCGCCCATGGAGAAGCCCACAAGCGTCGCGTCCTTTAAGTCGAGCGCGTTCGTCAGCGCGGCGATATCATCTGCGAAAGTGTCGTAGTTGTTGCCAGTCCAGGGCTGGCTGGAACGGCCGAAACCGCGGCGATCATGGGCGATGCAGCGCAGGCCTTTTGAGGCGAGAAACTCCATCTGATATTCCCACATATCGGAGTTCAGTGGCCAGCCGTGGCTGAAAAACACCGGTTTACCTGATCCCCAATCCTTATAATAAAGCTCTGTTCCATCGGAGGTTTTAATCGTCGCCATGTTTCCGTTCTCGCTGGTTTCGATACAAAACGGATATACAGCTTAAAGCGGCGGCTTCGAGGCTTTCTCCTGAATTTCCCTTAGCAAACCATCGCTGGCCTGCGCGATAAGCTGGTAGACATGCTCGAAGCCATTATCCTGGCCGAAATACGGGTCTGGAACTTCGCGAACGGATGCAAGGGGCGCAAAGTCGAGGAAGAGCTTTAGAACACCCGCATAGCCTTGCGGTGCCAGCTTTTTCAGATCGCCGAAGTTAGTTTCGTCCATGGCGAGGATGTAATCGAACTTCGCGAAATCATCCTTCGTTACCTGCCGGGCGCGCAATCTGGTTATGTCGACACCTTTAGCGCGCAACGTGGCCTGCGCACGTCTATCCGGAGGATTGCCCTCATGGAAATCGCTCGTGCCCGCTGAATCGATGGTTATAGGCCCTGCGGAGGATGTTTCCGCCATGGCGCGGAAAACCCCCTCCGCCATTGGCGAACGGCAAATGTTGCCAAGGCATACAAAGAGTATGCGAGGTAAAGTCTCAGGATTTGTATTCATACAATAGTTGTAAGCAGGGAGATACTCGACGCCAACGCGGTGAAATGGCGCGCGGCGTTCTTGACGCGGCAACGCCTTTACTTTGGCGCCAGCCGCACACCGCCATCCAGCCTGATGCATTCTCCGTTCAGCATGTCGTTCTCGCAGATGTGGCGGACGAGCGCGCCATATTCAGCGGGCGCGCCGAGCCGTGAAGGGAATGGCACGCCGGAAGTTAGCGCGGCGCGGGCATCCTCGGGCAAACCTGCAAACATCGGCGTGTCGAACAGACCGGGGAGGATCGCCATGACGCGGATGCCGTCCTTCGCCAGATCGCGTGCGGCGGGCAATGTCATGGATGCTACGCCGCCTTTCGATGCGGCATAGGCGATTTGTCCGATCTGCCCATCCTGCGCTGCAACCGATGCGGTGTTCACGATCACGCCACGCCCGCCATCCGGCGTAATCGGCGCCTGCGCCATCATCGCCGCCGCGCACTGCGTTATTATGTAAAAGGTGCCGATCAGATTGACGGCGACAACTTTCTCAAAGCTCGCAAGATTGTGCGCAATGATCGCGCCATCGTCGCGGTTGCGGCGCACGGTGCGCTGGCCGATGGCTATCCCTGCGCAGTTCACCAAGATGCGCTCCACGCCGTGCTTTGCTCTCGCGCAGTCCAGCGCGCTTTCGACCGTGACTTCGCTCGTTACATCGCAGTGGCAGAACACGCCGCCGAGCTTTGCGGCGAGCGCCTCGCCGGTGTCGCGATTGAGATCGAGAATGGCAATTTTAGCGCCCGCCTGCGCTAGAGCTTCCGCGGCTGCGGCTCCCAGGCCCGACGCGCCGCCGGTCACGATTGCGCTCAAACCATCAAGTTTCATCGCGCCCTCCCAGGCTTTGCCCGCTGTTTATGCGGATTAACTGGGTATTATACTGATCGTCTTCGGGCAATTACACAACCATAGGCCAGGCATAGGTCAGGCTTTATCGCTCGCAAAGTTGAAGCCGGTGCCATAAACCAGAACAGCGGCGCTGCCCTCGACAATGGTGGGTGTGGATACTCGCACGGCCACAACGCCGTCATAGCCTTTGGCTATGGCCTTATCGCGCAGCCCCTGCATGCCATTTTCCACCGCTACGTCGATGAGGGTTTCGTATTGCCGCATGCGCCCGCCGAAGGTGTTGGTGAGAATTTCGCGCAGGTCGCGCACGATGTTGCTGGCGCCAACGGCTGATGCGGTCAGCATTTCGCCCTCCCGGATAGCGCGGCCCGATAGCTGATCGACTGTATAGAGCATGATGGCGCTTCCTTTTCCGCGAGCAGTTATTTCGCCGGGCGGCCGAGAACGAGACGCCGCAGCACCGCGAGCATCACCAACCCAAATATCATCAAAATAATCACGATGAACATGTGCCGCCGCCAGAACAGACGCCAGTCCACTCGGCCATCGGTAGTCATATCGAAATCGTTGGCGACCCGCATGATGTCCGGGATTGGGCTTGGCGCGCGCAGCACCATATCGATTGCGGCAAGCTGATCGCGGCTGTTCATAATGCCGGTTTTCACCGTGTTCTCGGACAACACCTTAATAGCCCCGGGGTTATCGCCAATTTCCCTCGCTACGCGCCTTGCCCCCTCCGGAGACAGAAAGCGTTGATAATCCGAGAACGCGGTTAGCTCGGACTCGGTCAACCGGCGGCCTATCTCGCGAAGCTGCGTAGCTGGCAGCCCCAGCAGCAGGTCGCGCGCCGCCGCTTCTATGCCCGCGATGCGCGTGATGACCAGCTTATCGTCGAGGGAGAGAAGTTTCTGGAGCTGCTCTTTCGACACCGCGTCCGGTGCCATGAGTTTATGCAGGCCGAAACGCGCGACGAGGTCGAGTTTGCCGCCGGTGAGCTGGTTCCACTTCAGCGCCGCATCGATAGACTTCTGCTCCTCGGCAATGGCGACGCCGTTATCATCCAGATCCAGCATCGCCAGGTTGAGCGAGCCGTCGGCCGTGCGCCATTCAACGCGCTTTTCACCCTCGCCGTTGATAATGATCTGAACAATGCGCCCAAGCCGCCCAAGCTGGTCGATTTTGCGATCTTTCAGGAACGCGGCGAAAGCCGGGTACTGATCCGCCAGACTGAGCAGCTTGTCATACTTCTGACGGAAGTCGAGCCACAGCGCGTGAATGCGCTCCGCTGTCTCCCGTCCGATCGGCTCTAGCTGTTGGGTAACTTCGGTTTGCAGCACTTTAACGATTTCGGTTTTAATAAGCTCTTTGGACTCCGCAGACTTCATGCGCTCGGCGATAAGCGGAAACACGCCGTCACCAGCGTTATATAAATCGGATGCAATAAGCGCGAGGCCGACCAGCCCCGCAAAACTTGAGATAATCCGCGTCGCGATCGCGCCCGCGATCCGCGTGCCGATGCCGGCGATCATGCGGGCTATCACCTGCCGCGTTACAACGAGAATAATGCCCGAGATCGTCGCCCCGCCCTGAAATGCGAGGTCGGCCGCGTCGATTTTTGCGCTTGCGCCGGTCGGGTTGACGCGGATGCTTTGCTCGGTTTCGCGGGCGAAAACCTGCGAGAGCGCGTCGCCATAGCGGGTTTGCAAGGTCGTCTGTACACAGGCGATGACTGGCCCGGAAACTTTCTCAGTGGATTTTTCGATCCGCGCGCCGATGATTTTGCCAACCAGATCGGCAAGTTCGGAAAGCGCGTCCTTGAATTCCTTCGACCCGTAAGCGCGCTCCGCTACTTCAATCGCGTAGCGCTCGGCTGTTTCCTGGCTAACGTTGGAATAGGCGCGGTCGAGCCAGCTTTTATCGGCGCGCAGCACCGTCACAGCCGCATCTATCGCTTCGTCAATGCGCTGATCCATGCGCGCTTCGGGCCAGCGCGCATCCACCAGCCTTTTATAATCGATGTCCTTCAGCTCGCCGATGAGAGCGGTTTCAGTGAGTTCCCTAATTTTGTCGCGAACATCGGCGTCTTTGAGGACTTTGCAATCTTCTATCGTGACGGGTGCGGGCTCTGCTAAAGCTGGCGCCGCCGCGCCAAAAACAATCGACGCGGATGTTAGCACAGACACTGTTTGCTGGAGCACGCGGTGCATCAATTCATCTCCAACTCAGCAATCGGCTTTCTCCGGTTTGCCTGCTCCCGCTAAACGTTAAACGCGACGCCGATGAATAGCAGGCTCCACGCCACCAGCATAACTTCATAAGGATGTGGACGCACGATTTTCGTCAGAATGGGCACCTCGATGCCGAAATGGCGCGACATCACTACAAGCGCTACAAAGATTGCTGAAACCAGGAAAATGCCGAAAGACGGTGTGCTGAGTTTCATATAAGGGCGTCCTGTTGTTTATTGCTCTAAATTTTGAATGTACCCCAAACAATTCATTTGAAGATAACCTTTAATATACCGGATCGGCGTATATTGCACCCCGCACCCGCGTAATTTGCAAAGTGCGTGACGTGGAAGACATAGCCTCGTCCTTATTCCCACAAAGCGACAATATCTCTAACTGGCGCAAAAGACCGTCGGTGCTCCTTTGTCGGCCCAAGTCGGGTTAAGGCCTGGCGGTGCTCCATGGTGGCGTAACCCATGTTGTGATCCCACCCGTAACCTGCGTGCATGCATGCAAGTTCCCTCATCAGTTTGTCGCGCGTGACCTTCGCGATAATCGAGGCAGCCGCGATCGACAACGACAGTGCGTCGCCGCCAATAAGGGTTTCCACCTCACAATCGAGACGCGGACGCTCGCGCCCATCGATCAGCGCTGAAGTGGGCGGGCGGGACAAAGCGGCGATGGCCTGCTGCATGGCGTAAAGTGTGGCTTGCAGAATGTTGATGGAGTCGATTGTCTCGACGCTGGCAAAGCCGATACCGACATCGGCGCATTGCATAATGAGGGTGGCAAGCCTTTCGCGTTCGGTGCGGCTGAGAGCTTTGGAGTCATTAAGACCAGACGGTATGCGGGACATATCCAGAATGACGGCGGCGGCGACCACCGGACCGGCGAGCGGCCCGCGCCCGGCTTCATCCACGCCCGCAACGCACCCGTTGTAGCGGCGCTGCAGACGGGCTTCGTGCGAATAATCGGGCTGAAGAGCGAGTTGGATCGTTTTGCGAGCTTTCATCATTCAAGGCATGCCGCGTTCGTTTTGCTCCGGCAAGACACGCTTTGCCGCCGTCCACGATAAAGCGCGCTGGCGCTCAAGGTTGAAACAGCGTGAATTGCCCGCCTTTGGCAACCGGAGCCTGGAAGATATCGCAACGCAGGGTGCATCGCCTCTCGTTCAACCCATGCTTTTGCAGCGCGACCCTATAGCGGCGCGCAATTTGGGCCCCGTAAACGCCCGCGCCGGTTTGGCGCTCGCCGAAGTCCGACACATAGTCCTTGCCGCCACGCGTGGAACGAATCAGCGACATTACTCGCTTTGCGCGGTCAGGAAACTCCTCCGTCAGCCATTCCTGAAACAGCGGGCTAATTTCGAGCGGCAGCCGCACGAGCACGTAAGCGGCCTGTCGCGCACCTGCTTGGGCCCCGGTTGCAAGCAATGCCTCGATCTCGTGGTCATTGATGACGGGGATGATCGGCGCGGTCATGATGACGGTCGGCACACCCGCCTCGCTCAGGCGTCGCAATGCATCCACCCGCTTCATCGGCGTCGATGCGCGCGGCTCCATCCGCCGGGCGAGCCTGTGATCGAGCGTCGTAATGGACAGGGCTACCTTTGTGAGGCCGCGTGAGGCGAGCGACGCAAGCAGATCGATATCGCGCAAAACCAGCGCAGACTTTGTTACGATGCCGACGGGATGGCTAGTACGGTCGAACACCTCCAGCAGGCGGCGAGTAAGTTGCTGCTCGCGCTCAATGGGCTGATACGGATCGGTGTTACTGCCCAGCATGATGGGCTTGACCACATATCCCGGCTTGGCGAGTTCGCGTTCAAGCTGCTCCGCCGCGTTGATTTTAGCGATGAGCTTTGTCTCGAAATCGAGGCCCGCCGAGAAGCCGAGGTAGCTGTGCGTTGGTCGGGCGTAGCAGTAAATGCAGCCGTGCTCACAGCCGCGATAGGCGTTGATGGACTGGTCGAAGGAAATGTCCGGCGAGTCGTTGGTCGTGATGATACGTTTGGCTGTCTCGAAAATGACCTCGGTTTTGAGATCGGTCAGGTCGCCTAGCGTCTCCCAGCCGTCGTCAAAATCGCCGCCCTGCTCGCTGTCATAACGGCTGCCCGCATTGGAGCACGCGCCCCGGCCCCGCCGACGTTCCGTATCCACCGGAGGCGCGTCTGCCATCACTTTCGCGGCTGGAGTGTATTTTGTTTTACGCATGCATACACGTTACTTGTTCTTTTGGGACAAATAAAGAACATTTAGGGGGTAAGACCGTCCTTGTACCCAGATTCTAAGTGGTTATGATCGGCTCCATGATCTCAGTCATTATTCCAACGCTGAACGCACAAACCGGGCTTGGCCAGACCTTCGCCGCGCTGGTGCCTGCTGCTGTCGAGGGCCTTGTCACGGAAGTCATCGTTACGGATGGCGGCTCGACGGACGACACCGCAGCAATCGCCGATGCAACTGGCGCCAAGTTTATCGAAGGCCCGGGCGGGGGACGCGGGCCGCAGCTCATCGCCGGCGCCGCCGCCGCTAGGGGCCGCTGGCTGCTCTTTCTCCACGCCGACACGGTTTTGGAGACGGGGTGGGAGCGCGAGGTAGAAGCGCACATCAACAGCATCGAGAGCGGGGGCGTTCCGCAAACAGCCGCTGCTTTCCGCTTTGCGCTCAATGATACCGGCTTTGCTCCGCGCTGGCTTGAATGGGTCGTAGCAATGCGCTGCGCCGTTTTCCGTCTGCCATATGGCGATCAGGGCTTGCTGATTTCACGCGCGCTTTACGACAAGGTTGGCGGATTCGCCGCCATACCGCTTATGGAGGATGTCGATTTTGTCCTGAGACTTGGTCGCAATCGGCTCGTTATCTTGCGCTCGCGGGCGGTGACGAGCGCGGAGAAATACAAGCGCGACGGTTATCTCAAACGTATGGCGCGCAATTCGTTTTGTATGACGCTTTATCTGACAGGCGTGTCGCCACAAAAAATCGTCAATACATATCTTGATGGCAAGGCGCGAAAGCCTGAAAGCGATCTGCCACAAAGCTCCACCAACGCCGTGTAAAACTGTCCGCCATCTTCATCCCGGCTCGCGCTTCGTTTGGCCGGGATGAAGATGGGAGGCGCTGGAGGTTAAAGCGTAAGCTGGTACGTCGCCTGCACCCAGCGGAAGGCGCCAGCCTTTTTCTCCACATAGCCGAAGCTCGGGAATGGCATGTGATAGCCCTGCGTTGCAATTTTGTCCGTCGCCGCCATGTCGAGGACGCGCTTGCGGGTTGCCGCCGCCACGGCCTTGTCGCCATCGAACACGAATGACCAATCTGGCCGCTCAAAGGAAATGATCGGGTGATGGACTGCGTCGCTTAGCACAAGCACGCGCTTGTCCGCGCTTTCGACGCTAACCACGACATGGCCGGGAGTGTGGCCGGGTGCGTCAAGCAGACGAATGCCGGGCGCGGCCTCGCCCTCATTTTTCAGGAAAGTGATGCGGTCTTTCAGGGCGGAGACGTTCTTTTTGAAAATATCCTGGAAGGGCGCCACTTCGGCCGGGAACGCGGTTTTGTCCCAGAACGCGAATTCCTTTTCGCTCATCGCCAGTTTCGCGTTTGGAAACACAGGTTTGCCGCCCTCGGTCAGACCCTCGACGTGGTCGGGATGGCCGTGGGTGAGCACGACCACATCGACCGCCTCGGGCGCAACGCCAGCCGCGGCCGCGATTTTCGCCAGCTTGCCTTGCGCGAACTTACCTGTTGGGCCGTTGCCCGCATCGATCACAACGATCTGCGAGCCAGTGTTGATGATGACCGGCGTGAACTGTAACTCCATGCGCTTTTCCGGCAGCAGGTTGTTGCGCATGAGCGCCTGAACGTCCTCCGGCTTTTGCTCCGCGCCGAAAATCGGGTGCGGCCCATCCGTTTGCCAGATGCTGTCGAGAACGCTCATCACCTCGAACTCCCCGAGCTTGACGCGGTAATGCGTTGGCACCGAAACGCCGCCCAGCGGGGCTTTCGCGGCGGCGGGTGCAAACCATGCAGGCGTAAGCGCTGAAACGCCAAACGCGGCGCCGGTGAGTAGCGCCTCCCGGCGGGTCATTCTTAAAGTCGCGGCCATCACATTCTCCCCTAAAGACTGATGAAGCATTCGCTGAAATCCTTTCGGCTTCCGGCTTTGATTTATACACGCGCCACCTGACGCGATGCGTAGCAGGTCGCCGCCCGACTATAGTCTACAGCGTAAGTTGGTAGGTGGCGGGCACCCAGCGGTAGGCGGCGTCTTTTCTCTCAACGAAGCCAAAGCCATGCAGCGGCATATGAAAACCGTTAACCGCAACCTTGTCCGCCGCCGCCATATCGTACATGCGCTTGCGTGTGGCCGCCGCTGCGGCCTTGTCCATATCGAATTTTAGCGTCCAATCCGGGCGCTCCAGCGACACAACAGGGTGATGCGCAGAGTCCGCCCAGGCAAGCAACCGTTTACCGCCGCTCTCGATGTTAAGCGCGAAATGTCCCGGCGTATGGCCAAACGCCTCGATCACACGGATGCCAGGCACAACCTCGGCGCCTTCCTTCACGAACGTTATTTTGTCTTTTAGCGGCACAACATTCTTAGCGACGAGCTTGGCGTTGCCTTCGGTCGGACCCGAAAGCCGCTCTGGCGCCGTCCAGAACTGATATTCGACCTCGCCCGCCACATAGCGCGCATTTTTGAATGTCGGGCCGCTGTCGCCCATCACGCCGCCGATGTGGTCGCCGTGGAAATGGGTGAGCACCACGATGTCGAAGTTCTCCGGCTTAAAACCGGCGGCGGCGAGGTTCGCGAGCAGGTTGCCCGCGTTGGGGCGGCGCGCCGGGCCGTTGCCCGTGTCGATGAGGATAAGCTGCTTGCCGGTGTTCACGACCAGCGGGGTAAAAGGAATTTGCATCTTCTTTGGCGGCAGCAGGCTTTGCGTCATCAGAGCCTCGACATCGCCGGCCGCTTGCTCTGCGCCAAAGATGGGGTGCGGACCATCCACCGGGTTGAAGCCGTCGGTGACGCTTGTCAGTTCGAACTCGCCCATCTTGAAGCGGTAGAAGCCCGGGGTCGCATTCCCCGTTAGCGGCGCGGCCGCATTAACCTGCATCACGCCGCCAAGTGCGCCCGCAGCAGCAAGCGCCGCGCCTCCGAATAAAGTCTCGCGCCGACTTAGTTTAAGTTCAAGTTCCATCGCCGTGTCCTTATCAAAATTCTTGCATTAAGCGGCCAGCGCCATGCAGTTTGTCGTTAAAACCGTTTTCCCTTAGTGCGTACCAGAACGTCACTGCGTTAATGCCCAATATTGGCATTTCAATAATAGGTTCCAGCTTTTCCGTCACGTTGATGAGGCTCATGTTGGTTCCGCACTGCACCACCGCATCCAGACGATTGGCGTCGGTCGACAACAGTTCAAGGATCGCCTTTTCCTTTGCCCAATCCGGCACATGGGCGATGTGCAGCGCATTCGCGCATGAGAATCCGACGCTGGCGGCGACTTCAAAGCCCATATCCTGAAACATGTGGGTGGCGTACTCGTTGCCGTTTTTGTCGAACGGCGTCAGCAAGCCGATGCGCTTGGCGCCATAGCAACTCAACGCCGCTTTCACCGCATCGTGCCATGCAGCACAGGCGAGGCCGCTGTAGCTTTCGATCTCCGCAACGGGCGCGCGCACGCCCTCCAGCCCGTTGATGATGTGCTCCAGGCTCATGCCCATGATGAGATATTGCGGCTCGGCCAGAAGAGCGATGTCGACGGCGGCTTTCAATCCGCCGAGGAACTGCTTTTTGTAGTTTTCGAGGTCTTCCGCCGTTTTAAGCTGCGGTTTCGGTGTGACAATATTGGAGGTATGCAAACCCACGCCGTTCAGCCGCTCGGGGTTGGCGCAAATTATGCTCCACAGCTCGTGCTCCATGCTGGTGTTCGTCGCGGGAATGAGCAGGCCGAATTTGCGTTTGAAGCTACGCACATCGGGATAGCCGCGCGCTTCGTCGATCTCGAAGCCTGCCGCCTTCGAGCCATTCAGGATCACGCCGGGTTCGGCGAGGGCGGGTATGGGCGGTTTGTTGGCGTCGGGAATTGTGATCTGCCTGCCCGAGAATTTCCCGGTGATCGTCTCGCCTGCGCGCATTTTAAGCTCCTGATCCGGAGTTGATGATGTCCCCCTCTGGGCATGAGCAGGGCTAGGCAGAAATGCCGTCATGGCGGCGACCGTTCCACCGGCTAAAGTTTCGCGGCGGCTCAAAGTGGGGTTTAATGTCATTAGGCGCTCCGCTTGCGGCCCGCTGCTTACGACTAACGCTGCAACATGGGCTGCGCTTTTTCGATAAATTCCTTCGACCCCTCGCCTTCGCCCTTTTTCAGCGTGTCCATTGGGTGCGGCACATCGAGGCCGCGTTGAGCGGCGGGTCGTGCAGCGATGGCTTCGATCCAGCGCGTCATGTTCGGATACGCGCTGATGTCGTCCACGCCTGACCATTTGTGCGTGCGCGCCCAGCACCAGTTGGCAATGTCGGCAATAGAGTAATCGGCGCCGCCCAGCCATTCAGCCTCACCGAGACGCCGGTCGAGCACACCGAACAGGCGCTTGGTTTCATTCTGATAGCGGTCGATGGCGGGCTGATATTTCTCTGGCCAATATCGGAAGAACACGTTCGCCTGACCCATCATCGGGCCAAGGCCACCCATCTGAAACATCAGCCACTGCATCACGACGCTGCGGCCCTTCGCGTCTGTAGGAAGCAGCTTGCCGGTTTTCTCCGCGAGATAGATCATGATCGCGCCAGACTCAAACACGGCGAAATCACCCGCTTCTTTATCGACTATGGCCGGGATGCGGCCGTTCGGATTGATTTTCAAAAACCAATCCTCTTTCTGCGTCATTTTAGAAAGGTCATGGGCGTGAACGGTATATGGCAGCGCCATCTCTTCCAGCGTAACTGACGCCTTATGCCCATTCGGCGTCGCGGCGGTGTAAAGATCGACCATGACTCGCTCCAACAGTTCAGGATTTACGAACTATGGGTGTTTGTTAGTATTGTAACCTGAAAGCGTCAAGTTACGAGTTCGTGACAAGACCCGTTACCTAGATGAACAGCAGGATGACCGAAAAAGCGACGCCCGCCGCAAGTCCATAATTAACGATGCGAAGCGTCTGCGGCTTTTGAATGAGACGGCGGATGGCCATGCCGAAGCCGCACCACAGGCTGGCCGATGGCAGACATAACGCTGCAAAAACTGCCGTGATGGTAAGCAGTTCAGCGTGGTAATCTCCGCCAACCGTTGTGAAGGCGGGAACGGCACTCAACACCATCGTCCAGGCTTTTGGATTAACCCACTGGAACAGGGCAGCTTCCGTGAATGTAAGCGGTTTTGCGCCTGCGCGCGATGCATCCGATCCGCTAGCGTTGGCGACTCGCCACGCGAGATAAAGCAAGTATGCGGCGCCCGTCCACTTCAATGCTTCATGCAGGAAGGGATAGCGGACAAACACTTCGCCAAGCCCAAGCCCGACGGCAAGCGTCATGACCGGAAACCCTGCCGCTATGCCGAGCATGTGCGGCACTGTCTTACGATAGCCGAAAGCGGCGCCGGACGCCGTCAGCATGATGTTGTTAGGCCCCGGCGTCAGGGAGTTGGCTAGCGTGAACAGGATTATGGGAAGCACAGTGTCCGTCATGCCGCGCAAATAGCACACTTCCACACACGGGGTAATATCCTAAGCCATCCCTTTTAGGCATGGAAGGGGCGCGTTTTTGTGTATTAACGTCTAGGGGTAAAGTCTTGTTTTTAACCAAGGAGCGCCTGAACTCCTGCGGCGGAAGACAATGCGGTCATGCAAACGGAAGTTGCCTTCCTGCCAGAATTCGATCTCGCTTGGGATGATGCGGAACCCCGACCAGTGGGGTGGGCGCGAAATCTCGCCGTTTGCGTGCTTTGCCGTCAAGTCCGCGACCGCCGCCTCAAGTACGGTGCGGCTTTCGAGCGGGCGCGATTGCTGCGACGCCCATGCGCCAATGCGGCTGCCCGCGGCGCGGCTCGCGAAGTAGGCGTCTGCTTCGTGCGCGTTAACCGTCTCTGCAACGCCGCGCGACCGAACCTGGCGCCGCAGGCCTTTCCAGTGAAAGCAGATCGCGGCTTTGCGCTGACCAAAAAGCTCCCGCCCTTTTGCGCTTTCATAGTTCGTGTAAAACACGAAACCGCGCTCATCCAAACCTTTCAACAAAACCGTGCGGACATTTGGCAGCCCGTTTGCGTCAACCGTCGCTAGCGCCATCGCATTGGGGTCGTTAATTTCGCTGCCCTCGGCATCCGTCATCCACACGGAGAAAAGCGCCCAAGGATCGTTGCTAAAGGTAAAGTCCAGCACCGCGTCATCTTCCACGCCCGATAGCCCGATCATAATTGTCAAATGTCCTTAAATAGCTAAAACCGCCACAATTAGATATGTTCTCTAAATTACGAGCGCACTTTCTCGCACGAATCATTTCAGTTCACGCCTTACATCGATCCACATATAGGCCAGCGGCGGGCTGGACGAAAGCCAGTCTTTGTGTAGGATGGCGGGACTTAACCGGCGGAGAGAGACATTGACGGGAATGCCGCAACTGATGCAGGGCAAACGCGGCCTTATCATGGGCGTGGCGAACAACCGGTCGATAGCCTGGGGCATCGCGAAGGCGCTCGCGGACAATGGGGCCGAGCTGGCCTTCACCTATCAGGGGGACGCGATTAAAAAGCGGGTGGAACCGCTGGCCGCCGAACTCAATTCGAAAATGGTTTTCCCATGCGACGTCACTGACGCAGCCTCGCTCGACGCGACCTTTGCGGGCATAGCTGCAGAATGGGGGAGTCTGGACTTTGTGGTACACGCCGTCGCCTTCTCCGATAAAGACGAACTCGATGGCCGCTATGTTGACACGACACAGAATAACTTTGCGCAGACCATGCTCATCTCCTGCTACTCGTTCACCGCTGTCGCCCAACGCGCCGAAAAGCTTATGACGAATGGCGGGGCATTGCTGACCCTCACTTATTACGGCGCTGAAAAAGTAATGCCCCATTATAACGTGATGGGCGTTGCGAAGGCAGGGCTGGAAGCGAGCGTGCGCTATCTCGCGGCTGACCTGGGCAGGCAGAACATTCGTGTGAACGCCATTTCCGCCGGGCCTATAAAAACGCTCGCCGCATCCGGCATTTCGGATTTCCGGTATATTTTGAAATGGAATGAATATAACGCGCCGTTACGCCGCACCGTGTCGATTGAAGATGTCGGCTCCGCAGGCGTGTATCTGTTGTCGGACTGGAGCCGTGGAGTTACGGGTGAAATTCACCATGTGGACTCCGGTTATCATGTTGTAGGAATGAAAGCCGAGGATGCGCCAGACATCACGGTTGTAAAGTAAACGGGTAAGGGCGGGCTGAGTTATGGATCCCATTAAGTTAGTCAAGCAGATCGCGCTTGCAGGTGTTATTACGCTCATTATCATGGGTGGCGCGGGTTTCTATCTCGGTTATTCGGCCGGACGTGGCGATTTAAGCGAGGTTCGCGCTTATCTTTCAGCGATGAATATACCTATTCCAGCGGACGCAGGGGCCCGTCCACCTGTGACAACCGCGCTCGACATGAGCACAAAGCCTGATCTAGGCCCGGTATTGTCCGAAATCCGCACCGTCGGCGGTCAGCTCAAAAAGCTCGAAAAATGGACAGAATCAAACGGCTCCTTCCCGGATGTCGCCCCCATTGTGAGCGAAGTTAGAGCAATCAACACTCAATTGAAGCGACTTGAGGCGAGCGCAGATACGAAGTCAGTCTCTACAGACCTGTCGCCTGTGCTTTCTGAGATTAAAGCGGCGATTGCGCAAATTAGGAAACTGGAGACGGTCGCAGACGCCAGGCCATCAACCCCGGATTTGTCTTCTGTGCTTTCCGAAATCAAGGCGGCGGCTGCACAGATTAGAAAACTGGAGACTGTGGCGGAGGTCAAGTCTGCCGCCACGGATTAGTCTCCAGTGCTTTCCGAAATCAAGGCGGCGGCCGCACAGATTAAAAAACTGGAAACCCTAGCGGAAGTCAGGCCTGCCGCCACGGACTTATCTCCCGTGCTTTCCGAAATCAAAGCAGCGACTGCACAGATCAAAAGACTGGAAACGATGGCGGAGGTCAAGCCTGCCCCTCTCGATCTGTCTCCAATGCTAGCGGAAATCAAAGCGGTTGCAGCACAAATGAAAAAACTGGAGCGGCCAGCTGTTGTAGCCGACAACACTACCCTGCCGGTTATGAATGAACTCAAAGTGTTTGGCGAACAGCTCCGCAAGCTGGAAAAAGTTGCGCTGCAGGCGGCTGAAATCCCGCGCGAGGATCCAAAACTCCGAGAGGAGGTGGGGCGCCTGCGTCAGCTTGCAGTCTCCGCCGGAGAGCAATTGAACACCTGCCAGGTTAAACTGGCGTCGCTCGATGCCCGCCCGCAGCAGACCCCTGTTGCCCAACGTCCACAACCAGCGGCGGAAGAAACTCAGGTGGCCGCAAGAGCGCCGCAGGCTGCCTCAACGGCTGGGGGTATCGTAGTTCTCTATGACAGTTTTTATCTCAAGAAAGATCAGAACAAATCTTTCGACGACCTTGATCTGAAGGTCGCCTTGCAGGGCGTTGCGTCGCGTTCAGCCCGTGTCGATGTCAACAACCAGACCGTCTCCATCGCCTTCGGCGAGCGGAAGGAGATAGTCTACAACAACATGACGTGCGAGCTGAATCTGACGGAGACTGACCTGAGCGCCAGCCAGGCCCGCTTCAACATCGCTTGTAAGAAATAACGCCGGATGCCGGTCATCTACTTTTTGCGCCACGGTCAGACCGACTGGAACGCAGAGCGGCGCATGCAGGGACAAATCGATATCGCGCTAAATGATAACGGCCGCGTGCAGGCGGCACGTAATGGGGCCGTGCTCACAACACTGTTGGGCAATGCCGCGCAATATGATTTCGTATCAAGTCCTCTCATCCGCGCCACCGAAACCATGCAAATTGTGCGCGAGGCTATGGGCTTGCCTTGCAACAGCTATCTAACGGACAAGCGACTGATGGAAATCCACTTCGGCGACTGGCAGGGCGCGAAATGGGAGACGCTTGGCGGCTCGTGGTCTGATGCGGTGTCGGAGCGCATGGCAGATCCGTGGACAAGCGTTCCCCCCGGCAAGGGCGCGGAGAGCAACGCCATGCTTTCGACGCGCGTGCTGGAATGGCTTTCGCAGGTGTCGCGCGATACGGTTGCGGTCGCCCATGGCGGCGTGATGCGGGTGTTGCGCGCGCATATCGAGGGGCTGGACGCTCACACAATGATAAAGCTGGATGTGCCGCAGGACAAGGTTTTGCGCATCGACGGCGCGGCGCTCTCATGGCATTAATACTTTATTAGCCACGAGCGGATCATGTCGCATAACACTTTCGGCCATCTTTTCCGTGTCACCACCTGGGGCGAAAGCCACGGCGGCGCTATCGGCTGCGTGGTTGATGGCTGCCCGCCTGGCATCGCGCTTGAGGCGCCGGAAATTCAGGTCTATCTCGACAAACGCCGCCCCGGCCAGTCTCGCTACACGACGCAACGGCAAGAGCCGGACGCGGTCGAGATCGTGTCTGGCGTATACGCTGATGGTGAAGGGAGGCAGATGACGACGGGCGCGCCGATTTCGCTCATTATTCAGAATATCGATCAGCGATCGAAGGATTATTCGCAAATCGAGGACAAATTCCGGCCCGGCCACGCGGACTACACATATTATGCGAAATACGGCATTCGCGATCCGCGCGGCGGCGGTCGCTCATCCGCACGCGAGACCGCGATGCGCGTGGCGGCGGGCGCGATAGCGCGCAAGGTTATCCCCGGCGTGATGGTGCGGGGCGCGCTTATCCAGATGGGGCCGCACAAAATCGACCGCGCAAACTGGGATTGGGCGGAGGTGGATCGCAACCCCTTCTTCTCGCCAGACGCGCGAGCCGCCGCCGCCTGGGCCGATTATCTCGACGGGGTGCGCAAAGCGGGTTCATCGTGCGGAGCTATCGTGGAGGTCGTGGCCGAGGGTTTGCCGCCGGGATGGGGCGCGCCGCTGTATGGCAAGCTCGACCAGGACATCGCTGCTGCTTTAATAAGCATAAACGCCGTCAAGGGCGTGGAAATTGGCGCAGGATTTGGCGCCGCCGTGCTCTCGGGCGAAGAAAATGCGGACGAAATGCGCGCCGGGCCGAATGGCCGCCCGGTATTTTTGTCAAACAATGCTGGCGGCGTGCTGGGCGGCATATCCACTGGCCAGCCTATTGTGGCGCGCCTAGCGATAAAGCCTACATCGTCCATTCTCACCCCCCGGCGCACTGTCGATAAATCGGGCGCCGATATGGACATTAGCACAAAAGGGCGGCACGATCCTTGCGTAGGAATTCGCGCGGTGCCTGTCGCCGAAGCGATGCTGGCGATTGTTCTGGCCGACCACTATTTACGGCATCGGGCGCAATGCGGCGGCTAGTGCACATCTGACGAAAAAGGCGGGTCATGGCGGCAAAGCCGACTTTGACGCAAATACCGGACGATGGTTTCTCGCTGGCTTACTCAGCGGAATCCGGCGACCTGCGCTTTAATATCATGGCGTTTTTCGCCGTTATCGCCATCGCCTTTTACCTCTACACGGGCTATGACGCATTGCTCGCTTTTGCCGTCGCAACCGGCTGCGCCGCATATTACTTTTATCCGCTGATTGAAAAAAAACCGCGTATCGGCGCAAACCAGTACGGCGTGTTTATCGATGGCTTCGGATTGATCGCATGGCGCGCGATTGGCGACGTCGGGTTGAGCACATACGCCACGCGGTTGCTAGAGACGACGGAACTGCAACTGCGCCTCGTTCAGCCGCTGGATAATGCCCTGCTGGTGGATTGGCGCAAAATGCCTATCTGGCGCGTGCTTATGAAGCTTCCCTGGAGCATGACATACGACAATGTCGTGCGCATCAGCCTGGAACCATTCGCGCCGCCGCCTGAAGAAGTCCATCGCACTTTTGTCCGTATGAAGAAGTTTTACGGCTCACGAAATTAAGAGAGCTAACAGAGGTTGGCTGTTTCAGCCCCTTTGCCTGGTATGAAATCGTCTTCGAGTTGCTCGACGATCCGCTCATATTTTATCTTTTCAGCCTTTGGGAAACTAACCGCCAGCACGTTGATTACCTGGTTTCCGCATGAAAACATTATCTTTTCGTAAAAGATTTTATCGCCACGGAAGCCGGACAGCACAAACCAGGTTTTTCCCTGCGGCTGGTAATCCAGCAAATCATAGCCGTCATATTCCGACATAAGCGTTTTGCGATAGGCTTGTGGCGTTAGCTTTTCCGCATTCAAAGCGGCGTAAGTGACGATTTTGGCTTGACCGTCCACTGTTAGAAAGGTTTGCCCGTCTCCGCTTTCTGTTGGCTCATCGGGCTTGAAAGTTGCGGCCGGATAGCGCAAACGAAAACCATAACGATCGTTCCGATAGTCTATTAACTCAACCCGAGCGCCAAGCGCTGCCTTTTGAGACGGAGTTTCTTGCGCCTGAGCGAAACTCGCACCGCACAACCCGGCTATGATTACAACCAGAAGTTCCTTAGCTGTGCGGCGTACTATCTTAAAAAGAAACATGATGCTACCCTCAATGGCTCACGCATTATGTTAACCCAAAGCGTAGCAGGAGTTTCCTGTTGTATACAGTTTTTCCGGTAAGATTTACGTGACAATGAGCAATTGCATGCGGGTCAAAAAATTTTTGCAGCGCCAATAAGCCAAGTTGCCCCGAACGCGGCTGTTGCGTATAAATAGTTATGTAGCGTTTTCCTGAACAATATCTTTTGGAGCCGCAAAATGGCGCAAGCCAAAGCTAAGTCCGCACGGCCGCTTTCGCCGCATTTGCAAATATTCCGCCCCTGGCCATCCATGGTGATGTCGATCCTGCACCGCATTACGGGGGCGGCCGCCTATTTCGCTTTGCCGCTACTGGCCTGGTGGCTCGCAGCAGCAGCATCCAGCCCTGATCAAATGCAGTTTGTGAACGGACTTTTTCGGAGCGTTGCGGGCCAAATCATCCTTATCGGCATAACGTGGGTTTTCATTCACCACGCCGTCGGCGGCATTCGCCACATGATCTGGGATTCAGGACGAGGCTTCACGGTGCCCTCAATCGATCGGCTAGCGCGGCTGTCACCCGTGGCGTCTATTATCATAACGGCGGCGATCTGGGCGGCGATTTACTGGTTAGCGGGGGTCATCTAATGTCGTTACGCACACCTCTCGCGCGGGCGCGCGGCCTCGGTTCGGCCAAAGGCGGCACAGATCACTTCTGGGCGATGCGGGTTTCGTCTATGGCGAGCCTCCTACTTATGTTCTTCTTCTTTTACGCGGTTTTTAAGCTCATCGGCGCAGACTATGCGGGGGTGAAAGCGTTCTTCGCCTCGCCCATTCATGCGACGCTTTCGGCGCTGTTTGTCGCGGTGAATGCACACCACATGATGATCGGGATGCAGGTTATTATTGAGGATTACATCCACAAAGACCCTTCGCGGCAGTTGCTGCTTATGTCTAACCAGTTTTTCTCAATCCTTGTTGGCGCAGTTGGCGTATTAGCCATCATCAAACTTAGCCTTGGAGCTTAGATCATGGCCCAGAACGCGACAATGAACGGAAAAGCCAACGGACATGCGAATGGCGCGGCCCCGGCGAAAAACGGCGTGGCGTATCCTGTTACCGATCATACGTTCGACGTAGTGGTGGTTGGGGCTGGCGGAGCGGGTCTGCGCGCGACACTTGGATGCGCCGAGGCAGGGCTTAAAACGGCTTGCATCACCAAGGTTTTCCCGACGCGCTCGCACACAGTCGCAGCACAAGGCGGCATCGCGGCGGCGCTGGGCAATATGGGCCGGGATGACTGGCGCTGGCATATGTATGACACCGTGAAAGGCTCTGATTGGCTGGGCGATCAGGACGCCATTGAATACCTATGCCGCAACGCGCCTGCCGCTGTTTATGAACTTGAGCATTACGGCCTGCCGTTCAGCCGCACCGAGGACGGCAAAATCTACCAGCGCCCGTTCGGCGGTATGACCACCGATTTCGGCGAAGGCCCACCCGCGCAACGTACCTGCGCCGCCGCCGACCGCACCGGCCACGCCATGTTGCACACGCTTTACGGCCAGTCGCTGCGCCATTCGGCCGAATTCTTTATCGAATATTTCGCGCTTGATCTAATCATGGACGACGATGGCCGCTGCCGTGGTGTCATAGCAATGTGCCTAGAAGACGGTTCCATCCACCGTTTCCGCGCGCAGAAAACAATTCTGGCGACAGGCGGTTATGGCAGAGCGTATTTCTCTTGCACATCAGCGCACACATGCACTGGCGACGGCAACGCCATGGTGCTACGCGCCGGGTTGCCCTTGCAGGACATGGAGTTCGTGCAATTTCATCCGACGGGCATTTACGGCGCGGGCGTGCTCATCACGGAAGGCTCACGCGGCGAGGGCGGTTATCTCACGAACGCGGAAGGCGAGCGCTTTATGGAGCGTTACGCGCCGCACGCCAAGGATTTGGCCTCGCGCGACGTGGTTTCGCGCTCGATGACGATTGAAATCCGCGAAGGGCGCGGCGTTGGGCCTGGCAAGGATCATATCTTTCTCCATCTTGATCACCTCGACCCGAAAATTCTGGCGGAGCGCCTGCCCGGCATCTCGGATAGCGCCAAAGTGTTCGCGGGCGTAGATGTGACGCGCCAGCCGATCCCCGTGCTTCCGACCGTGCATTATAACATGGGCGGCATCCCGACGAACTATCTGGGCGAGGTCATCAACCCGAAGGCAAACGACGCCGATGCAGTAGTGCCCGGCCTGATGGCCATCGGCGAGGCGTCCTGCGCGAGCGTGCATGGCGCGAACCGGCTCGGCTCCAACTCGCTGATTGACCTCGTCGTGTTTGGCCGCGCCGCCGCCGTGCGTTGCGCCGAGACCATCGAGGCAGGCTCGACGCAACCCGCGTTGCCGACCGGCGCGACGGACAAGGCGCTCGCCCGGCTCGACAAATTCCGTCATGCTAACGGAGGTACGCCGACTGCGGTATTGCGTGCAAAAATGCAGCGGACGATGCAAGACAACTGCGCGGTTTTCCGCACTCACGAGGTGCTGGCCGAGGGCCGCGACCTGGTGCAGGAAGTGTGGGATGGCGCGGGCGACATCGCAGTCACCGACCGCTCGCTGGTGTGGAACTCCGATTTGGTGGAGACGCTCGAATTCGACAACATGATTTGTCAGGCGGCGGTGACTGTCGCTGGCGCGCTCAACCGGCAGGAAAGCCGTGGCGCGCACGCCCGCGAGGATTTCCCCAACCGCGATGACGCCGAGTGGATGAAGCACACCACCGCATTCGCCGATACGGATCGCAAAACCGTGCGCCTCGATTACCGCCCCGTCCATACGCGGACGCTCACCAACGACGTCACCTATATCGAGCCGAAGGCGCGGGTATACTAAACCAGCCGAAGGAGCGTTTTATCTATTCAGAAGGTTTCAGGCCATGGTGCAGCTCACGCTTCCTAAAAACTCAACGATCAATGCTGGCAAGACCTGGAATGAGCCGGGCGACGACGGCGACTGGAAGGTGTTCCAGATTTACCGCTGGTCGCCGGATGATGGCGAGAATCCGCGCACCGACACGTATCACGTGAACCTCAGCGAATGCGGGCCGATGGTGCTCGACGCGCTGTTCAAGATCAAAAACGAGATCGACCCGACGCTGACCTTCCGCCGCTCCTGCCGCGAGGGCATCTGCGGCTCGTGCTCAATGAATATCGACGGCGGCAATACGCTCGCCTGCACGCAGGCCATCAGCGAAATTAAATCCGACGTGCGCATCTATCCGCTGCCGCACATGAGCGTTGTAAAAGACCTCGTGCCGGACATGACGCATTTTTACGCGCAGCACCGCTCTATCGAGCCGTGGCTGAAAACTGAGACGGTGACGCCGGAGAAAGAGTGGGCGCAAAGCCCGGAAGATCGCGCCCAACTGGATGGCCTGTACGAGTGTATACTGTGCGCCTGCTGCTCCACCGCGTGTCCGTCTTACTGGTGGAACGAGGATCGCTTCCTCGGCCCCGCTACGCTGCTGCAAGCCTATCGCTGGGTCATCGACAGCCGCGACGAGGCGACCGGCGAGCGGCTTGACGCCCTCGAAGACCCTTTCAGACTCTACCGTTGCCACACCATCATGAACTGCACAAAAACCTGTCCCAAAGGCCTCAGCCCCGCCAAAGCCATCGCCAGCCTCAAAAACCTTATGGTCGAGCGCCGGGTTTAGCGTCCGGCTAAGCACTTTTGTATGTTGGTTTCAGTAGTGTTTAAATAGGTACCACTTCAGACTACAGGAATTGAAACTGATATGCTGCGTAAGATAGAAAAATTTAAATGCATTGCCATGTTTGTGTCAGTCATTTTTTTTGTTATATCTCGTACTCACCTTCAGCCGCAGCGTTTAATAATGATGCTTTCTGCGATAAAATAACTGCTCTGTTCGAACAACTGAACAAAGACGTTGGTAAAATGATAGACAGTACACGCGTAATGATGGTGTTTGGATGCTGTGCTCTTCGAAACTTATAGACTTTAAAAAATTTATCACAGTCCCATCGACTCAAATGCGTCAAGGCTGGAAAGAACGAAAACAACAACAATGGAATGATATATACTGTAAAAGTGGTTTTGCTGAAGCTATCCAGAATGGGCGGACTGTTGCTACTACAACAATCACAGTTGATGGCCAACGCCTTTGGCTTAAGGCAGAATGTTCTTGAAGAAAAATATTTACAAAGAGTAAACTTTTACAAAAGTCGAGTTAACCCATGGGTTTGCGCCAGTCCGGGGCGGCTTTCGCGACGCCGGCGCGGGTCTCGTCGTCGCACTGGCCTCGCGCCAGAAGCGGGCCGGCGGTTTGGCCTTGATAGACGCCGTGCATGAGGGCGGCGATGGCGAGTTGGCGGTCGCTCCACTTTTCGCCCTCGCGAAGGGCGCGCATCATGGGCATGAAGATCGTCTGCTGCCAATCGAGGCCGCACCATTGCGCCGCGCCGGATGAAACGCCGGTGCTGATAATCCGCCGCGCCACGGCCAGCGGGATCGGAGGCGTGTCATATTCCTCGGACGTGGCGGGTTCGCAGCGCTTGTTCTCGCCGCACTGGGTGAGGTGGATTTGTTTAAGCACGAGCATCAGCGCGCGGCGAACATGCACGTCGGCCATGGCCCCCGGCCCTTCGGCCTGCGCCATCGCCAAACTTGTCGATGACAAAAGGGCAATAACTCCTAAAAATATCTGTCTCAATTTATACCCTTACAAACCGACGTCGCGTTCGCAAAAATCATACAAAACTGTCAAAATCCTGAGCCGTAAGGTCAAGGCGATCGGCAAGCAGGGCGATCTCTTTTTGCTCTTCTATTCCAGATGCGTCACTATCGTAGTACAGCACTCCCGTTCCAGAATTATAAATCAGATAGTCATCCGCATCCATAGCCTCAGTGCCTACAATAAAATACTCCGTACGTACGTCAAAATCCACAGCAATGCGGTCTACACCGACACTAAAATCCATTACAATCGATGGGTTTGTCGATGAGATTGAAAGTTTGAAAGTATCGGAGCCTGTACCTCCAGTCAATCTTGATCTGTCGCCGCTAAGGACGTCGTCTCCGCCGTACCCGTAAAGGCTGGCGTTATCGCCGCTTATATGATTATCAAGATAATTGCCTTCCCCAAGCCGAGCTCGTCCAGTCAAAATCAGGTTTTCCACGCCGTCGGATAATCTGAAATCTCCTGCGCTTACCACAGTATCGATACCATTATTCACGGCTTCTAAGACCCGAGCTCTCTGATCGGAAACAATGTATGTATCGTCGCCCGAACCACCAGCCAGTGTAACTACCCCAAGTCCCGTAAGGATATTGTTTAGACCGTTTCCTGTTCCTTATATGTTATTCTCAAGAAGCATTAAGTTTTCAACGTTTTCCGATAGTGTCGTTGAGATATAGGCGTTTACCGTGTCTATGCCTTCTCCCTCAATCTCTATAATTTGATCTTTGTCTCTAATTATGTATAGGTCGTTCCCCTCGCCGCCTTTTAGAAAGTCGTCTCCTAAACCGCCTTCGAGTGTGTCCTGCCCAGCAAGACCAAAGATCAAGTTTTCTGCACGCCCTCCCAATAAATTGTCGTCGCCGGAAGACCCTAGTAAGCTAATTGCTGCTAAAGGGTTCTAAGTGTAAAAAATGTCGTATTGGCCATTGACATCGTTTTCGACGACGAAATCGTCGTCCGAATTAAACGTGATATATTTTCCATCAGCGGATATGCTTGCTGAAATTACTGAAACAGTTACGCCGTATATATCATACGATACGACCTCTATTCTCTTAGTTTCACGGTCGAAAACAAAAAGAGCGTCGGCATTGTCTCCCGACAATCCCGAAGGTTCAGCAATGAAAAGAACAAAGCGACCGTCCGCAGATATATCTAATGCCTTATAGTCCTCGCCTGACTTAAGTAATCCAGTTCGATTAAGTGTAATATTTTCAAATGTATTTTTATCAACACTGTAGATAAAGGGGTCCTGAGAGCCATTATTATCGCCGTTAACTGCCATTATCAGTGATTTCACCGCTTATAGCTTCAAATCCTTTTTTAGATAAATTTGTGATTTGTTTTATATTGTTACTTGTTTGACTATATAGAAAAATATCAGATAACGCGTTTATGTCAGTTTGCGCCAAGTTTGTTGCTCTTGATGTAAAAACAACATATTTTCCATCAGCCGAAATCGAAACTTCAGACGATGTGTTATTTCCCTGAACTCCGTTCTTATCTACGGAGATCCGTTTTGTAGTTCTCGTTGAAGTGTCAAGAATGAAAATATCTGATGAAAGATTCGTGTCACCTGGAACAATAGCAACCATTTCAGTTGTGAAAGCGAAATAACGCACATTATTGGAGACTTGCATTGTATCTCTTTCGGCCTGAAAAAAAGGTTCCCCTTTGCCGCCCGATACCCGCCAGTTTGTCATTTTCTGATCCTTCATTATGCTTTTGAAAAATAAGTTAAAAAGATTTCATAAAAAACCGTAGTTTCATTTTAGGCGCCTTATGTGACTATCGCGATGCAATCCGGCCACATAAAAAAAGCCAGGTAACAACCTGGCTTTAGGCTCATTTACAAAAGGCGCAGCAAATTACTCCGCTGCCTCTTCGCCCTCGACTTCCTTCACTTCCTTGCCGGTTTTCTGGTCGACGCCGCGCATGGAGAGCTTGACCTTGCCGCGATCGTCAAAGCCGACGAGTTTCACGTAAACTTCCTGGCCTTCCTTGACCACGTCCTTCACGTTTTGCGTGCGTTTGCTGGAAAGCTGCGACACGTGCACCAAGCCGTCCTTCGGGCCGAAGAAGTTCACAAATGCGCCGAACTCCACGCACTTCACCACCTTGCCCTTGTATACCATACCCACTTCCGGCTCGGACGTGATGGCGCGGATGCGGTTTATAGCGTCGGTGATCGAGGAAAGGTTGGCTGCGGCGATTTTCACCGTACCGTCGTCCGAGATATCGATCTTGGCGCCGGTTTCCTCAACCAGCCCCCGGATGACCGAACCGCCCGAGCCGATAACTTCGCGGATTTTGTCCGTCGGTATCGTGATCGTCTCGATACGCGGCGCGAATTCGCCAAGCTCGGCGCGCGCGCCAGTGATCGACTTCGCCATCTCGGCCAGGATGTGCATCCGGCCGCCCTTGGCCTGCTCCAGCGCGGTTTTCATGATCCCCGTCGTAATCCCGGTGATCTTGATATCCATCTGCAGCGAGGTGATGCCCTGCTCGGTGCCCGCCACCTTGAAGTCCATGTCGCCGAGATGATCCTCGTCGCCCAGAATGTCGGACAGCACGGCAAAGGTTTCCCCTTCTTTAATCAAGCCCATGGCGATTCCTGCGACAGGGCGCGCTAGCGGCACGCCCGCATCCATCAGCGCCAGCGAAGAGCCGCACACCGTCGCCATCGAGGATGACCCGTTCGACTCGGTGATTTCCGACACGACGCGCAGCGTGTAGGGGAACTGTTCGGCAGATGGCAGCACCGGTCGGATAGCGCGCCACGCTAGCTTGCCGTGGCCGATTTCGCGGCGCCCTGGCGAGCCCACGCGACCCGTTTCGCCTACCGAGAACGGCGGGAAGTTGTAATGCAGCAGGAAAGTTTCTTTATAGGTGCCATCGAGCGAGTCGATCCACTGCTCGTCCTCGCCAGTGCCAAGCGTCGCCACGCAGATCGCCTGCGTTTCGCCGCGCGTGAATAGCGCCGAGCCATGAGTACGCGGCAAAATGCCGACTTCGGCGAGGATAGGGCGCACTGTCGTCAAATCGCGGCCGTCAATGCGCAGGCCAGTTTTGAGAATGTTGCCGCGAACGACATTTTTCTCCAGCGTCTTGAACGCCTCCGCCAGTTTTACGCCCTCGGTCGCATCGGCGTCCGCCGCCAGCAACTCTGCCTTTGCCTTGCTCTTGGCTTCCGCGACCTTGTCCTGACGCTCCTGCTTGCCCGCGATGGAGTAAGCCTTCTTCAGGTCTTTCTCGGCGAGCTTCTTGACTTTAGCTTCGTAATCATTCTTCACCGTGTCGGCGAGCGCCCATGGCTCTTTCGCGGCCTGCTCGGCGAGACGAATGATGGCCTCGATAACCGGCTGGAAGCTTTCCTGGCCAAACACAACGGCTCCAAGCATGATCTCTTCAGACAGCTCTTTCGCTTCGGATTCCACCATTAGAACGGCATCCGCCGTTCCCGCGACCACGAGGTCGAGGTTGCCGCCCTTGATCTGGTCAACCAGCGGGTTGAGCACATACTGGCCGCTGATATATCCCACGCGCGCAGCGCCGATTGGCCCCATAAACGGCAAGCCGGAGATGGTGAGCGCAGCAGAGGCGGCAATCAGCGACACGATGTCCGGGTCGTTTTCCATGTCGTGGCTGAGGACGGTGACAATAATCTGTGTCTCGTTCTTGAAGCCCTCGACGAACAGCGGGCGGATCGGGCGGTCGATCAGCCGCGAGACCAGCGTTTCTTTCTCGGAAGGGCGACCTTCGCGCTTGAAATAGCCGCCTGGAATTTTACCAGCCGCGTAAGTGCGCTCCTGATAATTGACTGTGAGGGGGAAAAAGTCGATGCCGGGCTTCGGCTTGCGCTCGCCAACCGCAGTCGCGAGAACGGAGGTTTCGCCATATTGCACCAGCACGGCGCCATCGGCCTGACGGGCCATGCGGCCCGTTTCAAATTTCAACGTGCGTCCGCCCCACTGGATTTCTTCTTTGCAAATATCGAACATTTCTTGATTTTCCAATTCGTGTAACGCCAGCGAACCCTTCGCCAGCGGCCAGTCCCACTTTCATCTTTAGGAACCAGTTTCTTAACCCAATTCGGGTGCCCCCGATAGTCAAAATTGCCACAGCAATTTGGCTGCGCGGATGTCTGGGCCGACCCAGAGTTTATTCGGTAATTTTAAGCCGTACTTTTTTGTCCATCCGGCATGTCGCGAATTTGCCGATGTATGCCGCCTGTTACGCCAAAATGTTCGCGACATGAGAGTACGTAAATGTTTTCCACGCTGTATGAGCCTTGGGCGAAAATCGGTAAGGTAGTGTAGCTGTAACACTGGTTTGGCCCAAGAATTTTACCGGCTTTCCGCAACTGTTTTATAAGAGGCGGTAGGAATAATTCGTCAAGCAGGTCGCCGTTGAGATTGCGCCAAAATTCGACGGTTGAAGATGCGGCGACGCTGACTTGCGCTGTTCCGGTGTTAAGCCAATGAACTTGCCCCGAAGCGTCTTCAAAGATCATATCGCCTAAAGCGCTAAACACGGTTGGCGTGAATATATCGGGCAATAACCAACTCCACAAAGCGCGCAGTTCCGTCAAAGCCGTTGCATCGGGCTCGCATGTAAGATTTTGTGCTTCTAGCAACAAAAGATCTGGGTGGCGGGCAAGCTGACCGTCCATTTTTTTAAGCGTGGGCGTTGATGTGGTCGATGATAAGCCGGTTGACTTCGGCGGTGTGAGTGTATGGGCTCATATGCCCGGCGCTTTTGATGACGCGAATTTGCGCCTCGGGGATGGCGGCGGCGAGGAGGCGTGTAACTGCCTTCGCGGGCGCAGTGGTTTTTGCGCCGAGTATGAGCTGCGAAGGGGCGGCGATCATGCGATAATCCTCAAGCCGCAACGCTAACGCATCAATCAACTCAAATTCCTGCGCGGTTTTGCCCATGGTGTCCATCACGGCGGCTTTATGCTGTTTGGGCTTCAGCCACCACCGCACGCGGCCAATCCAGAAGCCCATATAAGCCGACGCGGCGGCGCGCCGGTCGCCTTTCGCCATCGCATAACTCACACGCTCCACCAAGACTGCGATAGATTTGCTTTCCTCGTAAAAGCCGCCCTCGCGCAGCAGGTGAAAGGATGGCGGCTCAATCACGGTCAGGCTGCGCACGCGCCGCTTCAACAGCCGGGCCGCCTCAAGCGCCACGACGCCGCCATAGGAATGGCCGGCGATATGCGCAGGGCCGCTCTGCAACTCGCAAAGAGCCAACAGCATGTCCACGTCGATCATCGGATCGAACGGCTGGCCTTCGCGCCACCGGCCTGATTTGCCATAGCCAGCAAGGTCGGGAGCAAGAACGCGAAAATGCGGTTTTAGCAAATCAATCAGCGCAAGCCATTCCTTATGCGATGCGCTTGAGCAGTGGACGAGCACAACGAGGGGGCCTTCGCCTACGTCAATATAAGCAAAGCGATGGCCGTTCACTGTAACAAACTTCAGCCTGTTTTCTTTGTCGGCGGACTTCGGTGCGCGGCGTTGTCCGGAATTGTGCAAGTCAGGCATTGATGCTGCTCGATTGTCGATAGATTGTTTATTCCGAATCGCCGAAACATTTTGCGGAAAATATAGCGCCTCCAAAGAGGCAGATGCCTATATTATGAGCATGGATTTGTATTCCTGATCACCTCTTTGGTATGTTACGCTTTTAACGATTTATTGTCCGAAATTTCATCACAGCCAGCGCAACGGCGCGGCGGCGATGCTCCTCTAGGAAACAACGAACCAATGGGGACGGTAACAGCGCTGAAAAACCCTGCAACCACCGCGCCGCTCGATCATTACAATCCCGGTTCGTTTTATTGCGAGCTGCTAGGAAAGCCGGACAATCGCAACCGGCATTTGACGGCGCTGTGGCATAGAATGCAGCAGCTTGAGGTGGCCAATCTCGCTAGCCGCTCCAAGGATTCCGAGCGCGAGTTGTTTACGCTAGGCATCACCTTCACGGTTTACAGCGACCGCAACGCTATCGACCGAATTTTGCCATTCGACGTTCTCCCCCGCGTTTTAACGGCCGCAGACTGGCGTCGCATCGAGTCCGGCGTCAAACAGCGCGTCAAGGCGCTCAACCTATTTCTGTGGGATGTTTACCACCATCAGCACATCATCAAGGATGGGACGCTTCCCGCCGAGCTGGTCATTGGTAACGAGAATTTCCGCCCCGAAATGATGGGCTATGATCCCCCCGCCGGGACATATATCCACATTGCGGGTACGGACATCATTCGCGACGGCGTGGGCGATTTTTATGTGCTTGAGGACAACGGCCGCACGCCCTCGGGCGTTTCCTATGTCGTCGAAAACCGCCACCTCATGCAGCGGGCCTTCCCTGATCTGATGCAGGGCTTTGCGATTGAAAGCGTTTCCGAGTATGGCCAGCAACTCGCCGCCAAGCTGTCGGAGGTGGCGCCCGCCGGAGTGCTCGACCCCCAGACGGTGCTGCTGTCGCCGGGGGTTTTCAACTCGGCCTACTTCGAGCATGTATTTCTCGCACGCGAAATTGGCGTGCCGCTGGTCGAAGGGCGCGATCTGGTTGTCGAGAACGACCGGGTTTTCATGAAGACGGTATCCGGCGTGAAGCCCGTGCATGTGATCTACCGGCGCCTGAACGACGATTTCCTCGATCCGGAAGCGTTCAACCCGCAAAGCGCGCTCGGCGTGAAAGGCTTAATGCGCGCGGTGCGAAAAGGCAATGTCACGCTGGCTAATGCGGTCGGCACCGGCGTCGCCGACGATAAGGCCGTTTACGCTTATGTGCCTACAATTATTAAATATTACCTGGGCGAAAACCCGATTTTGCCTAACGTCAAAACCTATATTTGCCGCGAGGCGAAAGACCTCAGCTACACTCTCGATAATCTCGACAAGCTCGTGGTAAAACCGGTCGGCGAGTCGGGCGGTTATGGCATCTGCGTCGGCCCTAAAGCGAGCAAAGCCGAGATTGACATCATCCGCGAGGCGTTGAAGCGAGATCCATCGAATTATATTAGCCAGCCGATGATCGACCTTTCCGTCTGCCCGACGCTAACCGAGGATGGAGTGGAGCCTCGTCACGTGGATTTGCGCCCCTTCGCTGTCACAGGCAAGGATACATGGCTGCTGCCCGGCGGCCTGACGCGCGTGGCGCTCAAAAAAGGCTCCATCGTCGTCAACTCCAGCCAGGGCGGCGGCACCAAGGACACCTGGGTGCTGAAGGAGGACGCAGTTTGAGCAGTCTCCTTTCGCGCCACGCCGAGTGCGCTTTCTGGATGGCGCGATATTTTGAGCGCGCCGAGAGCGTCGCCCGTGTGATGGAGGTGCATACCTCGTTCCAGCGAGGGCGCGGCCCGGCCGATACCTGGGCGTGGCTGGTGACGCTGTATTCGGACGAAAAAGCGTTCGCCAAGGCCGAGAGCGCTCCGACCGCCGAGAACGTTATACAGTTCTATATGACCAATCTGGAAAACCCCGGCTCGATACAATCGTCGATCCGGCTGGCGCGCGAGAATGCGCGCGCGCTGCGGCCGCTGATACCGACCGACATGTGGTACCAGGTGAACGACTTCTATAACCGGCTGCTCGCGTTCGCCCCGTCCGACTTCACCGAGATGCGCCTGTCTCGCACTTGTGACGTCATCAAGCGTGGTTGCTATGCGCAACTGGGCGTGGCCGAAGCGACATTGTATCACGACGAAATCTGGCCGTTTTTTCGGCTCGGTTTGTTCATAGAGCGCGCCGATCAGATGAGCCGTCTGCTTGACGTGAAGTTCGCGCAGCTCGCAACCGGGGTGCGCAAAGACCCGGCGAGTTTCGACTTCGGCTTCTGGGCGACGCTGCTGCGCTCCGCCTCCGCCTATCACGCCTTCCGCCGCATGCACCCCAGCGCGGTCGAACCGGTGGACGTGGCGAAATTCCTGCTGTTCGATACCCGACTGCCGCGATCGATCAGCCACTGCATCGGAGAGATCAAAACCATGGTGCTGCTGCTTGAGGAGAGTTTTGGCCTCGCGAACGCCAGACGCGCGAACACGCAGTCCGATGCGATCCTGGCCGGCCTGGTGCAGGCGGCGGGCGACCCCGACCTCGTCGAAAATCTGCACACTTTCAACGACTGGACGCAACTCAACCTTATATCGCTGGCCAGCGAACTGGGTCATGTATTCTTTGGATATCCCGCATCGGAGGAAACCACGACCCAGATACAAGCGCAAGCCTGAACTTCATTCATTACGCGGAGGCATACCTTTTCCAATGACGCTTCACGTCGCCCTGACCCACTGCACTGTTTACACTTATGACCGGCTGACCGCCCTCGCGCCGCACGTTGTGCGTTTGCGCCCCGCGCCGCACAGCCGTACGCCGATCCTGAGTTATTCGCTCAAAATCACGCCGGACGACCATTTCATCAACTGGCAGCAGGACCCTTTCGGCAACTACATGGCGCGGCTGGTTTTTAACAAGCCGATGAAGGAATTCTCGGTCACGGTCGATCTGGTGGCCGACATGGCTGTAATCAATCCGTTCAATTTCTTCATTGAGGACTCGGCGCAGCAATGGCCGTTTGAATACGAAGTTTCGCTGAAGGAGGAACTTGCGCCTTATCTCAAGCCTGACGCGCCCGGCGCGCTGCTAGCGGAGTATATGAAAGCTCTGAAGATCGATGCGCCCAATACCATCGATTACGTGGTCGAGGTAAACCGCAAGCTGCAATCCGAAATCGGCTACCTGATCCGCATGGAGCCGGGGGTGCAAACGCCCGAGGTGACGCTGAAAAACCGCTCCGGCTCATGCCGCGACTCCGGCTGGCTGCTGGTGCAAATCCTGCGGCACAAGGGTTTGGCGGCGCGGTTCGTGTCCGGCTACCTCATCCAGCTAAAACCGGATGTTAAATCGCTAGACGGTCCATCCGGCACGGAGGTGGATTTTACCGATCTGCACGCTTGGGCCGAGGTGTATCTGCCCGGCGCTGGCTGGATCGGGCTAGACCCGACCTCCGGCCTGCTGACAGGCGAAGGCCACATCCCGCTCGCTGCGACGCCCTCGCCGCAAAGCGCCGCGCCGATTTCGGGCGCTCACGACAAGGCCGAGGTGACGTTTAGCTTCGATATGAAAGTCACGCGGATCGCCGAGTCGCCGCGCGTCACCAAGCCTTACACGGACGAGCAGTGGGCGGCGATTTGCGAGACCGGCAAGGCCGTCGATGAGAAGCTCGCGGCGGGCGACGTGCGGCTTTCAATGGGCGGCGAACCCACCTTTGTCTCCATCGACGATATGGAAAGCCCGGAATGGAACACCGCCGCCGTCGGCCCAACGAAGCGCGAGTTTGCCGAAAACCTGATGCGCCGCCTGCACGCTCGGTTCGCGCCCGGCGGTTTGCTGCATTACGGGCAGGGCAAGTGGTATCCGGGCGAGCAGCTCCCCCGCTGGAATTTCGCCTGCTACTGGCGCACGGACAGCGAGCCGCTCTGGCGCGATGAAAAGCTCATCGACAAGGAAAAGCCCATATCGCCCATGGGCGTCGCCGATGCGGGCAACTTCGCGACGGCGCTGTGCGATCAGCTTGGCCTCGCGCCCGACAGCGCCATACCGGCCTATGAAGACCCGGCGCATTTCCTGCTGATCGAGCAAAAACTCCCGCTCAAACTCAACCCGAAAACCAACAAGCTTGATGACGAGGCCGAGCGTGCGCGGCTGATTAAAGTGTTTGATCGCGGCGTTGAAACCATCACGGGCTACGTGCTGCCGGTGCAGGTGTGGCAAAGCCGCGCCAGCGGGCGGCGCTGGGTAACGGAGCGCTGGGGCTTGCGCCGCGAAAAGCTGTTTCTGGTTCCGGGCGACTCGCCGATTGGCTTTCGCCTGCCGCTAAGTTCACTCCCCTACATCACCCCGGTTGACTTTCCGCACATCATCCCGCGCGACCCATACGCCGACCGCACGCCGATGCCGCCGCGCGACGCGCTGCTCTCTGGCCGCCGCGCCGTGACGCTGGAGGCGCCTATCGCCCCACCGCAATTTCCAACGGAAGTGTTCGGCTCCGTTCGCACTGCCCTGTCTATCGAGCCGCGCGACGGGCATATTTGCGTGTTCCTCCCGCCAGTTGAGGATGCGGAAGATTACGCCGCCATGGTCGCCGCCGTCGAGGACGCCGCCGCTGCGTCCGCCACGCGCGTTCATATCGAGGGTTATACGCCGCCGGACGATCCGCGCCTTCGAGTTATCAAGGTGACGCCAGACCCGGGCGTGATCGAGGTCAACGTACAGCCCGCCGCGAACTGGGAGCAGGCCGTCGCCATCACGACGATGCTTTACGAGGAGGCCCATTTGTGCCGCCTCAGCGCCGAAAAATTCATGGTCGATGGCCGCCACACCGGCACCGGCGGCGGCAACCACATTGTGCTGGGCGGCATGACGCCCGCCGACAGCCCGTTCTTGCGCCGCCCCGATTTGCTCGGCAGCATTATCGCCTTCTGGCAAAACCATCCGTCGCTCTCCTACATGTTCTCGGGTATGTTCATCGGCCCGACCAGCCAGGCGCCGCGCATCGACGAAGGTCGCCACGACCAGCTTTACGAGATGGAGATCGCACTCGCGCAAATCCCGGAGCGCGGCGCTGACTCGCCTCCGCCATGGCTGGTCGATCGCATTTTCCGTAACCTGCTCATCGATGTGTCGGGCAACACCCATCGCGCTGAAATCTGTATCGACAAGCTGTATTCGCCGGATGGCCCGACAGGGCGGCTCGGCCTTGTGGAGTTCCGCTCGTTCGAGATGCCGCCGCATCCGCAGATGAGCCTTGCGCAACAACTGCTGCTGCGCGCGCTCGTCGCGTGGTTCTGGGAGACGCCGTATAAGCGCAAGCTCATCCCGTGGGGTACCAGCCTACACGACAAGTTCATGCTGCCCGCGTTCATCTGGGCGAACTTCCGCGACATCCTGCGCGAGCTGAACCAAGCCGGTTTCGCCATCAAGGAAGACTGGTTCGCGCCGCATTTCGAGTTTCGTTACCCCGTTTACGGCCATGTGGAATATGAGGGCGTCGAGGTCGAGTTGCGTCAGGCGCTGGAGCCATGGCACGTGCTCGGCGAGGAAGGCGCGCCCGGCGGCACCGCGCGGTATGTGGACTCATCGCTGGAGCGCGTGCAGGCGCGGGTCACCGGCGTCCAAAGCGGGCGGTTCACGGTGACGTGCAACGGTTTTGCGCTGCCGCTTTCGCCGACGGGTGTGAAGGGCGAGGCCGTCGCGGGCGTGCGGTATCGCGCGTGGCAGCCGCCGTCATGCCTGCACCCGACCATCGCGCCGCATACGCCGCTCGTCTTCGATGTGGTGGATACGTGGAGCGGGCGCTCCATTGGCGGATGCCACTATCACGTGGCGCATCCGGGTGGAAAATCCTACGACACCTTCCCCATAAACGCGCTCGAAGCCGAAAGCCGCCGCGCCGCCCTGTTCGAGGCCACCGGCCATAGCAGCGGAGTTATGCGCCCCGGAAAACCCCGCATCAACCCCGATTTCCCCCACACCCTAGACCTGCGCCGCTCGCGATAACTTCGACCGTTAAAACAAAGACCTTGATTTGGCTTTCTTTTATGTTGGATATTATCATCCGGCCATGACGCTGAGATCAACTAACACACTACAACGCGGCGTGCCGAGTAATCGTGATAACTGGGTGCCATGAAAACTGTCGAGAAAATTGCTAAATCTTTAAGACAGGGCGCTTCGGAGCTAAGCGAGGCAGAGGTTGCTTTTTTAGCGCTATCCGATGAAGACCTTGCTGCGCAAGCGCACATTTTTTGCTTTGATATTAATAAAGCCAAGCGACGCATTATGTCAGGTAGGCTTTAGCATCAGCTCCTAAGCACAAACTGATTTGTATTGTAAAGTCCGTGCGCTTGGATACAAGCCGCAAAAAGCGGGGGCTAAAGCTGTTAACCCTGCATTAAGTAGTTCCGGTGCAAGCCCCAGATCTCACTCTCTCGCATGTTTAGATCATTTTTTTATCCCGACAACATTCACTGAATCGCGCAAGCTCGTCGATACTTGCTTTAGGTCCATCTCGGAAACTGTTGCGATGGCAGATGTATGTTGAGAATGCATAGCTATCAATTTTTAGCCTCCTGCATGACTTACCTTGGCGCGGGGCGAAAGCTGTGGTAATAACATTACATGAGCCGCCAACGAACCGACGCCGCGCCGTTCCCGCCCCACGCGCATAATCACGGGCTTTGCATCGAGCGGGCGCTCTCCCGCGCACGCGCCGTTTGCGACGAGCGCGGCGTGCGCTTCACCGAGCTGCGCGAGCGCGTGTTCCGCGAAATCGCGTCCAGCCACAAGCCGCTCGGCGCCTACGACATCATCGACCGGCTGGCAGTGGACAGCAAACGCCTCGCGCCGATCTCGGTTTACCGCATCATCGAGGTGCTGGAGGCGGCGGGGCTGGTGCACCGGCTGGAGAGCAAAAACGCTTATTTCGCCTGCCATTCCGACCATGAACACGCCGCCGCGTCCATCGTCCTCATTTGCGAGGCGTGCGGGCGGGTAGCGGAAACCGATGCGCCGGGCGCGCGCGACGCCATCGCCTGCGTGACGCAGGGCTCGAACTTTCAGGTCGCCGATGCTGTGCTGGAGATCAAGGGCCGCTGCGGCGATTGCGTCGAGGGCGTGGCTGCGCCATGACCATACCCGCCGCCATGTTTGCGCCCGCGTCCCCCGTTTCCGCCCGCATCGCGCCGCTGCACGTGGCGGCGAAACCGCTGGTTTGCGCGCGTGGCGTGAGCCTGAAGCTCGGCGCTCGCGCGGTGATCGACGAGGTGAGCCTTACTGTACACGTGGGCGAGATCGTCACCGTCATCGGCCCGAACGGCGCCGGCAAAACCACGCTTGGGCGTTTGATGCTCGGCCTGGTCAAGCCCGATCAGGGCGAGGTTACGCGCGCGCTTAATCTGCGGGTCGGCTATGTGCCGCAGCGCTTCAACATAGACGCCGCGATCCCCCTCAACGTTGCGCGCTTCATGACGCTAGGTAGGCGCGCGAGCAAGCCGGAGATCGCCGCGGCGCTGGACGAGACCGGCGCCAGGCATCTCATGCAATCGTCGGTCGCCACGCTGTCGGGCGGGGAATTCCAGCGGGTGCTGCTCGCCCGCGCGCTGATGTCCGCGCCGGATTTTCTCGTGCTCGACGAACCCGTGCAGGCCGTCGATTACGCTGGCGAGGCGCAGCTTTACGACCTCATCGCCGCTATTCGCGACCGGCGCGGCTGCGGCATTCTGCTTATAAGCCACGACCTGCACATGGTGATGAAGGCGAGCGACCAGGTGATCTGCCTCAACCGCCACATTTGCTGCCAGGGCAGGCCGCACGCCGTCGCCAATGACCCCGCGTACCAGAAACTGTTCGGCCTCAGCGGCCTGGACGCGCTCGGCATCTACCGCCATCGCCATGATCACACGCACGACCTC
>JAWXCE010000025.1:0-4458 GCA_034440495.1 Hyphomicrobiales bacterium | reverse complement strand
GACGGCGCGCGCGAGAAAATTGCATCCTGCGTGAGGGTGCGAACTTCCTCCATCGTCACGTTCGTATAGGGGATGCAAGCGTTGAAGCCCGCGTCGAGCGCCATATTCACATCGAACGGGCTCATGTGCTTCAACGGCGTAATCATGTGCAAAATGGCGGGATTGGTCATTGCGGCGCTTTCAATGCTGACGTTGTTATTTCAAGGCTTCGGACTTTACGATCTCGGAAGGCCTAAACGCGGTTTGCCCAATTTGTATTTTCGCGCCCGTGTTGCGGCCTGTGCAGATGAGGAAGCGCAAATGCTCATCAACGCCCCAGCGCCGTTTGGCCGCCTCCATGACAGTTTGCGCATGTTCGCTGGAGACGAGAAAGGCAAACCCGGTCGGCCCCCACGATGTTTGTCCGACTCCGTTTACTCCAAGCTCTTCCAGCCAAGCAACCACTTTGGCGACGCTTGGGCTGGTAAAGCGCCGGTCGTCCTGATAAGGCGCGAAATAATCGCCCATGCGGCGCTGCAACTCCGCGACCGCGCCGCCGAAATCGGCAATGTTTTTCTCGGCCAGCGCAGGTAGCGCCTGCATGAGCATAAGACGGCACATATCCGCCGCCATGCTTGCGGGTGCAGGCGGCAACGCCTTGAATGCGGAGGTCTCGGCCTCGCCTGACCTGCCCGTCATGGAGGTGTCAAAAATCAGGAGCACGCGCCATTCGGGCGGAAACGGCAACCGTGCAATCACGGGCGGCAGCGAGCCATCCGGCCCCCGCCCACCGTCCAGCACCACGCCGCCGCCATCGAACACGCCAACGCCAATGCCGGAACGATTGCCGCGATCCAGCAGCTTGGCGATGTCGCGCGCAGCCATGGGCAGCTTTTCGAGCGCGGCGAATGCGGCACCCGTCGCCAGCGCCAGTTGCGTGCCGGAGCCGAAACCAATGTGGCTCGGAATGGCGCGCTCAACCGTGACGCGATAGTTCGGCCGCCGCCCGAAATGCGCGGCCAGCGCCTCAAGAAAGCGTTTCACCCGCTCGCCCTCAGGGCCGGATACGCTTAAAGCGTCGGCGCGGGCGAGGCGGAGTTTGGTGGAGGGCCGGTTCAGCGCGAGGCCCATGCTGCCGAACTTGCGGCCGAGCCCGAAATTCAGGTCGAGAAAGCCCAGATGCAGCCGGGCTGGCGCTTTTACAGTGACGTCATCCATGACAGCTTCTTTCGCGCGCTCAATTCAGCGCATGGCGGTCTAGCAACATACACAGTATAGTATGGCGCTTGTTCTAGTTGAGAAAATGATCATGAGCGAAAAAACACCTGAGAAAACGTACTCGCCGGAGGAAATCGCGGCCAAACTCGCCTTGCTGCCTTATTGGAAGCTGGAGGATGGCTGGATAAAGCGCACCTACCGCACGCATAGCTGGAAAGGCACGCTGATGGTGATCAACACCGTTGGCCATCTTGCCGAGGCGGCGTGGCACCACCCGGATATCACCGCATCCTACGCCTGGGTAGAGGTGCGCCTTTCCACACATTCGGCAAAAGGCATAACTGACAAGGACTTTGAACTGGCCCGCAAGATCGAGGATGTAGTGGGCTGGCAGCCCGCGACGGAAGGCGGATCACTGGAAGGCACGCCGGAAAAGGACGCGCGCTTCTCCTATATTAAGTACGACTAAAGCGAGACTTAGATTTACTTAGGCGAGTGTTGTCACGAATGAGGTTGACGCTCTCAAACTTTCGGTTTAGCCGAGCGGGATGACAGCATTCATCAAAGGCGCGCCCGCTAGTCTCGATGCGGCGCTGGATCGCGCAGGCGATATTTTGCGGGCCGCGAAGTCGCCTGTTTTTGCGGGCGCGGGCGCGGACATTGCGGGCGCTCGCTCGGCTTTAAGCCTTGCGCAAGCCATGGGGGGCGTATTCGATCTGGGCGACGCCGCGCAGGAGATGCGCGCGATGCAGGGGCGCCGCCTCATGTACACAACGCCGCGCGAAGCGAAAAGCCGTGCGGATGTAATCCTTGCCATCGGCGAGGAAGCGGCGCGTTATGCGGCAAAGCATATGTCCAAGCCGCCGAAACTGGGGCGCGAAGGCTTCAAGGCCGCGCCGCGCATTATTTTGCACGCGGGCGCCGGGCGTGAAACTATCGAAGGCGGAAAGACGATCGAGGCGTCACTAGAGCGTTTGCCGGGTGTCGTAGCCGCTCTCGCCGCCGCCGTGAAGGGCGCACCTTTAACTGGCTATGCCGGACTGTCGTCGGACGATTTCAAGGCGTTCGCCGAGATATTGAAAACCGCGCAGTTTGGTGTCGCCGTCTGGTCGCCTGCAGATCTCCATCCGATGGCCGCCGAGGCGCTGATGATTTTGGCCGAGGCACTTAACGCCGCCACGCGCTTCACGTCTCTCATGCTGGCGCAGGGAGATAACGCACGCGGCATTGCCGATGTGGTCGTGTGGATGACGGGGTTTCCAGGCCGTGTCAGCTTTGCGCAAGGTTCAGCGGAATACGATCCATGGCGGTTTGACGCCTCGCGGCTGGTCAACTCCGGCGAGTGCGATGCGGCGGTGTGGGTCTCGGCCTTCCGCGCTGCCGCTCCGCCATGGACAGGCGCCCCCCCGCTGATTGCGCTGACCGGTCCGGGCGCCGCGTTCGCAAAGCCGCCAGAGGTGCATTTCAACATCGGCAAGCCCGGCGTCGATCATTCGGGCGAATATTATGATGCTATGGCGGACGGGCTAATCTCCGCCGCGGCAGTAAAATCCGACAAGTTGAGCGTAGCGGCGGTGCTGGACGCGCTCGCCGTGCGGGTGGAAAGGCGGGCCGCGTGATCCATCTCAAAGGCGGCCGCGTCATTGACCCCGCCAACAACCGCGACGGTGTGGGCGATGTGTTCATCGCGAATGGCCGCATTGCTGCGCAAGGCGAATCTGCAAAATACGAAACCATTGACGTTTCCGGCAAAATCGTCATGGCGGGCGGGATTGACATTCACTCGCACATCGCGGGCGGCAATGTGAATGCGGCGCGGCTGATGCTGCCCGGGCCATATGGCGCGCAGGAACCGCCACCCCACGGCCAGCGCTTTGCCGGCGTGTGCTATCCTGCGTCCGAAACGGGGCGGCTTTACGCGCAAATGGGCTTCACGACCGTGGTCGAACCGGCGATGAACCCGGCTGGAGCGGTACGCACTCACCTCGAACTCGCCGACATCCCGTACATCGACCGTGGCGCGCTGGCGATCCTCGGCAACGAAGATTTCCTGCTGCGGCTCCTGCGCGAGGCGCCGGACGGCGCGCTGCTGAGGGATTACGTCGCCTGGGCGGTGCAGTCCACCAAAGCGCTTGGCGTCAAAACCATTAACCCCGGCGGGGCGGCGGCGTTCAAGGAGAATGTGCGACAGTTTAACCTGGACGATGTGGTTCCGTCCTATGGCTTGTCCTCGCGCACTATTTTTAACGCGCTGCAGCACGCGGTGCATGAGTTGGGGATCGCTCACCCGCTGCATTTGCACACCAACAACCTGGGGATGCCGGGCAACATCGACTCCGTGCTCGACACTATCAAAGCCTCGCAAGGCTTGCCGCTACACCTCGCACACGTGCAGTTTTACAGTTATGGCAAAACTAAAAAGGGCGGCTTTGCATCCGAAGCCGGACGGCTGGCCGAGGCTGTGATCGCCAACAAGAACATCACCGTGGACATCGGCCAGGTGGCGTTTGGGCAGACCATCACCATCTCATCGGATGTGCTGCGCCAGTTCTCCGCGCGCGAATTTGCCAACCCGAAAAAGTGGATCGTCTGGGATGGCGACGGCAATGGCGGCGGCATTTTGCCGTATAACTATCGCGAAAAGGATGCGGTCGCCGCGCTGCAATGGGCGATCGGGCTGGAGCTGTTCCTACTCATCGACGACCCGTGGCGCGTGTTCTTCACCACCGACCACCCGAATGGCGGGCCATTCACCGGATACCCGAAAATCCTGCATCTGCTGATGGACGCAGGCGAGCGCGCACGTTTCATGGACACGCTCCCAGCCAAAGCGTTCAAAACCAGCATCCTCAAAGACCTGAAGCGCGAATACAGCCTTAACGAGATCGCTATCATGACGCGCGCGGCGCCCGCGAAGCTGCTCGGCGCAACAGATCGCGGGCATCTGGGCGAGGGCGGCGTTGCCGACATCTCGATTTACACAGAGCAGGCAGATAAAACCGCGATGTTCGCCGCGGCCGATTATGTCTTCAAAAACGGCGAGATGATCGTGAAAAACGGGGCGGCGCTGGGCCGTCGCATGGGGCAAACGCTGACCGCGAAGCCGCAGTTCGACCGCCGCATAGAGGCGCGTTTGCAGCCATATTACGATGAGCAATACGGCGCGCGGCCCGATATTTTCGCCGTGCCGGAGGCTTTCGCGGGCGCCGTCTCGCCGTTTAAGGAGGCGGGCCGCGCATGAGCTTCAACATTTTCAAAAAG
>JAWXCE010000024.1:0-32749 GCA_034440495.1 Hyphomicrobiales bacterium | reverse complement strand
CTCGGAATGGGTGATGCCGCGTCCCGCCGTCATCCAGTTCAGCTCGCCGGGGCGGATCGGCAGCGCCGTGCCGAGACTGTCGCGGTGGTAAATCTCACCGTCGAACAGGTAAGTGACCGTGGATAGTCCGATATGCGGGTGCGGGCGCACATCCATGCCCTGTCCGAGCAAAAATTCGGCAGGCCCCGCCTGATCGAAGAAAATGAACGGCCCGACCATCTGGCGCTGCGGCGATGGCAAGGCGCGGCGCACCGAAAAGCTCCCCAGATCGCGGGCGCGCGGCACGATGACGGTTTCGATGGCCTCGCATGAGCGCTTGTCGCCGGGCGTCGGATCGTCATGCGGTTGCCAGCTCATGATGCTTTCCTTTCACGGTGTGCAAAAGCGAATGTGATCAGGAGTATAATCGGAAGTCCGAGACACCAGTATCCCGCCGCGAGATAACCGAGCGCGCCAAGGATAGCACCGCCAGCGAAGGCAACGGTGGCGCCAAGCAGCCCGCGCAGTCGCGCCGCCGTCCCGTCCTTCGAGCCGCCCCGCAGCATATCCACCGCGTCAATCACGGCTTGGGTGGTGTTGCCAGTCATGATCGTCGTAGGCGGGCCGGAGTCGAGCAAGCGTGAGGCCGCGTTCTGCACGGCCATGGCGGCGACGCCGAGGAAGCCGACGCCGATAGCCGCCCAGGCGTCCGGATTGGTGAAAGGGCCGAGCAGCCCGCCCGCCGCCATGAACGCCGCAAGAAATACGATCTGCGCTACGGTCAATCCGGCGCGGTTCGCGCGGCCCCGGGCTTCGCCGCGCCGCACCGCCAGCGTCACCGCCACGACAGCCAGAATGAATACCGGCAACGCCAGCAGCTTGGCGAGCGCGCCCGCGCCGTCGCCTGCTATGCTTGCGCCAATCAGCACGAAGTTGCCCGTCACGTGCGCGGTGAACAGGCCGAACAGCGCGATAAAGCCGACCGTGTCCACGAACCCCGCAACAAAGCTGAAGCCAGCGACGGTAAATAGCGCGCGCATCTATCGCCTCCGTAACTGCAAACCTAAAAGCCCCGCCAGGATGAACCCTCCGACAAGGCCAAGATGCTCAAAGAACACATTAAAATCGCGCACACGATCAACGCCGTCCTTGACCCACCAAGCATGTGCGATAAGCGTTGCGGCAACAGTGAAGCCGCTAAGGATGACCGCGCCAATGACACTTGCGCGACCGCCCCATATCAGAAGCGCCGAACCGGAGAGCTGAACCGCAATGACAAGCACTGCAACAATGGAAGCGGGCTCCAAGCCCGTTAGCCCGCGTACTTCTTGGATAGCTCCATCAAAATCAAGTATTTTGAATATAGCTGATAACCAGAATGCAGATGTCAGCAACAAAACGCCAAGTGTGTAGACGCCCCGTGCCATTTTAAACTGCCCAACAAGAGCAGCCGAGGGCTCCCCAGAAACTGTCGTCAGCAACTGGCACATTTGCAGTCCAGCTTTGCGCGTGGTTATGACCATGCACACCGCACGATGCGCCGCATCCGCATGTTGCCGCGAGGTTATTTGGCGCGGGTCCTTCCGCGCGGCGTTGGTAGCCGCCAAAATTACGCACCGGCGACCAGTCTGGCATGGCGGGCGGCAGCGGTGGAGCCAGCGGGCCGAAATCACCTGCGCCATGCACAACCTTGCCGCCAAGCAGCGTCAGCACGCTCTCGATGTCTTGAATCTCATCCTCGGGCACCGAGAAATAATCGCGATCAAGCACGGCGAAATCGGCGAGCTGGCCAACCTTGATCTGGCCCTTTTTGCCTTCTTCTGTCGAAAACCATGTGTTGCGCTCCGTCCAGAGCCGCAAAGCGGTTTCGCGGTCGAGCAGATTGGCCTGCGGATACATCTTGAGGCCACCCAGCGTACGTCCTGTCGTCAGCCACGCCAGCGACACCCAGGGATTGTAGGACGCGACCCGCGTGGCGTCGGTGCCTGCGCCGACCTTCACCCCAGCCTCCAGCATCCGCTTCACCGGCGGCGTGCGCTCCAGCGCTTTTTCGCCGTAGCGCGCCAGAAAGTCCTCGCCCTGGAACATCATGCGGTGCTGGATGGCGATGCCGCCGCCAAGCGCTGCGACGCGGTCGATATTCCGGTCGGAGATTGTCTCGCAGTGGTCGAACATCCAATGCAGGCTGCCGATAGGCTGATCGCGGTTGACTTTCTCGAACACATCGAGCGCGCGGGAAATGCTCTCGTCATAAGTCGCGTGCAGACGCCACGGCCAGCGGTTTTCAACCAGCAGCCTCACAACGGCCTCAAGCTGGTCTTCCATTTCCGGCGCTAATTCCGGCCGTGGCTCACGGAAATCCTCGAAATCCGCCGCAGAAAACACCAGCATCTCACCCGCGCCGTTATGACGGAGGCTGTCATCGCCTTGGCCCGGCTTTACCATCTTGCCCCAGCGGGTAAAGTCAGAAACTTCCTCGCCCTTTTTCTGGGTGAAAAGATTGTAGGCGATACGAAGCGTCAGCTCGCCGTCGGCATGTAATTTCTGAATGATTTCGTAATCTTCCGGATAATTTTGGAAACCGCCGCCCGCATCGATGGCGCCCGTCACGCCCAGCCGGTTCATCTCGCGCATGAAATGCTTGGTCGAGTTGATTTGATATTCGGGCGGGAGAGCCGGGCCCTTGGCAAGCGTCGCGTAGAGAATGAGCGCGTTGGGCTTGGCCAGCAGCAATCCGGTAGGGTTGCCTTTCGCATCGCGCTGGATTTCGCCGCCGGGCGGGTTCGGCGTGTCTTTCGTGTAGCCCACGGCGCGCAGCGCCGCGCCGTTCAGCAGCGCCCGGTCATAAAGATGCAGGATGAATACCGGAGTTTCGGGCGCGGCGGCGTTAATTTCATCCAGCGTCGGCAGGCGCTTTTCCGCGAACTGGTGCTCGGTGAAGCCGCCGACCACGCGTACCCATTGTGGCGGCGGCGTCACGGCGGCCTGTTTCTTCAGCATTTCCATGGCGCGGCTAAGTGAGCGCACACCATCCCAGCGCAGCTCCATGTTGTAGTTCAGCCCGCCGCGAATGATGTGCATGTGGCTATCGATGAGGCCCGGGATGGCGCGACAGCCCTTGAGGTCGATGACTGTCGCGTTCGGCGCGACCGCGTTGCGCACATCTTTTTCAGTTCCCACCGCCGCAAACTTGCCGCCCGATATGGCGACCGCTTCCGGGTTCGGGTTTGCCGCGTCGAGGGTCGCGAACTTGCCGTTGACGAGGATCGTATCGGTTTGCATGGAGGATACTCCCTGCGCTCGCGCTGGCTTCGAGCCGAGTAGTCCCGTAACGCCAAGCGCAGCTATGCCTTTGCCGACATCGCGGCGGTTAACTGGGATGGCCATACAGATGATTCTCCAAATATTGCAGGCTGGTCTGCGCTCCAGTCAAATCCTCAGGCTTCCACAAGCCGTTTCAGAATCTCTTCGTACATAATCCGTTGAATGGCGGCTCCGGTCGGATTGGCCCAATCCGTCGCCAGTTCCGCCATGATCTGATTTGTCGAGGTCACGACCACGCCGTTGGCTGCCATACGATTGAGGGAAATTTCATCAGCCATTTGTGTCGGCGAGCCGCCCGCATCGGCAACCAGCTGAACATCATAGCCATCCTGAACTGCACTGATCGCCGGATAAACCATGCAAACGTCATTGGTCAAGCCAGCCATGATCAGTTTTTTACGTCCCGTGGCCACCACAGCGTCACGAAACGGGGCATACATCCAGCTATCAACAACGCCCGGCCGCTTGATCCGTGCAGCGTAGGCTTCAGGGGCAATGATCTTGAGATCATCCAGCAACAGACCCTGAAAACGCTCCTCCTGGCTAGAGGTCAGGATCAGCGGCATACCGATCTCAACGGCAGTGCGTGCCAGAGCGCGGGTGTTGCGCACCAGTTCATCGTAGGGCGTACTTCCGGCAAGCTTTATTGTGCCCACCTGATGATCGACCAAAAGCATGACGCTATTAGCTGGAGTAAAAAGATTTTTCATAATTTGTTCCTGTAGCGAAGGTTAGTGGCTTTGATGGGCATTCTCTGGTCCAAGGCTCAGGAACTGCCCGCTTCGGACGCGTGCTCGCCGAGCGCCCATTTCGAGAAGCGCACCTGGATGCCGTAGGGCGAATGCGCCTTTAGGATATCCATCACCCCGTCATAGGTTTCCCCGCGCGCCCAATCCTGTTGTAGCTCGAATGTGACTTGCAGGGATGTCATTGGAACAGCGCCAGCCTGCACCAGACGTTGCACAGCACGTTCATGCGCTTCCTTCGAGATGTCACCGCAGGCGTCGGTGGGCACGTATACTTCATAGCCAGCTTTTAACAGATCGAGCGTCGGAAACATGACACAAGCTTCCGTCCAAAGGCCGGCAAGCACTAGCTTCTTGCGGCCGAGGGCTTCAACGCGGTGCCGGAAGTTCGCATCCACCCATGAGTTGATGGAGGTACGGTCGACGATTTCGTGGCCGGGAAAAAGATCGGTAACTTCCGGCATAAACGGCCCGGAAAATGAGTTCTGCGCCACCGTGGAAAGCAGCACCGGCATCTTGAACAGCTTGGCGGATTTGGCCAGCACTTGCACATTGTGCACGATCTCAAGCCGGTCATGGCTTTGTATGCCCTGGAACATGGCGGGCTGATAATCGATGAGAACGAGCGCGGTATCCTCCGGCGAAATCATATCGTGATGGCTCATGGCGCGTATCCTTTCTAAGGTTTAGTACCCGTTACAGACTTTAACGACTACGCATGACGTGTATATGATACATGCTACATTGCGCCAGTAGTGACTGGGAGGTTACTGTCACATGACGGAAGAATCGGAAGTTTTGACTTTGAAAGAGGGTTGCCCACTTGATAAAGTCTTGAAGTTTCTATCGTCAGAATGGACAGCACATATTGTCTGGACGCTAGGCCGAAACGGTGAGATGCGTTTTGGCGCACTGCGCCGTGCGCTTCCCGGAGACATTTCCGCCCGTGTTTTGTCCACGAGGCTCAAACAGTTGGTCGCCATGGGATTGATTCACCGCAACGATGTTGGCAGCATGCCGCCTCACGTTATTTACAGCCTTACCACCGAAGGCAAACAAGTCGACGCGCTGCTTGTCGAGTTTGCCAAGCTGTTCGAAAACATGCGCCTACCCTTCGCTGTTCAAAAAAATTGAAGCCGTAGCCTATGTTTTCGGTCGCCGCGACAAAACCATTTCCGCCCCCCGTGAATGACGTGACCGTCTCACACTTTGGCGGCTGGCCTTTACGCAGCTACACCGGTCTTCATTATCTTACGGAAAGGGAGGTTGTAAGCGGACGACGCATGATAAACTTGATAGGGCAATCTAAAATAGCTGGCGTCGAACCTTGTTGTAGAATTTATGCCGAAACGGCGCCGGTTAACGCTCCGCGCACCATCCACATATCGCGCAGCCAACTTACCCGCGTAGACGAACAACCCAGTTGAAGCCCGTACCGACCCAGGCAATGCGTCTAGCCGCAACTGTCTGGGTTCCGTCGGCGCTGAAAGGCGGATATTTTCCGCTGCATGGTGATGAGCAAACCAGAGGCTGACCGCAGCGTCCATCTCAGCCTTCATGGACGGTTCTCAGAGGCCGCACTCAATACTGCAAAAATACTGCGGATTTCCCGTTCGAATTTTATGAGGCAGCCCTTACGCGGGCAAGGCTGGCGCTTTAGACGATGCGGAAGGCGACCTCGGCGTCAGAAAGACCTTGACTAGTTTTAACCATCACCAAATAAATATCTGCCTCATTGATATTCTCCCAAGTAATATAACGGCGCAATGGTGTCGGATGATCGACGCCAGGAGTATCAATAATTACAGTGGGGTACTGAAAAGCTTCGAGATCAAAAAAGATATCAACCGATTTAGTTGCTACCTCTAGCGGAGGTGTAAACGGCGTCTTCGATGCCGTCAGATTGCTGGTGATGATATTAGGTTTAGTTTCACGGTTTGTAACGAATGCATCAATTAGATGAGGCGTAACCGAACGAAATAGATGGGATTTACCGCGATAAACTTCGGGATGTAAACTCCTAATTTTACTTGCCACTTCCTGTAGATTTCGGAGCGGATGAAATTCGTGGCTTAGTGACTTCGCAGGGGGAGCGCTTTTTCCCACAGACCCGGTAATCAAGGTCTCCCACTCCTCTGGATCGAAGAATTTGACCGGCGCACTAGCATTTTTGGGACGTCCGACGCCGAAGTGAAGTTTCGTTAACACCGCAGTCCGAGGCTCCGGTCCACTGGGTAGAAGGGTTGGGTGTTGTACAAGCGCGTTTATAAAAAGGCTTTTGCCTGCATTAACCTAGCCGATGACGGCGATGCTGCAAACCTGAGCTTGTAGCGATGTTAGCAAGTCGTCCACAAAAAATACTTCGCCAAGATCAAGCAAACTAATCAACTCATTTCCGGCGTTCGTAAGATGCTCGACTATTTTGCCAAGCGGCTCTCCAATGGGTGCACGCAGTACACGCTTTGCTTTTTCCTGGTTCGAGGACATTCTGTTCAACGCTCACGCAGAACTTGGAATACGACGGAGAATTTTGATTGTAGAAGTTGCATTTACTGCACCCGTAGCGTGAAAGGCACAAGCCTCAGAAGTACATTTATCACCAGGGACAAATCGTGAAAATAATGACGATGGTTGCTACAAAAGTAACCCTAAAAAGTCGTAGCACGGCGTGATGCTGTATACAAATACCCTTACTTCAGATTCATTACTACACCCTAGGGTAGCTTTGGTCAAATCTGTTCAATCACACATGGACACTAATACGTTTATTATTCAGCAATTCAGCAACGGATGAATACTTTCATCTATCATGGGTAGCGGTTAAGCCGGGACATTCCGGCGGCGCCTGAGATCAGTTAAATGTTCCGCGTTAGCCACACGAAGCGCGTTACCAGCATGCCTGCGTAGACGAATAGCCCGCAGGTAAGGCCGATCCAGACGCCTGCCGCCCCGAGCCCGGCGGTAAAAGCGAGCCAATAAGCTGCGCTAAAGCCAATTATCCAAAAACTGATAAACGCAGCTACCAAAGGCAATTTTGTATCGTTTAAACCGCGCAAAGCGCCGGCTGCGACAGTCTGGGTTCCGTCGGCGATAAAAAACGTCATTCCCACTAAAAGAAGAGTAGCGGCGAGAGCGGCGGTTTCGTCAGTCGCGGCAACCGTCTCGTTCAGGAAAAGGCCTGGAATAAGATGGCGGTTGATCGCAATTATTACGGTCATTGCCGTCATGAATATAATCGCCATCGCAATCGCGGTCAGGCCCGCGCGCCGGATCGCTTCCGGATCTCCGCGTCCGGCCGCATGGCCCACACGCACCGTCGCTGCCTGCCCAATGCCAAACGGGATCATGAAAATAATGGAGGCGACCTGAAGCGCAATCTGATGGGCGGCGAGCGCCGTGATACTAATGTAGCCCATAAGCAGTGAGGAGGCGGCAAAGACGCCATACTCAAGTAAAAACGCACCAGAGATCGGGACACCTACAGCCAGCAGCTTACGCATTAGAGGCCAGTCCAGGCGCCAGAAGCGCCCCATGACGTTATACTTCTTGAACGGATGCATCGCGTATGCCGCCCAGATGCCGAAGCCGCACATCACGACATTAACTATGGCAGTCGCTATTCCAGCGCCGTAGATGCCAAGTTGCGGCGCCTCGAACGCGCCGTGAATCAACGCATAGGCCAACGCTCCGTTAATCGGGATCGCGGTAAGCATGATCCAAAGTCCCGGCGCCGGACGGTTGACTGCGCCCATAAAACTGCGTAACGCCACGAACGCCCAGCCTGGCGCAAGGCTCCACGCCAAGCCCGCTAGATAAAGCCCTGCCTGGGTCGCCGCTTGCGGTGGCTGGCCAAGCGCCAACAGCATGGCTTCGCCCCAATGGAGAGCGGCGGTAAGTGGCGCGCCGATCAGCAGCGCCGCCCACAACCCGACGCGGAGGGATCGCCGCGTCATACGCGGATTGCGCGCGCCATAGGCTTGAGCTGTCAGCGGCGCAACGGCGGAAACCACGCCTAAACCGAGCACATACGAAATGAAAAACAGCGTATGCGCCAATGCAACGGCGGCAACGGCCTCGCCGCCAAGCTGGCCGATCAGTATAAGGTCGGTCGTTAGCATCGCGATCTGCCCAAGCTGCGTGAACGCCATTGGGAGGGCAAGCTTAATGGTTTCGACGGTTTCCTGGCGCCAGTACCCATGCACGGTTGGGGCTAAAGCAATATCTGTAGGGGTCATGGCGTATAGATATTGCTTTATGCAAAAAAAGGAACCAAGACGCCTTATTTCTAATCACTTGTGATAGGTCACAGCCATGACCAATGATCTGGCGCACAGTCGGCTATCACCGTGGAATGTCGTTATTGCGGGTGGCGGGCCTGCAGGTTTGATGGCGGCTGAGGTCCTTGCGGCTGCAGGGGCTACGGTGACGGTTTATGACCGCATGCCCTCCATCGGTCGCAAGTTTCTGCTTGCGGGCCGCGGCGGACTGAATTTGACTCATAGCGAGCCTTTAGAGCAATTTATGACGCGCTACGGCGACGCCCCATTTCTGCGCAACGCCATAAACGCCTTTACGCCCGAAGACCTTATTGCTTGGTGCGAAGCGCTTGGGCAGCCAACGTTCGTCGGCTCCAGCGATCGGGTGTTTCCCAAAACCATGAAATCCTCGCCGCTGCTGCGAAGCTGGCTGCAAAGGCTGACTGGCCTCGGAGTGGAGTTCAAACTGCGCCACAGCTTTGTGGGCTGGGAGGACGACGGGCGGCTTGCGTTTGAAACGCCGCAAGGGCGTATCGCGGTTAAGGCCGACGCCGCCATTTTGGCGTTTGGCGGCGCAAGCTGGCCGCAGCTTGGATCGAACGGCGACTGGGTGGAGCCGTTTCGCGCGGCAGGCGTCGCCGTGACGCCGATGCAACCGGCGAATAGCGGCTTCAAAGCGGACTGGTCGGACTTTTTTCGCGACCGTTTTGCCGGCCAGCCTCTGAAGGATATTGAATTGCGGTTGGGTGGCACCGCCGTGCGCGGAGAAGTCATGCTCACGCGCGATGGAGTCGAGGGAAATGCGGTGTACGCGCTAGGGCCTGACATCCGCAAAGCCTTGGGAAGAGAAAGCCCGGTTATCGTGCATATCGATCTCAAACCCGGCGCAAATCTTGATGGGCTTGCCGCCCAGTTGAGCGCCCTTCGCGGCAAACAGTCGTTCGCCAACTTTTTGCGCAAAACGGTAAAATTGTCTCCCGCCGCTACGGGTCTTTTAAACGAGACGGCGCGTGATGAAAACCTGCATCTTTCATCGATGACGCCTGATAATCTTGCGGCGCGCTTGAAAGCCGCGCCAATTCGCCTTTACTCGCCTGCGTCAATCGCGAAAGCCATTTCAACGGCGGGCGGCGTTCAATTTGGCGAAATCGATGAGAAATTTATGCTTACGCGCCACCCCGGAACGTTTGTTGCAGGCGAAATGCTGGATTGGGAAGCTCCCACCGGAGGCTATCTGTTGCAAGCTTGTTTTGCGACGGGCGTTGCAGCGGGGAGGGGCGCAATTCAGTGGCTGCGCGACGAGCCCTTATCTGGCTGCGACCGATGACACTCTAATTTAGAGCAGTTATTTTGAGTCAATTGCCTACATGGAATCCTTAGTTGATAGAAAAATTTGCCACGCAGTACATGTATACAATGCCTAATATTAAAAAAATAAAACAATAAAAATGTATATAGTAAATAATACGTTTAAATAATACGTTTAAATAATAGTGTAATTTTGACCTAGTGATGGTTCGAATACATCAAAATCCAAAATAAAAATTAGTTATTAAGAAAAAAATATCCATTTCAAACGAATCGTGAGTTTATGGCAAATGTGGGGTTGACCCCGGAAAGGGCTGCTATGAAACACGAAAGCGCGTATGAACAAGACACGAAGCTTAAGCATCCAAACAAAAGACAAAAGAACAGTCCAGCCCGGTGGGTCAATATTGCGCGATCAAAGCAAAAATACTGCTCTGCCCCGATTCTTGCGGCTATTTGTCTTGCAGGATTTGGCTTTGGCGATAATGCCCACTCGCAAATTCTGGGCACTGCCGAGAGCTATGCGGTGCTGGGCGGCTCGACAGTTACGAATACCGGACCAAGCGTCATTACCGGAGATGTCGGGGCGTCGCCGGGCAATGCCATCGTCGGGTTTCCGCCGGGCGTCATCATACCGCCAGGGGTTATTCATGCTGGCGACGCCGACGCGCAACTAGCGCAGAACGACCTCACCACCGCCTACAATACTTTAATGGGCCGACCATCTCAGGTCGATTTGACCGGACAAGATCTTGGCGGCCAAGTTTTGTCGCCCGCCGTGTACAGCTTCGTCTCATCCGCTCAACTGACCGGCGTCCTGACGCTGGACGGACAGGGCAACTCCGCAGGCGAATTCATTTTCCAGATCGGCTCGACTCTGACGACCGCAAGCAATTCGGCGGTGTTGCTGATCAACGGCGCGAACGGAAACAATGTTTACTGGGCGGTCGGCAGTTCCGCAACTCTGGGAACCAACACGGTTTTTGCAGGCAACATCGTCGCGCTGACCAGCATCACGCTCAACACCGGAGCGTCAATCAGTTGCGGCCGCGCTTTGGCCCGGAACGGCTCCGTCACGCTGGATGATAACACGATCACTCTTTGCGTCACAGATGCTGACGGTGGCGGCGACGACGGAGGTGGCGGTGACGACGGCGGCGGAGATGATGGCGGTGGAGACGACGGCGGCGATAATGGCGGCGGAGATGACAACGATATCACCGTTGACGATCTTGGCGGAGGCGGAGTGTCAGGCGCGCAGCAAACAGCATTTGCGGCGTCGAACCTGTTCAACTCAGCAATCGCATCGCAGGCCGCTCGTGAAGGCGCTGGCCAGCCAGCTCAACAGCCGTACCGTTCGCTGAAAGATGCGCCGACCAGCGCCAGCCTTGACGCATACGCAAACGATCGCCCGCCTCTATCCCGTCAGGTATGGGCGACAGGATTTGGCGGCTCAGGCTCGATTGAGGATGAGCGCCGGACGGGGCCCGGGGGACTTGATACCCAGACGGCGGGCTTCGCCGCCGGCTTCGAGCATAGGATCGATCATAACTTTCTGGTCGGCATAGCGGTCGGTTACACCAGCTCTGACTTTTCTGTTGACGAGCGCAACACGCAGGGAACGGTGGAAGGCGTGCATGTCGCCTTGTACGGGGTGAAAACCTTCGGCGCTTTCTATCTGTCAGGCAGCGCGCAATATGCGCATTTTGATAACCGAACCCAGCGGATCATTGACTGGGTGATCGACGAACGTGCGGTCGGCGAATTTTCCAGCGAGGAAATCAGCGGACGTCTCGAAGCTGGCTGGAAGCGCTCGATCGGGCGTCACACGGTAACCCCATTTGCGGGCATGAGCGTCGCTCGCCTCAACAGCGACGGCTTCACCGAAGACAGCACGAGGTTAAATGGCGGCCCAGGTATTCTTAGACTGACCTTCGAGTCAGACTCAGTCACGTCGGTCACGAGTTCGCTCGGCGTGCAGATCGATACGCGGATCGCCCTTGCCGATGGACGCACGCTGACGCCTTTCGCGCGAATCGCGTGGTTGCATGAGTTCAATCCGGAGCGGAGTATCGATTCGAGCCTGACATTGTCGCCAGCAGCCACGTTCTCGCTCGACGGCGTAGAGGCCCCCAGCGACATTGCGAAAATAACCGCTGGCGTCCGACTCGACGTGAACGAGAGCTTCGGTGTCTTCGCAGCGTTCGACGGCGAATTTTCCGGCGAGAGCGAAAGCTACTCGGGCAGCGGCGGCTTCAGAATTTCCTGGTAACCCGAACATCATTCGACGAAGTCGGTGTGGCGCAGAAATGTCGCCGCGCCTTTTTTGCGGTTTGTTTCAGGAGTGGCGGACCCAACAGGATTCGAACCTGTGACCTCTGCCTTCGGAGGGCAGCGCTCTATCCAGCTGAGCTATGGGTCCTGCCAGCGCAACATAGCGTAACGACTGGCCGACTGCAAACGCCAAGAGACAAAGCTGCCTCAAGGCTCTTTAGCCACATTCGTGTAAGCAGCAATCGAACAGTCCATAGTAACGGCGTGCGTCGCCGGGTCATATTTGACCTTTAAGCATTGCAAATTAACCGGACTTGCGCCGCAAAACGCATCTTCGTTGTTATAAAACGCGCCGTTTTCTATCATATAGGCGCCAGCCAGCGCGGGGACGTTTGAGTTAAGCGTTACCTGCCCGTGACGCACTTCAAAGGCTCTGGTCAACGCGGCCCGGCCATAAACTTCCTGAAGACCGGACCAGTTCGAGACGCTGATCTGAACGCCGTTAAAGGACGTGGTGTCGCCATTAATAAGCGCCCGGGTTTCTCCGGGAACGCAATTTTCAGCGAAAGCGGAGGTTGGCGCGGCTACAAACGCCGCAAGCAAAAGCTTCAAGAATGTCATGAATCATCTCCTGGATGTGTTTAGATGATCCAAAATTACTGCTCATCCATAGGCGCCGCGTCATCCGTTCAGATGATATTTTAGAAAGATTTACTACAAAGTTTTGCAGATTGGGTGTCAGACAAAATTCCTGTGGCCTTATCGCGCAAGCGTTTGGCCAGGCGACGCCGCTGTCCTATAGTCCGGCGTATGAGTAAAACAATTAAAGTCAAACTGATCGGTGCGGGCGATCATGTCTATCTCATCGACGGCTCGACCTATATTTACCGCGCCTATTTCGCCATGTTCAAAGCTAGCCAGGCTCGCGGGCGGGCGTTTACGCGCTCGGACGGCACGCCGGTTGGCGCGGTGATGACGTTCTCCAACATGCTGTGGAAATGCTTGCGCGATGGGGTGGATGGCGGCAAACCTACCCATGTGGCCGTGATTTTCGATCCGCCGGGCCACACCTTCCGCAACGAGATTTACACTGACTACAAAGCCAACCGGGATGCTCCGCCGGATGAACTTATCCCCCAGTTTCCCTTGATTCGTGACGCCGTGCGCGCCTTTGGGTTGACCCCGCTGGTTCAGGATGGTTTCGAGGCGGACGACCTTATCGCGACCTATGCGTGCGAGGCGGCGGCGGCGGGCGCCGAGGTGACGATCATTTCCGGCGACAAGGATTTGATGCAGCTTGTTGGTCCCGCCGTGCGCATGTACGACCCGATGCCAGGCAACGAGCGCCGCATCGGCGAGGCGGAGGTGCGTGAGAAGTTCGGCGTAGGGCCGGACAAGGTTATCGACGTGCAGGCGCTTGCGGGCGACCCGACGGATAACGTGCCTGGCGTTCCCGGCATCGGCATCAAAACGGCGGCGCAGCTCATACAGGAATACGGCGATCTCGACACGCTACTCGCCAACGCAGCAAGCATCAGCCAGAAAATGCGGCGCGAACGGCTGCTAGAGTTCGCCGACCAGGCTCGCATCAGCCGCGATCTGGTGCGGCTCAAATGCGATGTGCCGATTGAAACGCCGCTTGCCGTCACCGCCGTGATGCCTCCTGAAGCCGCCCCGCTCCTGGCCTTTCTGCGGCTCATGGAGTTCACGACGCTGACAAAGCGGATTGCGGAGGCTCTGGGCGCAGATATCCCTGAAGCGCCCGCAAAATTGCTCCCACCGGCGCATGCTGCTACCGCCGCTGATACTTCGGAAGGCGCTGCGGAAACAACAGATGTCGGTGGTCCAGCCGCGCTTGCTGCCCGGACAAAAGCGCGAATCGCCACCATCGCTTTTGATCTATCGGCGTATCAGACCATCACCGATCTCCCCTGTTTGCAGCAGTGGATCACGGCGGCGACGGAGCACGGCCACGTCGCGTTCAAGCTCCAAACCATCTCGCCGCACCCATCGCAGGCGGATATTATCGGCGTGGCGCTTGCCATGGAGCCTGGGCTTGCTTGTTATGTGCCGCTCGCTCACCGCACGGGCGCTGGCGGGCTGGATCTGGACGGCGCAGGCGTCGTTGCGCAAATGTCATTGCGAGAGGTGCTGGACGCCTTGAAGCCACTGATAGAAGACGCCAGCGTCCTCAAGATCGGGCATGACCTGAAAGCGGATTGTTTGGCCCTGCTGCGCTACGGCATCCGCGTCTCGCCGGTCGACGACGCCATGTTAATGTCCTATGCGCTTGACGCCGGGCGTAATGGCCACGGGCTGGACGAGCTATCCGAGTGCCACCTTGGACACAAACCCACGGCGTTTAAGGATGTGACGGGTTCGGGCAAGGCGCATTTGCCGTTCGACCGGGTAAGCGTCGCGCGGGCGACTGAATACGCCGCCGAGGCCGCAGATGTGGCGCTCCGGCTTTGCCAGGTTTTAAAGCCGCGCCTCGCCGCCGAAAGTGTTACTACGGTTTATGAACGGCTGGAGCGTCCGCTAGTGGCCGTGCTGGCGGGCATGGAAGCGGCGGGCGTAAAGGTTGACAGGCAAGTGCTGTCGCGCCTATCCGGCCAGTTCGCGCAAAGCCTGGGCGCTATCGAGTCTGAAATTTACTCCATGGCGGGTGGTGCCTTCAACATCGGCTCGCCCAAGCAAATGGGCGATGTACTGTTCGGCAAAATGGGCCTGCCCGGCGCCGGCAAAACTTCCAAAGGTGCGCTAAGCACCGGCGCGCGCATTCTGGAGGAGCTTGTCGCCAGCGAGGAGCTGACGGACGAGCAGCGCCGCCTGCCCGCCAAGCTGCTGGAATGGCGCCAGCTTTCCAAACTGAAAAGCACATACACGGACTCCCTGCCGGGCTATATGCATCCGGAAACCGGGCGAATCCACACCTCTTACGGGCTGGCGGCGACTTCCACAGGGCGGATATCGTCCAACGATCCGAATTTGCAGAACATCCCCGTGCGCACGGTGGAGGGGCGGCAAATCCGGAGCGCGTTCATCGCAGAGGCGGGGCACAAGCTTGTCTCCGCCGACTACAGCCAGATCGAACTGCGCGTGCTTGCGCACATGGCCGACATCCCGGCGCTGACCCGCGCATTCGCTGAAGGACTGGACATCCACGCGATGACGGCGTCCGAGATGTTCGGCGTGCCGGTGAAGGACATGCCGGGCGAGGTGCGCCGCCGCGCCAAGGCGATCAACTTCGGCATCATTTATGGCATCTCGGCGTTCGGGCTAGCCCAGCAACTGAGCATCGGGCGTGGCGAGGCGGGCGACTACATCGCCAAATATTTCGAGCGGTTCCCCGGCATCCGCGACTACATGGAGGCGACGAAGCGCGCGGCCCGCGCTGATGGATATGTAACCACGATTTTTGGCCGCAAGCTGCACTTCCCCGAGATCGCCGTGCAAAATCGGGCCATGCGCAGTTTTTATGAGCGCGCCGCTATCAACGCGCCCATCCAGGGCAGCGCCGCCGACATTATCCGCCGCGCCATGGTGCGCATTCCGGACGCGTTGCAAGCGGCGGGCGTCAAGGCGCGGATGTTATTACAAGTACATGACGAGCTGATCTTCGAGGCAGCCGAAGCCGAGGTTGACGCAACCATAGCCGCCGCAGTCAAAACCATGGAACGTTCAGCCGAACCCGCCGTCGCGTTTCGCGTGCCAATTAAGGTAGACGCCCGCGCCGCTAGCAACTGGGATGAGGCGCACTGAGTGGCCTCTAAAAAACGACATCTGTGAACGAGAAAGTCTACGCCCGTATTTGATCTCGATTGCTTCAGTATTTGCCAACTGAAGTCTCTCCTGGCTATAAAACACGGAGGCTTTGTTTTTTACAACGGGCTTATAGCCTTATATCGCCGGGCTGTTATTTTTGCATCGCCTAGAAAACTTCATACCGCAACGATTGGCGTACTTAACTCAGGCTTCTCGGGGTTGCGGACGGGTTGGTTTCGCGATGGGGCTGTCGGCGCCCGCCAGGAGTTTGATGAGATCGGCCTGGCGGTTCACGCCGGTTTTCTCGAACAAGTGGCGCAGATGGGTTTTAACGGTGGACTCGGTGACGCCCAGCATGTCTGCCGCTGCGGCAACGCTACAGCCCTCGCCCAGAGCCTGGAGGACGCGCAACTCGCCCGCCGTCAGCCGGTAGAGTTTCGACATGCCCTCCAGCGCGCGGGGCGTATCGACGGCGACCTTGCGCACAAACACCGCCGCAACCGCATAAACGTCTGCGCCATCGCGTCTGGCCCCGGATTGGAGCGGCAACACATGAGCAATCCAGCGCTCGCCGTCCTTGGTGACTATCGGCGCAGCGATGGCACCCGAGGCTGCACCGTCGCCCAAAGCAGCCGCCGCAAACGTATGGCGCAGGACAACGTTGGCGTCCGGACAAACTGCTGTGAGAAGACTGTGATACCCTCTGACGACGCGCATTTCCGAAAGCATCGTCTGGGCGGCGGCATTAGCGAAAACAATTTTCGCATCCGCCCTCACAAGAAACACAGCGGTAGCGAGGCCAGCAAGCGTATCGGTCAGCGCCGCGTTTTTAGTATCCTGAAATTGGCGCGCCGCGCCAATACGCCCCGCCCGCTGCAGATGCGGCAGCACGAGCGCCATGCGGCGGCGCATCCTTGCATCCACGGGCGGATCGCCGTCATAGCGCCGCACCGCCAGCAAACTCGACCCAGTTGGCGATTTCTGGATGATGCCGAACAGGGCGTCGGTGATGCCCTGCGGTTGCAGCCATTCCTGATGAAAGCGCGTCTGCCGCATATCGGCGTGTGGAAGGATGTCGGACTGCGACACAACTGTCCCCGCCGCGTAAAAGGTCGTGACCGGGAATATCGGATTCATCTTCGTGTATTTTTGGTTGTACAGCGACTGGAATGCATTATCCGTGCCCCAAGCGAAAAATGCCTCGGGATTTTGCGCGGAATCCTTGCAGAAGAACAGGTTGCCCGCTGGGCCTCCAATAAAAAGACAGCATTCTTCAACAACGCCCTTCCACAGCTTCCGGTCGAGCGAGGCGTCGTAGATACGGCTAATCAATCTCGATAAATATTCGCTGTCCTTATATTCGCTGTCCTTAAAGGTGTCCTGCACCCCGGCTTCGCATAAATAACCACACTTTCATGATACCCGTATTTCAATATTAAATAAATTTTAGGATTGATTTCTTCTCCCAAATGCAAAACGGACGATACTTTGTTCACAAGACGTAGCAGCGGCGGGCATGTATGCGACGCTGGCGCTATAGGCTTTCAGCGGCTATTCATGCAGCGGGCGATAAATATCGCCGAGGCAGGATGTAACGCAACCGGGAGGCGGACTTTGTCCGTGAATGCCGATGACCGATCAGTACGCTATGGGCGAAGGCAGACGCCGCCGCAGTTTTACGGAGAATGTAGTGTTTTATGGCGCGGTGTTCCTCGCGCTTCTCAGCCTTTACGATCCTTTAAAGGACGCCTATACAGCATGGCTTTTCCCGGAAATTGGCGACGAGCCGGTGCAGGTCGCGCTACAGCAGCAGAAGCTTACCGAGAAGAATCTGGATTGCCTCATTGGCGCAACGCCGCAGGAAGTTCCCGTTAGTGAGACGGTAAAAGTGCGTCTGCTCGCCTGTAGTTCCGGCGATATTCAGGTCGCCGTTTACCCCAACAACGCGCCTGCTAAAATGCGCTGGATCACGCCTCACGCGCCTTTGACAAAGGCGGCGGGCATTTGGCCGTTCGATGCGATTGTTGGAAAAGCGCTGGCTCAGGGGATCCCGGGCGATGCGCGGCTTCAGCTTGCGCAGGCACCGATCACCAACCTCTGCAGCGCCTGGCAGGATCCGTCGCGAAAAGCTGTGCTAATTCGAGTGACTAACGAGAATGGCAAATGCTTCAAGGAAATCGTGAACGTATTCACTGGACGGGTGGACTACCGGGAAGAAGCGCCTTGCAATACGCCTTGCAAATAACTGCGCGTTTTAAGCCCAGAGTTTGAAGGCGATGGCGGCAAGCGACAGCGCCGCTATTAGGAAGGCAGTGCGGAGCATCAAAGTCCCGCCGCGGGTTTTCGCGGCGGCGGACTCGTTCGCAAAATCAGTGAAAGCCGTGGCCGCGCGGGATATTTCACTCGCGATTTTTGGCGCATCGGCCGCAAGCCCAGCAAGCGCGGTCGCCACTTCCGCCGCACGGGCAAGCCGAGCGCGCGGGCCGATCTGATCCGCCACCCAGGCGCGCACGATTGGCTCGGACGCTGTCCAGATATTAATGCGAGGGTCTAGCGTGCGCGCCACGCCCTCTGTCACCACCATGGTTTTCTGCAGAAGCAGCAGTTCGGGGCGCGTCTTCATACCGAATAAATCCGTTACCTCGAAAAGCTGTGTCAGCACGCGCGCCATCGAGATTTCATGCGCGGGCCGTCCTACCAGAGGCTCGCCGATGGAGCGCAGCGCCTGCGCAAAGGCGTCGATGTTTTGGGTCGCCGGCACGTAACCCGCCTCGAAATGCACCTCGGCGATGCGGCGGTACTGGCGGGTGATGAAGCCGTATAGAATCTCGGCCAGAAAGCGCTTTTCCTGCGGCCCTAGCCTGCCCATGATGCCGAAATCGACCGCCACCAGCCCCGACCCGTCCGCTTCCGCGAACAAATTGCCCTGGTGTAAATCCGCATGAAAAAAGCCGTCGCGCATGGCGTGGCGCAGGAATGAGCGAATGACCAGGTTGCCAAGCTTTTCGCGGTCAAACCCGGCTGCTTCGATGGCGGCGAGGTTGGATAGCGGGATGCCGTCCACCCACTCAATCGTCAGTACGCGCTTGGCTGTGCGCGCCCAGTCCACTTTCGGCACGCGAAAGCCTTCATCGCCCGCGTTCGCGATGTTCTCGGCGATCTCGGATATGGCTGCCGCCTCCATCCGCAAATCCATTTCGAGTGCGGTGGAGTCGGCGAGCGTTTGCACAGCGGCGAAAGGGCGCAAACGCCTGATGGGTGCGTTCAGCTTTTCTGCGGCGCGGGCGGCGAAAAAGAAGCTGTCGAGATCGCGAGCGAATCGCGCCTCCACATCGGGGCGGAGGATTTTAACCGCAACTGGCCGCAAGCTGCCGTCCGCCTCACGCACCGCCGCCTTGTGCACCTGCGCGATGGAGGCGGCGGCGATGGGAGGGCCAAACTCGGCGAACAGCGTCTCGACGGGCGCGCCCAACTCCGCCTCGACCGCCGCGCGCGCCTTAGGCATCGAAAACGGCGGCAGGCGATCCTGCAATCCGCTTAGGTCGCGCGCGAGTGCAGGGCCAATAACATCCGGCCGCGTGGCTAGAAACTGCCCCAGCTTGATATAGGTCGGCCCCAGCCTCACCAGCGCCGTGGACAACCGCGTAGACTTATCGCTGGCAACTGTGCGCCGCCATGGCGACGTCACCCGGCCAAAACCGCGCACCAGGGCAGGGGCGCCCGCGCTTTGCGGGATAAAACCGACGCCGTGCCAGCCAAGTGTCAGCCCCGCCCGCGCCAGCCTGTAAATGTTCGTGATTGCGTTTGCCATGCCCGCTTATAACAGCCCGCCGGCTGATATCGGGATAGAATTCCGTCGCTTGCGTAAAAATGATGCCAAAACGCGCATCGCGGTGGGATAGCCTGCTAGTCCGGTTGCTGTTGTTGGATTGGTGCCGCAAGAGGGAATCGAACCCCCGACCCCGTCATTACGAATGACGTGCTCTACCGACTGAGCTATTGCGGCACGCGGCTGATGTCGCCTGAACATAAATGTAAGACAGGCGCGGCGCTAGCGCTTAATACAGCTGTAAAGCACAAAAGCTGCTCGCATTAGCGGACGGCTTCATTCATGACTGACTAAAGGAAAGTACCCTGCGCCTTGCCGATCAAGCCTGATCTTTCGCCGTGGTGCGATAGCGCGTGAGCGGGGTTGGCGCATCGTCCTCGTCGTTCATGTCTGCGGAGCCAGGATCGTCAGGCGGACGATCGGCGACGAAAATATTAGGCCGCGCCGTTTTACGAGGTTTTAAAGTCCCCGAGACCGGCGCGGCTTCTACCGCCACTGGACTAGTTACCGTTTCAGCATTTCTGACCGCCACGGCTTGTGTTTTAACAACAGCGCGCGGTTCGGCTATCTCAGTATTCGCAATTTGTGGCGCTGGCTCAAGCCTACTCCGTGGAATGACGATGACTTCAGACCCGGTCTGCCGCCGAGGCTCAGGCGTCCTTTCCAAAACGGCAAGGTCGTCTAAAGACGGTGAGCGATCGTTATTGGTAGTTTTTTTGTCGTCCTGTCGTGCAGGCTGTTGAGCGGCTATGGAGAGATCGACCTCCGGGGAGTCCATTGCTTGCTCCTCTAACGCAGGCTCCAGACGCTCTAGCTCGGCGAAAATGCGATCCTCCGGCGCGCTGGACTTCATTCGCTCCGGCGGAGTGTCCCAGATAAAGGCGTCAACGGTCAAGGTGACGGGCGATAACGCCGCCCATTCATCGGACACGACGCCATCGGCGATCCACGCCGGATCGCGCGGCGCCCTCAGCGCTTTCGCCAGCCATTCCCTTACGCGGCCCGCATCGCGGTTTTCGCCGTTCTCAATACGCGCCATCAGCATGCAGACCCGCATGGGTGGATTGTCGAGCAAGAGGAAATGCAGCGCCTCGCGGGCGTCATCCCACGCGCGCGCCTCGACGGCGGCAGTTGCGATGGCGATGGCCGATTCCGGATGGCCCGGCGTTTGCCCCGCCAGCGCCTGGACGCGGGTCAGGCGGTCGCGCGGCGAGTCACCCGGTCGCGCATAAGCGTAAGCCGTCGCAAGATCAGGATGCGGGGTCTGTCGCCAGGTCTCGGCAAGAATTCGCGCCGCTCTGGAGGTCGAACCCGATGCGGCGAGGGCGCGGCCTGCGATTGCTGCGGCTGGGACGAGATCGACAGCTAATTTATGCGCCTCCAGCGCTAGGTCGGTGGCCTTGCCGTCGCCCCTCTCCTCAGACTCCATGGCGAGAGCGGTGAGAATAACGGCGCGCCGACGGTCGCACGTTTTGCGGTCCATCACCCGGTTTGCCTTGGCGATTCCTAAAGTGGCAAGCGCGCCGGTCCAGTCGGCGCTCTGGCACTGAAATTCGAACAGCGCTGTTGCCGGCCAGGGAAGAGCTTGGTTCAGCCGGAGCGCCTGATCGACATAAAGCCGCGCCGCCTCAAGCTGGCCATCCTGCTTTGCTTCCAGAAAAAGACCGCGTAGACCCAGCAGTTTCGTGTCCGGATCATCCAGCATGCCTGCAAAGATGCGCTGAGCGCCCGCCCTATCTCCGCTCAACTGCGCGGCCTGCGCCCGCAGCAGGCGGGTCAACGGCTTGTTGGGCACGAACTTATTCGCAATAGCGGCACATTTCGAGGCAAGCGCGCTGTCCCCTGCTCCAGCGGCAAAAATGCCATCCTGCAACGCCTTGAAGCCTTTGCGGCGGCGGCGCATCTGCAAGCGCAGCGCCAGCCGACCAGGTCCGCTAATAATTGTAAGGATCAGCGTAGCGACCAGCCATAGCGCGGTAAGAGCCAAGAGGAGCAGGATCACCGCTTGAAAAACGCTGGTTTCCGCCTCGTTGCCCAGCCAGTTCACCGTCACAGTGCCGGGATTGTCGGCAAACCATGCAAGGCCGATGGCGGCGGCCGTCAGTAGTGCGAGGAAAAGCAGGATGCGGATCATTGGCTTGCGCCCTCCGTCTTGAGCGATGCGAGCAGTTTGGCTTCAATCTGATCGAGAGCGGCGTCACCGGCGGCGCGCGCCTTGGCCTCCGCGAGCCACGGTTGAAGAATAACCGCCGCCTGACCTTTTAAAGTTTCGGTTTCAGTGACGGCGGCGCCGACGTCGCGAGCGCGCAGACGATTCTCTGCCCGAGCCAGAATAGCGGCGGACGTGTCGCCGCTCACATCGCCTGTCGGGCGGATGCGCACCACCGATCTGGCTTCAGTCCATAATCTGGAGACAAAGGAATCATCGTCCTTGCCATACTCTGCTCTCAAAGCTGCCTTGACCAGCGGCGCGAAGCTTTTCTCCAGCGCCTCAGGCGATTTTAGCCCGGTTTCGCGATGCACGGACAAAACCGTCAAATCCGTTTCCGGCGCGCCTAGTTCTGCAACCGCGCCAAACTCAGCGGAGTACGGCCTGCCTGTGGCGATCGCGCGGCGCAGGTTATTGAAAGCGACAGCAAGCGCCGTCGCCGCAACGGAGGATTTCTGGCTGTTCTGCGCCTTTGCAACGGCTGTCAGTTTGGTTTCCAGCGTAGAAACCCGCCCTTCGACGGGGCCTAGCGCCGCTTTAACGGCGGTGTCGTCCACGGCTGTTGGCGTAGCGGGGGTATTTGCTAATTTCTGCTCGAAAGCCGCAAACCGCTTTTGGAGCGCGGCATAGGCCTCTTGCGCGCGGGTGGCCTGTTGCTCCATGTTTTTGAATTCGGGAGAGGCTGTAACCGGCGCCGCCGGTTGCGCTGATGATTTTTCCATAAGCGCCAGCCGACTCGCAGTAGCGCCAATCTCGTTTCTCAGGTCTTCAGCGATAACGCCATTAACGACGGCGATCCGGTCACGGAAACGATCCAGGCCATAAAACGCTGCGACGAGCGCGATAACACCGCCCGCAAGCCCCGCCACTAGATGAGTGACAAGAAGCGTAGCTCCGGCTTCGCTCCGCTTTGCGCGGGGCGCCTTGGCGGTGTCTGGCGCATCCATGGCTGCGGCGGTTTCGTCGTTAAAATTGTCAGGCGACGGCAACGCCATCTGCGGCGCCGACTCGTCGGGAACCTCGGTCGCCTTCAGGTCGAGCGTCACGCGCGGCCGTTTGTCGGATCCGGCGGGCAATTTCGCGTCGTCGTCTTTATCGTCTATCATAGTGCTTCACCCGCTGGTGTCGTCGGCTGGTTAATCCAGCCTGCCCACTCTTAAGCTATTATGCTTTAAGAATAGCTTTTTGGCTGAATTTTTTCGGCAGGGATTATTTTTGCAAAAGCGCGAGCAATGCGCCGATGGTTGGCGCCGCCGCGACATGCGTGGGAGAAAGCCCATCGAGCTTGGCTGCAACGTTGCTTGATATACAGTATGCGGGAATGCGCGCGGCTTGCACCTCCAGCCCGGCCTGCATCACAAGGAGCCGGTAAATCGCGGCGGTTCGCGGCGACAGTAAAATAACGCCGTCAAGTGCGCTTGCACTGATTTCAGCGACAGCGTTTGCCGGCAAACACGGCGCGGGCTTCACATGGTAGGCGATCTGTTTTCGCAGCCTGATCCCCAGCGCGGAAACCGCCGCATCCATGTCAAAAGCGGTTTCGTCCGCGCAGTAGTAGGCGATTGAGTTAATGACGAATTCGCGTCTGCCCGCTTCGACCAGCGCGGGGATGCCAGCCGCGTCGCCCGCAGCTTCGCGGATATCCGTAAATCCAAGCGAAAGCGCCAGCTCCGCCGTTCCCGGCCCCGGGCAAAATAGCGGCAAATGCTGCGCTTGCTTTAGCCAGCCTGACCTCTCAATGGCGCGGAGGGCGTTTTTGCTGGTGATGATGATTGCGTCTGCGTCCGCAACGGGCGGCAACGGCAAAAGCTTAATGTCGAGCAGCGGCGCGATAATCACTTCGTAGCCCGGAGCCTTTAGCTTCGCCTCGAAACCGGCGGCCTCATCGGCGGCGCGGGTGATGAGCAGGCGCATCAGGCGGCTTTGGTGAAAAAGTCCGGCCCGGCGCGTGACAGGAGTTCGGCTGCGGCGTCCTCGCCCATCGCGGCGGCGGCGGCGGTCAAACCTTCGCGCGTTGTCTCGTAGCACTCGACGCCATCGGGCGTGAGGATTTCGCCGCGAAACGACATGCGGTCGCCGTTCAATATCGCCAGCCCGGCGATGGGTGTGCGGCACGATCCGTCGAGCTTGGCGAGGAACGCGCGCTCGGCATGGAGGCGCAGTTCGGTTTCGCGGTGATTAATCGAGGCCAGCAGCCCGCGCATTTTAGCGTCGTCGCTGCGCGCCTCGATGCCGATGGCGCCCTGCGCGATGGCGGGCAGCATATCGTCCTCGCTGATAAGCGCCGTGATCTCGTTCTCAAGCCCCAAGCGCCGAAGCCCTGCGCAGGCGAGGAGCGTGCCATCCACCGCGCCCTCGCCCAGTTTGCGCAGCCGCGTCTGCACGTTGCCACGATAATTGATGACCTGCAAATCGGGTCGGATACGGCGGATTTGCGCCTGCCGCCTTAGGCTCGCGGAACCAACGACCGCACCGTACGGCAACTCGCGCAAGCTCGCGGCTTTCAGGCTAATGAAGGCGTCGCGCACATCCTCGCGCGGCAGCAGGCACATGATTTCCAGCCCATCTGGCAACACCGTCGGCATGTCCTTCATCGAGTGCACGGCGATGTCGATGCGGCCCTCATGCAGAGCCTGCTCGATTTCGAGGGTGAAAAGTCCCTTGCCGCCGATTTCCGAGAGCGCGCGATCCTGAATGCGGTCGCCCGAGGTGTCGATGGCGACGATCTCGATCTCGTCCGCGTCCAGGACATGCGCGGCCATCAGCCGGTCGCGCGTTTCATAAGCTTGTGCGAGCGCCAGTTTGCTGCCGCGTGTTCCGATGCGTATCATTACAATCGCATAGCGCCAAAATTGGCTCGCGTAAATGGGTGAAAACTTTTGCCCGGGATTGGCAAGCCGCCCGCGCTTCTATACACCACCGCAGATGAAGCCTGCACTCGCGGCCAAAAGCCGTCTCATCATTCTCGGCATCGAAACTAGTTGCGACGAAACCGCCGCCGCCGTGGTTGCACGCGATGCGGATGGACGTGGCGAGATTTTATCGAACGTCATCCGTTCGCAAATCGCCGAGCACGCGGATTATGGCGGCGTGGTGCCGGAAATAGCAGCGCGCGCGCATCTGGAGGTGCTGGATACGCTCATCCTCGCCGCGCTGTCTGAGGCGGCCGTTTCGCTGGACGACATTGACGGCATCGCGGCGACGGCGGGACCGGGGCTGATCGGCGGCCTGCTTGTGGGTCTCACCATGGGCAAGGCGATTGCGGCGGCGCGCAATTTGCCGTTCGTGGCGGTCAACCATCTGGAGGGACACGCGCTCACTGTCGGACTGACAGAGGGTTTGCAGCCGCCATATCTGCTGCTGCTCGTCTCTGGTGGGCATACGCAACTCATCGCCGTGCATGAGATCGAGCGATATGAGCAACTGGGCACCACGCTCGATGACGCGGCAGGCGAGGTTTTCGACAAAACAGCCAAACTGCTCGGGCTAGAATTCCCTGGCGGGCCGGCGGTTGAGCGGTGGGCGGCGAACGGCGACCCTAAGCGCTTCGCATTCCCGCGACCGATGATGGGGCGGCCGGAGCCGGACTTCTCCTTCTCGGGACTTAAAACATCCCTACGCCACGCGGCCGCACCGCTAGCGCCATTAACGGATCGCGACATCGCGGATTTATGCGCGTCATTCCAAATCGCGGTGGCCGAGGCGATCAGCGATCGGGTAAGCGCGGCCATAAAGCGGTTTGCGGCGACATTACCGAAGGGCGCGCAAGGGCGGCTGGTGGCTGCGGGCGGCGTAGCGGCGAACACGGCAATACGCGGCGCGCTGGCCCAAGCGGCGGCGGCCAACGGCTTCTCCGTGCATTTCCCGCCCATCGCCCTTTGCACCGACAACGCGGCGATGATCGCATGGGCGGGCGCTGAACGTCTGTCGCGCGGCTGGATAAGCCAAATGAACGCCCCGGCGCGTCCACGATGGCCGCTGCGAGAGCTTACCACCGACACTTTCACAACAACCACAAACCAGGACGACTGACTATGGCAGCGAAGAAACCATCAAAAAAATTACCGCAAGACTATCATTTTCAAAGCGTTGGGATTATCGGCGCTGGCGCCTGGGGCACGGCGCTCGCCCAGACCGTGCGCCGCTCTGGCCGTGACGCGGTGATCTGGGCCTATGAAATCGAGACAGCGGAAGAGATCAACGCCAACCACACCAACCGCGTTTACCTGCCGGGCGTAACGCTAGACCCCGCCGTGAAAGCGACCACAAAAGCCGCTGAAGCCGCCAAATGCGACGTGCTGATGCTGGTTGTGCCGTCGCTGTTCGTGAGGCAGGTCGCATCCGAACTTGCGCCGCAAATCAACGGCGGTAAGCCGGTCATCATCTGCACGAAAGGGTTTGAGGAAGGCAGCGGGCAGTTGATGACCGACCTGGTGCGCGAGGTGTTGCCCGGCGCCTGGCCCGCCGTGCTTTCCGGCCCGAGCTTTGCCAGCGAGGTGGCGCGTGGCCTGCCCGCTGCATTGACGCTGGCGACCGAGGACGAGGCGCTAGGCCATGCGCTCATTCAGGCTCTGGGGCACAGAACCTTCCGGCTGTACTGGACGGACGATCTGATCGGCACGCAGATCGGCGGCGCGGTGAAGAACGTGCTCGCCATCGCGGCGGGCATAGTGGAGGGGCGGCAATTCGGCGCCAACGCGCACGCCGCTATCACCACGCGCGGCTTCGCGGAGCTTTCGCGGTTCGGGGCTAAAATGGGCGCGCGGTTCGAGACGCTGACCGGGCTTTCCGGGCTGGGCGACCTTATCCTCACCTGCTCTAGTCCGCAGTCGCGCAACATGTCTCTCGGTCAGGCGCTCGGACAAGGCAAGGTGCTTGCCGAGGTGCTGGCGCAGCGCAAATCGGTGAGCGAGGGTGTGCATACGGTGAAATCGGTGGTCGAGATGGCGGAAAAGCTGGATGTGGAGATGCCGATCTGTCAAGCGGTGCTGGCTATTCTCACAGGCGCGGCGACGGTGGACGACGGCATCGAGAAAGTGCTGTCGCGCCCGTTCCGCGCCGAGCCTGAGCCGCCAAAAAAGTAGAAGCTTTAGCTCTAGCTATAGTCATGGCCGGGCCTGACCCGGCCATCCCAGAAAGCGATGTTACTCAAAACTGGATGGCCGCTTCAGGGGCGGCCGCGACATTGTGGTAAGCTTGCATTCTTCACAACCAGTTGCGCAACTCGCCAGCGCCCCTTGCGTTTTCTGCTTGACGCACGACACCCGTTCTGTGAATTTCCGTTTCTTATAACGAACGAATTCGCTCGGAAGCGCTATCAAGCCTGGCGCGGAAGACGGGGGATGTCATGAAAAGTGCAGCGTTGCAAGCATTTACGCCGGAGTATGAAGACTTCATGGGCGATGCTTGGCTGGAAGACGCTTCTCCAACCGTAGTTTTAGAGACGATGTTGGGTCGTTATAACGGACGCATCGCTGCCGTATCGTCTTTTGGCACGGAATCGGCCGTTCTCCTTTCGCTCATCGCGCAAATTGAGCGCGGAACAACGGTGCTTTTCCTCGACACCGGCTACCTGTTCGACGAGACGCTGCGCTACCGCGATGCGCTGATCGATAAGTTGGGGCTCATGGATGTGCGCACTCAAGCGCCTGACCCTACCGAGGCCGCTCAAAAAGACCCCGAAAATGCACTCTGGGCCGAAAATCCAGATGCCTGCTGCGCGCTACGCAAGGTTGCCCCGCTCGCCAAGGCCTTAAAGCCCTTCGATGCTTGGATCAATGGCCGCAAGCGCTATCACGGCGACCTTCGCTCTCGGATGCACGTTATTGAGCAGGACGGCGAGAGGGTGAAAATTAACCCGATGGCGCGCATGAGCCGCGAGGACATCAACGCGCATTTCAACGCGCATAATTTGCCTCGACATCCGCTGGAGGCGAAGGGCTTTTTGTCTATCGGCTGCATGCCCTGCACGTCACGCACGGCTCCGGGCGATGAGGTGCGTTCAGGCCGCTGGCGCGGGCAGGGCAAAACCGAGTGCGGCATTCATACTCTGAATCTCGCCACGGTAAAAACACAGTAGAACACTTATTTTATAGACAATATGTGCAAAAAGCCTCTCACCTGTTGACGAGGCTTTTTTTGTATGTCAGGCTCGTGTTCGTTATAAAGAACGGCTCGCGACAGTTTATTTAACTTGACCCTGAAACGCAATATTGCGGAGGCATGTCATGAAAAAATTATTCGGTGCACTGGTTATTGCAGCTAGCCTACCAATATCGGCTTTTGCAGCCGAAATCACGCTACTAAACGTTTCCTATGATCCTACCCGTGAGCTTTATGTCGATTTCAACAAAGCTTTCGCGGCGAAGTGGAAAACTGAAACTGGTGACACGGTTACTGTCAAACAGTCGCATGGCGGCTCTGGAAAGCAGGCTCGCTCTATAATCGATGGCCTGCAAGCGGATATCGCCACGCTCGCACTCGCTTATGACATCGACAACATTGCCGCTAAAGGCGTGTTGAGCGCGGATTGGCAAAAAAAGTTGCCCGACAACGCCGCGCCGTACACCTCGACGATTGTGTTCATCGTGCGCAAGGGCAATCCCAAGGGCATTACGGACTGGGGCGATATCGTCAAGCCGGGCGTTGCGGTTGTAACGCCGAACCCGAAAACCTCGGGCGGTGCTCGGTGGAATTATCTCGCCGCATGGGGCTACGCATTGAAGCAACCGGGCGGAAGCGAAGAAACCGCCAAGGCTTTCGTCGCCCAGCTTTACAAAAACGTGCCCGTACTCGACACTGGAGCCCGCGCCGCGCTCATCAACTTCACCGAGCGCAATGTCGGCGACGTGTTTCTATCATGGGAAAACGAAGCATTTCTGGCGGTGAAGGAGCTTGGCCCGAACAAATTCGAGGTTGTGACGCCGAGCATTTCCATCCTTGCCGAACCGCCGGTTGCAGTGGTGGACAAGGTCGTGGATAAGCGTGGCACCCGGAAAGTCGCCGAAGCCTATGTGAATTTTCTTTACTCGAAAGAGGGCCAGGATATTGCGGGGAAGCATTACTACCGCCCACGTTTGCCCGAAGTCGCCGAGAAATATAAGGCCGAGTTCATACAAGTGCCGCTGTTCACCATCGACGAGGTTTTTGGCGGATGGACGAAAGCACAGAGGACGCACTTTGAAGATGGCGGCGTGTTCGACCAGATTTACGCGAAGTCCTAAACCTCAACAGTCATTGCCGGGCTTGCCCCGGCAATCCAGACTAGCCGTAAACTGGATCCCCGGGTCTTCGCTGCGCTTTGCCCGGGGATGACAAGAAGTGGTGCCCCGCTCTCCATGGGGCCTCTATCCGATCTTCGCCGCGCGAGGTTATCCGCACGGCGCGTTTTCATGTTCACTCTATAGAACGATGCATGTTGACGAAACGCCCGCGTTCGTTAGGCTTGGCGCGTTTGCAATGGAATATCATTCGGGATGGTTATAAACTTGGCGCCTGCAAGACCCCTGATGCGCTCGCGCAGCGTCATCCCCGGCTTTGGCCTCACCATGGGGCTGACGCTGACGTGGCTTAGCCTGATCGTGCTCATACCACTTGCGGCTCTGTTTGTTAAAACGGCCGAACTAACACCCGCCCAGTTCTGGGCACTCATCACGGGCAGCCGCACATTGCACGCGCTGCAACTCAGCTTCGGTCTGGCCTTGGTCGCGGCGGCGATCAATCTCGTGTTCGGCTCGCTGATCGCCTGGGCGCTGGTTCGGTATAAATTCCCGCTTCGTGGACTATTTGACGCCATTGTGGATATCCCCTTCGCCCTCCCAACAGCGGTTGCTGGCATTGCGCTCACAGCGCTTTATGCTGAAAACGGCTTGATCGGTTCGTTTCTGGCGAACTTCGGCATCAAGGTCGCGTTTACGCCACTGGGCATTCTGGTGGCGCTGGTTTTTATCGGGCTGCCCTTTGTGGTGCGCACGGTGCAGCCGGTGCTCATCGATATGGAGCCGGAACTGGAGGAGGCCGCCGCCAGCCTTGGCGCGAACCGCTGGCAGACAATTACGCAGGTTATCATGCCCGCCCTGATGCCCGCCGCGCTGACCGGTTTCGCACTCGCGTTCGCCCGCGCCGTTGGCGAGTACGGTTCGGTTATTTTCATCGCAGGCAACTTGCCGGGAGTGTCGGAGATTGCGCCGCTGCTGATCGTCATCCGGCTGGAGGAATATCGCATCGCGGACGCCACCGCTATCGCGGTTGTCATGCTGGTCGCATCATTCATCATGCTGCTGGTTATCAACTGGCTCCAGCGCTGGTCGGAAAAGAGGCGCTGATGGCCGATATCGCCGCGCCCATCGCCATGCCGACATCGCGCCAGCACGTGGAGGATCGCCGTGCATCCGTGCGCACCGAGCCACTGGGCGTCCGCATCGCGATCATCGGCATAGCAATCGGATTTCTCGGCCTGTTTATCGTGCTGCCGCTGGTGACGGTTTTCATCCAGGCGTTCAGCAAAGGCGCGACGGCCTATTTCAGCGCGCTTTCCGATCCTGATGCGATATCCGCCATCCGGCTCACGCTCTTGATTGCGGCGATATCGGTTGCCGTAAATCTTGTGTTCGGCGTCATCGCGGCCTGGGCGATCACCAAGTTCGAATTTCCGGGCAAGACGTTTTTGATCACGCTGATCGACCTGCCCTTCTCCGTCTCGCCGGTCGTCTCCGGCCTCGTTTTCGTGCTGCTCTTCGGCGCGCAAGGCATTTTCGGCTCATGGCTCATGGAAAATGACTGGAAGATCATTTTCGCAGTCCCCGGCATTGTGCTGGCAACTGTGTTCGTCACCTTTCCGTTCGTGGCGCGCGAGTTGATCCCGCTCATGCAGGAGCAGGGTACGTCGGAGGAGGAGGCGGCGGTGTCGCTCGGCGCGTCCGGCCTCTCAACATTCATGCGGGTGACGCTGCCGAACATCAAATGGGGCCTCATTTACGGAGTGCTGCTGTGCAACGCCCGCGCGATGGGAGAGTTCGGCGCCGTCTCCGTGGTATCGGGTCACATTCGCGGCGAGACCAACACGATGCCGCTCCATATCGAAATATTGTATAACGAATATCAGTTCGTGGCGGCGTTCGCGGTAGCTTCCCTGCTGGCGTTCCTGGCAATTGTCACGCTGATTGTTAAAACCGTCGTCGAAGCTCGCATGGCGAAGGAAACCGAATGAACATCGACGTCAAAGATATCACCAAGCAGTTCGGCTCGTTCTCGGCGCTTAAAAACGTGAGCCTCGACATCAAGTCGGGCGAACTGATGGCGTTGCTCGGCCCCTCTGGCTCGGGCAAGACGACGCTACTGCGCATTATCGCGGGACTGGAGTGGCCGGATGCTGGTCAGGTATTTTTCGATGGCCGTGATGTATTGTCTATGACCGTGCGCAGCCGCAATGTCGGCTTCGTCTTCCAGCATTACGCGCTGTTCAAGCACATGTCGGTGTTCGATAACGTCGCGTTCGGCCTTCGTGTCCGGAAGGAGAAGGTGAGTGAGGCGGATATTAAGGCGCGCGTGGATAAGCTTCTTGATTTGGTGCATATCGCGTGGCTCGCCGACCGTTATCCGTCGCAGCTCTCAGGCGGCCAACGGCAGCGCGTGGCGCTCGCCCGCGCCCTTGCCATCGAGCCAAGCGTGCTGCTGCTCGACGAGCCTTTCGGCGCGCTCGACAGCAAGGTGCGCAAGGATTTGCGGCGCTGGCTGCGGCGGCTGCACGATGAACTGCACGTGACCTCCATCCTCGTAACGCACGATCAGGAAGAGGCGCTCGAAGTCGCCGACCGCGTCGTGGTGATGGGCAACGGGCAAATCGAACAGGTCGGGACGCCCGCCGAAATTTACGACGATCCGGCGACCGCGTTCGTGCATGACTTTATCGGCGAGACGGTCATGCTACCCGTGCACGTGCAATCTGGCGCGATCGAACTGAACTCCCACGGGCTGAAGCTGGATGCGCGCGGGGCGCCCGAAGGCCCGGCCAACTTCTACGCGCGGCCGGACGACTTCCGCATCACAAGCCTCAATGACACGCACCTGCGCGGTCGCGTGAAAGGTGTGCGGCGCTTCGGCTCCATCCGCCGCCTGGACGTGGAAATTGACAGCAAGAATGGCGTGGCGATGATTGAAACCTCGTTCCCGACCGGGTTCGAGCCAACTGTCGGCGATGAAATCGGGCTATATCCCGAACGCTACCGCGTCTTCTCCGCGCCGCACAAAAACTGAGGTTTTGTCATCATCGGCCTTGAGCCACTGATGCGCATTACGATCTCGACATCTCATCCGTGAACTGCTGGGTGAGGCCCGGCAATAACGTGGCGCTATCGAAAAGTACTGTAATGATAAAAGTGCAGGCGGAAGATTTTGATATTGGAGCAGAGGCGTCGTCACTCACGGCGGGCCGCACTGACATTGGCGCGGTCGTCACGTTCACCGGCATTGTGCGCGGCGGGGAAGGTCTCGTCACCATGACGCTGGAGCATTACCCAGGCATGACGGAGGCCGAACTTGGGCGCGTCGATGCGGAGGCGCACGCCCGCTGGCCGCTTGCCGCTAGCCTCATTATCCATCGCTTCGGCGAGTTGCGGCCTGGCGACAACATCATGATGGTCGCGACCGCCTCCGCACACCGCAAAGCCGCCTTCGAGGCCGCCGAATTTCTCATGGATTACCTGAAAACCAGCGCGCCGTTCTGGAAAAAGCAGCGCTTCGACGAATCCGCCCCGAGTTGGGTCGAGGCTAAATTCACCGATGATGACGCCGCTAGCCGCTGGCGTTAGCCCACAGCGGCGAGCTTCGGCATAGCAGGTTGCACGGCGGCGGAATAATCGGCCATCAGCGTTTTGATGATGTCACCGACGTGGAACGCATCCGCGCCGATCTCCGAAACGGGCGTGACCTCCGCGGCGGTGCCTGTGAGAAAACATTGCTCGAACTCAGCCATTTCGTTCGGCCAGATCGCGCGCTCGATCACCTCGATGCCGCGCGCTTTGGCCAGCCCGATGACCGTGCGGCGCGTGATGCCGTCGAG
>JAWXCE010000023.1:0-29221 GCA_034440495.1 Hyphomicrobiales bacterium | reverse complement strand
GCAAGCGCGCGCGCTTGCCGCCTGGCGATTGAACGCCCGATGTTGCGGGCGATGCGGAGCGAACACGGCGCTGAAAGATGGCGGCTGGCGGGCCGAATGCGCCGCTTGCGGCCTCGATGTTTATCCGCGCTGCGACCCCGCCGTCATCATGCTCGTGACGGACGGCGAGCGGTGCCTCATCGGCCACGAGAGGCGTTTTCCGGACAAATTCTACTCGGTACTCGCCGGATTTCTGGAGCCGGGCGACGATATCGAGAACGCCGTCCGCCGGGAGGTGATGGAGGAGACCAGCGTGCGCGTCGGCCGGGTGACGTATCTTGCTAGCCAGCCGTGGCCCTTCGCGCACACGCTCATGATCGGCTGCTGGGCGGAGGCGCTTTCAACGGAATTGCGCCTCGACCCCGCCGAACTGGAGGGCGCGCGCTGGGTGACGCGCGATCAGGTCGCGGCGATGCTTGAGGGCCGCGACCCAGACGGCCACACGCTGCCCGGCCCGCAATCCATGGCGCACACCCTGCTGCGCGCTTTTGTCCAAGATTTTGAGGGATTTAACTAAACCAACGCTCAACACTAAAAATTTCGCTTGCTTCACATTGCGGAACTTGTCGTGGCCGGGGTGTGCAACGTTGCCGCCGCCTCGCACTTACTTCGCCCCGTCATGGCGTCTTCCAAACCGAAGTCATGACCTTTGCCGACCAGCCGAAACAGCGCAACCGAAGCGCCACGGAGGCCCGCATTCTTGAAGCGGCAAGGCGCGTTATCGCCAGAGACGGCTTCACCGGGTTCGGCGTAAACTCCGTGGCGGCGGAGGCGGGGTGCGATAAAAAACTGATCACCCGCTATTTTGGAGGCATCGACGGCGTGCTGCGCGCCGTCGCGGGAGATGCGAGCTTTTGGCTTGCAGAAATGCCGCCGGAAGGGCCGTTTGAAACCTATCCGGATTTCATCCTAGCCTTGGCGGTCGGCTATCAAAAGCTTTTGAAGAACAACCCCGTTCTGCAGCGGGTGCTTGCTTGGGAGTTGGTCGAGCAGTCCGAAACGTTGCAGCAGATTGAGGACGTCCGCTCCAAGGCGCTGATGGCGTGGGTCTCTCAGGCGCGCGGAGACCGCAAACCACCGCCGGGGGTGGACGCGCCCGTGTTAATTGCAATGCTGACCGGCGCGATGCGCTATCTAACGCTCGCCAAGGCCACTCTCGGGCAGTCGGCTGGCGTTGATTTGACGAAACCTGAAAACGAAGCGCGGGTTAATGCGGCGTTCGCGCGCCTCATCCGGCTCGCCTTTAGTGAAGACCCGGTTCAGCCAGAGATCGGCGCACTGCAAGCAATTCTCAAGAAATAACAACGCCTAATAGTGGCTCTAAAAAAGGAAAATCGGATGCGAATACACGCAATCCGCACTGGTTCAGTGCGCGTGAAGACTGCGCAGGTGACCGCAAAAGGCAGTGGTCTTGCGCGGCAGGCCGCCCCGTTGCTGGACGATCAATGGACGGAATGGCTACCAACCTACGCCTGGGCTGTCGAGCACAACGAAGGCGTTATCGTGGTTGATACTGGATCGGCTGCGCATCTTCAGTCACTGCCAAAATGGCATCCGTATTTCCGGTTCGCCGTTCAGTTCGATATCGAGCCTGAGCAGGAAATTGGTCCCCAACTCCGCTCGCTCGGCATCAGGAGCAGGGATGTGCGCAAAGTTGTGCTGACTCATCTGCACATCGACCACGACGCGGGCCTTCGTCATTTCCCGGACAGCGCAATTTTCGCTCATTCGGGTGAAATTCGCCGGGCCTCGGGCCTCCGCGGCCGCATTTTAGGATATTTACCAGCTCGTTGGTCCAAATGGTTCGATCCGCAACCGCTCGAATTCGAAGCCCGGCCGTTAGGCCCATTCGCTCGAAGCCGCCAGATAACGTCCAGCGGCGACGTAATCTCCGTGCCCACGCCGGGGCATACGCCCAATCACATCTCGGTTGTGGTTCTGGATGGCGAGAAGGCGATCTTTCTGGCTGGAGACGCCTCCTACACCGAGCGGCATATGCTGGACATGCGCATTGACGGAGTCAGTGCCGATGAGACTATAGCGATGAAAACGCTGTCCCACATCCGCGATTTAACTTGGCACCGCCCAACCGTTTACCTGCCAACCCGCGACCCGCAATCCCAGCGCCTGCAAACCCGGCTGGTCTCGCTCGTTTAGCAGTCAGGCTTTGTTCTCCATCTCTGCGCGCAGCTCCTTCTTCGACAGCTTGCCGATGAGCGTTTTCGGCAAGGCGTCGCGGAATTCGATGTCGGCGGGCATCTCGATGCGCGACAGCTTTGGCTCCAGGTGCTTGAGCATGTCGGCCTTCGTCGCCTGTTGCCCAGCGCGCAGCTTGATGTAAGCCTTTGGTGCCTCCCCGCGATACTGATCGGGGATGCCGATGACGGTCACTTCCTCCACCGCCGGGTGCTCGTACAGCGCTTCCTCGATCTTGCGGGGATAAACATTATAGCCAGAGCACAGGATCATATCTTTGATACGATCAACGATATAGCTGAAGCCCTCCTTGTCCATGGTCGCCACGTCGCCGGTGCGGAAGAATTTACCGACGAAAGCATCCGCCGTTTCTTTAGGCCGCATCCAGTAGCCCTTCATCACCTGCGGCCCCGCGATGCAAATTTCGCCTTTCTCGCCCTGCGCCACCTCGATCTCCGGGTCTTCGAGCGAGCGCAGGGATATGATGGTGCTCGGCAAAGGCAGCCCGATGGAGCCTTCCTTGAACGGTCCAAGCGGCGGGTTTATGCTGGCGACAGGCGATGTTTCAGACAATCCGTAACCTTCGACAAGCTTGCAACCGGCAACCCTCTCAAAGCCCTTTTTAACTTCCAGCGGCAGGGGCGCGCCGCCGGAGACGCAATATTTCAGTGACGACAAATCGTATTTTTTGATGCTGGGCGAGTTCATGAGCGCGTTGAACAGTGTCGGCACGCCCGCCATCACCGTCGGCTTGGTCGAGTTCACCAGCTTAAGCGTCGCGTTGATCTCAAAGCGCGGCAGCATGATGAGGCGCGCGCCGATGCCGACGGCAAAGTTCATCAGGCACGTCATCGCGAAGACGTGGAAAAACGGGATGACGCAGACGAAGCTTTCCTCGCCCTGACGCACGTCGGGGAACCAGGAGATGATCTGCTGCACATTCGAGGATAAATTCGTGTGAGTCAGCATCGCGCCCTTGGGAAGGCCTGTGGTTCCGCCGGTGTATTGCAGAACCGCCACGTCCTCCACGTCTACTTTTGGCGAGGTGAACTTGCCGTCATTGTCCATGACTTCGGCGTAAGTGACGATTTTGGAGCGTTGGTTTGACTCCTGCCACTTAGACACTTCCTTGCCCTTCAACGCGCTGAATAACACGCTTTTCACCGCGGGGAGCTGGTTTTTGAACGGGCAGAGAATGGTTTTCGGCAGCAGCCCAGCCTGCATCAACGCCTCGGCCTTCGGGAATGTGGCCTTTAGGTCAAGCGTGACCATCATCGCGACGCGGCTATCTTTCACCTGGCCGGACAACTCTTCCACAGTGTAAAGCGGATTAAAATTTACGACCGTGCCGCCCGCTTTCAGGATGGCGTAATAAAATATAATGAAAGGCGGGCAGTTCGGCAGCAGCAGGCCAACGTTGACGCCGGGTTTCACACCGAGCGCGGAAAGCCCCTTCGCTGCGCGGTCGATGCACGCGCCAAGCTCTGAGTATGTCATCGTTTTGCCGAGAAAACTTGTGGCGACTTTTGCGCCGTAGCGGGCGACGGCTTTATCCATGGTCGCATGCAGCGGTTCGGGCTTGAACACGGTATCCCACTTTATGCCGGGGGTGTAGGTGGCGATCCAGGGGTAAGCCTCGGTTTGAGCGGTGGGGCGCTCTACGTTGTTGTGCAAATGGTGTACGCTCATTGGCGACCCTCGCTGATGTGGATTTTGCGCATTTCCAGTGACATTTTATCGCCTGCCCGCCCTTAAGCGAAGCTAAAGCCGTTCTTTATTTGCCGTAAAGGATCATAATCCCGGCGCCAAGGGAATGGCAACAATCACTTTAGGCTTTGTCAATGCCAGGCTTGACCCGGTCATCCAGGTTCTTTCCAATTCCTCTGGATCACCGGCTCTATGCCGTGATGATGGCGGCGGCGTGCTAACCTTGTGGCGCAATAGCTGTGCCCATGTGCTCTCAAACGCTAGACTTAAAGGAAAATTGGCTTTATCTGGGGCGTCACGATTGTGAACGCCTGCAAAAATTTCCCAGTGCGTTACGTTGCAAGCGCCACGGATCAGGCAAGGCAAGGAGAGCGCTATGGATGAAGTCGCCGACAAAATCGTCTCCATTCTTAAAAAGAACATGAAAAACCCGCCCGAGCACGTGCCGATGGAGACGAAGCTGGCTGACCTCGAAATCGAGTCGCTCGATCTCGCGGTGATCGTGTTCGACATCGAGGACACCTTCGGCATTCAGATCCCATACAACGCCAATGAGGACGTGCAGGATTTCGCGACCGTCGGTTCCGTTGTCGAGCGCGTGAAATCGATCATCGCCGAAAAGGGCGCAACCGGCGCCGCCGCTTAAACTCCGAAAGCAAAATGTATGGCGAGTTCATCAAAGCGCCGCGTTGTGGTAACGGGGCAAGGCGCGGTCACATCTATCGGCACAAGCGCGGACGCCATGTGGGCTGGCATGCGCGAGGGCCGCTGCGGCGTCGGGCCACTAACCGGCATGAGCATGGAGGACCTTTACATCCACATCGCCGGGCAAATTAAGGATTTTGACCCGAGAGAGCGTTGCAGCCACTCCAAACCGCTGATGCTTGCCGACCGCTATTCACAATTCGCCGGTTCCGCCGCTATTGAGGCGATGAGTCAAGCCGGTTTTCACGGCCGAGTGCCGGATGGGCATCGCGCCGCCTCGATCATTGGCTCCGGGATTGGCGGACTCGCTACCATCGAGAAGGGATACGAAGACCTTTTCATCCTAAAGAAAAAAGCCACGCACCCGCTGACGCTTTTGCGCTCCATCGCCTCCTCGGCGGCAGCGCATATCAGCATCGAGTATGGCATCAAGGGGCCGTGCTTTGGCACAGTCAGCGCATGCTCTACGGCGGCTCACGCCATCGGCCTCACTTACCAAATGATAAAGTCGGGCATGATCGACATGGGCGTCGCGGGTGGTTCAGAAGCGTCCGTCACCTATGGCTCGATGCGCTCGTGGCAAGCCATGCGCGTGCTGTCCCCGGACGGTTGCTACCCGTTTGCCAAGCGCCGCAACGGTACTGTGCTGTCGGAGGGCGCGGGCATCCTCGTGCTGGAGGATTTGGACTACGCCCGCGCGCGGGGCGCGTCGATCCTTGCAGAGCTTAAGGGTTTCGCGATGACGTCCGACGCGGGCGATATGGTGAATCCTTCTGTGGAAGGGCCAACATCCGCGATGCAGATGGCGCTGGAAGATGCAGGGCTGGCGTCGACCGAAATCGACTACATCAACGCTCATGGCACCGCGACGACGATCAACGACGTGAACGAGACCCGCGCCATCAAGGCCGTGTTCGGCACGCATGCTTACAAGCTTTCCGTATCTTCAACCAAGTCCATGCACGGGCATTGCCTGGGCGCGGGCGGCGGCGTGGAAGCGGTGGCGAGCATCATGGCTATCCGCGACGGCTTCGCGCCGCCCACTATCGGCTTCGATACGCCCGGCGACGAATGCGACCTGGACTACACCGCCAATGAAGGCCGCGAGCGCATCATCAGTTATGCGATGTCTAACTCATTCGCGTTCGGCGGCCTGAACGCCGTGCTCGTCTTCGGCCCCGCCCCCATTTAAAATCTTGCGCGAACTGTCAGTATTCATACTAATCTTTGGTGCCTTGATACAATCGCCGCACAATATCCGTCGCGGCTGCTAGACGAGGCGAATTTGTTGGCCCTGCAATAGCGTAACCGTGATGGCCATCGAACCAGAACCGGGTTTCTACACCTTGGCTCACGCGAATCTGTAGTTTTTTCGGACGTTCGCCGCTCGTTTCCCTCACATAAAAAATAAAACGATCCTTCCCGGCGTCTTCGTAAAGAAATAACCCCGCCGGGCCTGCATCGGCCGATAGCAATCGCCCGCCAAGAAAACGTAAGCCCATTTCGCTCAAATCGGGAATGTCGATACTGCGCCTGACATGTCCTGCAATCCAGGATGCAAGCTGCACTTGGAACTCTGCGTTCAATTCTACCGGCTGGAACGGGTCGTTAGCGAATATGCGCCAGGCCGAGGTCGCGTCCGTCATCGTGCCAACGGTGGAAGATGGCGATAGCGCCGCACGCAACACCCAGCCGCCACTGCCGCCCAGCATAATCAACATGACGGCTGCTGCGGCGCTTCTCCACAAACGCCCCCGGGCGACGGCGGTTGCACGGCGCAATTCAGCGACCCGCATCGAAGCGGGGACCGGTTCGATCAGCGCGTCAGCGGCGGCGCGAAGGGTTGCGCGAATGCGCCTGTCTGCATCGAGGGTGTGAGCCTTGCCGGGGTGTGCTGCAAGCCACGCTTCGACATCGGCCCGGCGCTCCAGCGGGAGACGCCCGTCGATAAAAGCCTGAAGGTCGTCCTCGCCAATAGGAGGTATGTTGCTTTCGCTGCCTGCACTCACTTCGTCTTCCTTATAGCGATCACGGCGCCGCCTTCAAGGATCGCCCTTAGCCGCTCCCGCCCGCGCGCCAGCCGCGACATGACTGTACCGAGCGGAAGGCCGAGCATTTTGGCGACATCGGCGTAGGCTAAATCCTCGATGGCAACGAGCCATAACACGGTCCGCTGGTCTTCAGGCAGCAGGGCGACGGCTCGTAAAGCCTCGCTTTGTCCTAGCTTTTCGTCCTGTTCAGGCGGTATCGCAAGCCCCATTGCCTCGTCTATGGAGTAGTGTTCCCCACGCCCTTGCTCTCGCCGAACATCGGAGAGAAACCTTCGATAGAGAATGGCGAATAGCCAGCTTTTGATGCTATCCGGGTTGCGCAAACCGGCCCAGTTGGACAGCGATGCAACTAGCGCATCCTGCACCAAATCGTCAGCCCTATGACGGTCGCGAGTCAAGGTTAGCGCGAACCGGCGCATGGCTGGAATGTGAGCCTCGATTGCCGCGTCGTGCTCGCGTTTACTCCACAACAAGGCATTGTCCTTTGCTCACGAAGGACCACGATTGCCATCAAGGTGAGGATATTCGCTATCGCCGGACAAACGTGCGCTCCGCAAGGCCGCAAGCCGTCCACGCATTCCCTCGATCTCTCCGTTCTGATCCGAAATCATAGCCTCAGCAAGCGCGCGTGTCATCGGGTCTTTGCCCGCCGACAACACCAGCAGCGCCATCTCGACAGCGCCCCAATGATGCGGAATCATCATTACGAGAAAGTCGATATCCTCATTGCCGGAAGGTGGATCGCGGTGCATATCCTCCATCATATGCTGCATGGAAGCGTGCATCCCGGCGGTATAGCTTTGATAAGCGCTGGACGTTGCTGTGGCCGCTTCCGCAGCACTGCGATGGGCGCTGTGATTGGAAGTAGAGTTGGCATAACACGGCTTTGCATTTAAATCGTCCACTGTAATCTCCCACACTCACGTTGTTACGCAGTCGCGCTTGGCGCGCCGGGCCATGCATAGACGAGATTAATGCTTTTCTTGTTCCGCAAACGCCCCGAGGGCAACTCCAGGTCGCCGAGCGGGATCTGTGCGATAAAACGCGGCTTAAACAAATCGGCGACGTCGAAAACAGTGCAGACGGTTTGTCCGGCATTCGGGGTGCCCGGTAATTCATCGGCTTCGTGCGCCACATAAAGTTTGGTGTTCGAGGGATCAGTCCAGATACCATGCGAGTCACGGCCATGACTGAAAAACGTCGAGGCCACCTTGCGCGCGCCTGCGGAAGCGCTGCGGTCGATGACGCTAATGCGGCTGGAGGCAACGCCGCCGGGGCCGTCGTCGTCGATGCGGGCGCAGGTAACGTAAGTGACACCCCCGCTAGCGTTTTCCACGAACTCTCCGTGGTTTGGGCGGGCTTTATCGCCCAGCGAAATGGTTTCGAGAAGTTTCGTCTCGCCCGAGGATTAAAGCACGGAAACCGAGTCGGCGAGTTTGTGCGAAACCCACATTTCTGGGCTGTTTGGCGCACGTTTTAGAAACGGGCTGAAGCCAAATTTATCCGCCGCTGAAATGTCGATCGTTGTCTTGCTCGCTCGGTGGAATAGCCCCTGGCGTCATAGCTCACGTCGAATACGTCGATGCGCGGCGTCTTTTGGGAAATGATAAGAGCCGTAAGCCCATCGGCGGAAAACCATACCATTGCTGGGCCTGGAAGCACCGGGATAAAGCGGCGAAGCGAGGAGCCACGTGGTGCAACGCCGGCCGACTCCGCCTTTGCTTTTTCCACATCGACAACCGCGATCTTATCTTCGCCGCGAATTGCCACCCAAATTTCGCGGCCTGTCCGGGTTAAGGTCGGCTCGTGCGGTTCGCGGCCAACGAGGATGCCGGAGGTAAGGGTTTCCGCATTGGTGGTGGGCCCGGCCTGGCTGTTCGGTTGATTGCCGATCACCTTGAGAGTGCGTGTGTCGATAAGGTAAAGATTGCTCGTGCCCTGACCCGCAGTGGCGAGAAGCGTGGAGTCGGGCGAGGGTACGCAACCGTGAATGGAGATAGCGCCGTGATAAAGGGGCTTTTGCACCATGGCGCCGTGAGTTGGTGTCATGCCGCCCGTAACGAACCGGAAGGGAGGGCGCGGGTCTTCATCGAAGCTCGTAAGATTTACCGTTGCCTTTACTGTATTGCTAACCGGGTCAATCACTGTAAGGGTGTTTGAATCCTCATTGGTAAGAAATACGCAGTCCCCGTTTTGAGGGCCGTTTACTGCGGCGCCCGGACTGGAGTTCAGAGCCATCGCCGCCACAGAGGCTGCGGCGCCAGCTAAAAAAGTTCGCCGGTCAACCGCGCAATCATTTGTCATCGGATTCCCTTACAAAGCAAAAACCCACCATCGTTGCGAGGCGAATTGCTGAGTAAGAGGCATGAGAAATCGATTTAGTCCCTCAACCGGAATAAACTTTGTAATATTATTCCTATGGTATTGGTCACTAGCGCATCCAGCATTACAGCCCCTGTTTGCAAAGTGTTTTCAGAGCAGTTTTAGACGTTAGCCGGTTCTGATATCACGGTTACTTGGAGCGCTGTGACGACGGAACTTCAGACTTATTACTTTTAGTATCAAGGCAGGCCGTTGCGGCCGTGCGCCATATACGCGGGGCGCTGGCTCAGGCGCTCGTAATATGAAGCGACAGCCGGTAAATCGGGCCGTTCAATGGGTGTTGAAAACCAGCGGTGAACGGCAAGACCGATCCCGATATCGGCCAACGTGAAGTCCACACCGCAAATGTGCGCGCCGGTGGCCGCCAACTGGGCTTCGACACGCGCCATATTCGCCGTCCATTTGGCGATTGAGGCGTCAATCAACTCCTGTCCACCGGGCAACGGCGACTTAACCACCAGCGCAAAAAACGCGGGGAACCATGAGTTATTCATCTCTGTCGCCTGCCAATCCATCCATCGCTCGACGGTTGCGCGTGGCTGTGGCGAAAGCGGGAGGAGATCGGCGCGGCCGTGTTTGCCCGCGAGATAGCGGATGATGGTGTTGGATTCGCTTAAGGAGAAGCCGTCATCGTCGATTACAGGAATAAGTCCGAGCGGGTTAATCTCCGCGAACTCCGCATCGCTTACGGCCCGGAAGCCGCGCCCCCAGTCCTCGCGCGAATATTCAACGCCGATTTCGTCCGCCGCCCACAAAACCTTGCGAACATTAATGGAGTTGGCGCGACCGTAAATTTTCAGCATGACAAAGTTCTTGTAAAAAGAGTGTCCATTATAGAATAGCAATCGACTGCACGCTCACCAAAATTAGATTAGCGTGCAGCCCGAAGCACGGCAAAAGCAATCGCCTGTGATAGCGGCGTTACGATTTCGAGCAAACCGTTGCATAAGCCTTGCAGTTCCAACCGACGCTGCTTTCTTTGCAAGCGTAAACTGGCTTGGAGATTTTGTCGGTGCGAATTGGCCAGTTGCCGGTCACCTGCTCGATGATTTCAAACGACTGAAATTGCGCCATGCCTTTAGTAAGGCCATAGCCGCTACCGGCTTTTTTCACGCACGCGGCTGATGCGGCGCCGACCATTGCAATGCAAGCAAAGACGAAAGCTGCGATAGTCAATATTGAGCGGATTTTCATTGAACGTCTCCATGCGTTGGAATGCTTAAGAAAAAAGCGTTATCAGATCGCAGATAGCGTGCAAGCAACGGCCGTGTAGAGTTTACCGATTCTTATCATCCTGTGGCGTCAACGCACGGGATGATGCATTTTATTCCAGAGGCGCGGATGGCGGCAACATTTGTCTGGTATGGCGTTGCAGCGCTGGCCGAAATAGCCGGATGCTTCGCGTTTTGGGCGTGGTTGCGCCTGGGCCATTCCGCGTTATGGGCTGCGCCCGGCGCCGCCGCGCTCATTTTTTTTGCATACGCCTTAACGCGCATCGATATAGAGTTCGCCGGACGTGCTTACGCAGCGTATGGCGGCGTCTATATCGCGGCCTCGCTTTTATGGCTATGGGCGGCGGAGGGGAAGACGCCTGACGGTTGGGACATTGCCGGAGCAAGCCTATGCCTTTGCGGCGCCGCCATCATTTTGCTTGCTCCGCGCGCTAATTAGACTGAAATAGCCGTTAATAATCTCAGGTGCTTAAGACCTCATGACACCGCCTCATTTCGGCGTTGCCGGGTGGAAAAACTCGGGTAAGACGACGCTCGTTTGCCGTCTCATTGCGGAGTTCACAGCACGCGGCCTCAAGGTTGCGGCCGTCAAGCATGCGCATCACGGCTTCGACATCGATCAGCAAGGCCGCGACAGCCATAATTTTCGCGAGTCGGGCGCAAGGGAGGTGGTCGTTGTGTCGGAGAAGCGCTGGGCGCTGATGACCGAGTTGCGGGGCGAGCCAGAGCCAGGGCTGGAAGATATTCTAGCCAGACTGGCGGGCTCCGACCTCGTGATCGTGGAAGGCTTTAAAATGGGGGCGCATCCCAAAATTGAAACGCGGCGGCTTGAGTCTGCGCAAGGTTCAGCTCTCGCGGGTCATTACCCTGGAATCGTCGCTATTGCCACCGATTACCCCGTGCATGATACGCTGCCGCATTTCGACTTAGGCGACATAGAAGGCATCGCTGATTTTATCGAAGGATACATCCGTTCGCACCCCGCACGCTGTGTAGGCTGAAGTTGTAACATTTTAGTGTCCTCAACTGCGCAGGCCGCGTCAACTCACGCGGTTTATGTCCCCAGTAGGGTTAGTATTTCCGGCCGAATGCGGCGCGCAAGACACATCTGCTTCACAAATGTTACGCAGAATTAAATTTAAAGTTGGGTTTCATATCGGCATGGTCGAGCGTTAAAAACGTCCGAGATGCGCTCGTGCGAGCAACCAGAATGTTTGCGTTTACTATGAGTATCATTTGATACTAATCGCAATTGCACGTCGGTTAAAGTTTTGAAGTGGAGTTTTTTTATGGCGGCGTCGTTTTCGGCTGGATCATCGCTTATCGCATTTCTGCTGCTGGCCGGATTGAGCATCCTCGCCTGGATTTCCACCTACACCGGCATTCTGGAACTGATCGAGGCAAGTTCGGGACAGGTTAGCATCGCCGCGCGTATCGCCATTGGCTTTGCCGTGTTCATGCTTCAGCTCATGATACTTTACATCCTTGACGCCCTTTTCTCAAAAAGTTTTTATCAGAAAGACTTTAGATTTAGAAAATTTTCGCTGTTTCTCGCCCCGCTCTACGTCATTGGTTATGTCATACTTTTTCTCATATCGGTCGGCTTTGCATTCGGGTTTTACTGGAAGTACCTCGAAGCGGGCAGCGTGACGACGCAAACCGCCGAGAGTTCGGTCACGCGCATTCAGCAAGACCTCCAGCTTGGTCAAAGCCGACTTGAACAGCTTCAAGCGACGTTTACTTCCTTGCGGCTGATCTCTATCGAGAAAGCCGAGACGGAACGGAATCAGGGCCGCACCTGCCCGGGCAGCGGCCCTGGCGATGGCCCACGCCGCCGCCTCCGGGACGCAGACGCCGAGCGTTTCCAAAGCGCCAGTGACTTTATCGCCCAGCGCACGACAAGCGTCAAAACCGACATCGCGGATTTAAACGGCGATTTGCAAAAAATCCTGCGCAAGGATGTCTCAATCGCCGATCCTGCGACAGGGTCGCGCAACGCCTTCATCGGCGAACTGAACCGCAAGCTTGGCCTGACGGCAACGCGCTTTAACGCACTCAAAACCGATCCTCAGCTTTTGCAGCTTCGCGATGAACTCCGCATCCGCGCGGGTAAAACGACGTTCTCGGATGACCGCGGCGGAAGCTTTCCATGCGCTGACCCGGCCCTGCAAAGTGAACTCAACGGAGTGGTGAGAGCCATCGAAGAATTGCCACTTCTGGAGAAGCCAGAGTTGCGTGCCTATGAAGGCTCCGAGGCCGTTCTTGAGGCGTTTCGCCGCCTAACGAACTCCGGCGCTGGTTGGGCGCGGGATTTTTCAGCAGCATTTACGGGCGCAACGCCGCCAGCCGTTGCGGATGGGTTAAGCGACCGCGATCTCATCCCGCTCATCATTGCCATCTTTGTGGACGTATGCATTCTGCTAGTGTCGATAAACCGCCCGTTCGGCTTTGTGTTTGACATGACGCAGAGTATGAAATCCGCGCGCAAAAGCGGCGGCAACACGTACCTCATCCCGTTTTTTGAAGTTTTTCAAGGGGTGTTCGACAGGTCCAGTCCGCCAACGCCGCAACATCAGTTAAATCCGCTAGAGGATGTCATCATAGATCATGAGGGCGAGTATTACGCCGCTGTTCCACTGGATTTTCGAGACACCGACCACATTACACGCCGGGCCGAGGTGCTGCGCAAGTTGCACGAGGAGGAGCGAACCGACTGGTTCGATCCAAGCTCGGATCTACCGCTGGAAACATCGCGCTATATCACGAACGTCTACCTTGCGCTTGAAGGGCGCGGCATTGTTGAGTTGCTGAAAGGCAGCGCGTGGCCAGATGGCCTCAAAACGAACGGCGCCGTACAGAAAAAACTTGCTGAACAGGGTAGCGTCTATCAGCAATCCAACGCCTTCAGACTGTACAAAATCGAGCGTCGCAGGTGGGCTGAGTTTGTGCAATCTGTTATTGGCAGCGGAGCTGAGGCTCAAGAGCGTCTAACAACCCGGCGCGCAAAGGCCGAGAGAAGCGAAGGTCGACTCCTTAGCTTTGGACGCCAACCTGTTGCCACAACGGCTCTAGACCGGGGAGACCTAACGCAACGTGAAGCTTTGCCGCCCTCGCCCCAACCTCCGCTTGTTTCGTATACCGAACCAAAAGCGCTTGAGCACAAACCTGCTGTGCAATATCCGGACGACGACGATGTGAATCAGGATCGCCACGATGGAGAGGAGTTTTCCACTATCGATAACAAAGTGCGTCCTAAGTCAAACTGAGCGGTCGAGACTGCGGCGGGTCTGCCGCAGTGAAATCAAATTTGTCATAAATGAAGAGGTTTGCCCGGTTTCAATTCTTCCTTAACCGTGATGGCCCTAACTAGGGATAGGCAGCGCATTAGTTTGGCGTAAGGTTGCGCAGCTTGAGAGACCTCCGGTTCCAAGGAAGAACGCCCCATGGGCTTCATTACGCCGCTTGCCGCTAAACAGCATCCGCTGCAGGAAAAAGCCGAGCGACTTTCGGCCATTTATAGCGCCTACCTCTCGCAGCCAGGCCATGATTGCGGCTATCGCGAAACGCACATCACGATTTTGGCTCGCTCTGCACTGTCTCCATCATGCCGCGCGTTGTGCGACAGGCTTCCCGAACTTGAGGCACGCGGCGTCACGGTTCAGATGATCTTTGCATCACTTGGCCCTGCTGAAGCGCTAAATGCCGTATTTCGGGCGGTTCAGCGCCTTAACGGACGAGGCGCCGTCCCCGCTTCGATGCGATGTGCGCACAACCCGAGCCTGCTCGACGCGCATGAGCAAATGACGCTCGGCGTGCGCATTGTCTGGACGGGTGACTGTATGCGGCGTTCATCGGACAACCGCAACGCACTAGACCTGTTCGAGGAAAACTCAATCGGCTCTATGCGTCTTGCCGATCTGGCATTTTCGGCCATGTGGATGGCCTGCAGGCCGCTGCCTGTGGAGGTGCTTCCCGACATGGAGGCAAAATGCAGTCCGTTGGCGGATCTCGATGCGATTACCATCGCTGAAAAGTTAGCAGGCGGAGGAAACTTTGTGAGCCAGCCAAAACTGCGCGCCATTGGCTAACGCCCGCTCGTCTACCCTGCTTTGTTAATAGAAGCCATGCGGGTGGTTCGACGGCGCGGTGGTGCAAGGCTTGTTCAATCGCCAGCCAAAAGGCTTGCAATTGCTTCAAGCGCGGCCTCGGCATTAGCGCCGTCAGGGCCACCAGCTTGCGCCATATCTGGGCGCCCGCCGCCGCCTGCACCGCCGATGGCCCCGACGCCCGCGCGCACCAGGTCCACCGCGCTGTAACTTTGGGTTAAATCCTGCGTGACGCCGACGACGATGCCCGCCTTGCCGTCTTCGGCAACACCGACGATAGCGACGACGCCGGAGCCTATCTGCCGTTTGCCGTCATCCACCAACCCGCGCAAATCCTTCGGCGCGACGCCGTGCACCGTGCGGCCCAGCATTCTCACCGCGCCAATCGTCCGCACACCGTTATCTTCGTCGCCCGCTGCCCCATTGCCGCCCATGGCGATTTTCTTACGTGCGTCGACCAGTTCCCGCTCCAGCTTTTTGCGATCGTCCATAAGCGCCGCGAGGCGCACGGGCACATCGTCCGGCTTCGTTTTCAACAGGTCAGCCACTTCGCGTATGCGCGTGTCCTGGGCGGTCAAATGCCGACGCGCGGCCTTGGCCGTGACCGCCTCGATGCGGCGCACACCAGCCGAGACGCCGGACTCACTTACGATTTTGATCAGACCAATGTCGCCGGTGCGCGAGGCGTGGGTGCCGCCGCACAGTTCCACCGAATAGCTTTTGCCTGATTTATCTCCGTCTGTGGTCATCCCCATCGACACCACCCGAACCTCATCGCCGTATTTCTCGCCGAACAGCGCCATCGCGCCGGACTCGATTGCCTCATCCACCTGCATCAGGCGCGTGACGACCGGCTCGTTCTGTAAAATGAATGCGTTCGCCAAATCTTCCGCGCGCGCAATCTCATCGCCCGTCATGGGCTTATTGTGTGAAAAGTCGAAGCGCAGGCGGGCATCGTCAACGGAGGAGCCTTTTTGGGCTACATGCGTCCCCAGCACCTGCCTAAGCGCCTCATGTGCAAGGTGGGTTGCGGAGTGGTTAGCGCGGATTGCGGTTCGGCGCGCACGATCCACCTCAAGCTCGGCCGCTTCCCCAGACTTGATCGGCCCATTTTCGACAACACCATAATGCACGAATAGGTCGCCCAGCTTTTTCTTGGTGTCCGACACCCGAAACGTGCTGTTTTTACCCAGCCTTATAAGCCCCTTATCGCCAACCTGACCGCCGGACTCGGCATAAAATGGCGTCTGGTTAAAGATGAGCGCGGCTTCCTCGCCTTTTTTCAGAGATTTGACCTCTTTGCCCGCCTTCACGATAGAGACAAGCTGCCCCTCCGCCTTCTCCGTCGCATAGCCGAGAAACTCCGTCGTGCCCAGCCGCTCCTTCAGCTCGAACCAGACCTTTTCCGTCGCCGCCTCGCCTGAGCCTGACCAGTTTTTGCGGGCCTCCGCACGTTGCAGCGCCATGGCCGCGTTGAACCCGTCCGCATCCACCCCGATGTTGCGCGCCTTCAGCGCGTCCTGCGTCAGGTCGAGCGGAAAGCCGAAGGTGTCATACAGCTTGAACGCCACGTCGCCGGGGAGAGACGCCCCGGATTTAAAGCCAGCCGTCGCCTCATCAAGCAAGATAAGGCCGCGATCCAGCGTTTTGCGGAAGCGGGTTTCCTCAAGTTTCAGCGTCTCGGTGATGAGCGTCTCACCGCGAATGAGTTCGGGATAAACCTGCCCCATCTCCCGGATGAGGGCGGGTACGAGCTTGTAAATCAGCGGCTCGGTCGCGCCTAGCAGCGTGCCGTGGCGCATGGCGCGGCGCATGATACGGCGAAGTACGTAGCCACGCCCCTCGTTCGATGGCAGCACGCCATCGGCGATGATGAAGCTGGCAGATCGCAGGTGATCAGCGATGATGCGGTGGCTGACTTTGTGCTTGCCTTCCGGCGCGACGCCGGTCGCATCGGCCGACGCCTTGATCAGCGCCTGAAATAGGTCGGTCTCGTAGTTGTCGTGCTTACCCTGCAGCGTGGCGGTGACACGCTCCAGCCCCGCGCCGGTGTCGATCGACGGCTTCGGCAGCGCCACCCGCTCGGTTGGTGAGAGCTGCTCGAACTGCATGAACACGAGGTTCCAGATTTCGATAAACCTGTCGCCGTCCTGGTCGGGCGAGCCGGGCGGGCCGCCAAGGATTTTATCGCCGTGGTCGAAGAAAATTTCAGAGCACGGGCCGCACGGGCCGGTGTCGCCCATCGACCAGAAATTATCTGAAGTAGCGATGCGTATGATGCGGCTTTCCGGCAGCCCTGCGATTTTCTTCCACAGCGCCGCAGCCTCGTCGTCCTCCGAATAAACCGTGGCGATCAAGCGCTTTTTGTCGAGCCCGAATTCCTTGGTGACGAGGTTCCAGGCCAGTTCAATTGCCACGTCCTTGAAATAGTCGGCGAAGGAGAAGTTGCCGAGCATCTCGAAAAATGTGTGATGCCGGGCCGTGTAGCCTACATTGTCCAGGTCGTTGTGCTTGCCGCCGGCACGCACGCACTTCTGCGAGGTGACGGCGCGCTTGTAGGGTCGCGACTCAACACCGGTGAACACGTTTTTGAACTGCACCATACCCGCGTTGGTGAACATGAGCGTCGGATCGTTGCGCGGCACCAGCGGGCTGGACTCCACGATCTCGTGGCCATGGCGCTTGAAGAATTGCTGAAAAGTGGAGCGGACGTCGTTAATGCGGGTCATGAGTTCATTCGCAAAATGGAAAGCGCTACCAGCGAGCGCACTTCTAATAAGACTGGAATTGCCGCCGCCGCAATAGCAAGACGGCAATTTCCAACTGGTTGCTGGTCGAAAACCTTCACATTCTGCCGTACACCAAAGCGACACGCGATGCAGCGTTGGCCAACAAAAGGTTAAGTGCGGCTAAGTTACGAGCGCGCCTGTTTCTTCCCGTTAATTGGCTTGACCACGCTTTCCACTTCCGGCGCTTCGCCGTCCTCTTCCGCATCGCCTGGCCCGCCATCGAGCATTTGTTTGGCGATAAGGCCGGCGTTCTGGCGAACTGCGCGTTCAATCGTTTCAGCAATAGTTGGGTTTTGCTTCAGGAACATCTTGGCGTTTTCTCTACCCTGCCCTATGCGCTGGCCATCATACGAAAACCACGAACCCGACTTTTCCACCACGCCCGCTTTGACGCCCAAGTCTACCAGTTCGCCAACCTTGGATATGCCCTCGCCATACATTATGTCGAACTCGACCTGTTTAAACGGCGGCGCCACCTTGTTCTTCACCACCTTCACGCGGGTCTGGTTGCCAACCACCTCGTCGCGCTCCTTGATGGAGCCGATGCGGCGGATGTCAAGGCGCACGGAGGCGTAGAATTTCAGCGCGTTGCCGCCACTCGTTGTCTCCGGGTTGCCAAACATGACACCAATTTTCATGCGGATTTGGTTTATGAAAATGACCATGGTGTGCGATTTGGAGATCGATCCGGTCAGCTTGCGCAGCGCCTGACTCATTAGCCGCGCCTGCATGCCGGGCAGCACATCGCCCATTTCGCCCTCAATCTCGGCCTTCGGCGTCAGCGCGGCGACCGAATCAACCACGATGATGTCAATCGCGCCGGAACGAACGAGGGTGTCTGTGATTTCCAGCGCCTGCTCGCCATTGTCGGGCTGAGAGATAATCATCTCTTCCAGGTTGACGCCCAGCTTCTGCGCATAAACAGTATCAAGTGCATGCTCTGCATCAATAAAGCCGCAAACGCCACCCTTTTTTTGCGCTTCCGCAATCACATGCAGCGCCAGCGTTGTTTTGCCGGAAGACTCCGGCCCGAAAATTTCGATAACGCGGCCACGCGGCAATCCCCCAACGCCAAGGCCGATATCCAGCCCAAGCGAGCCTGTGGAAATCACCTCCATCTCGGCGGCTTTCTCGTTCTTGCCGAGCCGCATGATCGAACCTTTACCGAAGCTCCGTTCAATCTGGCCGAGCGCGGCCTCTAACGCCTTTTGCTTGTCCATAACGCTATTCCCCATCCAAATACCTGTTGCCGCAGATTGTATGCATAACTTGACTCGGCTGCGTTTAAACAGTTTATTAACTAAATGTGCACAGTTTGTTCCTTAACGCAACAGGCTTCTATTTGCCAGACATCAAGAATCGCAAAAGTGTTGCGCGTCGCATTGCATGAATACTAACCGGGCGCTGACAAGGCTTGTTTGACCGCCTCCGCTAGTTGTTTGAGCGAGAACGGCTTAGGCAGAAACGCGAACTGCTCGTTCTCAGTAATGGCGCCTTTGAAAGCGTCCTCGGCGTATCCGGAAATGAAAATGAATTTGATGTCCGGGTTCTGCGCGCGCAGTCGCTTCAGCAGTGCCGGGCCATCCATTTCCGGCATAACCACATCGCTGATAACGAGATCGACTTCGCCAGCATGCTGCTTCATGGTTTCCAGCGCATCGAGACCACTAACCGCCTGTAGTACCCGATACCCCCGTGTGGCCAGTGCGCGGGATACGAAAGCACGAACCGCCTCCTCGTCCTCAACCAGCAGCACGGTGCCGGAGCCGGTCAGATCACGCGCCTTCTTTTTCTTTTCTGTTTTGGCGGGCGGGGCTTTTTTGTCGGTCTCCACGGGAACGTGACGCGGCAGATAGACTTGGAAGGTTGTGCCGACGTCCAGCTCGCTTTGGACGACGATATGCCCGCCGGTTTGCTGAACGATGCCATAAACCGTAGACAACCCAAGTCCGGTGCCTTTGCCCACTTCCTTGGTCGTGTAAAACGGCTCGAAAATCTTCTCCAACTTATCCGCCGGAATGCCGCAACCGCTGTCGCGCACCTCGCACAGCACATACTCGCCAGGCGCCAGGCCGGAGCCGCCCAGCTTCATGGCGTCGCGCTCGCTGATATTCGCGGTGCGGATGGTGAGCAAGCCACCTTTCGCCATGGCGTCGCGCGCGTTCACGGCAAGATTGATGATGACCTGCTCAAGCTGGTTTTCATCCGCCTTGATCTGCCACAAATCCCGTCCGTGAATGACCTTGGACGTGATTTTTTCGCCCAAAAGCCGATCCATGAGCACTGTCAAATCCTCGATGACATCGGTCAGCGACAGAACGCTCGGCCTTAGCGTCTGCTTGCTCGAAAACGCCAGCAACTGACGAACCAAGCCTGCTGCCCGGTTGGCGTTCTGCTTGATATTCATGATGTCTTGAAACGCCGGATCGCCCGGCCTGTGCTTGACTAGGAGCAAGTCCGAAAAGCCGATAATTGCGGTTAAGATGTTATTAAAGTCATGAGCGACGCCGCCGGCAAGCTGTCCAACAGCCTGCATTTTCTGGCTTTGAGCGATCTGCTCCTCCAATGAGCGTTGCTCGGAGGTGTCGACGCCGTAAATCAAGGCGTGCCACTCGCCCGCAGATTTGCCGGGTGGCGCAGGGCATATGTAAAGTCTGCCCGTCTTTTGCGTATCGCTGGCGAGCGTGATCGCCACGGGAGCAGCGCCGGGCTTATTCGCGGCCGCCTTCTGCAAGGCCTTGAGAAGCAGCCCCCGCGACTTTTCCACGACCAGGTCTACAATTGAGACGGAGGGATCGTGCTTGTCGTGCGGCAATCCCAGCAACTGGATCAGGCTGGAGTTCGCCGAAAGCAGTTTGCCAGAGGCGGTAGCCGTGCCCATCGCAATAGGCGCGGTGTCAAACACTCGGGCGAATTGTCCGCCAAACGCCAGCCTCTGGTCGCCGGGATAGGATTGGTTTTCCTGCCGCCGCAGCAAAATCGCAAGCAGCTTTGGATCGTCGTCTCTGGCGAGCTGCACGATTTTGTAATGCATGAGCATGGGTACGGCCACGCCGTCGCGGCGAACCATATCCAGCTCCATAACGCCGGGTGGCGAGGCGGTGTTGGAAAAGTCAAATCTGTCAGCGATGTTCGATGGCTTTTGTGATGAAAGGTCAAAGAAGTTCAGGCTTTCTTTGGCGTCCGGTGAGAGATCAAGTGTCGCGGACAGAGTATCGTTAACATAATTCACGCCGCCCGCGCGGCCTATCACGGCGACTCCGATACTTAGTTCTCCTAAGGCGGAGTCAGCGTAATTTTGTTTGGCTTGGACCTCGCGCGCCCGCATCCGCTCGCCAGTTATATCGACGACATGCCAGACCAGCAGAGTTCCACCCGCCCGCGATCCGGAAAGCCGCAATGGCCTGACGCAGACATCCAGGAACTGCACGGGCCATGCTGGCAAGCCGATGACGAACTCCTGACGCCATCCATCGCCGCGCCGCGCCGCTCGCATCAGTCGAAAAGCCTCTTCTGCGGAGCCAGCCCAAGACTCCACCATCCGGTCTAGCCCCAGCAGATTGCCGCCGCGATTCTGGATAAGGTTACGATAGGAGTGATTGGCGAACACCGCCGCGCCTTCCAGATCGGTGATGACAAGGCCGTCCGGACTGCTGCTGAACACACTCATTGCGATATCATGCGGCACGGGCTTCACGCCAAAATGAATGATGCCGCTGGCCAGGCACAGCAAACCGAAGACGCCAATGACGGCGAATAACGCCATGATGTTCATGACAGCCAGCGCGCTATGCTCGTTGAGTAGCACGGTCGCCGCGCCTATGCCGCCAATCGCGACAGAGACCGCCAGCAAAGCATGGGCCGTCCAGTTTTTTCGTGCGGGGGCACTGTAGCCGTATTGCTGCTCGGCTTGGCGAAGATTATCCATTTCGCTTCAATAGACGATTCGAGCGCTAGAACCGAATAAGGCGCGTCATAGCCACCACACTCCTTATAAATATCCACATGCAGCGTCGCCCGGGTTATTGAGTGTTAAACCTCACTCAGAAACCGTCTATAGGGTTAACGGACAGCACGCCATGAAGGGGTTAGGCATGGATTGGCTCATCGAAAACGCTTTTTACGTCATAGCGGTCGCATCCGTTGTCGGCATCGCTTTGCTTGGTTCGCTTCTGGCGGCACAGCGCAATCCGGGTGGTATGGGCTTTTTCAGTTCGCGCGATCGCCGTCTGGGTGTAGTGGAGCAGACATCGGTTGATGGGCGGCGCAAATTACTGCTCGTCAGGCGTGATAATGTCGAGCATCTGGTGCTTATTGGCGGCCCGATTGACATCATTTTGGAAACGGGAATAGCAAGTCCGACGCGCACCATCGAGGCGCTACAAACACGGGAGGTTAGCCCTCCGTTGTACACAAACGGGCATGCAGACTTATACAGACCGGTAGAAATTCCTTCGCCATCCATAACCACACAAGCACTTCAAAAGGATGAAGGTTATAGACCGCCAGTCGCGTCCCCCTTTAAAACTGCAGCCCGGCGCCTGTTTTCAAAGTTGTCGCTTCCAATCATCGCAGAGCCGCAAATTATGTCTTCTCAGGAAACGGCAGAAGTCGAAAAAAGCGTTATGGTTGAGCTGGGTGACGAGCGGCAGGCAGAAAAAATTACATGATGGCTAGGCTCTAGCCGCCAGATTTTTTTGTCAAAGCGTTTTTGATCTCGTTAAAATTGTAGGTCAGAACCTTGCTCAAACGCGACTCGCCGCGAAAGCTGGCGCGGTTGCGATGCGGATAGGCGCGAAACCATGGCTTGCGCCGCCCCAAAAACCTGCAAAGCTGATCCCAATCTGCGGTTTCCAGATCGAACACCAGCAAACTGCCAGGCTTGTCGGCGAAAAACGCGATGGCGTTGTCATTATGTTGAGTGTAGCGCTCGATATAGAAGGTTTCATTTCCCTTCGCCGGCATACCATCGCCATAAATGAACTTTGAGCCACGCCCCTGCCGTTCGCCAAAATGCGAGACAACGCTTCTGATCCAGGTTTGAGGATTGCGCCGCGCCAATATGAACTTTGCGTCGGGAAATGCGGCGTGCAACTCGTGATAACAAACACTCCACGGAAAATTGCGAAATGCGGTGTAGCGGCCTTCCGCCGCGAGGCTGACAAGAGCGGGCGCCATTCGTTCAACGGTATAAGGCGGATCGAGTTTGATGGCGCCTGGCTTGTTGAAGCGGATCGGCGGGCGTGGACACAGCCTGTAGCCCAACATTTTCATGGCGCGGCCAAGCGACATCGTGCCCGTCTTGTGCAACCCGATCAGAAATACTTTTTGCCGCATGCGCACGCCGCCAAGGATGAAAGTTTGTGAGCCATACAGCCGCAACAGTCACGATGCAAGATTTAGCCCATGCAATGGTTAGCTTGAAGTGACGCAAATGCGAGCGTTAATGCGCCGGAGATAAGAGGCTGCGATGTTGACAAGCGGTTTCCAGCATTTATCGTTGAGCGTGCGTGGCGACCATGTCTCAAGAAATCCTCATAATGCTCTCTAGCGCTATTGGGGATCTCTGGGGATACCTCAGGGGAGACTTTTACTCAGGCAACTCACGGCATGATGCGCAGTAGTCGCCTACGTGTCATCAAGCTTTACACGACGGGTTGAGGCTACTCGCCACGTAACTCTCGTCTCGGCGGAATCATGAATACATCGACATGGATCGCGCGAAATCTGGCCGCGTCATTTCTGACAAGCGCATGGACTAAAAACGATCTGCGATACGCTGCCACGAAAATACTTGGCCCCGCGACGCGAGCGTCGCAACGGGCGCTTATTAAGCAACTGTTCTATGCGCATATTGCGCCGACACCGCCATCCGAGGACTGGCTAATTTCATTCTTTTTGATGTCCGAGTGGTTCGAAATTGCGAGCCTGCGGGCGTGCGAACACCCGCGCGGCGTTGAAGCTGTCTTGACGCCTCCGCGCTTTGCGCCTTCCCAGCGGTTTGCTGATTTTGGCGCTACTAAACTCAACGCGCCCGGCGAGCTTGCCGAATGGCTGGGCGTCTAAATCGCACATCTCGACTGGTTTGCCGATCGCAAGCGGATGCAGGCCAAGACTGCAATACCATTGCTTCAGCATTATCTTACAAATTCGCGCCCAAAAAAAGCGGCCCACCTCGACTCATCGAAAGCCCGAAACCTCAGTTGAAGGCGATGCAGAGACTCATTCTGGGGGAAATATTAAGCCGCGTTCCAGCCCATGATTGCGCGCATGGTTTTGTCCGACGCCACTCGTGCCTCACCGCTGCTGAGATACACACAGGCGAACATGTTCTGATCACCGCCGATCTCAAGGATTTCTTCCTTAACACGCGGCTATCGCGCGTTCATGGCGTCTTCCGTAATCTTGGCTATCCGCACCCCGTCTCGCGACTTCTGACTACATTGTGCAGCACTTCGACCCGCAATCGTTATTCGCTAGATTGCCAGTGTCGCAGAGGCATGATTGGGAAACCCGAAAACGCCTTGCGGCGCCGCACCTGCCGCAAGGAGCGCCCACGTCGCCATCGCTGGCCAATCTCTGCGCCTGGCGCCTTGATTGCCGTCTTTTCGGTTTAGCCAAATCGTTCGGCGCCAACTACACGAGATACGCGGATGACATGGCGTTTTCCGGGGATAAAGCATTTGCCGATGGAGTTACGGGTTTCATGGCCGCGCTGGAAACAATTGCCGCCGATGAAGGCTTTGCTTTAAATAGGCAAAAAACCCGCATCATGCGAGCCCATACAAGCCAGCGCGTTACGGGTATGGTCGTCAATGAGCAGGTGAATATCGCGCGCAAGGATTACGACAGGCTGAAGGCAATTCTCCACAACTGCCGCAGGCATGGGCCGGATGCGGAAAACCGCGCCCAGACCAAGACTTTCCGCGCCCATCTTGATGGACGGGTAAACTGGATCGAGACCGTCAATCCGAATCGTGGAGTAAAACTACGACGGATATTTAATGACATTTCCTGGTAAGCGAGCAAGCTAGACTTCGCCGAAGCCGCCGCCTGTTGGCGTTTTGATGCTAATGGCATCGTCCGCGCCAACCGTGATCTGTGCGCAGCCGCCGAGCGGCTCAACAGTGCCATTGGCCCGGCGAAGCGTGTTTTCGCCTGCTTCTCCCGCCTCGCCGCCATTCATGCCGAAGGGGCGTGTACGGCGGAAGCCGGACAGGATTGCGCATTGCATGGGTTGCAAGAAGCGGATGACGCGCTCCACGCCATCGCCCGCGCTCCATCGCCCGCGTCCGCCGGAGCCGCGCCGGATAAAGAAGCGCTCCAGCAGCACTGGAAATCGCAGTTCCAGCACCTCCGGGTCGGTCAGGCGCGAGTTTGTCATATGCGTTTGCACGGCGGCGGCGCCATCAAAGCCCGGCCCGGCTGGAGCGCCGGAGCAGATGGTTTCGTAATATTGCAGCCGTTCATCGCCGAAGGTGAGGTTATTCATGGTACCTTGCGAGGAGCCGAGGCGCCCGAGCGCGGCGAACAAGGCGTTAGTAATCACCTGACTGGTTTCCACATTGCCCGCGACAACGGCAGCAGGGTAGCGCGGCGATAACATGCTGCCTTGGGGAATGATGATGGTGAGTGGGCGCAGGCAGCCTGCGTTGATGGGGATATCTTCATCAATCAGAGTGCGGAAAACGTACAACACTGCGGCGCGGGCGATTGGCTCGGGCGCGTTGAAATTGTCCGGCTGCTGCGGGCTTGTACCGGTGAAATCAATCACGGCGGACTGGCTGGCGTGATCCACCCGCACGGCGACGCAAATGCGGGCGCCAGTATCCGTCTCCACCTCGAACGCGCCATCTGAAAGCGCGCCAATGGCCCTCCGGACGCAAGCCTCACCGTAATCTTGCGCGTGGCGCACATATGCCTGTACAGTTTCAGCGCCAAACTCGGCGATCATGCGGCGCAACTCACCAGCGCCGCGGATATTGGCCGCGATCTGCGCCTTCAGATCGGCAATGTTCGCGTCCGGGTTGCGCGCGGGATACGGCCCAGCGCCGAAAAGATCACGCACGGCGTCTTCGCGGAAAGCGCCGTTTTCGATGAGTTTGAACGTGTCAATATAAATGCCTTCTTCCTCAATCGTGCGTGCGTTTGGCGTGATGGAGCCGGGCGCGACGCCGCCTACATCCGCGTGATGCCCTCGAGCGGCCACGTAAAACAGTAGGAGTTCGCCCGCATCATCGAACACCGGCGTTACAACCGTGATGTCTGGCAAATGCGTGCCGCCATTGTAAGGCGCGTTCAGCATGAAAACATCGCCCGCGCGCATATCCGCCTCAGCCTCGCGGATGACAGTTTCGACCGAGCGATCCATCGAGCCGAGATGCACGGGGATATGCGGCGCGTTCGCGATAAGCGTGCCTTGCGCGTCGAACACACCGCAGGAAAAGTCTAGCCGCTCGCGAATGTTGACCGATTGCGCCGTGTTGGCGAGCGCCGTGCCCATCTGCTCCGCGATGCCCATGAAGCGGTTCTGCATAACCTCCAGCAGCACCGGATCGGGGGTACCCTTTGCGACCGGCGCCGCTGCTTCTGGACCTTTGCGCAACCCTTCCACTTCGTTGCCGGGCTTGACCCGGCAATCCATCTCGCGATCCCTATGCGGTGTGTTTGTCTGAAGAGTGGATCCCCGGGTCTGCGCTTCGCTTCGCCCGAGGATGACGGAATTGAGGCTTCGCAAGGTTCTGCAATGAGTGAGGAGCAGGTGGTTATGCCTTGTGACGGCGGCGCACCAGCCGGGTTCGAGCACGACAGTCTGGTTCTGCTCGATGATGATCGCGGGGCCGTCTATGGGGTGACCAGGCTTCAGCGTCGCGCGCAGGTATAGGCCAGCCTCGCGCGAGGCGCCGTCTGAATAAAATCGGGTTTGCTCATGCGGCGGCGGAGCAGGCGCATCGCTAAGGGATAGCTCCGCTTCAGCGACGGGCGTTCCCGGCAGGCTCACTGCAACCTCCACGCTTTCAACGATCAGCGTCTTCTCCGGGCTGATGAAACCGAACCGGGCGCGGTGCGCGGCCTCAAACGCCGCGCGCATCTCGTCGGTCGACGCTTTCGCGATGGGCAGCGCCAGCCCCGCGCCCTCATATTTGAGATGCAGCCAAGTCTCGCGGCAGACCTTGTCCGCAGTAGCGCCCTGCGCCGCAAGCTCGCCCAAGCCATCGGCGACTAAACTCTCTTCAATGCTAAGAACGGTTTCAAGCGCCCCATCCAGCGGCCGCTCGACGCCTTGAGCCCGGATGGCGCGCGCCTCGGCAAGCGCGATGCCGTAGGCGGAGAGGACGGAGGATAGAGGATGGATCAAAATCCGCGACATTCCTAAGCGGTCAGCGACCAGGCAGGCGTGCTGCCCGCCCGCGCCTCCGAACGCGGCGAGCGTATAGCGCGTCACGTCATAACCACGCTCCACGGAGATTTTCTTAATGGCGTTCGCCATGTTCTCGGCGGCGATACGCAGGAAGCCGTCCGCTGTGGCTTCCGGCGTCATGCCAATCCGCGCAGCGAGTTCATTGAACGCCGTGCGAACGCTTTCTCCGTCGAGCGCCTCGCGGCCCTCCGCACCGAACAGTTTGGGGAAATGCTCGGGCGATATTTTGCCGACCAGCACATTGGCGTCGGTGACTGTCAGCGGGCCGCCGCCACGATAGCACATTGGGCCCGGACGCGCGCCCGCCGACTCCGGCCCCGCCCGCAGCCGCGATCCGTCGAACGCCAGAATGGAGCCGCCGCCCGCCGCAACTGTATGCACGCGCATCATCGGCGTTCGCAGCCGCACACCGGCGACTTCAGTTTCCCACGACCGTTCATAGTCGCCATCGTAGTGCGCGACGTCCGTCGAGGTGCCGCCCATGTCAAACGCGATGATCTTGCGAAAGCCTGCGATCCCGGCGGTCTCGACAGCGCCCACGACGCCGCCCGCCGGGCCGGACAAAATCGCATTGCGCCCATGAAACGCGCTCCCCGCCGTCAGTCCGCCGGATGACTGCATAAACAGCAACTGCGCGTTCTGCGTATCCCCGCCGCCGAGTAGCGCATGCTGCAACCCGTTCACATAACCGCGCAGGACCGGCGAGAGATACGCGTCCACCACCGCCGTATCGCCGCGCGAGACGAACTTGATCAGCGGGCTGACCTCGTGGCTGGCCGAAACTTGAGTGAACCCGACCTCGCGCGCGATCTCCGCCGCCCGTTGTTCATGATCGGGATAGGCGTAAGCGTGCATGAACAGGATGGCGACCGCGCGAATGCCGTCGTCATACGCGGTCTGAAGCGCGGCGCGCGCTGCCGCCTCGTCAAGATCGCGCTCCACCGCGCCATCCGCCCGGACGCGGCCCGCCGCCTCGGCGACGCGCTCATAAAGCATCGCGGCCTTCTCGATGCGCAGCGCGAAGATTTTTGGCCGCGCCTGATAGCCGATTTCAAGTGCGTCCGCGAAACCCCGCGTGGTCAGCAGCAGCACGCGCGCGCCCTTGCGCTCCAGCAGCGCGTTGGTGGCGACGGTCGTGCCAATCCTGATCTGGCCGACGGAGGCCGCCGGAATGACCGCGCTTGCGGGGAGGCCAAGCAATTCGCGAATGCCGTGCGCCGCCGCGTCAGCATAGTGCGACGGGTTTTCGGACAGCAGCTTGTGGACGCGGATCGAGCCATCCGTCGCGCGCGCCACGATGTCGGTGAACGTGCCGCCGCGATCAACGGCGAACTCCCACTTCCCCGCTTGCGCCATTCCGTGTCCCATCTATTCGGTAGGCGAGAACGCCTTCGTTGCCGCTTTGCGTTTGCCGTGCAGGATACGCAACACCGTTACCTTGTCCGAGCTACTCGCATAATCGTAAATGAGGAGGTAGGGAGCAATAATGACCACGCGGGCTATCGCCCCAAGCGCAGGCCGCAGCGAACCAATTTCTGGATAATCTTGCAAGCGCTTGATGGTGTCGCGAAATCGAAGCGCATATTTTTCCGCGATCGGCGCGCCAGCCTCCCGCTCCAGATAGCGCAATATGTCATTGCGATCTTGCCGGGCGTCCGCGCTGACAATAATGCGCGTCATCGCGCGCGAAGCGCTGCGGCCTTAATTTCCAGTTCTGCGACAAACTCATCGCCAGAAATAGAATCTCCCGCAGCAACAGACCGCCGGGCTTCTTCGACCAAGGGCTTGGCCCAGGTCAGGTCATCCTCGGACGCTGCTTTTAGATCTGCAATTGCCACCGCAATAGCCTCTTGAACCGACGCAAAATGCCCAGCAGCCACCTGCGCGTCCAACCACGTCTTATGTTCTGCGGGTAAAATTATGCTCATAGAAGCACTATAGGCAATAAGCTCGCGCGCGCAATAAATTGCAATTATTTGTTTGCGAGGAAGGAGCAGCATCCGATGTCGAAATCGTCGATTACCATAGATGAAATGAGCGGCCTATTACCCAACCCGCATCCGGGCGAAATCCTTTTCGAGGAATTCCTGAAGCCCATGGGGCTGAGCCAGAACTGCGTGGGGCGTGAAATCCACGTTCCGCCCCGCCGCATCAACGAGCTTGTGCGCGGCAAGCGCGCGGTGACCGCCGACACGGACTTACGCCTCGCGCGCTACTTCGTCCTGTCCGAGGGCTTCTTCCTCGGCCTGCAAACGGATTACGACATAATGAAGCGGCGTAAAATTAGCGCCGATCTCGCAACAATCTTGCTCTACGCCCCCCCCTAGAAACACCCCTATAATCAAAAATTCTATAGAACTCTGCCGTGACATACAGCCAACACAAGGGCATCGATCACTGATGTGAACAATGGAGCTTGATATGCCTGTAGACCCTAAAACCATTAAAGAAAAATACTACAAACCAGGCTCGCATACCAACATAGAGAGCGTCATGCATAGCTTTAGTTTAGAGCGCAGGGTGGCTTTTGGAATTTTTAAGGATCTCCAGAAAGAAGATTATGGGAACTACAAAATAGGGTGCGGATCTAGTG
>JAWXCE010000022.1:0-92272 GCA_034440495.1 Hyphomicrobiales bacterium | reverse complement strand
GCGCGGACATCAGGCCGGGCATCTCGGTCTCGGCGATGTCGAGTTCCTTGCGGCCCCATTCGGCGAGGCTAAGGTCTTTGACAATAAAGTCTGTCGACGCGCTCATGTCGTTCATCTGCATTCAACCCTTGTCCTGCGGCGGTTACGATTCTGCGGTCTATATAACGGCTGCAACCGGCGCACGCAATAAAGATATAAACATTTTGTTATATGATGCAGCTATCAGCGACCGCCACCGACTTCTAGGATGGCGCCGGTGGCGTAAGGGCAGGCGTTCGACAACAGCAGACCGCGGCTTCGGCGCATTCCTCCGGCGTGCCCGCACGCTGCATCGGGATCGTGGGGGCGAGCCTTGCCATGCGCCCCGGTTCTCCAGCCGCCGCATGGAAATCGCTTTCGATGAACCCCGGCTCCACGGCATTGACGCGAATACCGTCAGCGGCGACTTCACGCGCTAGACCGTAGGTGAAGCTATTGATGGCGCCTTTGGTGGCGGCGTAGTGAATCCACTCGCCAGCGCTGCCTGTCCGCGCGGCGATGGACGACATGTTGACTATCACGCCGCCCGCGCCGCCCCCACTTTTCGCCATGCGCTTGATCGCCTCGCGAGCGCACAGAAACGAGCCGGTGATATTAACAGCCATCAGACGTGTCAGCGCCTCCGCGGTAACGTTTTCGACTTTCGCAAAACCGCCGCTGATACCGGCGTTGTTGACCAGCCCGTCGATTGGGCCGAGGCGCTGCTCGGTTTCCTCAAACAAACGGATGATGTAGCCTCGACGCCGACATCGCCCTGAATGGCGAGCGCCTTGCCACCCTCATGCCGTATCTGGTCGACAACGGCCGCAGCCGACTGCGCGTCGATTGCATAGTTGACCGCGATAGCCGCGCCCCGTTGCGCTGCAAGCCGGGCTATAGCCGCGCCGATTCCACGTCCCGCGCCGGTAATGACGAGCACTTTTGGGAAATCTGTCACTCATCCATCTCGTGGAAGCCCGCTTCCACCAGCGCGACGAGAGCTTCCATTGCCTCCTCTGCGTCCGGGCCTTCGGTTTCGATGAGGATGGTCGAGCCTTTGATAGCGTAAAGCATCATCAGGCCCATGATCGAGGTGCCGCCAACCGTCTCGCCATCCTTTTTAACGAAAATCTCCGCGTCGAACTGTTCGGCGCATTTCACAAACATGGCGGAGGCGCGCGCATGCAATCCCTTGTCGTTGGGTATCGTCACTTCGGCGAGGCATTGATAGACGCCTTCGGTCGGCACAAGGTTCATGCTGCATCCATTAGTGGTCTTTTTGCAGACTCCACTTTAAGCGCTGGACGATGATTCTTGCAGGTTTATTTGCCGGTCAGGACGTGACTGGCGACATGGATGTATTTGCGCCCGGCCTCTTGCGCCTGGCGGATGGCGTCTTCGATTGTCGCGTCTTCGCGCACGCGCGCCAGCTTAACCAGCATGGGGAGGTTGATGCCCGCGATGACCTCGACCACCGCGCCATCCATAACCGAGATCGCCAGGTTGGATGGCGTTCCGCCGAACATATCGGTGAGCAGCACGGCGCCATCGCCTGTATTGACGTCAGCGATGGCCTTGATAATCGCTTTGCGGCGTTCCTCGATGTCATCCTGGGGAGTGATGCAGATGGTCGCAATCTGTTCCTGCGGACCTACCACATGTTCGAGCGCTGCTCTAAACTCTTTGGCAAGGTTGCCATGTGTGACGATGACTACGCCAATCATTTGGCTCAATCGGGTTGTTAATTCAGAATGGTATCATCAGTCGCAGCCGGAATAAAGCGCGCTGTATAACCATGATACCGATTGGCGCTCGTTTGTCATCGCATTGCTGACGAAAATGCATTCATTTTTGCCGGGGTAGGCTAAAAAACACATGATCCATCACTCTAGATAATAAGTCATCGCTCTAGGCCAAACGATAAAGCGCAAGCCATAGCTTGACAGGCGCTGATGGCTCAAACGGATAAAGTGAAATGCGCGGCAAACTTGCGCCGTGGATAGTTTCAAGGAGCGACGGCTCGTCTGGCATGCGCGGAATGTCGTCTAAATGCGCGAGATCGACCAGAAGACACACTTCAGCGCGCTCGCAATAATCCACATTAACGATTCCGACGCCGCGAACCTCCAGCTTTCCCGCGATCTCAGGCGGTGGGCTGGCGATGAGTCGCGCATTTGCAACATGCAGCCGCACAATGTCATCGGCGACCAAGATTGCATGCGCTGCCGGATGTGCAAAAGCTGGCGCGGGAGAGGAAATCAGCCGTAAAGCGAGATCGGATTTGCCCGCGCCGACTGACCCCCGGATAAGCACCGCGCGCTGCCCGAGTAAAACGCAAGTGGCGTGCACTGTTGACTGCAAATCATTGTCCCCAACGGGTGCAGGCGCTAAAGCCGTTAAATTAGTGGGAGACGGATGACGAAACGAGCGCCGTAAATTTGCTCACCCGTTGCTAGCGTCGATCCGGACCGGCGTGGCGTGGCGCTTGTCCGGTTCTCGGCCCAGATGCGCCCGCCATGGGCGTCGATAATTTGCTGCGATATGTGGAGACCCAACCCCGAATTCTGGCCGAAATCCTCATGAGCGGGCCTATCAGTGTAAAAACGTGTAAACACCTTTTTGAGGTTTTCAGGCGCTATGCCCGGCCCTTCGTCCTCGATGGCAATTTCGACTTCTCGCAGTTTGCGGCCAACTTTCGCGGTGACGTAAATCGTACCGCTTGGCGGTGAAAAAGAGATTGCGTTGTCTATAACGTTGTTAAGCACCTGGCTAAGGCGGCTGTCATGCGCGTTGACGAGAAAGCCTAGATCAGGCTTGGCGCGCCCAACGGCAGGCGGACGTTCAATCGCCAAAGCGATTAACGGAGTTCCGGGCCTGTGGATGTCGTTTATGACAGGGCATAAGACGCTTAGGAGTTTGGCAATGTCAATCGGCTCGGCTTTTTCACGTTTCAGCTCCGCATCCAGCCGCGACACGTCGGAGATATCGTCAATCAAGCGGTCCATTCTGCGGACATCGTGCTTGATGATGTCAACGAGCCGCGTTCTTTCTTCGTCGGATTTGCAAAGGTGTAAAGTATCTGCGGCGCTGCGCAAAGAGGTGAGAGGATTTTTAAGCTCGTGCGCGACATCTGCGGCGAAGCATTCGGTTGCGTCCACCCGCTGAAAAAGCGTTGTCGTCATGTCTCTTAGCGCGCGCGATAGATGCCCGATTTCATCCGAACGGTGCGTGAAGTCCGGGATCTGCTCGCGGGAGCGGATGCTCATGCGCACACGCTCTGCGCCGTTGGCGAGGCGGCGCATTGGCTCGGCGATCGTGCCCGCCAGGAGAACCGATAAGACGCACGTCACAAACACGACGAAACCCGCCGTGTATAAAATGCCGATATGCTCCTTAGCGATGATACGGTCAATTTCTCCTTCAGGCGACGTCAGCAACAGCGCCCCCATCACCGTGCGCATCCGTTGTACGGGGACACTGGCGCTGACTATGGTTTCGCCTTGAGCCGTGATGCTGACCATCTTCATTGGCTGGCCCGTCAACGCGATCTTGATTTCCTTATAAGCCTTGCCGTTTTCCGATCCGATATCGCGATACTCGGGCAAGTTACGATTGCTGGACAGTTTCTTTACCCAGATCCACGCGCTCTCGAAGAGGCCAGGCTGCACCGCTTCGACCGGAGCCAAATCGAAACGCAAAACCTGTCCGTTGCTGTAAAGCCGCTTGCTGTCAGCGAGCAAAACGCCGTCATCATTATAGAGGCGCGCTCGCAAGCCCGTTGATTTAGCGATCTGCCGGATCACGGGGGTCACTGTTTCAGGATTGAGCGCAAAGGATAGCGCAGACGCGCTGATTTCCTCGCTCTCATCTCGCAAGCCGGAGGGCATCTGAAGCATCAAATCGGAGCCGGGGATAAGTCTTTCAGCTTCAGCACTGGCTTTTTCAGCGAGTGTCAGCGCAATCAGTTTGCCGTGCTCAATCAAGGTGTCGCCGCGGGTGTCGATAAGACCGGCCCGAAACTGGTTAAGATATAATATCCCTGCGACCAGTATGATAAGCCCGAACACATTGAGAACCACAATGCGGCGGGTAAGGCTTGTAAAGCTGTACTTCTGGCGGAATCGCCGCATTAACGCATTCGCGTAGGCCCGCCATCGAGGCATGCGCGGAGCCTTTGCTTTGCCCCCGGTCGGTATTTCCCAGGCGCTTGCGGCCTCGATTATCATCGGGCGCGTTATCCCTTATTCTTTGAAACGATAGCCGACGCCATACAGCGTTTCTATCACATCGAAATTCGTGTCGACGACTTTAAACTTTTTTCGCAGCCGTTTGATATGGCTGTCGATGGTTCGATCGTCCACGTAAACCTGATCGTCATACGCCGCGTCCATAAGCGCATCCCGGCTTTTAACCACCCCTGGTCGATGCGCCAGCGCCTGCAAAATCAAAAACTCGGTGACCGTCAACGTTACCTGTTTACCATCCCAGATGCAGGTGTGACGCTCCGGATCGAGCTTGAGCTTGCCGCGCTCGATAATTTTAGCCGGATCTTCGGGGGCAGCCGATGGGTCCCGAGGGGACGACCGGCGCAGGATGGCGCGAACCCGCTCGACGACCAGCCGTTGCGAGAACGGTTTGCGGATGTAATCGTCCGCGCCCATTTTGAGGCCGAACAGTTCGTCAATTTCCTCATCTTTCGAGGTGAGGAAAATCACCGGCATCTCGCTGCGCTGCCGCAGACGACGCAAAAGCTCCATCCCGTCCATGCGCGGCATCTTGATGTCGAAAATCCCCATATCGACCGGATCGGCAGAGATGCCGTCATACGCCGACGCGCCGTCATTATAGGCTTGGATTTTATAACCTTCGGCTTCAAGCACCATCCGCAGGGAAGTCACTATATTGCGGTCGTCATCTACCAGGGCGATGGTCGGCATATGTTTAAGAGCCTCTCGCGTTGTTCGATAAGGCTGCCTGCATTATGGCTCTAATTTGGGCTAAATGTGGCAATAACACCACAAACCTTAAGCCGCATCCTAGCCTGTTTTCGTAAAAGCGCAACCAGACAAACGACAGGCAGGACGGATGCTTAACAGACATTTTTTCCACAGTTTTAAACTTTGCTTGGCAAACAGTCTAAAAGCCGATGCTGCGCGCACTCATTTCCCGGTTGGCGCCCGGGATGTAGGCGTCGAATGCGGCCCAGAACTGATCGCGAAGATCGTCGCGCTCCTGCAAGATTTCGTGGCGGGCGCCCGCAATAACGATTCGCGTGCAGGTTTTCAGTCGGCTGGCGAAAACCTCGATGGCGGGAGTGGACACCACCTCGTCGTTGCCAGCCGCGAGTATCAAAGTCGGAACTTTGATGCCATTGATGAACGTGAGCGCGTTAATCTCAGCGATGGATCTTTGTGCCGCCGCGACCCAGCCGATGGTTGGAGAGCCGAGCGCAAGGCGCGGCGCCGCCTCCAGAACGTCCTTCGAGCGCTCGAAGCGCAGCCGGTCGGACGTGACCGTGTTGTCCTCGAATGTCTCGCGCCGCCAGCTATCGCTTTTGCCCCCGGGCACAAAAAAATCGGACAGGCCGAGCAGCGTCGCCACCTCGCTAACAAAGCCAATCGCGGGAATGCGGATGCTTTCCGGAGCCAGTTCAATCATCGGAGCCGACAGGATGATGCGGTCGAACCAGCAGACTTTCGTCTGCGCCGAGCGCAAAATGATGTGACCGCCCATGGAGTGCGCAAAGCCGTAATAAGGGGAAGGGCAGTCCGCTAACACAACTTCGGTCATAAACTGACGCAAATCGTCGTCAAACTCGGCAAAGCTTTCCACATGGCCTTTCATGGGGTTTGACAGCAGGCGCGACGACCCGCCTTGTCCGCGCCAATCCATCGTGGCGACCGCGAACCCACGCCGCCGTAGATCGGTGATCGTCTCGAAATATTTTTCGATAAACTCCGTTCGGCCGCCAAATAGGCAGATGGTTCCGAGCCTTTGCGTGGCGGTGGTGTTCCAGAGCGCATAACGGATTTTGGCGCCGTCCTTGGCGGTGAAGGCGCCGACCCGCGCCCCGCTCGGCGTCGCATTGCGTGCGGTGCTGACAAGTTCCATAGCCTGGTCTCCATATACAGCAGCGCAAACAGTGCTTATTCGTAACGTATCGCGAAAAGTCACTCAAGCTTTCACGCGGGTCTTGAAAGCTTATTTTTGCCTATCTACATGATCGTTGCACGCCAAAACGGGTGCAACATAGCAGTTGGCAAGGCCGATGAGGCTGCCAAATCATGTCGCTTCAATGGAGGATATGGAATGAGACGTTTCGATTTGACCCCCCTTTATAAATCCAGCGTAGGCTTCGATCATCTGGCCTCGATCCTGGATCAACTCGCCTCGGTCGATAGCGACCAGGTCTTTCCGCCGTACAATATCGAGTTGCTCGCCGAAAATCAGTACCGCATCACCATGGCGGTGGCCGGTTTCAGCGACGCCGATATCAAGATCGAGACTAAAGAAGGCACTTTGACTTTGCGCGGCGAGAAAAAAGCCGACGAAAAGAAGAAGGAGTTCCTTCACAACGGCATCGCGGCCCGCAATTTCGAGCGGCGTTTCCGTTTGGCCGATCATGTGGAAGTGACGAGCGCCACGCTCGAAAACGGTCTGTTGCACGTAGACCTGCGCCGCGAAATCCCTGAAGCGATGAAGCCCAAAACCATCGCCATCACCAAAGGCGCGCGCAACGGGCAGGTGCTTGAGGCGACTGTCGCTTAAGAGCCGGAGTCTTAAGGAAGGCGGCGCATCCCCCAGCGCCGCCTTTTTTTATGCGCGTTATCGCTCAAACCACGCGACGAGTTCAACGTGCGGCGAAAACAGAAACTGATCGACCGGCGCAACTTTCGTGATCCTAAAACCGGCGTCTACGAGTACGCGGGCGTCGCGCGCTAAAGAGGCTGGGTTGCACGAAATGGCCACGGCCTTCCTAAGCTTGGAACGCGCAATTTCTCTCGCCTGGGCTGAAGCGCCATTATAGGGCGGATCTAATACAACTGCGTCGAATTGGTTTAGCTCAAAAGCTGACAGTGGTTCTTTATCCAGGTTGCGGCGCAGGGTAGTGATTGGCTTTAAACCTGAAGCGCCACGTTGTGCCGCGTTGAGCGCGTCGAGAAGCCCGTCGTCGTTTTCCACCGCCGTGACCTTGGCTGTGCGGGCGACCGGGAATGTGAAGGTTCCCAGGCCGCAGAACAAATCCGCCACATTTTTCGCCTTACCGACGCCTTCCACAACAAGCCGCGCCAGCTCTGTTTCCGCCGTGCCAATCGCTTGCACAAAAGCGCCCGGCGGCGGGATCACTACAACGCCCGCGACGCGCAATTCCGGCGTGGCGCGGCGATAAACCTCGTCCTTTAAAACTGTGAGGCGCACGATTCCCGGAATGTCCGCGCAGTCTCGCGAGGCTTTCGCCAGATCGGCCGCTGTCGGCGTTTTGTCCGGCTCGACGAGGATGTCGAGACCATTGTCGCATGCTAAAATGGTGATGCGGGCGTCACGGCCTGCATGAATCAGATGCGAAACGACGCGCCCAAGCCGGGGCAAGGCGCTCTCTATTTGCGGTAACATCACAGGGCAGCTTTGCACATCCACCACGTCCTCGTTTAGGCGGCGGTGATATCCGAGGGATAAACCTAGCGAGGTGCGACGCGCGGTCATAACGGCGCGTCGGCGGCTGGCTGTGGGAGCGCGCCAAATCGCATCGACCGGCGGCGCAAGACCGCGCGCAGATATCGCCTCGATCACACGCTCACGTTTCCACTCTGCGTAAGCGTCAATCTGCATATGCTGAAGCGCGCACCCGCCGCACTCGCCGAAATGCTGGCATATTGACCGCATCCGTAAGGGTGACGCCTCGATGATCTCAACCAGCGCGCCGCGATTGCCCGTTACAACGGCCAGCACCCGCTCGCCCGATAGGGTGTAAGGCACATACACAGCGCCGGCTTCAGTTTGCGCCACCCCGTCGCCGCCCGCGCCGACGCTTTCGACGGTCAACTCAACCGGCACCTAAGCCCTCCTTACCGGGGTTTCGACAAAAACTGAGCAATGCGCTTGCCTCTCGCAAAGCTTTACTTGTCAAAATGAAAACCGCACCTATTTTGCGTCGGCTGGGCATTCGCATTCTTGTCATAAAATCCGCGCTCGGGCTGCCCGAGGGCGTGGATGTCAGGAGGGTCGTATCGAGTGGAAGAAGATCATAGTTCGTCCTATTTATCACCCAAATGCGCCGTGGTGGAAAATACCGAAAAAGGAGGTAAGGCGATTGTCACGCTGGAGCCTCTCGCTGAAGGCGAAGTGATCGCCGTCTGGAATGGACGAATTTTGACGTTACAGCAGTTGGCGGGCCTGCCGGAGGTTTTCCGCGCTCACACTGCGCAAGTTGAAGAGGGCTTGTACCTAACCTCAAACGCCGCCGACGAACCCCCCGATTACATCAACCACTCGTGCGAACCAAACGCGGGCATGTCCGGCCAGATCGTTATCGTGGCTATGCGCGATATCGGCGTCGATGAAGAAATAACCATAGACTACGCCATGTGCGATGGCTCGGCGTTTGACGAGTTTCCCTGTGAGTGCGGCTCCCGCTTCTGCCGTGGCCGCGTCACCGGCGAGGACTGGATGCGACCAGATTTATGGTCACGCTACGGCGCGCATTTCTCGCCATACCTTCTCCGTCGCATTGCCGCCCTTAAAGCGGCGGGACATGGCGCAATGCGGCTTGTGGTCTCTGGTGGATAGCAATCCGACGTCGGTTAGCGTTTATCCTTCATGCCTGCGAGAAGGCTTAGGCCGACAAAGCAATCCAAAACTTAGAGTGGATTGCTTCGCTTCGCTTCCATCATAATTGCTTCGCTTCGCGCGAAGACGGCGGCGGTTACGCCGGCTCCGCTTCTGAAATCCGGCTGCGGCCCAGCGTTTTGAACACCGTGTCAACAATGCCGCTGGCGTTCAGACCGGCGGCTTCGTACATGGCCTCGGGCTTGCCGTGATCGGTGAACTCATCCGGCAGCACAAGGCTGCGCACTTTTAGCCCGGCGTCGAGAAGCCCGTCGCGGGCAAGGAAGTGCAAAACATGAGCGCCAAAACCGCCCGCCGCGCCTTCCTCCACTATCACCAGCATCTCGTGATGGCGCGCCAGTTGACGGATGAGGTCTTCATCAAGTGGCTTGGCGAAGCGCGCATCCGCGACGGTTGTCGAAAGCCCGAACGCCGCGAGTTTGGATGCAGCCTTGCGGCATTCCTCTAGCCGCGCGCCGAACGAAAGCAGCGCGACCGCCGAACCCTCCTGCACGATGCGGCCTTTACCGATTTCCAACAGCGTCGGCTCCACGCTCAAGGCGAGGCCCAAACCGTCGCCGCGCGGGTAACGCACCGCAATCGGGCCTTCGTCATACGCCGCCATGGTGGCGACCATATTGCGCAGCTCCGCCTCGTCCGCCGACGCCATGACGACGAAGCCCGGCAGGCAGGTTAGATACGCCACATCGAACGATCCGGCATGTGTCGGACCATCGGCGCCCACGTACCCGGCGCGGTCTAGCCCGAAGCGCACGGGTAGTTTCTGGATGGCCACGTCATGCACGACCTGGTCGTAGGCGCGCTGGAGAAAGGTCGAGTATATCGCGCAGAACGGTTTGTAACCTTCCGTCGCCAGGCCCGCCGCGAACGTGACGGAGTGCTGCTCCGCGATACCCACGTCGAAAGTGCGCGTTGGAAACTCTTTCTCGAACAAATCGAGGCCGGTGCCGGACGGCATCGCGGCCGTGATGGCGACGATTTTATCGTCTTTGCGCGCCGCCTCGATCAGGCTTGTCGCGAACACCTTGGTATAGCTCGGAGCGACGGACTTGGCTTTGTCCTGCGCGCCAGTGATGACGTTGAACTTCGTTACGCCGTGATACTTGTCGGCGGAATTCTCCGCGTGTTCATACCCTTTGCCCTTCTGCGTCACGCAATGGATGAGGATAGGGCCGACCTTGGCATCGCGCGCATTTTTCAGCACGGGTAAGAGATGATCGAGGTTGTGTCCATCAATCGGACCAACATAGTATAAGCCCATCTCCTCGAACAACGCCCCGCCTGTCCATAAATGCCGGGTGTATTCCTCTACGCGGGCTGCACGCTTTTCCCAGCTTTTCGGCAGGCGCTGCGCGAGTTGTTTGCCGACATCGCGCAGGTAGAGATAGGTCTCGCTGGATGTTATGCGCGCAAGATATGAACTGAGCGCCCCCACGGGCGGAGCGATGGACATATCGTTGTCATTCAGGATGATGATGAGGCGGCTATCCATGGCGCCCGCGTTGTTCATCGCCTCGTATGCCATGCCCGCGCTCATCGCGCCGTCGCCAATCACCGCGATGACGTGGTTCGAGTCGCCGGAGAGGTCGCGCGCCACGGCCATGCCAAGCCCGGCTGAAATCGAGGTTGAGGAATGCGCGGCGCCAAATGGATCGAACTCGCTTTCATCGCGCTTGGTGAAGCCCGATAGCCCGCCCGGCATACGTAATGTGCGGATGCGGTCGCGGCGGCCGGTCAGGATTTTGTGCGGATAGGCCTGATGTCCGACATCCCAGATCAGCCGGTCGCGCGGAGTATTGAACAGATAATGCAACGCCACCGTCAGCTCAACAACGCCAAGCCCAGCCCCAAGATGCCCTCCGGTGACGGACACTGCATCGATCAGTTCGTTGCGCAATTCATCAGCCACCTGCTGAAGCTGGGACTCGTCGAGCTCGCGGAGTGTTTCGAGCGACGTGAATGTGTCGAGAAGTGGCGTGCGATTACTGATTGTCACCCGTTTTCGTCCTTCAACTAACGGCTGAGTTCGCTTTTCGCCGAAGCGCTCCGCCTTATTTTTCACTTACCCTGCCGGGCTGGCATGTCATTGACATACAATTAACATGATACTCCGCTTGGGAGTTAATTATGCAAATCATTTTTCGTACTGTGAAATGAGACATGGCGACGTAGCGCAGGCGCGGCGGCCTATTTTTCGACATCTAGCGGAGAAACGCTAGTCGGCTCGCCTTGTGCATTGAGTGTGATTTTCTCCACCTTGGCCTCAGCCCTGTGCAGCAACTGGTCGCAATGGGCTTTCAGCGCCTCGCCGCGCTCGTAGATTTCGATGGACTGCTCAAGCTCCACATCGCCGCGCTCCAGCCGCGTGACAATTTGCTCCAGCTCTTTCATCGCCTGCTCGAACTTCAGGGCTTTAATATCCGCGTGCATGTCTTTCGCGGGCTTTGCCTTTGTCGCCATATCGTTCATCGGTCTTCCTTTATCGGCTTGCGGCCAGCAGCTCGCGCACATGCGCGGCGGTGGACATCGCGAGGCCTGTCAGATCATAGCCGCCCTCAAGCATTGAGACTACCCGCCCGCCTGCGTGCTTGTCGGCGATCTCGATCAGTTTGCGCGTCACCCAGGCGAAATCGTCCTCCACCAGAGCGACGCCGCCGAGCGGATCAGCATGGTGCGCGTCAAACCCGGCGGATATGATAACGAGGTCGGGTTGAAAAGCGTCTAGCGCGGGGAGAATGCGCGTCTCGTAGGCCTCGCGGAACTGTTTGCCTGCGTCGCCGTGGCGCAGCGCGACGTTGACGATGTTATTGTGTGCCCCGGTCTCGGACGGGTGTCCGGAGCCGGGGAATAGCGGCATCTGGTGGCTGGAGGCGTAGAACAGGTTGCGGTCGCGCCAGAACATGTTCTGCGTGCCGTTGCCGTGATGCACGTCGAAATCGACGACCGCCACGCGGCTGGCGCCGTGTTTGGCGCGGGCGTGAACGGCGGCGATGGCAACGTTATTAAAGAAGCAGAAACCATAGGCGCGCGCGGCCTCCGCGTGATGGCCGGGCGGGCGCACGGCGCAGAAGGCGTTTTGGGCCGCGCCCGACATCACAGCGTCCGTCGCGTAAACCGCCGCGCCCACGGCCCGCAACGCCGCCTCCCACGTGCCGGGCGACATCAGCGTGTCGCCGTCGATATGCACCGAGCCGGTTTTGGGCGCCGCCGCCTCAAGCGCCGCGATGTAGCGGTCATCGTGCATGAGCCGCGCGGGATCAACGCTCGACAGCGGAGCCTCGCGCCGCGTCAGCCCGGCGAAAATGTCGTGCGCCAGAGCCTTCTCGACCGCGCGCAGCCGATCCGACCGCTCTGGATGGCCCGGGCCGGTGTCATGCGCGAGAAACGCAGGGTGGATGATATAAAGCGTCGTCATGCCCGGTATTTAGCGGGCGAATCGCGCCCCGCGCAAGTGCGTTGGGCTACTCATACCGCACAACCATTGACTTCAAGCTCTCGTCTTAATGCATCCGCCGCCTCGCTGAGGCGGGCGTCGTCAACCGAGCGCAGCACGATGTTTGTGCCGTAGCGGCTTTCGTCGAAGAATGGGTAGCTGCCCATCGCCACGTCGGGGAACAGCGACTGGCACTGCCCGAGCAAATGCGCGATGTCGCCCTCGGGCTTATGCACTACGATGGTCTGCGACAGCACGCGGTGGCCCGTGCGTAGACGCGACGTGACAGCATCCAGCATGGCGCGCATGATGCCCGGCACCCCCGCCATGACGATAACGTTGCCGATCATGAAGCCGGGCGCTTTGGACACCGCGTTCTCGATCAACTTCGCGCCATTGGGAATGCGCGCCATGCGCAGCCGCGCGGGCGTCAGTTCGGCTTCCGAGTAGCGCTCGCGCAGCATGGCGACGGCGTCCGCGCGCACGTCAATGCCAACGCCGAACGCTGCCGCCACGCAATCCGCCGTGATGTCGTCATGCGTCGGCCCGATGCCGCCGGTGGTGAACAGGTAGTCGTAACCGGCTCCTAGTGCGTTGATGGCGGCGATGATGCTTTCGGGCATATCGGGCGCAACGCGCACCTCCATCAGGCGGATGCCGATGGCCGTGCAATGATCGGCAACAGCGCCGATATTCACATCCTTGGTGCGCCCCGACAGAATTTCATCGCCAATGACGAGCAGCGCCGCCGTGACAACGCCAGCGTTTTCCTGTTTGATGCCATCCGTCATCATCGCGATCCATTCATGCAATTTCCCACCCCGCTCATACAAGGCGCGCTCATCCAGCGATACAAGCGCTTTCTCGCAGACGTACGGCTGGACACGGGCGAGATTATCACGGCGCATTGCCCGAACCCCGGCGCGATGATGGGGCTTAATGCGCCGGGTCTGCGCGTCTGGCTCTCAGTGTCGGCGGCGAAGTCGCGCAAGCTGGCGCATACGCTGGAGGTGGTCGAGGCCATGCTGGACGGGCGGCCCGCGCTCACAGGCGTCAACACCATGCGGCCGAACGCGCTGGTGGAGGAGGCCATCCGCGGCGGCGTCATCGCCGAACTGCAAGGCTACGAAGCCTTGCGCCGCGAGGTGCGTTATGGCGGCGAGGCAAGCCGTATCGACATGCTGCTGACCGGCGCCGGTCGGCCGGATTGTTATGTCGAGGTCAAGAACGTGCATCTGGTGCGAACGCCCGGCCTCGCCGAGTTCCCCGATTGCGTCACGGCGCGCGGCGCCAAGCATTTGCGTGAACTCTCGGCCATGGTCGCCGTCGGCCACCGCGCGGTGATGGTCTACTGCGTGCAGCGCGCTGACGGCGATCTTTTTGCGCTCGCCGCCGATATCGACCCGGCTTACCACAAGGCGTTTAGACTTGCTCTATCGCAAGGTATTGAAGCGGTGTGTTATGTTTGCGACGTGCATTTTGGTGGCATCCGCGTTGCGCGGCCTATAGCAATCATTCGCTGAAGTAACGATTAGGCAAGCCTGTGCTGGAGAAAAAAGCGCAGCATCTCGCGGCTGGCGTCCGGCCCGCGCTCATCGGTATACGACCCGGCGGCGTTGCCTCCCGACCACGCATGGCCAGCGCCATGGATCGTCCACTGCTCACATAAAGCCCGCCCGGTAACGTCTGTATGAACGGTGCGGGTAAATGTGCGCCCCCCCGGCGCTTGTCCACGCTCGATGGCCGCATGCAAGTCTGGCGCGGCGCTGGTAGACTGTTTGACGATGGCGTCGCTGTTGCGCGGATGCACGGTCACATCCTGATCGCCGTGGAAAACGATTGCCGGAGTGACCTTTAATTTGCTGCTCACGCGCGCAGACCCCCGGCGCATCGCGTCAAACGCGGAGGGCACGTCGCGCGCGGCGCCTTGTGGCAAGCCGGAATGAACGCCAGTAGCCGCATAGATATCCGGATACTCCGCCGCCATGACGACGGCCGCAGCGCCGCCAGCCGACAGCCCTGCGATGTACACACGGGCAGGCTCAACCGGATAGTTTTCAATAATCTGCCGGGTTATCCCCGCAATAATCGATGGCTCCCCTTGATCGCGGCGCTGATCTCGGGGCCTAAACCAGTTCCAGCAGTTTTTGCCGTTCGCCGATTTTGACTGCGCGGGGTAAGCGACCATGAAGCCCGCCTCTTCGGCGAGCAGGTTCATGCCAGTTCCTGCGGCGAAGTCGTCAGGAGACTGCGTACAGCCGTGCAGCATGACAATGAGAGGCATCTGCGCTTGCGCTTTCGCCCGGGCGCTAGGACTATAAAGCTTGTAGTCGCGCGCGCCCGCCGCGTTGGCGTAAGACGCGGTCGTGAACGACGATCCTTGCGGAAAAGGCGTGGTGACCGGCTGAAGGTTAGCGTTTTTGGCGTCATCAAAATCACGGATACGCGCGATTGCCGCAAGTTTGCGTAGAGTCTTGCCCAGACCTGTTCGGGACCGCACTGGCTCGCCCGATTTCGCACTCGCGGCAGTTTTCAAGGTTGGGGCAAAAACCCCAGGGATTGCCGCATTATCACCAGCCAAAGTCATCGCATGGCCAAAAAAGCCCTCCTTAGCGTGACCGCCGCCCAGCAGGCGTTGGATCAGCGTTGTGGCCTCCGCAAGCTTACCGGCGCGAACAAGGCGTGTCGCCTCAGTCATCTCGGGCGGCAATGTAGTTGTCATGAGAAGCTTTCTATGTTGGAGATCGGCAAAAGAAACCGGCATAGCCCCGGTTTGTCCCGAGCTTGGTCGTGTAGTGTGAGCGGCTATTGCATGCGATCCGCCAGAGCCGCCTTCACAGCCGGAGTCGCGTGCAAAGAGCCTAAGACGGAAACCGAGGCAATCGTCGCCCGTGCAAGTTCCGGGCTAACATCGGGGGCGATACTGGCGAGGCCCAGTACGCGAATTTCGAGCATTTGTCCGGCGTTCCTTGCGGCTTCCAGGTCAGCAGTGCTAAAATGACGAAGGCCGAGGTCTACATTTTTACGCGTTACAGTGTGCCGCACCACGTCGGCGTGCCGCTCGATCTGATTGCGGATGGCGGTGCGAATAAGGTCCGTGCGGTTTGAATAAAACCCTTCCTGCACCAAAAGGTCTATGCTGCCGAGATCGACGAAGCCGAGATTGACAGTGATTTTTTCACTCTCAGCGATCCTCGGCTTAATCTCATACATTTTCCAACATCCCCACGCCATCTGCCTGGATGGTAAGTTGGTCATGGAGAGTTGATTTCAATAGGTAGATCGATTTTTTCTCCGCATGCTCACCATAATGGATTCGTGTGGAATGGTCTGATGTCAGTGCGTAGAATTTTGTAAAACGGCAATCGCCAACCTTGACGCTACCGTACTCGCTTTCGTCTAGTGCTGAAGCGGTGTTCTTCGTGTGACATAGCTGTGGGCAAAATTGTCATAAAAGACCGTATATCTGTTTTTCTATCTTGTGATTTCATGGTTTGTTCGCCTACATCGTCATATGACCAAACTCCTCTCCGCGATATATTTAGATAACGCACAATTACAAAATTTACCGCGTATCCTTTCACGCCGACGCACCAAGAAACATATTGTATTTGGATGGTATGGAGGAAAGTTTAGCCATCTCGAATGGTTGTTACCGTTGTTACCTGTAGCTCATCATTACTGTGAACCCTTCGCTGGATCAGCCGCAGTGTTATTGAACCGCGAACTTTCGCCGGTTGAGACCTACAATGATATTGACGGCGACGTGGTAAATTTTTTCAGGTACTGCGCAATCAATATGCAGATTTGACCCACGTTATCGGCTTAACCCCGTTCTCACGTGAAGAGTTTCACCGCGCAATTAGTAGTACGCACGGCGTGTCACGGTTAGAGCGAGCACGGCGCTTCTTTATTCGCGCAAGACAGGCACGCACTGGACTTGCGCAAACGGCAACTTTAGGTCGATGGACGAATTGCAAAAACACTAGCCGGGCTGGAATGTCTGGTGTTGTTTCGCGTTGGCTGGGAAGTGTTAACAGCTTGCCGGACATTGCGGATCGTCTGTTGCGTGTGCAGATCGAGAACCGCCCGGCAATCGACGTGATTCGCATATACGACGATCCGGGCACCCTGTTCTATTGTGACCCTCCATACCTTCACGAAACACGGGGCGACGCCAAGGCTTACGGATTTGAAATGAATCAAGAGCAACACCGCGACCTTGCCGCCGCGTTGCGCCATTGCAAGGCCAAAGTGGCTATTTCCGGCTACCGTTGCGACCTTATGGATAAGCTATATCGCGGCTGGCGGCGGTTCGACGCCGTGGAGAAATTCTGTCACTCTATCAAGAAGCAGCGCCAAGAATGTCTTTGGATGAACTATTAGCTCGGTGGTCGTATGGGACGTTCACTTAATTACGACGCAGCGCGTCGGTTGCTAACTGACACATTCGCATTAGCTGAAATCGATTTTGCCGCAACCAAGGCGATTGACGTGCCCGCGAGCGTGCAAGAGGCGACTGCGCAGCTATTCACCTCTAAATCACAATCACCACGAGAAACTCTTATCGGTTGCACAATAGCGCGTATATTGGACGCCGACATTGATATTAGAGCGGCCTATGCCAGCCTCGGCGAAGCTGCATTTAACGGGCGGTCGCTTGATGAAACTGTTATTAACCCCTTTTTGAGCGATAAAACAGTTCCGTGCTCGAAAGGGCCGTATCTCGCCATGTTCAGACGAAGCGTGCGCTTCGATGAAAGTACCGCCGCTGGCGTTCGCGATCAAAAAACGTATCAGGCAATGTTGCAGTTCATTACGGAACTCGAAATCGCCAATGCTACTACTGCGACCCAATATCTTCGCTATTTGCTTTATGCTTTCGTGCAGCTTCGCGACGCCGCGACGATAACGCTGCACCGCATCAAGCGCCTTAGCGTTGAGCAGTATGACGGGCTCTAGGCACGCTGTTGCAAGTACCGAGCGGCGACCTAATGCCAGTCCTTTTAGCCGTAGCAACATTCCAAACAATAAAGAATTGCTTTTTGCTTGATTGGGAAATCGAGTGGCAAGGCATCAACGTTTCGGACCGTGCAAGCGGCGTTGGCGGCGATATTACCGTTAAGCGCAATGGTGCGGTAGCGCTTGCCGTGGAAATCACGGAACGCCCGATTGATAGAGCGCGCGTTGTCTCGACATTCAACACGAAAATATCGCCGAACGGACTTGATGATTATCTGTTTTTCTTTTCCGCCGCGAAGCCCGATGATGATTCAAGAGCCGCCGCCCGGCAATATTTTGCACAAGGGCACGAGATTAATTTCGTGCCGGTCAAAGATTGGATCATTACAACACTTACTACAATTGGGCCGAAATGCCGGGCGATGTTTACGGACGCCTTCCTAGAGCTTTTATCAACAGGAACAGTTCCTGCTGCGCTTAAAGTGGCTTGGAATGAACGTGTTCGAAACATTGTAAACTAGATAAGTAATAGGCTTGAGCATATGACATTTTACGATGGCCGCCCGGGGCGGGATTTGGACACCAAGGTCAAGATTTATGGGCCAGAGGCGTTCTCTGGCATGCGGCGCGCCGGGCAGTTGGCCGCGACCGCGCTTGATATGATTGCCGAGCATGTGAAGCCGGGCGTCACCACTGACCGCATCGACGATATCCTGCTTGGCTTCGCGCTCGATCACAACGCACTGCCAGCGCCGCTGAATTATCGCGGCTACACGCGCGCCATCTGCACCTCCGTCAACCACGTGGTGTGCCATGGCATCCCCGGCCCGCGCGCGCTTCGCGAAGGCGACATTATCAATATTGACGTGACGCTGATTGTCGATGGCTGGCACGGCGACACCAGCCGCATGTACGCCGTCGGCAAAATTTCGCGCAAGGCGGAGCGGCTGATCGAAATCACGCACGAAGCCATGATGATCGGTATTGACGAGGTGCGGCCCGGTGCGACCACGGGCGACATCGGCGCCGCGATTCAGGTTTATGCGGAGGGCGAGCGATGCTCCGTGGTGCGCGATTTCTGCGGCCATGGCTTGGGTCAGGTGTTTCACGACAAGCCGAATATCCTACATTACGGCGAGCCGGAGGAGGGGCTTCGCTTGGCGCCCGGCATGATTTTCACCGTGGAGCCGATGATTAACGCGGGCAAAGCGCCGGTGAAGCTTCTCAACGACGGCTGGACGGCGGTGACGCGCGACAAGTCGCTGTCCGCGCAGTTCGAGCACAGCGTCGGCGTGACATCGACAGGCTATGAGATTTTCACGCTTAGCCCGAAGGGCTGGCACAAGCCGGAGATGAGTGCTGGCGCATAAGCGCCACAGTGGATAAACAGTTTATTTAAATTCTTGAAAATAAATCGCCCGTGTGATTTGCTGTCAATGTTGCTCCAATATGGGCCACGTTGTTGTCGATTCCAGTATTGTACGAGTAGGCTTTGTAATGCAGCAAGGTTTTGAAGAAAGCCCTTTGTTCGAACTTGTTCAACTGGAACGCAAAGCTACAGTAAAGGCTCCCGAGCCGACCCGTTCGACGCCGCACTATTGGGGGCACCGCGAGCGTCTCCGACTACGCTTTCGGGATGGCGGCGCGGACGCCATGCCGGATTATGAACTCATGGAGATGCTGCTCTTCCGCTGCATTCCCCGTCGCGACACCAAACCCCTCGCCAAAGCGCTTATCGCAAAATTTGGTTCGTTCGCGGAAGCGATTAGTGCAACGCCCGAACGGCTGGCGGAGGTGGAAGGCGTTGGCGACGCCATTATCACGGATTTGAAACTGGTGCAGGCGGCGGCGCTCCGGCTCGCCAAAGGCGCGGTCATGCAGCGCGAGGTTCTCAGCTCATGGAGTCAGGTGCTGGACTATTTCCGCGCCGCCATGGCGTTCGAGACGCGGGAGCAGTTCCGGGTGCTCTATATGGACAAGCGCAACAGGATTATCGCCGATGAAGTGCATCAGCACGGCACCGTCGATCACACTCCGGTTTATGTGCGCGAGGTCATAAAACGCGCGTTGGAGTTATCCGCCACAGCCATGGTGCTGGCTCACAATCACCCATCCGGCGACCCCACGCCATCCAAGGCCGACATCGATATGACAAAGCTTATTGCCGCCGCAGCCGAGAAGGTTGGGATCGCGGTGCATGACCACATTATCGTTGGCCGCGAAGGCGCAGGGTATTTGAGTTTCAAGCAGGCCGGGCTATTTTAGCCATTGTTCATCACCCATTAACGTATTGGCGTTGTCCGGACGCGCGGCTGGCAAATCGACTTGTAGATGCGCGCCGCCAAAACTCGAATCGCCAATAGTAATTGCTCCGCCGTGAGCTACGACGATCTGTTTTGCGATTGCAAGGCCCAGGCCGCTGCCCCCGATTGATCGGTTGCGGGACTGATCTAGCCTCGTGAACGGCTCAAAAACGCGCTGTCTGTCAGCCTCGGGAATGCCTGATCCATCGTCACCGATAGTGAGCCGGACGACGCCCGCGTCTGATGTGACGCCGATCTCGGCATGGTGGCCAAATCGCAAAGCATTATCCAGTAGATTGTTCACCACACGCCGCAAAGCGACAGGATCGGCCTTCACATAAACCGCCGCTGTTTCTAGGTGCTTTACGGTCGCCAGGCCACAACGCTCCTGTGCTTCCTCCGTAACAAGGGCGACCAGATCAACGAGTTCCTGCCGATGCGCGACTGACGATCCCTTAGCGACAGCAATTGCGTCGTCGAGAATGCGCGTCATTTCGTCGATGTCGCGCTCCGCTTTCACATATTTCTCTGAATCGGCCATAGCCTCCATGCGCAGGTGCAGCCTCGTTAGAATGGTCTTTAAATCGTGAGAGATGGCTCCCAAAAGAATCGTGCGGGCGCGGATTAGTTCAGCGACGCGCATTTGCATGTCGTTGATTGCGCCCATCAGCGCTCGAATTTCTGGCGCGCCGCGCGGCTTGACTGGCGGGGGCGCCGAGTCCGCGTTAAAATCTGCGACCACTGCGGCCAGTTCGCGCAAAGGTCTCGCCTCGCGCATCAATCCGACAATTGCCCCGGCGCCGATGAGCGCGCCGATGACGCCCAGCCAGAACCCAGCCGGAAATCCAAACACGCTGCGCAGTAGGTCTCCCCGCGTTTCAAACTGAACGTATCCGCCCGAGTTTAATGAAACCGCGATCCGCAGCGGAGTGCGGGAATATGTCCAATACTCGCTCAAATCTGCAGCGTCCGACGCGCCTCCCCGTGTGCGCTCTAGTGTCACGACAACATTGCGCTGGTCCTGCGGCTCCAGATACTGGGTCACATACCACTCAACCACAGGCATGCGCACCCGCCCCGTATCGTCTGGCGCGTTGGCGCTTATCGCAATCGAGAAGTTCTCCCCGCCCAGCGCTTGTAACACGGTCTCGCGGCGCTCGATGCTTGCCTCGTCGACGAGTTTGACGATTGCGGCCGCCTGGGCTGGAAAAGGCAGCCGGGCCGACTTTTGCGAGCCTTTCAACCAGACGTAAGCCGTGCCCGTGCCGAGTGCCCAGGCGGCGAACAGCACCAGTATGATAAGCGCCAGCAAACGCTTGGAGAACCCCAGCCGGGCGAGCAACTATGCCTCCGAGACGGGTGCGACCAGGATGTATCCCGCACCGCGCACGGTTTTGATGAACGCTTCGCCATCGGGGTTGAGTTTTCTGCGCAGGCGCGAAAGCTGCACGTCTATGGTGCGGTCAAGACCATCCGAGCGTCGCCCGCGCGTCCAGTCCAGCAGTTGATCGCGCGACAGCACACGGCCTGGATGCGTGATAAAGCATTCGAGCAAATCGAACTCGGCGCTTGTCAGCGTCAGTGGGCCGGTTACGTTGTGCGTGACCTTCCTGGCGTAAAGGTCGATTTTGAGATCGCCGGTCGCGATCCTTTTTTTATCGAGCGGCTGCTGCTCGTTGCGCCGTAAAATCGCACGAATTCGGGCCACCAGCTCGCGTGGATTAAACGGCTTTGGTATGTAATCGTCCGCCCCCATCTCCAGGCCGATGATGCGGTCGAGTACCTCTCCTCTGGCAGTGAGCATGATAATCGGCACACGCGAGGCGGCGCGCAAACGGCGGCAGATCGAGAGACCGTCCTCGCCCGGCAGCATCACGTCGAGGACGATCAGATCGGGGGCGCCGTAGGTCAAAAGCAGCCGGTCGAGCGCCGCTGCCCCGTCTCCCACATCTACTCTAAAACCGTGACGCTTCAAAAAATCCGCCGTCAAGTTGCGGATTTCAGTATCATCCTCGATTACGACGATGTGCGGCTTGTCGGTCATGACAATCCTCTATCTCAGCAACTGCGCAGCATAAAGCTGCGCGGCGCGGGAGTTAACAAAACGTAACATTCAGCGCCGTTTTTGCAAAACCCCGGCAACATACCGAGGTCATTGTGACGTCAGCGCTGCTGATGGCGCATTAACGGGAAGGACATAATAATGGTCAAACTAGCAGCAATCATTCTGGCCGCTGGCGTTGCTTTTAGCGCGAGCGCGGCAAACGCGCAAAGCTACAATCGCTCGGGCACGGTGACAGGCCCTTACGGCGGCTCGGGCAGCTTTCAAGGTTCGGGATCGTGCGAGGGCGGCGTCTGCTCACGCTCGGGATCCAGCGAATACACGACTGGCGCAGGCCGCGCATTTTCGCGCGAGAGCAGCGGTTCATGCTCCGGCGGCCCGTGCAGTTCTACATCAACCTTTACCGGCCCACGCGGTGGTACTGTCACACGCAACCGCTCGCGCAGCCGTCACTAGGCCTGATCCCGATTTGATCGACTCAATCAAATCGGGTGAATCAGCTCTAGGCGCGGATTTGGCGTGCTCCGCTCCCCTCGGGCAGAGCACGCTTTATTCAAATTGGAGTTTGTGCGAAAAGACGTTGGCGCAACTTCAGGAAGGCGAGCCATGCGGCTGATGACAAAATTTATATTGGCGCTGGCAATGCTCGGGACTGCGGGTTGCTCGAACTATGGCGCGCCCGGGCTTCGGATTGCGGAGCCTGTCGAACATGCATCGAAACCTCCAATCGTCCTGGCGCAGGACGAACCCGGCTACCCTCACCGGGGCGCCCCGGTTATGACGGCGTGGATGGCCTGCAATGACGATATCCGCCGTTACTGCTCTGACGTTATGCCAGGCGGAGGTCGCATCATCCAATGCCTCATCTATAATCTGGACCGTTTAAGGCCAGCGTGCCGCGAGGGGATAGCCCGCGCCCGCGACGCGCTTCGCCCCTAAACCGCGATCATGTTAACGAAAGCACTTACTTTCATCAAACACGTGAATGCTGTCTAAACTATCCCTAAAGCCGTTTTTGTCCGAAAATCGCATAACACTTTTCGGGAACGGCTCTAAGCCTCAACCACATTGCTTGGGCTGCCCGCCGCAAACGCCTCGATGTTGTCCACGAGCTGATCCGCCAGAATCTGCATGGCCTCCTTGCTCGCCCACGCCACGTGCGGTGTGATGATGAGGTTTGGCAGGCGCAGGTCGAGAAGCACGTTGCCCTGCTTGGGCGGCTCGGTGGTCAGCACGTCGAAGCCCGCGCCGCCGATGATGCCTTGCGTCAGCGCCTCGGCCAGCGCCGCCTCGTCCACCAGTCCGCCGCGGCCGGTGTTGATGAGGATGGCGTCACGCTTCATTTTGCGTAACTCCGCAGCGCCGATCATGTGTTTCGTCTCCGGCGTCAGCGGCACATGCAACGTGATGATGTCGCTTTCGCGCAGCAGGGTGTCGAGGTCGGTTAGGCCATCCTGCGGAAACGCATCGAACGCCAGCACATTCATGCCGAACGCTTTTGCAGTCGCCGCCAGCGATTTGCCGATCGCGCCATAGCCGACGATGCCAAGCGTCGAGCCGCGCATATCGCGGATGGGGTGACCGAAGAAGCAGAACTGCTCGGCCTCCTGCCATTTGCCGTTGCGCACATCGTCATGATACGCGGTTATGGAGCGGCGCAGAGCGAAGGCGAGGGCGAATACATGCTCCGGCACGGTGTTGAAAGCATAATTGCGAATGTTGGAGACGATGATACCGCGCGATTTGCAGTAGGTTTTATCCACCACATCGGTGCCCGTCGCCGCCACCGCGATCAGCTTGAGGTCCGGTAATTGCGACAGCGTCGCCTCGCGCATCGGCACCTTGTTGATGACGGCGATGCTGGCGCCGGCCAACCTTTCCACGATCGCGTCAACGCCCGTCTTGTCATATTCCTTGTATGTGCTTGGGAAATTGAAGGGCCGGACGGTTGCGTCCAGAGTCGAACGGTCGAGAAAAACGACGGAGTGCTGCACGGGCGGGTTTCCTCTTTTACGTTGTTTGGCGGCGGACTTGTGAAGTCCCCAGAGTCATGGCCGGGCTTGACCCGGCCATCCAGTAATCAACACGATCTGGATCACCGGCTCAAGGCCGGTGATGACGGTTTAAGCGAGCGCCAGCGATAACCGAAGTTTTAGTCGTTCATGACGCTATCGGCATGGAGTTTAGCAAACCGCTCCTGCGCCGTCGGCTTTTTCTCCTTCTGCATGACTGTCGAACGGAAATGCGTTTGCGCCGCGCCGACGCCCGAGCCGAGCACAATATCGATCCCCACATCGCGCATCGCCATTTCCGCCCCCGCAATAGCGCCAAGCACCATGAGGTCGTTCAGGTCGCCCAGATGGCCGATGCGGAACAGCTTGCCTGCCATCTGTGACAGGCCAGCGCCTAGCGCGAGATTATAACGGCGGAAGGCGATGTCGATCACATCCGCGCCATTGAAACCGGGCGGCACCATGATGGCGCTCACCGTGTCGGAATGCCATTCTGGCGATTTCGCGCAAACCGTGAAGCCCCACGCTTTTACCGCCGCCCGCACGCCCGACGCCAGCACGTGATGGCGCTCGAACACATGCTCCAGCTTTTCCTCGAAGATCATGGCGAGCGCTTCGCGCAGGCCATAGAGCATCGGCAGTGCGGGGGTGTAGGGGAAATAGCCGGTCGCATTGGTTTTGATCATGTCGGCGAAGTCGAAATAGACGCGGCGCAAGGTGGCGGTTTTGTGCGCGGCGAGCGCTTTCGGGCTGACGCAGGCGATGCCGAGGCCGGCCGGCAGCATCAGGCCCTTCTGCGAGCCGGTGATGGCGCAATCGACCCGCCAATCGTCCATGCGGAAATCAAGGCTAGCGATGGAGGAAACGCCGTCCACATATAGCATCGCCGGGTGATTGGCGGCGTCCATGGCCTTGCGCACCGCGCCGATGTCGCTGGTGACGCCGGTGGCAGTTTCGTTCTGTACGCACAGCACCGCTTTGATCTGATGCGAGCTATCGGCGCGCAGCACGGACTCAATCTTGTCGGGATGAACGCCCGTGCCCCATTCTTCGTCCAGAATTTGCACGTCGAGGCCGAGCCGCTGCGCCATGTCGATCCAGAGATGGCTGAACTGCCCGAAGCGCGAGGCGAGCACCTTGTCGCCGGGCGACAGCGTGTTGCACAGACAAGCTTCCCACGCGCCTGTGCCCGAGGACGGGAAAATAAATGCTTGCCCATCTGTCGTCTTGAAGATTTTCTTCAGGTACTGGAACAATGGCAGCGTGAGTTCCGGAAACTTCGAGGAGCGGTGATCCTCCATCGCCACCATCATGGCGCGGTTCACGCGATCGGGCACGTTTGTCGGTCCTGGAACGAAAAGGAAATGGCGACCAGGCATGAGAATATCCTCCGTAAATCTTGGATCGTGGAAAGTGGTCTCATACTGCGCACTGGCGAAAGCGCGTGACAAGAGGTCTGATGAACCCTTCCCGGAAAGCGGGACGAACTGGGCCGCGAGCGAAGCGCCGTCCCCGATTTAAAGCGTCAGCAGGATAAAGAGATCACGACAAACTTAATTGGCTGTTATGAATTGTTAAATTGTGCTTAAGGGCGAAACCGGGCAAACTGGCCTCATTGAACTTGGATGTGGGCGCTACGCCCGCTGCAACGAAGCGACCGGCGTCTGACGGGAAAGCGCCGCAAAAGCCGGGGCATCCCGCATTGTGGAGGAAAAGCCCATGGATATTCACGAATACCAGGCTAAAGAACTGTTAGGCAATTTTGGCGTCGCCGTACCGCGCGGGGCGGTCGCATACAGCGCCGATCAGGCCGTTTATTCCGCGACGGAACTTGGCGGCTGGCATTGGGCCGTCAAAGCCCAGATCCACTCGGGCGGACGCGGCAAGGCTGGTGGGGTGAAGCTCTGCAAAACCTATAACGAAGTGCGCGAAGCCGCCCGCGACATGCTCGGCAAGACGTTGGTCACAAACCAGACCGGCCCGGAAGGCAAAGTCTGCCACCGCGTTTATATCGAGGTCGCCGAGCCATTCGAGAAAGAGCTTTATCTCGGCTTTGTGCTGGACCGTAAAATCGAACGGGTGCGCGTTATCGCCTCCAAATTCGGCGGAATGGACATCGAGGAGATCGCCAAGGATCATCCCGATGCGCTCATTCAGGTGTCTGTTGAACCGGCGGTCGGACTGCAGCCTTTCGAGGCTCGCGAAATCGCTTTCGGCCTCGGCCTCAACATCAAGCAGGTCGCCCGCGCCGTGTCGGTCATCATGGGCGCATACCGCGCTTTCCGCGACCTTGACGCGACGATGGTGGAGATTAACCCGCTGGTCGTGACCAAAGACGACCGCGTGCTGGCGCTCGACGCCAAAATGTCGTTCGACGACAACGCCCTGTTCCGCCGCAGCTCTGTCTCCGCCATGCGCGACCATTCACAGTCCGATCCGCGCGAAGTGCAAGCCGCCGAGCACAACCTCAACTATGTCGGCCTTGAAGGCGATATCGGCTGCATCGTGAATGGTGCCGGTCTGGCAATGGCGACCATGGACATGATCAAGTTCGCAGGCGGCAATCCGGCCAACTTTCTAGACATCGGCGGCGGCGCGTCACCTGAGCGGGTGGCGGCGGCCTTCAAGCTTGTGCTTTCCGATAAGAACGTGAAAGCAATGCTGGTCAACGTGTTCGCAGGCATCAATCGCTGCGACTGGATCGCGCAAGGCGTCGTGAAAGCGTTTCAGGAAGTGGATGTGAACGTCCCGCTTGTCGTCCGCCTCTCGGGCACGAACGTCGAGGAAGGCCGCAAGATCATCAACGAAAGCGGTCTGCCGATCATCTCCGCTAACACCCTGGCGGAAGCCGCGCAAAAAGCGGTCGAGGCATCCGGTTCGGGCAAACAACAAGCCGCATAAGACGGCGCGCAACTTCCGGGAGATAACGCAGATGAGCATTTTATTAGACGAAACCAGCCGGGTCATCATTCAGGGCTTTACCGGCGACAAGGGTACGTTTCACGCGAAGGAAATGATTGAATATGGCACCAATGTCGTTGGCGGCGTGACGCCCGGCAAGGGTGGCCAGAAGCATCTCGGTTTACCTGTTTTTAATACCGTAAAAGACGCCATGCGCGAAACCGGCGCTAGCGCGAGCATCACCTTCGTCGCGCCGCCGTTCTGCGCAGACGCTATCATGGAGGCGGCTGACGCAGGCGTGCGGCTAGTCGTGTCCATCACGGATGGAATTCCGTCGCAGGACATGATGCGGGTGAAGCGTTACCTAATGCGCTACCCGCGCGAACGCCGCACGCGGCTCGTCGGCCCGAACGGGGCTGGCATCATATCGCCCGGCAAGGCGATGCTTGGCATCATGCCCGGCAATATCTACATGAAAGGCACGGTCGGTATTGTGTCGCGCTCGGGCACGCTGGGCTATGAAGCAGCCTCGCAAATGAAAGAGCTTGGTATCGGCGTGTCCACCAGCGTCGGCATTGGCGGCGACCCGATAAACGGCTCGTCGTTCCTCGATCACCTCATCCTGTTTGAGCAAGACCCTGAAACCGAAGCCGTGATGATGATCGGCGAGATCGGCGGCCCACAGGAAGCGGAAGCTGCCGAGTGGATCAGCAAAAATATGAAAAAGCCGGTGGTTGGCTATGTGGCGGGTTTGACGGCGCCAAAGGGTCGCCGCATGGGTCACGCGGGCGCGATCATCTCGGCAACCGGGGATAGCGCGGGCGAGAAGGCCGAAATTATGAAATCGTTTGGCCTTACCGTCGCGCCGTCACCAAGCGAGCTGGGCGCGGCGATGGCGAAAGTGCTGTCGAGCGGCGGCGCACAAATGCGCGCATCTGCCTGAGTCTAACATCTGTGACATCAAATTCCGGGGCGCCCTTGCGGCTTCCGGAGTTTGTTTTCCCTTTGTTTTAATGCTTCGCCTCAACGTTATTGGGCTGCATTCATGATTGACTCATACGCCAGCATCCGAACGCCCTTTTCCGCATCCAACTCCGCGCGCGAAGGTGAGGCGTCAAACCTGCTGTTTTCGCTCCTGCTCGGCGTAGCGACGCGCCATTACCCCGACATTGCGCCCGTGCTGCGAGGCGAGACCAAGTCGTTGTCGGACGTGCCGCCAGCGGCGCTCGCTCGCATATTCAAATTCCAGGGCATCTGGTTCCAACTCCTCTCCATCGCGGAGCAGCACGGCGACATGCGCCAGCGCCGCGAAACCGAGCGTGAGCGCGGAGACGAGGCGGTGCGCGGTACTTTCGCGCATCTGGCGGCGGAGGCGGTGCGCTCAAAAATTCCGGCGCAGGCATTTCGCGACCAGTTCGCGCAACTGCGGATTCGGCCCGTTATAACGGCACACCCGACCGAGGCGAAGCGCGTCACCGTGCTCGAAAAGCTGCGCCGCGTTTACCGGCTGCTGGTCGAGTTGGAGCAGCCGCGCTATACCCAGCGCGAGCGCGGCGCCGTCATCGATCAACTGCGCGACGAAATCGAATTGCTGTGGATGACCGGCGAGTTGCGGCTGGAAAAGCCCGCCGTCGATCAGGAAGTGCAATGGGGCCTGCACTTTTTCCACGAAACGCTGTTCGACGGCGTGCCGGAGCTGCTGAAGAAGCTGCACTCGTCCCTGCACCGCTTTTATCCGGGCGAGCGCTTCGCCGTGACGCCGATTTTCCAGTTCGGCTCATGGATCGGTGGCGACCGCGACGGCAATCCGTTCGTCACCAACCTCGTCACGCGCGCGGCGCTGAAGGAAAACGCGCTCGCCAGCCTGCACCATTACCGCCAGCGGGTCGTCCAGTTGATGCAAACCCTGTCGATCACCGAGCAGGCGCTGCCCGCGCCAAAGGCATTCCAGGAGGCGCTGGCGCAAGACCTGGAGGCGAGCGGCGAAGGTCTGATGATCGCGCAGCGCAATCCGGGTGAGCCGTACCGCCAGTTTCTCGCCTGCGTGCTACTCAAACTTGACGCCACCATCACCCGCACCGCGCGCGCTACGTCGAGCGGAAATGAAGGCTACCCCAGCGCCAATGAACTCATCGGCGATTTGCGGCTGCTGGAGGACGCGCTCGCGGTGAGCGGTTGCGCCGACCTCGCCGCGCGGCAAGTCCGCCCGTTGCGTTGGGCGGCGGAGATTTTCCGTTTCTCCACGGTGCGGCTCGATCTGCGAGAGAACACGACGCGGCTAACGCAAACCCTGCAATCGCTCTGGCGCGCAACGCATGAGGGAGGCGAACCGCCGGCGCGCGAAAGCGCCGAGTGGAAGGCGTGGATCATTGCGGAGCTAGCCCAGCCGCGCGCAGGCGAACGCACACTCTCAGGGTTGACGCCCGAAGCGGAGGAAACGCTCGGGCTTTTCCGCCTGGTGCGCGACATGCGCGGCGCGCTCGACCGTGAGGCGTTCGGCAGCTTCATCCTCTCCATGACCAGTTCCGCGGCGGATGTGCTCGGCGCCTATCTGCTTGCCAAGGAGGCTGGGCTGTTTTCCGACGCGGCGGGCGTTGAAACCTGCACATTGCCCATCGTGCCGCTGTTCGAGACAATCCCCGACCTGCGCGCGGCGCCCGCCATCATGCGCGAGTTGCTCGCCATGCCGATGGTGAAACGCAGTGCGCGGGGCAGCGGCGGCGTCCAGGAAGTCATGATCGGCTATTCGGATTCGAACAAGGACGGCGGCTTTTTCGCCTCCAACTGGGAATTGGCAAAAGCGCAAAAAAAGCTGACCGAGACGGGCGAGGAAGCGGGCGTGCCTATCGCGTTTTTCCATGGCCGGGGCGGATCGGTGAGCCGGGGCGGCGCGCCAACGGGCCGCGCCATCGCCGCGCAACCGGCTGGCTCCATCAACGGCGCTTTTCGCACGACCGAGCAGGGCGAGGTCGTTTCGTTCAAATACGCTAACAAAGGCACTGCTGCGTTTCAGATGGAAACGCTGGCGTCCAGCGTGCTGGAACACGCGCTCACCTCCAGCAGCGATCCCTCCGGCCAGCGCCGCGCGGAGTTTGACGAGGCTTTAGAGGCTATGTCTGGCGCTGCGCAGGCTGCATATGCGGGCCTTGTCAACCACCCCAACCTGCTTTTATATCTACAAGCCGCCAGTCCACTTGAGGAAATCTCCCTTCTGAACATAGGCTCGCGCCCCGCGAAGCGCTTCGGCGCCGCGACCCTTGCCGATTTGCGGGCAATTCCGTGGGTGTTTGCGTGGTCGCAGAACCGGCACGCGATCACCGGCTGGTACGGCGTAGGTAGCGGCATCCGCAATTTTGTCGATGTACGGGGCGAGCGCGGCGCCTTGCTGCTCAAGCGCATGTATGAAGATTGTCGTATCTTCCGCCTCATCATCGACGAGGTGGAGAAAACGCTATTGCTCGTCGATCTCGATATCGCCCGCCAATATGCGGGGCTGGTGCCGGACGCCGGAGCGCGCGAGGCGATTTTCACCCTGGTGAAAGCGGAGTTTGCGTTGACCGTAGAGATGGTCATCAGGCTGACGGGCGAAAAAGACATCAGCGAGCGCTTTCCGGTCTACCGCGAGCGCATCGCCGCGCGGCTGCCCATCATCAACCAGGTGAACCGCCAGCAGGTTGAGTTGTTGCGTAGTTTCCGGGTGGTCGAGCACGGCCAGGCGAAGGAAGCGTTTAAATCCAACCTGCTATTGTCTATCAACTGCATCGCTGGCGGGCTTGGCGCTGTGGGTTAAATACTAACTGTAAGGCACGAGGCGTGGCTGGTTTTGTTGTCATGGCCGCCGTTAAGGCGGCCATCCAGAAAGCCGCACGACAGGGTTCATAAATTATAGATGGCCGGGTCAAGCCCGGCCATGACAAGTATGTAGAATCAAAAACGGAGAACGAATCATGAGCTTCACCATCATCGAGCAGGCGACGCCGCGCCTGCACCGTTCCGAGCTGGCCGTGCCGGGGTCGAACATCGGCATGTTCGAGAAGGCTGCAGCGTCCGCCGCCGACATTATTTTCCTCGATCTGGAAGACGCGGTGGCGCCGGACGACAAGGAGCAGGCGCGCAAGAATATCGTGCAGGCGCTGAATGATGTGAATTGGGGCAGCAAGACGATGATGCTGCGCATCAACGGCCTAGATACCCACTACATGTATCGCGACGTGGTGGATGTGGTGGAGAACTGCCCGCGCCTCGACATGATCCTGATCCCCAAAGCGGGCGTGGCGGCGGATGTGTACGCGGTCGATATGCTGGTCACCCAGATCGAGCAGGCCAAGAAGCGCGACAAGCGCATCGGCTTCGAAGTGCTTATCGAGACCGCGCTGGGCATGGCGAACGTGGATGCCATCGCGCAGTCATCGAGGCGTCTGGAGGCGATGTCGTTCGGCGTGGCGGATTATGCGGCGTCCACCCGCGCGCGTTCAACCGTCATCGGCGGCGTCAATGTTGACTACAGCGTGCTGACCGACAAGGACGCGGACGGCAATCGCCAGACCCACTGGCAGGACCCGTGGCTGTTCGCCCAGGCCCGCATGATGGTCGCGTGCCGCGCCTATGGACTGCGCCCCATCGACGGCCCGTTTGGCGATTTCGGCGACCCGGATGGCTACACATCGGCGGCGCGGCGCGCGGCCGCGCTCGGCTTCGAAGGCAAATGGGCGATCCACCCCAGCCAGATCGAACTGGCGAATAAGGTGTTCACGCCATCCGATGCCGAGGTGACGAAAGCCCGCAGAATCGTCGAAGCCATGGCGGACGCGGCGAAGGCTGGTAAGGGCGCGGTGTCGCTGGACGGCCGCCTGATAGACATCGCGTCGATTCGCATGGCCGAGGCGCTGTTGAGCAAGGCGTCCGCTATGGGCATCGCCCAAGGCTAAAAGCTGAACTTCAGGTCAGCGGCTAAAGGGATTAAATGGCTCGTTCGAGTTGAAAGACCGCTTCGGCTTCGGCGGGGCGGTCTGAGCCGCTTGCGAGGCGTCATTGCCCTGTTGAGTGTTTGAGGGCTGATACGGTGCGGGCTGTGCGTCAGCGGGCGCAGATTGCGGTTGCCGCACTTCCGACGGGGTGGGCAGCTCAGTCGAGGGGAGAGGCGGATTGGTGATCGCTGAACGGATTTTTGCTTCAAATGCCCCAGGCGACTTTTCCTGAATGACCGGACTGCCCGCATCGCTTTGCGGCGTCGGTTTCCAGCTTTGCACATCTGCGGCGCGCGGCGGAGGCGCATCCGGTAGCGGCGGCAACGGCTGGCGCTCAACTGCTTGACTACCGGGTGGTTGCCCCGCGAATGGCGGTGATTTGCGATTTTCGATGCGCGGGCCAGGGGGCTGCGGGGCCGCTTCAGGCGGCGGAGTGCGGCCGTATTGGTTCAACCAGTCGAGGTTCTCCAAATCCCTCTCCATCCGGCGGACGGTGAGGAATCGCTCGAACTCATTCATTTCAATGCTGAGTTTCAGCGTGCTCAACTCAGCCAGCGGCCCTGCAAAAATCGCTTTGACCGTAGGCGTTTCAGCTTGTTTGCGGCCTGACCTTACGCCCAAACTCCACTCGGAGTCGGCGCGCAAGCTTGGCAGATCGACGTCAATCTCCGACCTAATCGCGTAGTCCGACCCGCGAAACGATGCGCGACGCACTTTCAGTAATCCGTTTTTGATGACAAACGGGGCACGCAGGCGCCTATAGCCGAACTCACCCTGACGGATATAAGCGGTAAGTGTTTTTTCGAAACCCGCTTTTGCCGACTCCTTGCTTTCGAGAAACTCTCGGGCCAGCCGCTCTGGCGCGCCGGGCGAGAACTTGTACAGCACGCCCTGCCCAAATCGCAGGCTGCCTTTGCCGGACAAGTTTGAGATCATGCCGCGAGGGGTTGCTCCCTGTCCGCTAAAACGCGCGTCCAAAGACACAGCGCCTGAGGCAAGCGGGGGCGCGCCGGACCCTCCAGATGTGGCCAGCAGCGCTTCAAGCCGGGCATCCCGCAAACCGGCCTTGCCATTCAGAGCGAAACGGCCTCGCTCGTGTTTCAACGATCCTTGCGCGGAAAAGCGGCCCCCCAGCGTATCGCCCTCCAGCTTTGAAACGACGAGGGCGCCGCGCTCCAGCGCCGCGATCAATTCCGCCTGCTCAAGCGTCAAGCCTGCGCCGAGTTCAAGCCGTCTGGATTTCAGGGATAGCGAATGCCGGACGCCCTCGAATAGCGCCGGGGAGAACGGCGCATCAGGCCATATAGTATCCGAAGTTGTCGAAATAACTGCCGGGGAAAGCGTGGACGTATCCAAGAGCATCGCGAAAAGATCCGGCGTGGCTGCCCTGTCTGTCTCAAGCGAGGCTGAAATGAGGGGCGCACCATCGACGATTACGACTTTTGCGCTCCCGGAAGCGACCGCGCCCCCAATATCGAGAGCCAGGCCGGAAAGTGTGTATGTATTCTCCGTTTTTAACGTGTCCGCCTGAGCTGAAAATGCTTCGGAAATAACGGGACGGCCAAGCAGAAGCTGCGACATCATCCCCGAAGTTGCAGCGTTGGCGCTTTCTATGCGCACATTGCCGGACGCCTCCCACGGCGTTTTCATCAGTGACGCCTGACCGCTAAAGGCCCCCTTCAGATTTGCGGTTCGCAGCGTGACTTTGCTTTGCAGCGTTTCATTCAACCGCCCGCTGGCGATGATGGACAGTGTGCCTTGCTCTGTGCTGGCCAGCTTTGCCCGTCCTTGCGAGCCTGGCAAAATCTGCGCCAGCAGCTTGCCCCCGTCAGCGTTCGATATCCATGCATCTACCGTGACATCGCCTCGCCATGACGAACTATTTTCGCCCTGAAAACGCCCCTCCACGGAAAACGGGCTGTCAGACGCAAGACCGTCGAGCTTGAAGTCAATCGCGTCAGCCGCGCCGCGCGCTTTCAGCGAGCCAGCAATTTTGAGCGGCACTAACATCGACGCCCGGGCGTCAGAGTTATCCGCGTTGTTTCTCAGACCGGCGGCGCGAGCGAGCGACCAAACGCCGTTTTCTCCCGCTGCATCGATAGAGAGTTTAATTTCCCCCTCAGGCGCACTTTGCAGCGACTGCAGTTTCCCGGTGGCCTTCATGCGCAGTCCGTCGCCGGTTGCAAACTGCAAAGCCGTAATAGTGAGGCTGTCGCCGCCCGCCGATATGTCTGCGAGAACGTCTTTGACATCCTGATCGTCAAACTCCAGCACGCCAGCCCTGATCTTGATCTTTGCAGAGTTGAACGCCTGAAAGCGCACCAGCATGCTTTGCAGCGTTATGCCGTTCTGGGGATCGACGTCCGTGTCTTTACTGGCCCCACCCGCCAGCTCGCTCAGGTTCAGATCACCGGAAATGACCTCGCGAAGGTCAAGCCGGTCGCTTTCGATTGACAGTGACAAAGCTCCACGATCCGCAAAGGCATACTGAAGGTGCCCAGTCAGGGCCGAACTGCCCAACTCGCCCGCCGCCTCGCCGATCCGAAACTCGTGACCGTTAAGTGAAACCTTACCTTTCAGCGCAAAATTTTTCGCCAGGGCCGGATTTGCGTCATCCTTGAAGCCTCCCGACCATTTGAGAAACCGCGAGAGACTGGAGCCGCTGATCTCTCCGGCGCCTTCAAAGTTTGCCGCTTCGGAAGCGGCGTTAACGCGGCCGGAAAGCCGGATATCGCTATCTCCCGGAGCTAGCGCCCGGAGGCTGGTTATGTCCAGCCCGCTAGCACTATGATTTATGTCTAAAGAAACGTCGCGCAGGTCATCCCCGCGCAGCATGAGTTGAGCGACGGACAATCTGAGCCGCCCTTCTGCCGCCCCGCCAATCGCCTCCCGAAATGAGCGGAGGCCGGAATTAAGCGCCTCCGGCAAAGTCTCATTCGACCCTGCGCTCAAGAATGGATCGGCGTTAAACCAGTCTCCCGCCATTTGCACGTTAAAGGTCGGTTGCGCACCGCGCGTTATAGAGGCTGTTCCAGTGACGGTCTGCGGGCGTACATTGTCGGCCACGGTCAGGGTCAGGTCAGTGAACTCCAGTCCAGCCAGCGAAAGGTTGGCCCTGGCCTTCGCCTCATAACCAAGGTTCGAGCCGACGGCGGACTTCAAGCTGACGCCGCCTGAGTATTGCGGTTTGTCGTCTAGGCCGGATAAGGCGCCGTCAAAGGCGTATTGCGCCCCGCCGGCGCTTTGCGCCGAGACTTTTGTGTTCAGTTTGCCATCAGCGTATTTCGCGGCGCCGAAACGCACATCGTGCTTCAAGCCACCAAACATCGCCGCTCCGTTGAACTTGAAAGGCCCTTGCAGGGAGTCCGCTGCGAATGTCCCCGTAATTGACGTGGCACGCCAAATTGAACCGCTATCGGCTTCCGTAATTTCGATAACGCCATCCTTGATCGCAACGCCGTTCAGCGCCACTGCACGTGGCCCGATCTGACCATTATCGCGCATCCCGAGATTGCGCCAGTTTCCCTGACCGTTTTGGTCAATCGACAGCCGCAGGACGGGTTTGACGAGTGAGATGCTGCTGGCCTCTACGGCGCCGGTCAGCAGGGCGGGTAGCGATAGCATCATGTCGAACGATTGCACCTCAGCGATGGCGGCGTCAAAGCCGCCAGTTTCATCGGCGATGCGGACGTTCTGGAAGGCGATCTGCGGCACGGGGAGAATGGTGAGGCTGACATCGCCGCGCACATCGACGTTGCGGCCCATCAGCCGGCTTGCCTGCGCCTGGAACACGTCGCGGTAATCGTTCCAGTCGACCAGATAAGGAACGGCGAATGCGCCTCCAAGCACGAGGATAACAAGCGTCGCCAGAGTTGCGAGAACGGCTCCCAAGTATGGCCTCCACGGCTAATGGACGAATTAACCAGCGCGGCGTCATCCCGCATGAACGCTGAATCACTTACAATTGTGACGTGTCCATAATATAACGTGAACCTTAACAATTCCCGCCCTAAAGTCCAACCTGTTGTATCGGCCTATATCGCCGGGCGCACATCCGTTTGCGCGAAGTCATCGCCCTTAAACAGCAAGACTCGCCCGGTTTCCTGCGCCAGCGCGTAGGTAAAACAATCGCCGAAATTGAGCCGCGCCGGATGATTGCCGCGCCCGTATGTCTGATAGGCGACTCTAACGATCCGAACCTGAGCCGCAGTGACGGGGACAATTTCTATCTCCGTATCTCTCATAAACTCATCAAGCGCCATGGGCAGCGAGTCCTATTATCCGCAATGATCGCCGCTTCGAAAAAGTCGCCGCCGACATAGCGCATAGCGCGGTCGTTGCGATTGCCTCTGCGAAACTCTGTGCGTCAGGCTCGTTAGCCAAGATCGCTATTATGGCTGATGTATCGACAATCATTTTGGCAGGCCGCGCTCGTCATATAAAAATTCGCCATGACCGGGCAACGGCTCTGCAAGCTGTTCGCGAAACTTGCGGGCGGCTTCCATAATGGTCTGCGCCCTTTGAACTTTACGCATGGCGTTTTGGCTTTCCAAGCGTTGGAGCCGTTCGCGCAGAGCGTTTGTCACTGCATCAGTTAGCGTTTCACCCGCGAGTTCAGCGACTTCAGTCGCAAGCCTGTGCGCCTGTTCGTTTTTAATGTTCAAGCCCATCGTTATCTCCTTCGTAAAAATATACCATTGTTTCTACAATCTCCCGAAAAATATGAGGTATCATCCGGACGTATCGAAGCCGCCCCTCGGATAATCATGAACAAGACGCCACACGCCGCTGGCGCTTGGTCTTGATTCAAGTGACGCTGCGCTGCTCGCCGTGACATTCGGCGTGAGTTTAGCGACGTTCAGCGATGGCCGAACCAACATCCTGCCCGGCGTGGTGCATCTGGTTTTGTTCGCGACTTTCGTATTCCTGATTTTCTCTCCATAGCAAGCGTGCTTAATTTGCTGTCTTGCAAAGTTGCGCAGGCGACGGCGTCTGGTACTATTGCGAAAAGAGCATCAGAGGCGAGCAATGACAGTCAAGGACTTGGAAAAAGCGGTGGCCAAGCTATCCGAGGCGGATCTGGCCAAGTTTCGAGAGTGGTTCAACGAGTTCGACATGGACGAGTGGGACAAGCAGATCGCGCGAGATAGCGCGGCGGGCAAGCTCGACAAGCTGATTGAACAAGCCAAAAAGGATTACGCCGAAGGCAACGGCCGCGACCTGTGAGGCATTTCGCGGGCCGCCAGCTTCTGGCAGTGCTACGGCGCTTTGCCGACCGCAACGCAGCGGCTTGCGGCCAAAAACGTCCAACTTTTGAAAGCTAACCCTAGACATCCATCCATTCAGTTCAAGAAAGTTGGGGTGCTATGGTCGGCGCGTGTTGGCCGCGATTATCGCGCTTTGGCGACTGAAGAAGTTAACGGCTATTCCTGGTTCTGGATCGGCGCTCACGCGGAGTATGACGCGCTGCTGAAGTAGCCTGCATGTGGACGGGCGTCGTAGGAAATTGCGGCCGCTGTTCCCATGTTGTACTCATTGGATATGACAGCGAGTCGGAAACACGCCTTGGATCCTGCCGCGAAACCGCAAAACGCGCAAATCGTGCCGCTGTCGAAGCGGGCGTCGGCGCAACCGCCCTTTTTTCAAGGGCTGAACGCGGAGCAGCGCGAGGCGGTGGAGGCGCTCGACGGGCCGGTGCTGGTGCTCGCGGGCGCAGGCACGGGCAAGACGCGGGTGCTGACCGCCCGCATCGCGCATATTCTGGCGACGCGGCGGGCGCGGCCGCAGGAAATCCTTTCCGTTACATTCACTAACAAAGCCGCCAAGGAGATGAAGCATCGCATCGGCGCGCTGGTTGGCGGCACGGTGGAGGGGATGCCGTGGCTCGGCACGTTTCATTCCATCAGCGCGCGGATTTTGCGGTATCACGCGGAGCTTGTGGGGCTACAATCGTCCTTCACCGTGCTCGACACCGACGATCAGTTGCGGCTGCTGAAGCAGGTCATCGAGGCGGCGAAGCTGGACGTGAAGCGCTGGACGCCGCGGCATCTGGCGAGCCTCATTGATAGTTGGAAGAATCGGGGGCTCGCGCCGGACAAAATCCCGGCGGGCGAGGCGTTTGCGTTTGCTAACGGGCGTGGCGCGGAGTTTTATGCCGCCTATCAGCAACGGCTAAAGGATTTAAACGCAGCGGATTTCGGCGATCTGCTGCTGGAAAACCTGCGCCTGTTCCTCGAAAATCCGGACATCCTGAAAAGCTACCACCAGCGCTTCCAGTTCATCATGGTGGACGAATATCAGGACACCAACGTCGCGCAGTATTTGTGGCTGCGGCTGCTCGCGCAGGGCAACCACAATGTCTGCTGCGTGGGCGACGACGACCAGTCGATTTACGGATGGCGCGGCGCTGAGGTGGATAACATTCTGCGGTTCGAGAAAGATTTTCCCGGCGCTAAGGTTATCCGGCTGGAGCGCAATTACCGCTCCACGGGCCATATCCTTGGCGCAGCCTCGGGCCTCATTGCGCACAATCAGGGACGGCTCGGCAAGACGCTGCATGCCGATGGCGGGCCGGACGGCGAGCGCATACTGGTGCAGGGCGTATGGGATGACGAGCAGGAAGCGCGGGCGATTTCCGACGACATCGAATCTGCACGCGGGCGCGGGCAAAAGCTGAATGACATCGCCATTCTGGTGCGCGCGTCGTTTCAAATGCGGGCGCTGGAGGATCGCTTTGTTACGCTCGGCCTGCCGTATCGCGTCATCGGCGGACCGCGCTTTTACGAGCGGCAGGAGATCAAGGACGCCATCGCCTATTTGCAGGTGATGTATAACCCGGCGAACGACCTGAAGTTCGAGCGCATCGTCAACGTGCCCAAGCGGGGGTTGGGCGAATCCACCATGCAGACCCTGCACGCCTATGCGCGGGCCGAGGGCGTGCCGCTGTTCCACGCCGCCAAGGCGCTGTCCGCTAGCGACGAACTCAAGCCCGCCGTGCGCAAAACCCTGTCGGGGCTTACAGCCGCGTTTGAAATCTGGCGGCGCTCGCTCGATGCGATGAAGCACACCGAGCTGGCTGAGCGCATTCTGGACGAGAGCGGCTATACGGCCATGTGGCAGGCGGATAAGTCCCCGCAGGCGCCGTCCCGGCTTGAAAACCTCAAGGAACTTATCCGCTTCATGGACGAGTTCGACACGCTCGGCGGTTTCCTGGAGCATGTGAGCCTTGTAATGGACGCGGAGCAGAACTCCGAGGGCGACCGGGTCAGCATCATGACATTGCACGCTGCCAAGGGTCTGGAGTTCGACCATGTTTTCCTCCCCGGCTGGGAGGAGGGGCTGTTCCCGCACCAGCGCAGCATGGATGAAAACGGGCAGGCGGGGCTGGAGGAAGAGCGGCGGCTCGCCTATGTCGGCGTTACACGCGCCAGGCAGCGGCTGAAAATCACCTTTGCGCAAAACCGGCGCGTGCATGGGCTGTGGCAAAGCGCCATGCCCTCGCGTTTCGTGGACGAGTTGCCAGCGGCGCACGCCGAAGCCATCTCGGAGCCGATGGGCCACGGCGGCTACGGACGCTTCGAGGAGGGGGCGCAGGCCGCGTTCACCGGCGGTTACACCAGCCCTGGCTGGCAGCGCGCGCAGGCTTACTCCCAAGCGGCCAAAACCGCTAAACCCGCGCGGCGCGGCCCGCCCACCATTCATGGCGAACTCGTCGCGACAAGCGCGGGCGACACGGAGGGCTTCGTTGTCGGCGACCGTATCTTCCACGACAAGTTCGGCTATGGCCACATCGCCGAGATCGAAGGCAACAAACTCACCGTCGATTTCGACAAAGCCGGGCAGAAAAAGGTCATCGCCTCGTTCGTGCAGCGGGCTTAATTATAGGCTAGAAAAAAGACTACCTTTATTATTGGAGCCGGAGCTAGCGCGGAGGTCAACTTCCCTGTCGGATCAAAACTGGCGGATGATAAGCAGGTTGCTTTGCTTCCAGTTCGATGATTTTAGAGGTGGTTTTAAGGGGGATGGTGATTTTGTTGAATTTATGCAACTGCTAAAGGTTTTCCAGATTCTGACGTTGAGGTCATTAAAGGGGACGTCCGCTTATTAACAAGACTTTCTGATGGCGTCAAAGTGCATAACAAACTTACCTGTAGTGAACTTTTCGATGAGTATAAAAACTTTATCAGCATAAATTAGTCGCTAGCTAGTGTATCTTCCACGACAAGTTCGGCTACGGCCACATCGCCGAGATCGAAGGTAACAAACTCACCGTCGATTTTGACAGGGTCGGCCAGAAAAAAGTCGTCCCCTCGTTCGTCTCTCGGCCTTAAACGCTTTTTCCATCTCTCCGGGTTGATCTTGCGCGCAAAAACCGGCAATCAATGGCGGGCGCAGTTCGGCGCGCATCGCGTGAGGGGAAGGCTGACATGGATACCAGGCCGGAGCATACGCCGACATCGGAGACCCTAACGGGCGACCCGAAAGAGCGCTTCATTCCCATCGACCGCACGGCGATTTTCGAGCGCTTGCTGTCATCCGGCGTGTGGGGCGCACACGAGGTGGATGAGGCGCGTATCGTTTTGTCCTATATCGCGCGCGTGCGTCAGCAGGATAGCTGCCTGAGCCTTGACCGGCTGGCGCATCTTTACGATCCATTCAACCCGGACGATGAAACCATTAACTCAACAGAAGCGGACGCGGAAACGCGCGTCATGCTGCTCGGCGATCTGGTTGGCGAATTGAAAAAGCTGTTCGAGGGCGCCAACTATTCCTCCATCGACGAGAAGCAGCTTGAGAAAATCCTCGCAGAATCCTCGCCAGAGGGCGTGTCCGTCGATGTGGACTTGACGGATTTTGACTTCACGCTGTTGTATTCGCGGGGCGAAACCACGGAGAAGCGAGAGCGCCGCAGCCTTGAGACGTTCTTTATGAAAAAGGAATTTGAGATCGACCTCTATCGCCGCTTCGTGATGGCGATCAAACTCAAGCCGGATGACATCCGTCTCAAAGAAATCATGAAGAAGGAAGACATTGGGCTGCAAAAGGCGGAGAAGCGGCTTGCCAAAATGCGCGCCGATCTGCCCAAAGGCGCAACTTCCGACAAAATCTACATCAAAATGTTCAAGTATATCCCACGGCAGGATTTGGAAATGCTGTTTCCAAACACCAAGATCAAGCTGAAATACTGGGACAAGGTGCGGTTGTGGATCACGGCGGGCGGCACCACAGTTTTTGGCGTCGTTACAACGGTTTTGAAGGTGCTGACCGCCGCCGCCCTTAGTCCGTTTTTCCTGTTGATGGTATTCTTCGGCCTTGGCGGCGTTGTGTTCCGGCAGGTGATGAACCTTGTCAACACACGCAACAAGTACATGATGCAGCTTGCGCAAAACCTGTATTTCCACAACCTCGCCAACAATCAGAGCGTGCTTGCGTTACTCATTGATGAGGCGGAAGAGGAGAATATCAAAGAGGAGATGCTTCTCTACACATCGCTGCTTAAGGGGTCGCAAACCCACGGTCAGCTTCAAAGAGCTAAAGCGGATATCGAGCGTTTTCTTGCGCATTACTGGAACGTCAAAATTGATTTTGACGTGGACGACGCTCTGCAGCGCTTACGCGAAGATGGTCTCGTGGCGGATCAGGGCGGCAATCTGCTGAAACCGCTCCCGCTCGCCGATGCGAAAGCGCTGCTAACCGCACGGTGGGCGGCTTCGCTCGACACCGGCATGGCCAAAGCGATCGCGGCGTGACGATCAAGCTTGTCTGCGAGACGGCTAAAGCCGACGGCGAGTTGATTGCGGCGGTTATCGCCGAAGCCATAGACGGGGCGGGCGCCGTTACGCTGGCGCAAACACGCAACGGTTGGCGCGTCGAGGCGTATTTCGCGGAAATGCCCGATCCATCCGTCATGCAAGGGGTGCTGGAAAGCGCGCTTGGCGGGCGCGAGACCCCAAATTTCCGCATCGAAGAGGTGCCAGAAGAAGACTGGGTTACAATCTCGCAGCAGGGCCTACCGCCGGTGCGGGCCGGGCGCTTTTTCATTCATGGATCGCATGCGCGAAATGCAGCGCGCGGACGCCCGTTCGCTATCGAGATCGAGGCTGGGCGCGCGTTCGGCACGGCGCATCATGGCACCACGCAAGGGTGCCTTATCGCCATCCACGAATTGGCTAAAAAAGGCCGTTTCGCGAATGTTCTGGATATGGGAACTGGCTCCGGCATTCTCGCCATCGCCGCCGCCAAATCTATGCGCTTGCGTGTCCTGGCCGCTGACATTGACCCGGTGGCGGTGGTGGTGGCGCGCGACAATTGCCGCATTAATGGCGTGGCAGAGCAGGTTAGGGCGGTCTGCGCCTCCCGCCTATCTTATCCCGCCATCGCCGCTAGAGCGCCGTTCGATCTTATTGTGGCCAATATCCTGGCCGGGCCGCTGATAAGCCTCGCCGCAAGCTTTCACGCAGCGCTTAACCCTCGGGGGTTTGTTATTCTTTCAGGGCTGCTGGATAGCCAGGAGCCGGAGGTTTGGGGGCGCTACCACAGCGTCGGATTCGCGCTTCAAAAACGCCGCTCGCAAGACGGCTGGACGACTTTAACCCTCGTCCGCCGGTAACGCCTACCAAACCATATTTAAAACGATACCGGCGGCAGATGCCCGGCCCGTAACTCGCGCACAGCCGGATAGCTGTAGCCAAAATCCATCAGCGCTTTGTCGTCCAATCCGCGCAAGTAACGCAGCGTTTCCTGATTGGCTTTCGCCTGACGCGCCGCCGAAAACGAATCGATGAACCGCTTTACAAAGCTTGGGCTTGTTTTTGCTGGGGATGCGGTTTGAATGGAATTATGAAGAGTCACTGTACTCATTGTTTGATGTCCTTTTTGCGGGCGACGATGCGCCTACTTCGACACATACAATGAGCGTGTTCGGCTTCGCACAGTAGACTGCAAAAGGCATTTCAACCTATGCAAATTTGCATACCTTAAGATTGCTTGATCGAAATGCGGCGGCCAATTACAAAGCATTATGTTTCAATCCTTCGAAGATTTGAGTGGCCCGGCGCATGGGCAGGCCCGTGCTGGCGCCCTGCGCGCGGCGATAAAGGCGACAAGCCTTGATGGCTTCATCATTCCATCGACGGACGAATATCAGAATGAAATGCCGCCGCTATCCAGCCAGCGCTTGCTTTGGCTCACCGGATTTTCCGGCTCCTGGGGCGTGGCTATTTTACTGGCGGAGAAGGCCGCGCTATTCGTCGATGGACGCTACGTGTTGCAGGCTAACGGGCAGGTAGATGGCGCCGTATTCACAACCCTGAAATATCCGGAAGCGAAACCGCTCGACTGGCTGCGCGACAATCTCCCTCAGGGCGCCCGCATCGGCTACGATCCGCATCTGCACACGGTCAATGAGGTCAAAACTTATCTCAAGGCGGTTGAGAAGGCGGGCGGCGCGTTTGTTGCCGTCGATAGCAATCCCATAGACGCAATCTGGACAGACCGGCCAGCGCCGCCAATGCACACGGCGCGCACTCACGATTTGCGTTTTGCGGGTGTCGCCGCCGCCGAAAAGCTCGCCGACATTCAACTTGCGCTCAAAAAAGAGAAGCAAGACGCCGTTGTCCTGACCGCGCCAGAGTCGATAGCGTGGGCGTTCAACATTCGCGGCGGCGACGTTCAACACACGCCGCTGGCGCTCGGGCATGCGATTATTCCCGCCGATGGCGCCGCGCAAATTTTCATGGCGCCGGAGAAGATAGACGATGTTCTGCGGGCAGTACTTGCCCCCATTGCGCAGGTTTTGTCGCCCGAAGCATTGGAGTTGCAACTGGCCTCGCTTTCAGCGCAGACGGTGCGGTTCGATCCGGATCGCGGGTCCGCGTGGTTCGCCGAGCGTCTGGAGCAAGCGGGCGCGATCATAAGCGAGGGGCAAGACCCTTGCGTGCTGCCCCGGGCGTGCAAGAACCAGACCGAAATCGATGGCTCGAAAGCCGCCCACCTGCGCGATGGACTGGCAGTAGCGCGCTTTCTGGCGTGGCTAGACGCTAATGCGCCGGGCGGGGCCATCGACGAAATTGGTGCGGCGCAAAAGCTGGAGGAGTTCCGCCGGGCAACCGGCGCGCTGGCGGATATCAGCTTCGATACGATCGCCGGAGCCGGCCCAAACGGCGCCATCGTTCATTATCGCCCGTCCTATTCGACGAACCGGAGACTGGAGCCTGGCTCACTTTTCCTCATTGACTCTGGCGGGCAATATCAGGACGGCACGACGGATATCACGCGCACTGTAGCCGTTGGCGAGTCTACTGATGCCATGCGGCGGCATTTTACGCTCGTGCTCAAAGCGCATATAGCGCTCGCGACGGTGCGGTTTCCGGTCGGCACGAAGGGGGTGGAGTTGGATGGCGTGACCCGCCGCCCGCTTTGGCAGGTGGGCTTCGATTACGATCATGGCACCGGGCATGGCGTTGGTAGCTATTTATCCGTGCATGAAGGCCCGCAATCGATATCCAAGCGGGGCATAGCGACGCTGGAGCCGGGAATGATCGTCTCGAATGAGCCGGGCTATTACCGGGAGGGGCATTACGGAATCCGCATCGAAAACCTCATGCTTGTAACGCCGCCCGCCTCAATCGAAGGTGGCGAACGTGAGATGATGGGCTTCGAGACGCTAACGCTTGCGCCTATCGATTTACGTCTGGTGAACGGCGCGATGCTTACGCCCGATGAGTTGTCTTGGCTTAACAATTACCACGCCACGGTGCTGGGGGCCTTGGCGCAGGGGCTGACCACTAGAGAAGCGGAATGGCTCAAAGTAGCGACGCAACCGTTTGCTTGTCCAAACTTGCGCGACGTCTGATGGAAACGCTGATCGGGACGTGCGCCGCCGTACTCACGACTGCGTCGTTTATCCCTCAAGCGCTGCATATCATTCGAACACGCGAAACCGCGGGGATTTCCCTGGTAATGTACAGCGTTTTTGCGTGCGGGTTGTTTCTCTGGCTCATTTTCGGCGTTCTGACGGAAAGCTGGCCCATCATTGGCGCGAACGCCGTTACCCTCGCGCTATCGCTTATCATCATATATTTGAAATTGCGTTTTGACGCTAAACTTAACAAACGCGACCCGGTTTGAAACCGGGCCGCGTAAAATTGCCTGGGGCGAGGCAATTTCGGGTTTCGCTGTCGGGAGCAGCGAATTAGGGCTGCCGTCTAAAAACGTCTTGCCAGCGCTTTCAGACGGCAATCTGTAAACACCGTCCGATTTCGTTGGTTCCCATTACTAGATTTCGCTCAGGATTCGCTCACGTAAAACGCTGCCCTCTGAGTCGCGGGGCACGTATTTTACGACCACGAGTTTTTCCGGGAATTTAAACGGCGCGATATCAAGGCTTTCAAGATAGTTGCGGAAATCGCTCTCCGCGACGCTCTCGCCGGGCGGAGGCGCGACGGCGGCGAAGATGCGCTCGCCAAGCAGCCGGTCGGAGATTGTGAACGCCGCCGCATCCAGAAATCCGGGGAAGCCAGCGTAGAGCCTGTCCAGTTCTTCGATATCGATGGCGACGCCGCCCATGCGCGCCAGTAAAGGTTGTGGCGCACAGGCGATCATGCTCATTGCCGCGTCGGCAAACGTGCATTCGAGGCCTGTGTTGATGAAATCATCCGCATCTACGATGGAGGCGCCGGGATTGAGTTCCGCCAACGTCCCAAGCAGCGTCGGCGCGGCCGCGCCTCGAAGGCACAATTCCCCGGAGAGCATTGACGTAGTCTCTTTCCGCAGGATTTTTCCACGCAGCCGCGTCTCCAGAAAGGTGAGGGCTGCGTTGCCAGTCGCGTGGCTTGCAACCCCCAGCGGCAACCACGCGGCGGGCATAGCTGCCGCAGGCCGCGCAAGCAACGCATACTCCGCGATGTTCAACAGGCCGACAGCGCCGCGTGCCGCCTCCACGGTATCTGGCTGGGTTGTCTTTGCGGGCGGCAATGAATAAACGCGGGCGATGACGGGTGGATTTAAGGCGGTAAGGGATATCTCACGTTCAACGCCGTCGGCTACTTCCGCAGGCAGCGCGGTAAACGTGACGCCTTCGCCGCTCAACTGGCAGCCGAAAAGTGCGTTATCGAAAGGATGGTGGAGAATGAGGGACGCGCCGGTGATAAGCCATGGCGCAAAAAAGCCAGCGAGGCCTGTCACCCCCGAGATTGGAAAAGCGCTTAGCAAGACGGTGCGATCATTGAGACTGGCTGAAGTGCTGGACGCAAGCCCCGCCGCCACCAGGTCTCGATTGCTGCGCGGAATGATAAGCGGCATCGCTCGCGCCCTGGGCGCAAAATGCAAAAACGCGGCGCTCTGTGGCTCCTCATGCGAAACCGAAGGCGGCTTGTCGCCGAGATCAATGAGATCGTCAAGATTAGTCAGGCCATCCGGCGCTTCCTCACCAAAGGTGAACGCGAAGCACAGTTCTGCATTGCGAACTCCCGCCGCCGTCAGAACGTGCGACTGCGAGCGGCCGCCTGCCCAGCTCCCGATCGCCGCTTCGACAGCCAGTGACGCAAACGCAGCCGAGACTTCGTGGCGTCGCCAGGCGAATGGCGTAATAGCCGCGCAGACGCCGGCTCGCAGGCAGGCGAGTGCGATAAGCAAACTTTCTGTTGTGTGGGGCATCTGCAAAGCCGCGATCGCGCCTGGGCCGACACCGGACGCAAGCAAAAAGGCGGCGAGCCTGTCCACCGCCGCGTCGGTCTGGGCGAATGTCAGGCGTCGCGGCGCCCCCAGTCCAAGGCGCTCTTTGTTAGGCTGGTCGGCGAGCGCGAGCGCCTCGGGTTTGAGCTCCGCCCAATGGCGTAGCAGTCCGCTCAGGCCAAGTCGGCCAACGGCTCCGGGCGTGCTCATATGTGACGTGTCACCGCTCGGCATGGACGGCCATTCTATGAGTGAAATTACTGCGACGCCGTGCCTGCGCTATCGTCGCGCCACCACGTGTCTACGCGAAATCCGTAAAGGGTAGGTTTTTCGGGGTATCGCAAATGTTTCCAATGGGCGACCCATTGCTGCGGCAAATGAGACAATGGCAGCACATAACGCCCGGCAAGCAGCGTCCGGTCGAGCGCGCGCACGGCGGAGACAAACCCCTCGCGGTCTTTGGCGGCCAGCATCGCGGCGATCATGGCGTCGACCGCCGGGCTTTTCACTCCGGCGTAATTAAAGCTGCCCTCCTTATCCGCCGCCGCGCTCGACCACCTAAAGCTTTGCTCATTGCCCGGAGAAAGCGAGGCAGCCCAGGTGTTTTGTATCATATCGAAGTCGAATTGCTGCTTGCGGCGCTGGAATTGCGCGGAGTCGACCTGGCGAATGGTGACAGCAATTCCGGCCCGCTCCACCGCGCTTTTGTAGGTCAGGAACAGGCGCTCCTGCTCGCGTGTGACGGCCAGCATCTCGAAGGCAAACGGCTCGCCCGCCGCATTGCGCAGCTTGCCATCCCGCGTTTCGTAGCCCGCCTGCTTGAAGAGGTCGAGCGCTTGCCGGAGCGCGGCGCGGGGGTAACCATCCCCGACCGGGGGAGTGCTCTTGCGAACGGTAATGATGTCAGCCGAGATTGATTCGGCGAAAGGAGCCAGCAGGTCGCGCTCCCTCGCATCGGCCTCACGCCCGGCGGATGACAGCTCGGAGCGCGCGAAATAGCTGTCCGTCCGCGCTGTGAGGCCATAATACAGATTTTTGTTGATCCAGTCGAAATCGAGCAGCAGAGAAAGCGCCTCTCGCACGCGAATGTCCGAAAAAATCGGGCGGCGCGTATTAAAAACCAGCGCTGTCATGCCCGCTGGCGCGCCTGTATCGAACCGAGCAAGCGCAACGCGACCGTCGCGCACGGCGGGGAAATTATAGTCCTGCGACCAGCGGCTTGCATCTTGCTCGGCGTTAATGTCGTATAGCCCGCGCTTGAACGCCTCGAACATGGCGTTGCTATCGCGGTAATAATCGTAGCGGATGCTATCGAAATTATAATACCCACGATTGATTGGCAGGTCGCGCCCCCAATAATCGGGATTTCTCGTATAGATAACTGATTTGCCGGGGTCTATTTTCGAGAAAATGTAAGGGCCGCTGCCAGTAAGCGGGGCCAATGTCGTCTCCTCGAATGTGTCCGCCGCAAATGCGTGGCGCGGCAGAATTGGCATCAACCCCATAATCAGCGGCATCTCGCGATCGCCGCCGCCATCGAAGGTGAATTTCACCCCGCGCTCGCCCATTTTTTCCACGCTCCGCACCTTGGAGTAATAGTCCCGGTGGTTGGGGCGGCCATGGTCGCGCAGCAGTGAATGGGAAAAGATCACATCATCGACAGTCACGGGCTTGCCATCGGAAAAGCGTGCTTCGGCGCGCAGCACAAATGTGGCGAAGCTACGGTCTTCTGGCGCCTCGATGCTTTCGGCGATAAGGCCGTAAAGCGAAAACGCCTCGTCGTGCGAGCGCGTCATCAGGCTCTCGAACACATAATCCCGGACGCCAGAGGCGACATTACCGTGAACGATGAATGGATTTAAACTGTCGAAGGCGCCTTGGACGGCGTAAACCACGGCGCCGCCCTTCGGGGCGTCGCGATTGACATAATCCACCGCCGAAAATTGCTCATCGTGCTTTGGTTCGCCGTGCATCGCAACGCCGTGACGCGGCTCCGCCAGCGCTGAATGCGCAGCCATTAAGGCAAGCGTCAAGAAAATGAGCCATTTCATCCTGAATTCCGCCTTATCCGCCCTGTATCGCACGTTGATTGTAGGTGCGCCACTGGCCAAGCCCACTGTCCGCATTGTGGTTGCGTTTTCGGGAATAAGTTTGTTGCTTCGATGACGCCGTAGATAGGCGTTCGAGCTTTTAAGCAAAGCAATGATTAAAAATTGCTGGAGGGGCGCGATTCGTCACCCAGACGGCACGGCGAAATAAAGAATTGTGGAGCAGCTTTCCCGGCTTTGATCCCGTCACGGGAATGCCGCAATTGGGAGTGCCAACACTTGTCAGGACACGCGACGACGTGGATGGGCAGGGAGCAAATTTGGCCAAGCGATTGGTCATAAGGTAAGAGGTGTAGATTAATGTTGGGTTTTAATGAAATGACACGTACAGAGAAAGCCTTCCGGGCTTGCGGTCTTGCGGCAATTGCAGCTTTTGGGCTGAGCGTGGCGTTTGCCGCAGAAGGCTTTGCGCAATCAGCAAAACCAGCGACGCCGACGCCTAAGACAGACGCAAAGCCAGGCGCGGCTCCTGCGCCGAAACCTGCAGGCGCTGCACCAGCAGGTCAAGCCGCCGCTGGTGAAGAAAACAAAAGCTCGTGGGTCAAGCTGTGCGAAAAAGCGCCAAGTCTCGCCGATGAAAACAAAGACGGCAAGGCTGACGGCAAAGAACTGAAAGTTTGCCTCACCCACCACGAACGTATTGATGGCAACACCGGCCTCGTGCTCGTTTCCGCCGCGCTGCGCCAGGTTGAGGGCCAGCCGAAGGAAGCGCTGATGATTATGGTGCCGCTTGGAATGGCGCTACCGCCAGGCGCACAGGTGAAGGTCGACGAAAACGAGCCGATCAAACTCGTTTATACGCTTTGCCATGCTTCTGGCTGCACGGCTGAGGCAGAAGCTTCGAAAGAAGTGGTCGATCAGATCAAAAAAGGCAAACAGCTTGTGGTTGCGGCTATCAACCTTGCTGGCAAACCAATCGGATTTCCGGTACCACTTGGTGGTTTCGGCCCGGCCTATGAAGGCCCCCCGGTGGACAATGCGAAATACAAGGAAGCCCGCATCGGTCTGATGAGAGCGATCCGCGACCGTCAGGTCGAGCTTCAGAAGAAATCGCGTGAAGAAGCGGCTCAGAAGAAAATTGATGCAGTGAAAGACCCTGCCGCAGCCGCTGTTACGCCCGCGCCGAAGAAGCCATAATTTTAAAGCCGCGTCCTGTTCAGGCGCGGCTTTTTTATTTCGACGATCACTCGGCGATTGTTATCAAATTAAGCCACTCGTCTTCTGTAAGCACCTTGGTGCCAAGGGTTTCGGCTTTTTTGAGCTTCGAGCCAGCGCCCGGTCCAGCGATGAGATAGTCGGTGTTCTTGGACACCGCGCCTGCTACATGGGCGCCAAGCCTCTCCGCCTGCGCTTTGGCTTCATCGCGAGTCATTCGCTCAAGCGAACCGGTGAAAACCACGCTCAGTCCCGTGACCGGCGAGGCAATTTCGGTGCTTTTAAAGTCCTCCACAGTCACCTGCGCCAGCAGCACATCGAGCGCCTGCTCGTTATGCGGCTCGGCGAAAAAGGCGGTGACGGACTGCGCCACGGCCTCCCCAATCCCATCGACGGCCTGCAAGTCCTGATGCGCCTCGCTTTCGATATCGCGCGCCGCCGTCATGGCTAGCCGGAACGCCTCAAATGATTGAAATGTCTTGGCCAGTAATTTGGCGGTGGTTTCGCCGGCATGGCGGATGCCGAGCGCGAAAATGAACCGCTCTAGTGCTATTGTCCGGCGGTTCTCAATCGACTCGAAAAGCTTCGCGGCGGATTTGGCACCCCAGCCCTCTTTGTCCGTCAACCTTTTCAGACTGCGCCTGTCGCGCTCCTCAAGGGTGAAGATGTCAGCGGGCGCCATAACCCAACCGTCTTCATAAAACGCCGTGATCTGCTTTTCGCCGAGGCCCTCAATGTCGAACGCATTACGCGAGACAAAGTGCTTGAGCCGCTCAACCGCCTGCGCCGGACAGACGATGCCGCCGGTGCAGCGGCGTACTACATCCAGCTTGCCGGTTTTAGGATGCGCCTCGCGTACAGCCGCGCTCCCGCACGCCGGGCAGATTTGCGGAAACACATAGGGCGCCGCGTTCGCTGCGCGTTTCTCCGGCAAAAATCCGAGAATCTGGGGGATTACGTCGCCCGCGCGCTGCACGCTCACCCAATCGCCAATACGAACGTCCTTGCGGGCGATTTCATCCTCGTTGTGCAATGTCGCGTTCTGCACGACAACGCCGCCCACAGTCACCGGTTGAAGCTTGGCGACGGGCGTCAGCGCGCCCGTGCGCCCCACTTGGATTTCGATGCCAAGCAGGATCGTGGTTGCCTGCTGCGCGGAGAATTTGTGCGCCATCGCCCAGCGCGGACTGCGCGAGACGAACCCGAGCCGCTGCTGCAACGCGAGACTGTTCACCTTGTAGACTACGCCGTCGATGTCATAGCCCAGCGTCGCCCGCTGCGCTTCGATCTCGCGATAGGCGTCCAGCAACTCAGCTACGGTGGTGCAGAGCCGCATCAAAGGGTTAATCTGGAACCCCCAGCCTTTAAACGCCTGCACGACCCCATATTGCGAGTCCGCCGGAACCCTCGCCACGTCTCCCCACGCATACGCCATGAACTTCAGCGGGCGTGACGCTGTAATGGCGGGGTCTAGCTGGCGCAGCGAGCCAGCCGCCGCATTGCGTGGATTGGCGAATATTTTGCTTCCCGCCGCCTCCTGCCGCGCGTTTAGGGCCAAAAAATCCTCGTGCGACATGTAAACTTCGCCGCGCACCTCGAAAACCTCGGGCAAATTCGCCGCCTTGATCGTCTGCGGGATTGTTTTCATCGTGCCCGCGTTGGCGGTGACGTTCTCACCCTCCGCGCCATCGCCTCGCGTCGCCGCATATTGGAGCCGTCCCGCCTCATAGCGCAGGGAAAGGCCGAGACCATCAATTTTCGGTTCGGCGGTGATCTCGAGCGGTCTGTCCTCGCCCAGCTTGAGAAAACGGCGGATACGCTCGACAAACTCAGCCGTCTCATCGTCCGAGAACACGTTGCCAAGCGACAGCATCGGCGTTTTGTGCAGGACTTTTCCGAATTTCTGAGATGGCGCCGCGCCGATCCGCTCCCATGGACTGTCGCCACTTTTCAGATCAGGAAAACGGGCCTCGATAGCGGCGCTGACCCGGCGTAACGCGTCGTAACTGGCATCTGATATCTCGGGCGCGTCGCTAGTGAAATAGGCTTCGTTGTGACGCGCAATTTCGGTGGCGAGATGGATCAGTTCGTTTGCCGCCTCTGCCGCTTCGAGCGAAGTGACAGGTTTGTTTGAAAGCGGAGCGATAGGATCGGCGTCATCAGGCACGTCCCGCCTCCATCAAACTTGCAGCCGCCTTTCGTGCGGCGTCGGTCACTTTCACGCCGGCCAGCATGCGCGCGATTTCCTCTATCCGGCCCGCGCCGTCGAGTTGAGCCGCGTGAGTTACCATACTTTCCGCTCCATTCACCCGCACCGCGTTTTTGGATATCGAGAAGTGATGCGTCGCGTGCGAGGCGACCTGCGGCGAGTGGGTGACGGCGAGCACCTGAACAGTTTCGGCGAGCGCCGCCAGCCTGTCGCCAATCGCGGACGCCGTGGCGCCGCCGACGCCCTGGTCGATTTCGTCGAAAACCAGCGTCGGCGCAGACCCCTTTTGCGCCAGCGACACTTTCAGCGCCAGAATGAAACGCGAAAGCTCGCCGCCGGACGCGACTTTCATTAGCGGGCCGGGCGAAGAGCCGGGATTGGTTTGCACGGCGAAACCCGCCGTCTCGAAGCCCGCCGGGCCACCATCCACCGTTTCGTGAAACTGCGTGAGAAACCGGGCGCGCTCCAGCTTTAACGGCTTTAACTCTTTGGCGACAGCGTTATCGAGGCTGGCTGCGGCCGCACGCCGACTGGCTGAAAGGGCGCTTCCCGCCTTACGAAAAGCCGTCTCAGCCTCGCGCGCCTCGGTCTCCAAACGACGAATGTCCTTTTCGGCGGCGTCAACCGCTGCGCATTCGGCGCGGAAGCGCTCGCCAAGCGCGGGCAGATCAGCGACGCCGGAACGGTATTTACGGGCCATTTCGCGCAGTTTGAATAGTCGCGCCTCGGCGTTTTCAAGCTCGGTTTCGGAAAACTCGCAGCCCTCGCGCGCAGACTTAATCAGTGCCGAAGCCTCGGCAATCTCAATCAGCACGCGCTCGACGGCGGCGGAGACGGGCGCGCTGATATCGGCGCTACCGGGTTGGCGCTCCAACCGTCGCAGGGCGCCGCCAAGCTTGTTTTCAATACCGCCGCTGGTGAGCGCGCCACAAAGATCATCGAGCGTCGAGGCGATTTTGCCCACGTGCTGCATTCGCAGGCGGTTCGCGGCCAGGGTTTCCTCCTCACCCTCGCGCGCATCCAAATTCTGCAGCTCGTCGGCGGCGTGGCGGGCATAGTCGATGCTTTTTCGGGCGGCGTCGCTTTCAGCGCGTCTTGCATCGAGTGATGCTATGGCCTCGCGCCATCGTCGCCATAACGCCTCCACGCGCGCCACGTCGCCGGTCAGACCGCCATAGGCGTCGAGCAGGCGGCGGTGCGCGGCGGTGTCGACAAAGGCGCGATCCTCGTGCTGGCCGTGAATTTCGACGAGCAAGGCGCCAGCGCGCCGCAAGGTTAGCACGCTAACCGGGGTTTCGTTGATGAAGGCTTTGGCGCGGCCGTCGGGCGTTTGGACGCGACGTAGGATAAATTCCTCGCTGGCGTCAACGCCGCTTTCGGCGAGCATCGCAAGCGCCGGGTGGGTGGACGGCAAATCGAACTGCGCCGTCACTTGCCCGAATGGGGCGCCATTTCGTACAAGTCCCGCGTCGCCGCGTGCGCCGAGCGCCAGCGCGAATGCGTCCAGGAGGATGGATTTGCCGGCGCCAGTTTCTCCCGTGAATGCGCTCATGCCGGGCGCAAACTCAAGGTCTAGCCTGTCGATCAGGATGATGTCGCGGATGGAGAGGGTAGCAAGCATGCTTACCCTTTTAGCTGTGATTCCGGGCCAAATACAGCCGAACGTTAGCCTTGCGCGGTTGAGCCAATCGCCTTTTTCCAGGTGCGACTGATCCACGAACCGCTGTCTTCTTGTGGCGACAGCCCGCCTGTTTTTAAAAGACTGTAGCTGTCCTTGTACCAGCGACTTTCAGGAAAGTTGTGGCCAAGAACGGCGGCTGCGGTCTGCGCTTCGTTCACAATACCAAGCGCCATATAAGATTCGGTAAGCCGCATAAGCGCTTCCTCGACGTGGGCTGTCGTCTGATAGTCCGAAACGACCGTGCGGAAACGGTTAATCGCGGCTAAATAGTTGGCCTGCTTGAGATAATAACGACCCACATTCATTTCGGACGCGGCGAGCACGTCGTGAGCGATTCTGATGCGCTTTTTAGCCTCCTCGGCGTAGCGGCTGTCGGGGTAGCGGCGAGAAAGCGTTTCAAGCTCAACCAGCGCTTTTTTGGTTTCAGACTGGTCGCGCTTTGGATCGTTGATGCGGTCAAAATAGGATGTGGCGACGATGTTTTGCGCCAGCGCGGCTTCTTTCGTGCCCGGATGCATGGTGATATAGCGGCGGGCGGCGGCTACGGCTTCAACCGACTTGCCCGCCTTCTGGTAAGCGAAAGCCGACATAACAATCGCCCGACGGGCTTCTTGAGCATAAGGGTGCTGACGGTCAACTTCCTCGAATTTTTCGGCAGCGTAGGTGTATTCGCCTTTCGCTAGCAGCGCGTCGGCTTCAGCGAACAACACATTTGGCGGCTTGCCTTCCTCAGTCTTCTTCTCGCTTGAAAACATGGAGGAAAGCGAGCCGGACGAGCATCCGTTCAACACAAGAGTGCTCACTACGGCGACCAGGAGACCGATCTGCGTGCTTTTGCCCATCATGTCTTTTTTAATTCCTGCCATTGCATTGAGCTACGAGTCTATGTAATTCGCCATCTTAGCGCAAGCCTAAGCTCAAGTCTTCAAACACCTTGAAAATGTGGTGTTTTTGCGCTGGCGATCAGACAAGTTCTGAAAACGGGGACGCTTTTTAAATAAGTAGAGCGGCAAAAGCGCCGCTCTATCAACCCATGAAGTTAAAATCTTAAGCTTTCTGCGGTGCGAAAGCTGGCTGCGGAATGCCGAAACCGATATCCGCATGGCCGACGACTTTGCTGTGGCGAGGACGGGCTGTCGCAGTTTCCACAACATCCCAAGCTGATTTCGCTGCGAACAGGGCGTGAAGCATCATCGAGTTCAATTTGTGGCCACCGCGTACTGAGCGGAAAGCGCCAAGAATGGGAGCGCCAGCGAGGGAAAGATCGCCAACGGCGTCGAGAGCTTTGTGGCGGGCGAACTCGTCTTTATAACGAAGGCCTCCAGGGTTCATGATCCGGTCTTCACCAACGGCGACAGTGTTATCGAGGGATGCGCCAAGGGCGCGACCGCAAGCCCAAAGTTTTTTCACATCGCGCATGAAACCAAATGTGCGGGCGCGACAAAGTTCACGGCGGAAGTTATTCGGGGTCACGTCGATGGCCATACGCTGACGGCCAATCAGTGGCGTTTCGAAATCAATCTCAACATCAACTTTAAAGCCGTTGTATGGGGTAAACTCAGCGACCATGTCGCCTTCTTCGACGCGGACAGTGCGCAGCACCCGGATGTATTTGCGCACCTCTGGCAGTTGACGAACGCCAGCTTTGTCAATTGCATCAACGAATGGCTCAGAACTGCCGTCCATGATTGGAATTTCAGTGCTGTCAACTTCGATATCGACATTGTCCACGCCCATACCGCGAAGCGCTGCCAGAAGGTGCTCTACAGTTGCGACGGTTGCGCCATTAGCGCTAGCGAGAACCGTGCAAAGCGTCACGTTGTTAACGAAGCGGAAGTCGCCAGGAACGTGGTTCAGTGAGCTAGAGGCAGTTTTGAGGTAGAAGTTATATCCGGAGTTCGCCGCTGCCGGATGAAGTACGAGAGAAACCTGCTTGCCACCGTGTACGCCGATGCCCTCAAGAACGATTTCGCGACCGATTGTCGTTTGATAGTCGCCTAAGCCGAAAAAGCTCATTGTTCTGCGCCGTTTGTTAGTGCCCCCCGGAGTTCGCCTATTCACTCCGGCCCGTACAATCGTGCGACTTATTTTTTTGTAATAACTTGTTTTTCGCCGTCGTCTGATCGTGGGTGCAAACTAGCCCGACGCTTTCCGTGGGGACAAATCACGCTTGTTTACACTCTGTTACGAAATGGTTCCGTAAGTGCTGGCGATTTGACGAGCGGCGGCTAATAGCCGTTCTCGCATGCGGGCGTTTCCGTCAAAGTACGCGAACGCAATCTTTGCCCGAGGAACAATTTTAAGGCGTCTAGCGCTTAAAAAACTGAGGAATTTCAAAGGTATCGTCGGTTTGGCGAGTTGCCTTGCGGTCGCTCAGGCTCGGCTCTGGCCGACGCGCGGGCGATGCATCGTCAGATGCGCCGCTGTTGGGCTTGCGTTCACCATGCCGTTCTATAATCACGGACTGAGTGTCCGGCGTTCCTAACGTTTTCCTGTCGCGTTGCGCAGATGTCACAGGATTTTCTAGTCTGGACGAATCACGCGAGCGCGAACGCCCGGCCATCCAGTTGAAAAGCCCGCGACGAGGCGAATCTTTTGCGCCGGGAGCATTCGATCCGCCAAGCTCGGGAAAGTCGTCGCTCGTGAGCGGGCGGCGCGGTGGTTTCATCGGCGCTTTTTGCGGCGAGGCCTCGAAGTGAGGCGAAGCTGGAACGCGCTGACGAAGGTCGGATGACTCTGATCTCGTTTGCGGCCGCTGATCGTTCTGGGATGATCTGTCAGGATTGCGTGGCGCACCCCGAACGCCCGTCTGCACAGGCAATTTCTCTGCATCCGCCAGCGGCGCACGGGTGCCTGAGGCATTTAGCCGGTCCGACAGCCCATCCTTGCGCCCGGCGTCCACCAGCCGTGCGGCGTCAAAGCCAATGCCCGACTGTATTCCCGTCGCCACCACGGAGACGCGGATGCGGCCTTTAAGCTCCTTATCGAACGTGGCGCCGACGATAATATTAATGTCAGGGTTGGAGTCCGGGTCAACCTCGCGACGGATACGAGACGCAGCCTCTTCGACCTCGTACAATGTCATGTCGCCGCTACCAGTGATGCTAACGAGCAGCCCTTTGGCGCCGCGCATCGAGACTTCGCCCAAAAGTGGATTGGAGATCGCCCCCTCGGCGGCCCTAAGTGAACGTTTTTCGCCCTCGGCCTCGCCGGTGCCCATGAGCGCTGTGCCCATATTTTGCATAACCACGCGCACGTCGGCGAAGTCGAGGTTAATAAGGCCTTCTTTCACCATCAGATCGGTGATGCAGGAGACACCCGACTTCAGCACCTCGTCCGCGCGGTGGAAGGCGTCGACGAATGTGGTTTTCTCGTTGGCGATGCGGAACAGGTTTTGATTCGGGATGACGATCATCGTGTCCACGAACTTGGAAAGTTCGGCGACGCCCTGATCGGCGATCCGCATGCGGCGCTGGCCTTCGAATTCGAACGGCTTCGAGACGACCGCGACCGTAAGGACGCCAAGTTCCTTGGCCGCGCGCGAGATCACTGGCGCGGCGCCCGTGCCGGTGCCGCCGCCCATTCCAGCCGTGATGAACAGCATGTGGGCGCCCTCGACAGCCGCCCGGATTTCATCGAGCGCCTCTTCGGCGGCGGCCGCGCCAATTTCGGGCTTCGACCCGGCGCCCAGGCCTTCCGTGATGCCAGCGCCCATTTGAATGCGGTTTCCAGCGCCCGACATCGCCAGCGCCTGCGCGTCCGTATTCGCCGCGACGAACTCCACGCCCTCGATCCCCGATTGGATCATATTGTTGACTGCGTTGCCGCCAGCGCCGCCAACGCCTATTACAACGATGCGCGGACGCATCTCGGTTAGGTCAGGAAGTTTCAGTTTAATGCTCATGTTAGCCCCGGCGTAATTGAGTCGTTTCCCGAATCTAGCACTCTTTTTAACCCTTTTGTTGTTACGAAGTACCAAACTGGCCCATTCGCAACACTCGATATGGGTTGTTGGTTAAAATCCCTGCCACAACCAGTCGCCGACGCGGGAGATATACCCGCTCTCATGGTGCGGTGACCGCGCCGACACGCTGAAGTCCAAGCTCCAGTCTTCCCGGTGAACATGACCGAGCAAACCGGAGGCTGCGGCGAATTCCGGGCCAATCACCGGCGATGGCCCTTTGAAGAACGCTGGCGGTGCCGCGACGCGAACCGGGGCCTTGAATAAACGTTCCGCCAGCGGAGCAGCGCCTAAAAGCTGACTTGCGCCCCCGGTCAAAATGATTTGCCTCTGGCTTGAACCACCCTCGACTTTTTGCCATTGCTCGGCGAGACGTGCGAAAATTGCTTCCTGACGGCGGCGAATAACAGCGCTCACCTCCAGCTTGTTAAGGGATATCCAGGTTTCGCCGCGCTTGGCCGAAATTGGCAGCATGATGATGCCGCCCTCGTCCTCCGGACCGGACATGACGCCGCCATGCAGCGTTTTGAGCCGTTCGGCTTCACTGCGCGTTAATGCGAAAGCATCCGCCAGATCGTCGGTGATCCGCGCGCCGCCGGACCTGCTGCAATCGGCGTAAACCATCCGGCCGCCACGCAGCGCCACAATACTTGTCGTATCCGCGCCCATGTCCATCACAACCGCGCCAGCATTCGCTTCTGCGCCGTTGAGGACGGAAAGGGCGCTGGCATAGCCGCCAATGCAAAATCCCGCAAATTCGATATGGCTGCGCTGAAGGCACAGCTTAAGATTGGAAAGCGGAGACGTGTTGGCAAAAATCGAGTGAAGATCGACCCGAAGCGAATCGCCCGCCATTCCGCAAGGGTCACGAATGCCGCGTTCGGCGCCAATGGAGAACGCCATGGGATGTGTGTGAAGCGCCACTTTACCTTGCGCCGCCGCGTCACGCCGCACGGCGTCTACCGCCTGCGCGATATGATCTTTCTGTGCAACGCCGGAGGGTAGGGGAACTTTTGCGGTCAGCCGCTCCCCGCTTTGGCCCGCACTTGATGTGACATAGACGCGCTCGACGACCAGGTCGGCCATTTTCTCCGCTTCGGCGATGGTGCGGCGGATGGACATTTCTGCGGCGTTCATATCGGCGATCTGGCCACCCGAAACGCCCTCGGCTTGACGGGAAGCGTATCCCAGAAGCTTTAGCCTAAGGCCATCTTCACGCGCAGAAGACGGTTGGGGCAATCCAATTAGACAGCAGATTTTATGGCTGCCGACGTCAAGCACGGCGGCAGGCCTTGATTGTTGACTAAAACCCCGCTGCCCGAACCACACCTTTAACCCCAGTCCCTTCCATGCTGAAGCGCCGTTTCTTAACGCGGCGCCGTCTGACCTTGGGCCGCCGCTGACAAAATTTGTTGCCTCGCATCCTTTGTGTCGCTGCGGGCAGAGATCGCGGCTTGGCCTGGCGCACGCAAATCGATGCTCGCAATCTGAGCCAGCGGCAAATTCCCGTCCCGAAGCAAAAACTCCAGTGATGCGATGGCGTCGCCTGCGTTTTCCGGCAATTTCACCCGGACGCCTTCAACAAGAATGATATCCCAGCGCCTTGATGATATGCGCTCGGCATCCTGCAACTTGGCTTCGACCATGGGGTGTGCGTTAACGGCGTCCAGTAGGGCGCGCGCGGCGATTTGAGCGCCTTCGCCCTGAACTCGAGGCAGTCCGGCCAGTTCGTCTGCTTTAACAGGACCCAGCACAACGCCATCGGCGTCGACGGCGTAAGTTTGGTTGTTGTGGCGCCACAGGGCGAATGGCGATCTTTCTTCAACAGCCACAACAATGGTCGATGGCCATATCCGCTGGATTTCCGCACTTTTCACCCAGCCAATCGCTAGGATCTTTTGCTGCGTCTGCTGCGCGTCAAAGGACAGGATGCTCCTCTCGGTGGTTGCGCCAAGAGCGTCCATTACCTCGGCCTCAAGCATGTGCACTCGGCCCTGGATGACGATTTTATCAATGGCGAAACCGGCGCTCCGTGCGGCGTTATCCACCAGCGCGGCGGTTTTGTCTCGGATCGATCCCCACGATCCGCCAAGCATCGCCGCATACAGTGCGGCCGCGAACAGATAGATCATGCTTGCCGCAAAACCTGCCTTGGCCGCTCCATCTGCATGTGCGCACAACCATGCGAACCAGGAAGATTTCATGTCAGGTGTTCCAAAGCGAGCGCCGTAAATCCGTCGCGACCCTAGAAATGAGCCGTCTGCATCCGAATCAAAGTGTAACGGGTTTTTGCCCGCAATCAACGGTTGCAACTCGCGTCCTCCACAATCCAGCGGACTAAATCGCCGAATGTTAGCCCAGCGTGGCTGGCAAGTTCCGGCACAAGCGATGTCGCGGTCATACCCGGCTGGGTATTGACCTCAAGGCACACCAGTTCGCCCAAGCCGCCCGGCGTATCGTCGAAGCGGAAGTCCGCCCGTGACACGCCGCGGCAGCCGAGCGTCATGTGAGCCTTGACTGACAGTGTCTGGATTAATTGGTAAATATTCGGTGAAATTTCTGCTGGCAGGACGTGTTTTGAGCCTCCTGGCGCATATTTAGAGTCGTAGTCGTAAAAAGCCATGCCCGCCGCTGGCAGGATTTCGATCACGCCGAGGGCTTGGGTTCCCATGACGCCGCAAGTGAGTTCGCGGCCAGCCACGTAGCGCTCGATCATGAGGTCTTCGGTGTAGGGCCAATCGGCGGCGGAAAGTTGCTGCGGCGGATGCATATGATCCTCGCGCACGATGAATACGCCGACGCTCGACCCCTCCGCGACCGGCTTGATGACGTATGGCGGTTGCATCGGGTGGGCGGTCGCGGCTTCGGCGCGGGTGATGACGCGGCCCTCCGCCACCGGCACGCCCGCCGCCCGCAGCACGGTTTTCGCTCGCTCCTTGTGCATGGCGAGGGCGGAGGCGAGCACACCGGAATGCGTATAGGGAATGCCAAGCGTTTCCAGCACGCCCTGAACGCAGCCATCCTCGCCGAAACGGCCATGCAGCGCGTTGAAGCAGACGTCCGGGCGCACCTCGACGAGGCGCGCGGGCAGATCGCGGCCTACGTCAATCAGGGTGACGCGATAACCCTCGCCTTCAAGCGCTTTTGCGCACGCCGCGCCCGAGTTGAGCGAGACCTCGCGCTCCGCCGATAATCCGCCCATCAGAACCGCGACGTGCCTGCTCATTACAAATCCAGTTCGTTCTGCCGTTTGACATCTTCGCGCGCAGCCTTTTTGAACGCATCGTCGCGGCGCGCGGGCAGGCGCACCGCGCGGTCGCGCAGCGCCATGGCCTGCTCGATGGTCACGATCTGGATGCGCGGGACCGGGGCGAAACCGGGCAGTTCATATTGCCCGGCGCCCGCCGCCTCGGTCACCATCGGTTTGGATGGCTCGGTCAGGGTCAGGAACACGCCGATGCCTGCGCCCTCACGCTCGATCACCCCGCGCAGGTCGCGGATCATCCCGACCCCCACATTGTCGCCCGCCTTGACGCTGACGATCCCGCGCCCTTCCGCCTTGGCCCCGAAGTAAAGGTTGCCGTCGATCCCCTTGTCGGCCCCCTTTTTCGACAGGTTGCCGGGTTGCGCCGCGATCAGCGACAGCGCCCATTTCTCGAACTCGTGATACTGCCCGCGCCGCGCCATATCCCGCGCGCCGTCGATGTCCTGCGGGGTGCCGTGGGTGGTGAACTGCACGCCCTCGAACGCATCGCGCAGCCGCTTTTCGATCAGCCCGATGGCAAGGTGGGTGACGTCGATGCCGATCCAAGTACGCCCCAGCTTCTGCGCCGCATGCACCGTGGTGCCACAGCCGCAGAACGGGTCGAGCACCACATCGCCGGGGTTGGACGAGGCGGCGAGGATACGCTCCAGCAGAGCCACGGGTTTTTGGGTGGGGTAGCCGAGGCTGTCCTTTCCGATCACCGGGGGAACGTCGGTCCAAAGATTTTGCAATGCTACGCCCGGCATTTCGTCAAGATACCGCTTATATTCTGGCATACCGCTTGAAGCGTATGCCAGCCGATCATTTAGCGCAAATTTACGCATGTTTTCTTTGCTGTATGCCCAGAACCTTCCATTGTATGGCGGGACTTGGCGATAATCCCGGCCATCAACCGGATGATCGAATTCGTTGTCCAAGTCCGCGACCCAATCCTCTCCTTTGCTGCGCTTAACCGGCCAAAGATAAGAAACATCGCCTCCCGGTTTAGCCGCACTCAGGTTGTCTCGCCTATACCTCCGACCACTCTTGTCCTTAAGCCGATACGCAGTTTCAACATATTCTTCGCCGTATCCAGTGAAGAGTGGGTTCCAAATCCACGATTTTCCTTTTGTGTAAAAGAAAATTATGTCCGCAACATTCCCATACTGTTTGCGCCCCTGTTTTCCGTCGCTATGCGCCGACGATCGTTTCCAAGTGATTTCCGTTCTGAAGCTACCGGCCCCAAACACCGCATCCAGCAAGATCTTCAGATAATGGCTCGCCGTCGGGTCGCAGTGCAGGTACAGGCTGCCGGTCGGCTTCAGCACCCGGTGCAACTCCACCAGCCGCACCGCCATCATGGCCAGATACGCCATCATGTCGTTGTCGCCCAGAAACGACCGCATCGCGCGCAGCATGATGCTCGCCGCCGCATTCCCCCCGTCCACCACGTCGCCGAATGCCGCCTGGGCGCTGTCGTTCCAGTGCCAGGTGTCGTCGAACGCCTCGATCTGCGCCGCCGACTGCGCGCCCTGCGGCCCCTTGAACAGCACGTTATAGCTGGCGTTCGAATTGAACGGCGGGTCAAGATAGATCAGGTCCACGCTCTCATCCGCGATGCTGTCCCGCAAGACAGTGAGGTTGTCGCCGTAATAGAGGTGGTTCTGCGCCGACGCACCGCTGGTCATCGGTTCACTCCACTGAATTGTCATTGCGAGCGGAGCGAAGCAATCCATGTTCAGGCGCGGCGTTGTCATGGATTGCTTCGGCCTCCCGGCCTCGCAATGACGAAGAGGCCAAAGCTATCCCGATGCGCTTGATCTCCCATTCGAGCATCACGCCGCTGGTCTCGAACACCCGCGCGCGCACCGTTTCGCCCAGCGTCTCGATGTCGGCGGCAGTCGCGCCTGCGTCGTTGATGAGGAAATTGCAGTGCATTTCCGAGACATGCGCTCCGCCCACCCGCAAGCCACGGCAGCCTGCGGCGTCGATGAGCTTCCATGAACTGTGGCCGGCCGGGTTTTTGAAGGTGGAGCCGCCCGTGCGGCTTTTAATCGGCTGGTTCGCCTCGCGGTATGCGGCCACCTCCTCCATTTCCCGCTCAATGGCGGCGGGATCGGCGGGTGCGCCCTCGAACGTCGCTTGCGTGAAAATGAAATCGGCGGGGGCGCCGCAGTTGCGATAAACGAATTTCATGTCGGCATTGGAAAGCACATGCACGCAGCCCTGCCCATCCACCGCGCGCGCCTCGACCAGCCCGTCCTTCGTCTCGCCGCCATGGGCGCCCGCGTTCATCCGCAGGGCGCCGCCAATCGTGCCGGGGATGCCGCGATAAAACGCCAATCCGCCGATACCCGCCTTGGCAGCGGCCTGCGCGAAGCGCATATCCGGAACAGCCGCGCCCGCGCGAATGCGGTTTTCGTCCTCCACGCTGGTCTCAGCAAAACCCCGCCCGAGGCGGATGACGACGCCCGGCACGCCGCCGTCGCGCACCAGCAAGTTTGAGACGACGCCGACGACATAAACCGGCAACTCGCCGCGATTGGCCATGAAGTAGGCGAGGTCGGCTTCATCGGCGGGCGTGAAAAGGATTTGCGCCAGGCCACCGACGCGAAACCACGTGATGTCCGCCATCGGCGCGTTGGCGATTAACCGGCCCCGCAAGTGGGACAGGCGATCTTTTAGCTCAGGTATGAGGTCGGGAAACGCCACGAAATCGCCGCCTTATTCCGCAGCCGCCGCGTTCTGCGTCGAAGCCTGCAAAATGGACGGCAGGGCGTTGATCCAGTCGGTGATGGTGCCAGCGCCAAGCCCTAGCACCATATCGCCCGGCCGCGTTAGCGCCGCTATCAAGCCAGGGATCTCTGCGTCGCTCTCGATAGTGCGCACATCCATGTGACCGGTGCGTCGCACGCTTTCTGCCAGCGTCACATGATCAACGCCGTTTGGCTTCTCTCCCGCCGAATAGACTGGCGACAGAATAACGATGTCTGCATCGGCGAAACAGGCGGAAAAATCCTCGAACAAGCCTTTCAGCCGCGAATAGCGGTGCGGCTGCGCGATGGCGATAACGCGGCCTTTGGCGCCTTGCCGCGCGGCTTTCAACACCGCCGCGATTTCCGCCGGATGATGCGCGTAGTCGTCATAAATATCCACTCCGTTCCAGTCGCCAACGAATGTAAACCGGCGCTTCACGCCGCTGAAGGTGGCGAGCGCGTCGCGGATGGCGTCGTCGCACACACCCGCTTCGGTGGCGACAGCGATAGCGGCGAGCGCATTCAGAATGTTGTAATGACCGGGCACGAGCAATTTCAGGCCGTTTAAATCCCGCTCGCCGCCCGTCACGCTTGCGCCGAGGCGCACGTCAAAACCCATCAAAGTGCCGTTTATCCGGGTCGTGGTCAACTGCACGTCGGCGTCATGGGCCGCGCCGAAGGTGATGACGCGGCGACCGTTTTCAACCGATCCGATCCGTTCGATGATCTCGCGTACGACCGGATGATCGACGCCCGCAACGGCCACGCCGTAAAATGGGATATTGGCGAAGAAAATCTCGAAAGCTTCGTGCAACCCATCCAGCGTTTCGTAAAAGTCTAGGTGCTCCGGGTCGATATTCGTAACGACGCCGATTTGCGTTGGCAGCTTGATGAAAGTGCCGTCGGACTCATCTGCCTCGACAACCATCCATTCGCCAGCGCCCACGCGGGCGTTTGTACCCCAGCCGTTGATGATGCCGCCCGCAATCACGGTCGGGTCGGCGCCGGATTGCTCGAAAATCCAGGAGATCATCGCAGTTGTTGTCGTTTTGCCGTGGCTGCCCGTCACGGCGACGGTACGATGCATGCGCATCAGCTCGGCGAGCATTTCCGCCCGGCTTATAATCGGCAAGCCCGCCGCGCGCGCCGCGTCCAGCTCCGGGTTGCCGGTTTTCACGGCGGAGGAAATCACCACCCGCTTCACGCCTTCAAGATGCACCGCGTCATGATACGGAAACACTCGCACGCCTTTTTTGGCCAGGCGGCGCAAGTTTGCGCTGTCTTTCTGGTCGCTTCCCTGCACGGCGTAGCCATGCGTCTGCATGATGTCCGCTATGGCGCTCATGCCAATGCCGCCCACCCCGATGATGTGATACGGCCCAGTGTTTTTCGGCATAATCATTATGCGGTCGCCTCTGTCTGCGCTGCTCCCGTCTTGGCGGGTATAGTAAACGCCAGATGGGTGAGCAGTTCGGCCAGATTGTCAACTGCGTTGTACTGGGCCATTTTCATGGCTGCGCCCGCCGACTGGACCAGCTTCAACGGCTCCTCCAGCAATCGCCGGATTGACCCCGCCAAACGCTCGGGCGTAAGTCCGGGCTGTTCGTGCACCCAGCCCGCGCCGCCAGCTTCAAAACGTGAGGCGTTTTCAAACTGATCGTTGTCGAGCGAGTGTGGAAGCGGCACCAGGATCGCCGGGCGGCCAACAGCGCACAGCTCGGAAACCGTAGTCGCCCCGGCGCGCGAAATGACAAGATGCGAGTTGAACATCTTGTCGGCCATGTCGTCGAAAAAAGTGGACAACTCCGCCGCGACGCTCGCTGTTTCATATTTATCGAAAACGCGATCGATATCTTCCGCCCTGCATTGCTGCGTTACCATGATTCGTTCACGCATATGACTGGGAAGCAGTCCGATTGCCTCGGGCATCACATCGGAGAAAAACTGCGCCCCTTGGCTGCCGCCAAAAACCAACAGGTTGATCTGCGACGATGAGGACGGCGGGCGGTATGGCTGACCCTTCATTTTTAGCACGGTGCCGCGCAAGGGCGTGCCAGTTAAATGGCTTTTGGTCAGCAGCTTGCCGTCGAGATATTTTGTGTTGTCGAACGAGCAGGCGATGGCTTTTACCATCGGCGCAAGGAAGCGGTTGGCGCGCCCCATGACTGCGTTCTGCTCGTGGATGAGCGAAGGCACTCCCCGCGCCATTGCCGCGAGCATGGGCGGGAGCGATGGATATCCGCCAAAGCCGATGATGGCTTTCGGCTGCACCTCGCCAATAGTTTTGTAGGCAACCTGAAATCCGTTCGATAGTGTCGCCATGGTGCGCGTCGCTTCTAGTGGTGATTTACCCTTGAAGGTCGCGGCGGGCACTTTATACACGTTGCGAGCCGGGAAGTCAGCGCCGAAATAACCGCCGCGCGTGTCCGTGATAAGGTCGATCACGAAGCCGCGACGGATAAGCGCTTCGCTCAAAGCCAGCGCCGGGAACAGATGCCCGCCGGTGCCGCCAGCCGCAACCATGATTGACGCTTCCATCAAATATGCATCTCCCTTGAAGCTGCCGGGCCAGCCTCAAACTGAAACAAATGCCCCGGAAGATGCCCATCGGCCCTGCGCCGAGACAGAGCCAGAACCATCCCCAGCAGCGCCGCCACTGACAGCATCGACGACCCGCCATACGATATCAGCGGCAGTGTTACGCCTTTCGCCGGCAGCAAATTGACGTTTACAGCCATGTTAGCCAGCGCTTGCAGCGTTAGTAGCATGGTAAGACCGGTTTTAGCGAGATTTTCGAAATCGTTCGCCGCTCCAACTCGCACCCTGACGCCTCGCCACGCTATTAATGCATAAATAACGACGATGAAAAGGCAAGAAATAATGCCGAACTCCTCGGCGACCACGGCGAAAACATAATCTGTGTGAGCGTCGGGCAGGTTCATTTTCAGGGCGCCTTCACCCGGCCCGCGCCCAAACCACCCGCCTTCGCGGAAGGCGTTGAAAGCAATTTCGGATTGGCTGTTGGCCGCTCCGCCTGGGGCCAGAAACTGATCGATTCGGCTTTTGACGTGGTTTGTCGCGACGTAGGCGAGCGCCAGCCCGCCCGCCATCGCCGCGCCGAGGAGAGCCAGCCACTTCACGCTGTAGCCTGCAAGAAAAAACAGGCATCCCCACGTCACTGTCACGAGCAGGGCCTGCCCAACGTCTGGCTGCAAGGCGAGCAAGATTACAAAAAGTGCAAGAAAACCTGCAGCCATGGGCAATGCTGGCACGTCGTTGCGCCGCATTCCCTCGGAGAGAAGCCAAGCAGACAGCACTATAAACCCGGGTTTGGCAAACTCGGAAGGCTGTAGCGAAAACGCGCCAAGTGATAGCCACCGGATGGCGCCATTGCGCTCATATCCTTGCGCGAAGGCCGCCGCCATAAACACAAAACCCACGAGCGCCATCACGAGCGACATCTGACGGAGTTGCCGTGGTGAAAGCATCGACGCTGCTATGAACACGCCAACTGAAAGCCCCAGAAAAACCGCGTGCCGGATGACGAAATGAAACTGATCGAGCCGCAGCTTTTGCGCGGCGGGTGGACTGGCGGCAAGCGAGATTACCAATCCCGCTGTCATGAGCACGAAAACGAGGGTGAGTAACCTGCGGTCGATCGAGAACCACCAGTCGGCGACAAGGCTGCGGTCGGCCCGGGATAGCCTCATGCGGTGAACGCCTCGCGCATCTCCGCCCCCGGCAACCTCGCGACAAGGCTACGAAAGTGATCGCCGCGCGCCATAAAGTTCGGATAGTGATCGAAAGATGCGCAAGCGGGCGAGAGCAGCACAACGGCGTTGGCCCCGCCCGCATCCTCTGCATCGAGCGCGGCACGGGCGACCGCCGCCTCCAGCCCGCCGCATCTGACAGTGTCGACCGCGTCGTCAAGCGCATGTGCAAATTCCGCCTCAGCCTCGCCGATCAGATAAGCTTTGGCGATTTTTGGAAAAAACGGCTCTAGCCCGGCGAGACCGCCTTCTTTCGCGCGCCCACCCGCAATCCAGTAAATATCGTCGAACGAAGCGAGCGCTTTTGATGTAGCGTCCACATTTGTCGCCTTCGAGTCATTCACGAATAGCACGCGGCCAACGCGCCCCACTTCCTGCATGCGATGCGCAAGGCCGGGGAAGCTGCGCAAACCCTCGGCGATTTCCTTGCGCGACAGCCCAAGCCCGCGACACAGCGCGAACGCGGCGGCCGCGTTCTGCCAGTTGTGAACGCCGCGCAAAGAGCCTACGTCCTTGATGCTCACCGGCTCCTGGCCAACCCCGCCGCGCGTCTCGAAAAGCTGCGCGCCGCGGGCGAAAACCCCACTTTCTACGTGGCGCGCGCAAGATATTCGACGGATAATGGCGGGGATGTTTAGACCCTCGGCGATTGCCGCCGAGATCGGATCGTCCACGCCGATCACTGCTGTTGCTTCAGCGCCCAACCTTGCAAATATGCGCGCTTTCACCGCAGCATATTGCGCGAGCGTGCCGTGGCGGTCAAGGTGATCGGGCGTGACGTTTAACAGCGCGGCGGCGGTCGCATCCAGCGTAGGCGTGAGATCGATCTGATAGGAGGAATACTCAAGCACATAATGCATGTCGTCCGAGAACGGCGGCAGGTCGAGCGCGGCAACGCCGATATTGCCGCCTAGCGCCACGCGGCGGCCAGCCTGTTTGAGGATGTGCGCTGTGAGTGCGGCCGTGGTGGATTTGCCGTTGGTGCCGGTGATGGCGGCGATTTTCGCGACCGATCCGACGCGGCGTCTTTCGCGGCAAAACAGCTCCGTATCACCAATGACTTCCACGCCAGCCGCGCGCGCTTTCGCCACCGTCCAGTGCGGCTCCGGATGCGTGAGGGGAACCCCGGGCGCTAAGATAAGGGCGGAGAACGCGCTCCAGTCCGCGGCGCGCAAATCCTCGGTGTTCAGCCCCTCGATGCGAGCTTTCGCCACGCCGCTAGCATTGTCATCCCAAGCCGTAACTTCCGCGCTGCCTGCTCTTAGCGCGCGCGCGGACGCAAGCCCGGACATGCCCAGCCCGAAAACGGCGACCTTGTGCCCGTGAAATTCATGAATCGGAATCATAGACGCAGCTTAACGCAGTTTGAGGGTCGATAAACCAATCAAAGCCAAAACCACAGCGATTATCCAGAACCTGACAACAACCGTAGGTTCAGCCCACCCTTTTTGCTCAAAATGGTGGTGTAGCGGTGCCATTCGGAACACGCGCTTGCCAGTCAACTTGAACGACACCACCTGCACGATAACCGATACCGTCTCCAGCACAAACAGCCCGCCGATGATGCCGAGCACGATCTCGTGCTTGGTAGCGACCGCGATGGCGCCGAGCGCCCCACCCAGCGCCAGGCTCCCGGTGTCGCCCATGAAAATCATCGCGGGTGGCGCGTTAAACCATAAAAAGCCCAGGCCAGCGCCAATAAACGCAGCGCACACGACCGCCAGTTCGCCTGAGCCGGCCACGTAATGGATTTGCAAATAATCCGAGAAAATCTTGTTGCCGACGAGGTAAGCGATGATGCCGAACGCGGCGGCGGCGATCATGACCGGCACGATGGCGAGGCCGTCCAGCCCGTCCGTCAGGTTCACCGCGTTGCCAGCGCCCGCGATGACGAACACGCCAAATATGGTGAAGAAGATGATGCCCAGATCGAGCAGCACTTCTTTGAAAAAAGGAACCGAGATCGATGTCGAGAAGGGCTGATCGCCTATGACGGCAACGGAGTAAGCCGCCGCCGCCGCGATGCCAATTTCAAGGATGAGCTTGAAACGGCCCGAGAAGCCCGCCGAAGACCGTTTCGTAACCTTCAGAAAATCATCGTAAAAGCCAATCAGGCCATAGGACAGCGTCACGGCCAGCACCACCCACACATATTGATTTGACAGGTTCGCCCACAAAATGGTCGCGACGCCGACGCCCAGCAGGATCATCAGCCCGCCCATGGTCGGCGTGCCTTTTTTCGTGAGCAAATGCGTCTGCGGGCCGTCGGTGCGAATCGGTTGGCCTTTGCCTTGCCGCACGCGCAGCAGGTTGATGAGGCTGGGGCCGAAGACGAAAATCACCAACATGGCCGTCATAACGGCGCCGCCTGCGCGGAAAGTGGTATAGCGGAATACGTTCAGAAAAGGCCAAACGTCAGCGTGTTGATTCAGCAGATAGAGCATGCGAAATGCGCCTCTTAAACTTTTTGGACTTCTCGCTGGCCGCTTTGCCGGGCGCGCGCGCTTAGATCGTTTTTCAGGGCAGTAACCAGCAGCCCGGTTTTGCTTCCAAGCGAACCCTTCACCATGACGGCGTCGCCCGATTCGACCGCGCTTAACAGCGCAGATTTCAGTTCCGCAGCCGTTTCCGCGTAGGCGCCGCGTTTCGCCGCTGGAAGCGTATCGAACAGCGACCGCATGTGCGGCCCGCAGGCAAACACAACATCTACGTCCGCCGCGTCAATGGTCTGGGCTAGGTCTGCATGCAGTTTTGGTGAGGCGTGGCCCAACTCCAACATGTCCCCGAGCACGGCGAGGCGGCGCTTAAACTCTGGTCGCGGCAATTGCCCTAACACCGCGATGGCGGCGCTCATCGAGGCTGGATTGGCGTTATAGCTTTCGTCGATCAGCAGCACCGCGCCGCCTGCAATGTCAAACCGGGTCTGGACGCCGCGTCCCTCTAGCGTCTGAAACGCCGCAAGACTTGCCGCCGCAAGATCGATATTTCCCCCTGCAGATTGGATGGCGCAAAGCACGGCGAGCGAATTCATCGCCAGGTGACGCCCCGGCGCGCCCAGATCATATACCACGGTTTGCCCGAAAATATTCGCCGTGATGCGGGAGCGGTCTTGCAACAGATCAATCGTCACAAGCCGCGCATCGGCTGAGAAGTGTTCGCCGAAAGTCACGATGCGTGCGGCGTTTGACTGCATGGCGCGCAGTTCCAGAATGCCAAATTGCGAGAGGTCGCGATTGATGATCGCAACGCCATCCGGCTCCAGACCTTGAAAAATTTCAGCTTTCGCTTCAGCGATGGCGTCAACTCCGGAGAAAAACTCCAGGTGTACAGGAGCCACATTTGTCACAATCGCGATGTGCGGGCGCACCATGCGCGTGAGCGGCGCAATCTCGCCAGAGTGGTTCATGCCAATTTCAAAAATGCCGAATTTCGAATCTTGGGGCATGCGTGCAAGAGATAACGGCACGCCCCAAAGATTGTTATATGATTTTTCAGACGCATGGGCTGCGCCCTGCACCCTAAGCGCCAGACGAAGCATTTCCTTGCTGCTGGTTTTCCCGACGCTGCCCGTCACGGCGATGATTTTAGCATCCGTTCGGCCGCGCGCCGCTTGGCCGAGCGCAATCAGAGCCTCCAGCGGATCGGGCACGCGCACCAGCGGCCCCGCCGCGCCAAAATAATCCTTGGAGACGATGGCCATAGCAGCGTCCTGGCGTAAAACCTGGGTCACATAATCATGGCCGTCCATGCGCTCGCCTTTGATTGCTACGAATAGATCGCCTGGAGCCAGCGTGCGGCTGTCAATGGAAACCCCGGTTGCGAATTCAGGCCGCGCGCCTTGAGGGCTTCCTTTTGTCGCGCTGAGGATATCGGTAAACGCCCACAGCAAGTGACTCTTGTCATCCGGGGAGTCGCCTTCGCGACTGATCTCGCCACTGGACGTTGAAAACGGATCGGATACCGCCTGCATCTGAGCATCGCTCACATCAGAGGTGGCGCCGCCCTCGACGCCTCCTTCTTTGGCGGTTTCCGTTGCAACGGGGGGAACAGCAATATCCTTCGCAACTGGTAAAACTGGTTCGGATTGTTGCTCATCCACTGGCTGCAGCGCGATAGTGTCTATGGAGGTTGTAGAAGTCTCGACAGCGTCTGAATTTTCTTCCTCCGTTTCAACCGGAAGAGCGTCTGGCGCCGTGGCAGGAGGTTCACCCGTGATTGGTTCAGAAACGGAAGCGGGGGGTTCTGAGCTTTCACCGGGTTTCGCAACGGTAGCGCTTGCCTGCTCAATGTCAGCATCATCGGCAATAGTAGGGAGGATAGCGGTTGCAACCGCGTTATTAAGAAGCACGGCAGGCGCCTCCGCAACTTCTGGCTGGGCGGGAGACGCCTCTTTATAGGGTGCGGTGGCGGCAAGCACCGTCCTTACGGCCTCATGATCCGAATATGGTATGATTTCCGCGCCTACAATTTGCCCGGTCTCATGCCCCTTTCCAGCGACGAGGAGCGCATCTCCCACGCCCAGCGCCGCCACGGCCTCAGCGATAGCCTGCATCCGGTCGCCCACCTCCCGCGCGCGCGGCGACTCCGCGAGAATGGCGGCGCGGATTGAACCGGGGTCTTCGCTGCGCGGATTATCATCCGTCACATAAACCACGTCCGCGAGGCGTGAGGCGATGGCGCCCATCTGCGGGCGTTTGCCCCGGTCACGGTCGCCGCCGCAACCGAAAACGACGGCGAGTTTGCCCGTTGTGTAGGGCCGGAGGGTTTGCAGCGCTTTTTCGAGCGCGTCCGGCGTATGCGCATAATCGATGAACACGGGCGCGCCCTTCGCCGTTCGCCCGGCCAGTTCCAAACGGCCTTTTGCGCCCTGCAACGTTTCGAGCGCCGCAAACACCGCGTTCGGATCGCCGCCCGTTTTCAGCGCAATCCCCGCCGCGACAAGCGCGTTTGACGCCTGAAAATCGCCCGCTAACGGCAGCAGTGTTTTGTAGGTTTTGCCCGCGTGCCGAACGGTGAGGCGCTGGCTCAATCCGTCCTGCCCTATGCTTACAAGCTTAATGCCTGCGCCAAGGCGGCCAACGGTGAATACATCGAGCCGCCGGGCGTCCGCAGCTCCAGCGATTTCGGCCGATTCAAGCTGATCGGCGTTGATAACCGCAGGCGCGCCGGGCGGCAATAGCTCGAACAGGCGCAGCTTGGCCTGAAAATACGCGGCAAACTCCTTGTGGTAGTCCAGGTGGTCGCGGGTGATGTTGGTGAACGCCGCCGCCGTGATTTTGACGCCGTCGAGGCGGTGCTGCTCAAGACCATGGCTGGAGGCCTCCAGCGCCAGCGAATGGACGCCGCCGTCTGCTAGTTCGGCGAGCATGGCGTGCAGCGCCGCCGGATCAGGGGTCGTATGATCGAGCGGCTTTTCGCCAAGTGGCGACACCAAGCCAACCGTGCCGAGGCTTGCGGCTTTACGCCCCAGCTTTTCCCAAATCTGGCGAACGAACGAGGCGACGGAGGTTTTGCCGTTCGTGCCCGTCACCGCAACAACAGTCTCGGGCTGACGGTCGTAAAATTTGCCCGCTATAAGTGCGAACCGGCGCCTTGGGTTTGCATCGCGAATATATTGTGTCGCCCCGTTCGAGGTTTGCGCGGCGCTGTCTGCTATCAAAATCGCCGAGGCCCCCTTTTCGATAGCGTGGCGAATGAATTTCATGCCATCCGCCTTGACGCCCGGCATCGCGGCGAACAGATAGCCCGGCTTGACCTCACGGCTATCAGCGGTAACGCCGGTGACCGTAACATCGCTCCAATCCTCGCCCTCTGGCGGGGCTCCCAGCAAGTCCTTGAGTTTCATACGCTGCAACGGCGGGGACGCCGCTCCATGGCTGGAAGAATCGGTTGTGGTTAATGCGAGTTGACCCGCGTCTTTCTTAAGCCCACGCCATCCATCCGTCAAATGCACACAAGTATGTAGGCAACGCTGAACAGAGATTAGCAATATGCTGGCGTCAAGGAGCTAGCGGCCTGTCGAGTGATTGGCGAGAAGCTGAATGGCGCCGAGATGCCTTGCCTTGGCGAAATACGCTTCATCCGCTGTCACAAAGGTAGCACCCTTTTCGAGCGCGACGGCGTGATAAAGCGTGTGTCGAACATGTGATGCTTTAACCGCGCAGCAATCGTTGCGGCATGAACATAAGTTTCCGGTTTCGCGACGAGAGTATGAGGCGTTCGATGCAAAAGCGCACACGTTGGCGAAATTTTGTCGGGCGCTTTTCGCGCAATTACAGACATAACCTCCACAATCCAGTGCGATGGTTGATATAAAATTACATGTCCTGAAGATAAGGCTGATAGTATTTTAACAGCTCGGTCGATATCGTTCTCATCAACGGCGTCGGACATGATCCACTTGATTGCGACGCTAGAGTCTACGACCAAATTCACGGACGGCCTTCATTGCGAATTCTACGAATCTCGTCTTGGGAGATAGATGGCATTCGCTCTCGAAGTTTGCGGAACTCTTCGACCAAATCGTTCGTCGGTATAGTTTCTCTATCATAGCGATTTGCGGAGGCTGACTTCTCCAGAATCGCTCTTTGCAGAATTTGCGTTACCACTGCATTTTTATCCTCTCCTTCGAAAGCGCGGTCGAATGCTTCTTTAACCTCATCCGGCAAGCTGATGGTCATTATGGTCATGGGGCTTTTCCTGACAAAAGTTCTCGTCGCAATTATAACACACCGGATCGCATGATGAAAACTGTGCGGGCGGGCTTGAGCGCGGCCGCCCGGCGAAGTAAGCATAATCCATGACCGATGAAACAATTCTTGATAGCTCCGGCATCGAGCCGGTGAATTTGCGGGACGCGCTGGAGAGCCGCTATCTCGCCTATGCGCTATCTACCATCATGGGGCGGGCTTTGCCGGACGCGCGCGACGGCCTCAAGCCTGTGCACCGGCGCGTGCTCTACGCCATGCGGCAGTTAAAGCTCGACCCTGCAGGCGGTTTCAAAAAATCGGCGCGCGTCGTCGGCGACGTGATCGGCATGTTCCATCCGCATGGCGACCAGTCGATTTACGACGCGCTAGTTCGACTTGCGCAGGATTTTGCGCAGCGCTATCCGCTGATCGACGGGCAGGGCAATTTTGGCAATATCGACGGCGATAACGCGGCCGCGATGCGCTACACCGAGGCCAAGCTTACGTTGATAGCCGCAAGCCTGCTGGAGGGCATTGACGAGGATACGGTCGAATTTCGCGACACCTATGACGGGGAGAACTCGGAGCCGGTGGTGCTCCCGTCCAACTTTCCGAACCTTCTGGCGAACGGCTCGTCCGGCATCGCGGTGGGCATGGCGACATCGATTCCTCCGCACAATTTGGACGAATTGTGCGACGCCGCGCTTTATCTCATCAAAAACCCGAACGCGGGCGCGGACAAGCTGATCGATTTTGTGCCCGGCCCGGATTTCCCGACCGGCGGCGTGATCGTGGAGGAGCGCGCGCAGATTATCGAGGCGTATAGGACCGGGCGCGGCGGCTTCCGGCTGCGGGCGAAATGGCGGCGGGAGGAGACCGGGCGCGGCGGCTATCAGATCATCGTTACGGAGATTCCATATCAGGTGCAGAAATCGCGGCTGATCGAGAAAATTGCTGAGCTGATGGAGCTGAAAAAGCTGCCGCTTGTCGGCGACATTGACGACCAGTCCGCCGAGGATATCCGTGTTGTCATCGAGCCAAAAACCCGCGCCGTTGATAACGCGATGATGATGGAGCAACTCTTTAAGCTCACCGAGCTTGAGGTGCGCTTCCCGCTCAACATGAACGTGTTGAGCGGGGGCCGCGTGCCGCAGGTGATGGGACTGGGCGCGCTTTTGAATGAGTGGCTAGCGCACCGCCGCAACGTGCTGGGGCGGCGTTCGCGCCACCGTCTTGCCAAGATCGAGCACCGGCTGGAGGTGCTGGGCGGCTACCTCATCGCCTACCTTAACCTGGATGAGGTCATCCGCATCATACGGCAGGAGGACGAGCCGAAGCCCGCGCTGATGAACGCGTTCAAGCTGTCCGAGGTGCAGGCCGAGGCCATCCTCAACATGCGTTTGCGGAGTTTGCGCAAACTTGAGGAAATGGAAATCCGCACGGAGAACGACGCGCTGAACAAGGAGCGCACGGAGTTGCAGGCGCTGCTCGCGTCGGACGAAAAGCAATGGGAGCGCATTGGTGGGGAGATCCGCGAACTGAAAACCCGCTTTGGCAAGGGGACGGCGATCGGCCGCCGCCGCTCGCAATTCGACGACATGCCGGAGATCGACGCGAGCGTAGAGCAGAGCTTTATCGAGAAAGAGCCGGTCACGGTGATCCTTTCTGAAAAAGGCTGGATCCGTTCGCTGAAGGGTCATCCGGAAGACCTGAGCAAAGTGCCGTTCAAAACGGGCGACGGGCTGAAGCGGGCGATCCGCACGACCACCGCCGATAAGCTCGTGCTGTTTGCAACAAACGGAAAATTTTATACACTCGACGCCGCAAACCTTCCCGGCGGGCGCGGGCAGGGCGAGCCCCTCCGTCTCATGATCGACATCGAGGAAGAGGGCGAAATCCTGGAAATCTTCGCGCACAAGCCAAGCCGGAAACTGCTCGTCGCGTCCAAGCTGGGTAACGGCTTTGTCGTGCTGGAGGATGAGGTCATCGCATCCACCCGCAAGGGCAAACAGGTGCTCAATGTCGAGGCGCCGGACGTAGCGGCGGTGTGCGCGCCCGCCAGCGGGGATATGGTCGCCGTAGTGGGGACAAATCGCAAGCTGCTCGTTTTCCCGCTTGCCGAACTCTCTGAGATGACGCGGGGCAAAGGCGTGCGGTTGCAGAAATACAAAGAGGGCGGGCTGGCCGACGCGCAGGTGTTCGCGAGGCAGGCGGGGCTTGCTTGGTCTGATGCATCGGGTAGGGTGCGCGCTTTTATGGAATGGTCAGATTACGACGGCGCGCGCGCCTCGGGGGGGCAGCCTGCGCCCAAAGGATTTCCGCGAGACGGGTGGTTCGGCCTTGTTGGCTTCAATGGTTAACGATGGTGGCGCATTCGCAACGCTATGTTCTAAATCGGTGAATATCGTTAGCAAAGGTTTGCTGTATCGGCGCAAACGCGAGTATCAGAGTAATGCGGAGCTAGGAAATGCGAGGGCACAATGAGCGCTTTGAAAACTTTCGCCGTGTGCGGATTGTGTCTTGTAGGCGGAGCCGCGGCGGCGCGGGCCGATAATTTCGAGCCAGTCGCCGACGTTTGGGTTGTGACTATTGGCGGTTATGTAGTCGGACAGCCGGACTATGAAGGCTCGGACGATCACGAGGCTGCGTTCAAACCAATTTTCAACATCACTCGCAAAGGATCGAAAGAGTATCTCGATTTGCCTGACGATGCGGGCGGATTCGCCATCGTCGATCGTGGCGGCTTCCGTTTCGGGCCGGCTTTCGGCTTCCGCGATGAGCGCGACAGGGGCGATAACAAGGATTTGCGCGGTTTGAACGAAGTGGATTTCACCTTCGAACTCGGCGTGTTCGCGGAATACTGGCCTACGGAAAACTTCCGCACGCGCGTTGAGCTGCTTCAGGGCCTGAATGGACATGAAGGCTTTTTGGCGAATTTCTCTGCCGACGCTGTAGTGAATCGCGGCGCCTGGACATTCACCGCCGGGCCGCGCCTGACGGCGGTTAGCAGCGAATATCAGGAAGAGTATTTCTCGGTCAGCGCGGCGGAGTCGGTTGCCTCCGGCCTCAACCAGTTCGATGCTGAGGGTGGACTGCACTCCGCTGGGGTCACTGTAAGCGCGAGCTATCAATTCTCCGACCGCCTCGCACTTAAAGCATACGCCGAGTATGACCGTTTGCTTGATGACGCAAGCGACAGCCCGATTGTGGACGACCGTGGATCGGAAGATCAGTTCGCAATAGGCATTGGCGCTGCGTACAAATTTGAGTTCAGCCGTTAGCCATCAAGACTGTCCGGCGCATCACATTGCCATAATCCTGCTTCAGAGGCGGTTTATCACACTGACATGCTTGACGAAAAACCATTAGCGTACAGTAGATCCCCACTTGTGGGCATAATCGTATTGCTCGTCGTGGCTTATATTGTTTGTCCCGTGACCAGCGCTCAGGCTTCCTGTGACCAGGCTGGCTTCTCAGTGGCCGTATCCGAGGCCAATGCCGTTCTCACCGGTATGAACCAGCGCAACAAGAAAGCGCTCCATGAGAAGCTGCAAACTCTGAAAGCCCGCAGCGGCTGGGGCGATGCGGATTATATCGCAAAAGCCGCCACTCTGGTAAAAGACGAACGCACAATTGAAATGGACGGGCGCAACAAAACCCTTCTCGACGAAGTCTCGAAACTTGGCGCTGGAGAAACGCCGGGCGATGAAGCCCGTTGTGCGATTCTGGAGCGGCTAAAGGGGCTTCTCTCCGAAGTCGTGCAGAACACCGATAAAAAATGGCGTCACATCCATCAGAAAGCCGATGCCTCACTAAACTCGGCCACCCCAGGCTTCGCCACCGCAAACACAGCAAAATGACGAAACCATCAGTTTCAACAAAAAGCCGCCTGCGGGGGCGGCTTTTTGCATTTGATGATTGAACTAAAACCAGCTTAGTTCACGTGAAAGGTCGCTCTGGCGCGTACGCTCCAGAAGTCGATATCGGTTTCGCCACCGCCCCTTACGCCCACATCTTCGAACTGGTGGTAAAGCCCTTCGAGGCCAAGGCTCATGTTCTGGCGCACCTTGCCCTCAACGCCCCCGCCGAACACATAACCGGTTTCGGTGTCGTCCTCGAAAATCTTGTCGTCAAAGCTGGCAAAGGCCACGCCACCCGTGCCGTAGAAAAGCACGTTGCCGACGGCGTAGCCAAGGCGCGCGCGGATGGTAGACAGATATTCGATGTCCTCTGAGAAATTCACGTCCGTTTCGAGGCCCAGAACCAGTGGTGTGGAGCGTTGCAAATTATAGCCCGCATGCAAACCACCCAAAATCTGTCCATCTGCGTCAAATGCGCGGCGACCGTTGCCGAAAAAGTCGTCGGTAAAGTTGCCCCCAAGGTTAGCGCCGATGTAGAAGCCGCCCCACGCGATGGGCGGCGCGGTTGGCTCGTCCTTAAAGCTGACGGCTTCCTCGCGCTTGTAAACGTCGGCGGCGTTGACGGTCGAAACAGCGCTGGTCATCAACACTGCGGCTGCCAGGCCTATGCGCCACGGTTCCAGCTTTGTCATATGTAGTTTCCCCTATAAGTTTTACGGATAAGCGAACTCATTGATGTCATTCTAGCGGGGGGATATGTCAAAGTATTGGCTGTGCGAAATGCTGTATCGACAAAGGGCATATTCTGACGTTTAGGGCGCACACTCAATACAATTATCAAACTAAAACAATGGCTTGCAGTTTGCCGTTGGAAATACAACTTTTTGTGAGTGCGTAACAAATTTCATCTACTGACCATAAGTAATGGCGTTTCTGGTCAAATATGACGAGTTTACGTTAAGCCGAAGTAAACTTTATATTGTAAAAAAGCAGCGCGTTTTGCGCGCCACTTTTTATTTGTAAAGTTTAATTTATTTGGCTTTTGACACGCCTAAAATAACTAAGGCTTCCTTAACCGCTATTTTGCATTCGTCCTGTTTACCAGCCTTCATCAGCTCATCGCCCTTAACGCGGATGTCTTGCACCTTTTTCATGTCTTCCGGTTTGACGGTCGCGGTTTTGATGGCCTCATCGAGCTTGCCCATTCTTTTGGTGCAATCAGGGGCGGCAAAAGCTGGCGCGGCGAGCATGGTCATCACTGCGGCGGCTGCGAGAATGGTCTTCATTTGAATCTCCTGTTTTTCGGTTCACGTTATCCCGTGAATTCGTCGGGGTATGGTGCAGCTATGAACGGATCCAGACATTTTAAAGGCATCTACGGCATTCCGGCTGCTTAAAAAGGTAAAAACTTATTCAACTTTCAGCGGAGAGCGATCCAAATACGCAAGGTGCATTCCCGTTTAACAAAGTCGCTATTCGATACGGCTGAATTGGTGCATATCCTAAATGACGCCTGCGCGCACAGCCTTATTGCGGTATGGTTGCAAGGCAGGCCCACGGGACGCGGGGAGCAAAAATGAATAGACCTTATGTCGTTTTGGACGTTTTCACCGCTGCTAAAATGCAAGGCAATCCGCTGGCTGTGATAAGCAAAGCTGATGGTTTGAACGACGCCGCGATGCAGTCGCTGGCTCGCGAGTTCAACCTTTCCGAAACCGTGTTCGTGTTTCCGCCCAGTAATTCATCTCACACCGCCAGCATCCGAATATTTACGCCTAACATGGAACTCGATTTCGCGGGACATCCAACCATCGGAACCGCAGTCCTGCTCGCTGAGGAGCGTATCTGGGGCAACGCCAGCCTTTCGGACGCCTTGATAGTCCTTGAGGCGAAGGGCGGCTTGCTACGTGTCGGCGTCAGGCGCAACCCCTCCGAAGCCGCTTATGCGGAATTCGACGCGCCGAAGCTTCCCGAGGAGGCGGGGTTTCCGGCGCACGATGACAGGTTGGCGGCGGCCTTGGGCCTCGCGCCGTCCGAAATCGGGTTTGAGAATCATAAGCCCACCCGGTACTCCGTCGGTCCATCCTTCACGTTCGTGCCTGTGCAGGGGCTTGAGGCGATCCGGCGCGCTCGTGTTGTTCACGCCCATTGGACTGCGGGTTTCGGCGCTAACACAGCCGCTGCCGCTTACCTGTATTGCCGTGAGACGCTAAAACAAAAATGTGGTTTTCACGCCCGTATGTTCGCGCCCGGCATGGGCATGCCCGAAGACCCGGCCACCGGCTCGGCGGCGGTTGCTTTGGCGAGCATTATCCAGCGCTTTGACAAGCCGGGAGAGGGCGTTCAGACCTGCATTATCGAACAGGGAATAGAAATGGGCCGCCCGTCCGAGATTACTCTGGAGTTCGATATCAAAGACAGCAAGCTTCGCACTGTGCGCATCGGTGGCCAGGCCGTGGTCGTGATGCGTGGCGAAATTGTGTGTTAGGAACCTCAATTATCAACCTTGGGAGCTTTCTTCAGGAGATAATACTGGATGATGTCGCCCAGGATGATTTTGCACTTGCGCTCCTGCCCTAGCTCCTCAGCGATGATTGCCGTGCGAAGCAAAAGCTCGGCTTTGTAGCGCTGGTTGGCGTCGAGTTGGAAAGTATCGATTGCGTTCTCAACCATTGTCATGCCTTGCGAACACGTTGCAGCATAGACGGGTGCGGTCCACAAAGCTGCGGCCGAAATAACCAGCAGCATGATAGTTACAAAGCGGCTCATTGAACTCACTATCACTCATTTTAATTCATCGAAAGCTTGTGCGACTTTTTTGCGATTTGCAAAAAGATGAGTTTAAGTTTATCAGTTTTGGCACGAATAAAAAGCCGGGGCTTGCGATCGGCGACGAAAAATACGCGCTGTGGGATTTTCACCCCAGGTCTCTCACCGGTTTAGCCCCGACGCGTCATGCAATTTTAGACCTTGTCATATCCCGCGTCGCTGATTTATGAAGACGACGTGGTTATTTCTGTCCATGGACGTTTTATGGTTTCGCGCTCCTGCAGACATGCGCTTTGTTTAGCAAGCATTTTCGCTTGCCGGCCGCGTGCGTCTGCTCTGAACCCGGTAGCGCCACTGGCTCTAATTAGACGCCCCTGAACGCTGATTAGCGGCATATCATTTTCGCGCATGCCAGCCGGGCTTTCAGGGGAGGACATGAAGCAGCGGATCACCGGCATCGCCGGGCCAATATAACCAGCATCAGGAACTAGCGACATGACCAGCGTCTCTACGCCCGCTCAACCGAATGACAGCGGTCGCGTTTTTATTTTCGACACGACATTGCGCGATGGGGAGCAGTCGCCCGGCGCCTCCATGACGCATGAAGAGAAAATCCAGATCGCCGAATTGCTCGACACCATGGGCGTGGATATCATCGAGGCCGGGTTTCCCATCGCGTCGAACGGCGATTTTCAGGCCGTCTCGGAAATTTCCGGCGTCATAAAGAACGCCGTCGTGTGCGGCCTCGCCCGCGCCAACCCGAAGGACATCGACCGAGCTGGCGAGGCCATCAAAACCGCCAAGCGCGGGCGCATTCACACCTTCATCGGCACGTCGCCGCTGCACCGGCAATTCCAGTTGCAGATGAGCATGGAGCAGGTGCACGCGGCCGTGACCACCTCCGTCAGCCGCGCGCGCGGCTTCACAGATGATGTCGAGTGGTCGGCCATGGACGCCACCCGCACCGAGCACGATTTTCTCTGCAAATGCGTCGAGGCGGCGATCAAAGCGGGCGCGACCACTATCAACATCCCCGACACGGTGGGCTACGCCGTGCCTGAGGAATTCCACGACCTCATCAAAATGCTGATCGAGCGCGTGCCCGGCGCGGACAGCGTCATTTTCTCCACCCACTGCCATAACGATCTGGGCTTGGCAACGGCGAACAGTCTGGCCGGCCTGCGAGCGGGCGCTCGGCAAATCGAATGCACCATCAATGGCCTCGGCGAGCGGGCGGGCAACGCCGCGCTGGAGGAAATCGTCATGGCGATCAACACCCGCCGCGATTTGCTGCCCTACACGACGGGGATCGACGCGACCTACATCACCCGCGCCTCGAAGCTGGTGTCCGCCGTAACGGCGTTTCCGGTGCAATACAATAAGGCGATCGTCGGCAAGAACGCTTTCGCGCATGAAAGCGGAATCCACCAGGACGGCGTGCTGAAAAACGCAGCGACCTACGAGATTATGACGCCGGAAAGCATCGGTTTGCGCGAATCCGCGCTCGTCATGGGCAAACACTCCGGCCGCCACGCCTTCCGCGAAAAGCTGAAGGAGATGGGTTATGAACTGGGCGACAACGCACTTGAGGACGCTTTTACGCGCATGAAGGACTTGGCTGACCGCAAGAAGCACGTTTATGACGAGGACATCGAGGCGCTGGTCGACCAGGAGATGGCGAGCGCGCATGACCGCATCCGGGTTTTGTCCCTAATGGTTATCGCGGGCACGGGCGGGCAGGCGAGGGCGGCGCTGACGCTTGATGTGAACGGTCGCCAACAAACGGCGGAGGCGCATGGCGACGGCCCGGTGGACGCTGTGTTCCGGGCGATCAAGATGATCGTGCCGCACGAAGCCCGGCTGCCGCTTTATCAGGTTCATGCGGTGACGGAAGGCACCGACGCGCAGGCCGAGGTGAGCGTGCGGCTGGAGGAAGCGGGCAAGACCGTGACAGGGCGCGGGGCCGACACGGATACGCTGGTTGCCAGCGCACGCGCTTATGTCAGTGCGCTCAATAAACTGATGGTGAGGCGGGAGAAAACCGCGCCTGACGCCCAGGCCGTTTAACTGGCCCTATAGAATTGGGCTATCTAAAGCAGCGGACATTTCGCCGCTTTGTTTTTTGCGAATATGCCGTCATGTGCCTGAGCTGGATTGAACTACGCGCCCGCTCCGCAAACTTTGCCAGGTATGGCGGGGGAGAAAAGCTTATTTTTACCCTCGCCGATCTGCCGCACAAGATCGAGGCGTTCCCATCCAGAGTACGCCGACCGGCATATCGCAGCCGATATGCCGCCAATCGAAATAAACGCGGCTTTCAAGGTGCGGAGCAGGATGACGACGAATATGCGGCTACCGCCTTGACGCAGCCATACGATGCCTGCATCCTGCTGTTCAGAACGGCGGGTGCGTAGCTCAGTTGGTAGAGCGGTTGACTCTTAATCAGCATGTCCCAGGTTCGATCCCTGGCGCACCCACCAGATTTTCTAAATAAAATCAGATGGTTATCTAAAAAAAACCGTTTTCTTTTGTTCCTGGTTTTCCAATCTCACTGAACAGTTGTCCAATCAATTGGACAACTGTTCATGTTCCATTTACGTTCACGTCGCTGTTTTGGTTAATTTTTGGTGAGTTTTGTTCATTAAGAGTTCTCCCATTTGGTCATCGCCGCGATGGCCAGTCTTCGTGACGTGGCTTTTTTGGCTAGAAAATCCATAACTTGTGGTTGGTTGCGGAACATTCATGAAAGGTTGGCGGTTAACAGCCAGTCTTTGTGAAAGGGGAAATTCATGGCCGATCTCGATCTCGCGCGCATACAGCCAGCCAGGCAGCTTTGGGATGAACTTGGGGACGTACATGCGGGAATGCTTGGAGTAGTGAACTCCGGCGATCATATGCAGCCCATGGCGCCGCAGCTCGATCCGGCGGCAAACACCATCTGGTTTTTCACCCGCCGAGACTCTGACTTACTGAAATCTGTGGGTCAGGGAGCACAAGCGCATTTTTGTGTCGTGGGCAAAAACCATGACTTTCACGGCTGTATGACAGGTATTCTGCGCGAAAATAAAACCGACGCGAAAATTGAGCAGTTCTGGAGTCCAGTCGTGGCTGCCTGGTACAGTGGGAAAGATGATCCCAACATGACCATGATGGAGTTTCAACTCGACAACGCCATGATTTGGGCGTCGGTGGGCAACCCCATAACTTTCGGCTGGGAGATCGCCAAGGCGAACCTAAGCGATAGTGAACCGCATGTTGGGGTCACTGCCAAAATCGAATTTAACCGGTAAAATCTGTTATGCGGGATCAAGAAATACAGGAGGAGTTTGACCGGCTGCTGAATATGCATGCGAGCGAACTTAAGGACTGGCTCGAACGGATGAAAGCCGGTCCATAGGGCAGCGGGAGGCTGAGGGAGAAGAGTCGATGGGTCATGCCTCGGGACACGCATTGCGGAGATCAAAAGGTCACGCGACGGCAATCTATCAGATGATGATTACCGGCATATGAGCAAGGTCGTCGCTTCCATTAAGACACATAGCGCCGCGCAGCGCCCGAACGGCGACATTACTAGCACGCGCTGGCGTTATTCGCTGATGAACTGGGGCCATGATCCGCTTAAGGATTAACCCTCGACGCGCACCCAGCCTTTGGGTGTTAATCGCTGCTGCGGTAGAAATCGCGATTTATACGCCATCTTGCGCGATCCCTCAATCCAGTATCCGAGATAAACAAACGGTAATCCTAGCTTTTGCGCCAGAGCAACGTGCTCCATGATAATGTAGCTGCCAAGGCTCCGGTCATCAAACTCCGGCTCGTAATAACTGTAAACGAGGGAAATGCCGTCGCTGAGTTTATCGCAGAGCGCGGCTGCGACGAGCGGCCATTCGGTGCGGTTGGCTTCGTCGTGGCTGAAAATCGGGCGCTGGCGATATTCGGTGATGAAGGTTTCTACCGCGCTGTCTGCCACCATCATTGAATAGTCGAATACGCTCATATCCGCCATGCCGCCGTCGCCGTGGCGGCTGTCGATGTAAGCCCGAAATAGCGAATATTGCTCGGAGGTCGGCACGCTCGCCACGCGGAAGGCGTGCAAGTCGCAATTGCGCCGCCAGATGCGCTTGAGCGTGCGCTTCGGCTCGAACTCGGCGACCACGATACGCACCGACACACATGCCGAGCACTTGTCGCAATAGGGCATGTAAGCGATGTTCTGGCTGCGGCGGAAACCATTTTTGAGCAAATTGTCCACCACCGGGCGCGGCTTTTCCGGCGTCAGATGGGTGAAAATTTTCCGCTCCAGGCGCCCCGGCACATAGGGGCAAGGTTGCGGCGCTGTGACATAAAATTCAGGAAATCGTTTCTTTTGTTCGGTCACGCGCGCCCTCTGTTATTAGGTCGAGCTGGGGGGTGCTCATAGTGTGATACCCATGATTTATGATGTTAATGGAGGGTGGCCCTACAAATCAAGCTGCGGCGCACAATAGGCTAGAGAGATTCTGAAAGCGTTGGCGGCCTAGCCTTTCCTCGCGCGAGCGATAACGCCGGGTGTGTCGTGGAACTCCTCGCGCAGGCTATGGGTGCGGTTGGCGAGGTGGCGGATTTCATCAGGGCAGGGACCGCCATGCGCCCAATCCAGCAGTTCGACCGTGTGCACCACCGGGATGTCTGTGCCGTGCGAAAGCTGGGTGATGCAGCCAATGTTGCCTGTCGCTACGCAATCGGGCCGCACGCTCTCGATGCTGGCGACTTTGCGTTCACGCAGCTCGTTGGCAATGTCCGACTGCAGGATATTATAGACGCCCGCCGATCCGCAGCAGATATGCCCGTCCGGAATTTCAGCCACGGCGAACCCGGCCTCGCGCAGAAGGCGGCGCGGCTCCGAGTTCACTCGCTGGCCGTGCTGCATCGAGCAGGCGGAGTGATAAGCGACCTTGATGTCCGACCAGATTTCAGGCGAGTCCATGCCGAGCTTTGCAAGGTACTCCGTCACGTCCTTGGCCATCGCGGACACGGTTTTCGCTTTTTCAGCGTAGGCCGGATCCAGCGCTAACAGGTGGCCATACTCCTTCACCGTCGTGCCGCAACCGGAGGCGTTGATGACGATTGCGTCAAGAGTTTTCTCCTGTATGTGAGGCCACCAGGCGTCGATGTTGCGCCGTGCCGCGGCCATGGCCTCCGCCTCCCGGCCCATGTGCAGGACGAGCGAGCCGCAACACGCCTCGCCTTTCGCCAGCACCACGTCAACGCCCTGGCTGTTCAGCACGCGGATGGTAGAATCATTAATCTGCGGACGGAGCACGCGTTGCGCGCACCCGCCGAGCATCGCCACGCGGCCACGGCGTACCCGCTCTTTGGTCAGCACAATTTGCGGCGCGTTATAGCTGCCTGTTTGTAGCGGCGCGACTGCCGCCAGATCAAGCATCGCATTCAGTTCTTTTAGCCCAAGACGGCGAAACAGGCCGCGAAATGGGCGCGCGAGGATTGCGCTTACCAGCGCCACGCGGAAGCGGTTTGGATGAGGAATGACAAAAGCAAGTAATTTCCGGATGAAACGGTCTTTCACCGGCCGCGAGGAGGTGTCCTCGATATGCACGCGCGCCAGATCGACCAGATGCATATAGTCCACGCCGCTCGGACAAGTGGTCATGCAGGATAGGCAGGACAGGCAGCGGTCAACATGCGTGCGCACCTCGCGGCTAGCGTCTTCGTTCCCCTCCAGCATGTTCTTGATGAGGTAAATCCGGCCCCGCGGGCTGTCGCGTTCGTCGCCCTGCACCACGTAGCTGGAGCAAGTGGCGGTGCACAGGCCGCAATGCACGCAGCGGCGCACAATCGCCTCGGCCTCGGCCAGACGCGGATTTTTGAGTTGTTCGGCGCTGAATTGCGTTTCCATGCTATCTCGCAAATTGTCGGACAGGTTAAATACGAGGCTGGCGGATCGTTAGACGCCCGCGTACATGCGGCCCGGGTTTAGTATACCCATAGGATCAAATGCGTGTTTCAGCCGCCGGATCAAGTTCATGTTCGCCTCGGGCAGCGGCTGGAACACCTCTACGGCGGCGCGCACATGCGGCTCGGCGCGGATTAGCATTGCGTCGGCGTCGAACTGCCCGATGATGCGGCGCAAATCGGCGGCGTTCGCATCCATAGACGGCGGGACTTCCAGCCAGATCAGACCGCCCGACCAGTCGAATGCGGCGCGGCAGTCAATAATCGCGCGGAGCGCCCCGACGAGTTGCGCGGCCTTCGCGGGCGAAACCGTGATGCGCCATAACGGCCATGTGCCAGCAAGATAGGAGAGGCCGCGCATATCCGACCAGAAGGCGAGCGAGCGCCCATGGTCCAATTCATAGACTTCCCCGAATGGCGATAAGTCGCGTCGCAGTCGATCAATGCGATAAAGCATCGAAGCTGAAAAGGTCTCAAGCCGCAGCGCGGAGATCGAATAGCCCAGATCAGCGAGATCCTTGTCTGCAATACGCTTTGCCAGCGGCGCCTGGAGATGCACGGTTCCTGAAACTTCGTATGGCGTGCCCAAGGCGGCGCACATCAAACCGATCGCGGCCTCATCTGGCAAATTCATGAAAATCAGCGTGCGGGTTTCCTCCGCCTTTGGGAGCACCTTCATCGTCACTTCGGTGAGAACGCCGAGAGTGCCCCATGATCCGGCGAGGCCACGCACCAGATCGACGCCTGTTACGTTTTTCATCACCCGGCCGCCCGACTTAATCACCTCCCCACGCCCGTTAACGGCTCGAACACCGAGCAGGTGATCACGGGCGGCGCCACGCAGAATGCGGCGAGGTCCGGAGGCGTTTGTGGCGAACACGCCGCCGATGCTGACGCCGAGCGGGCGTTTGTTCACGGCGCGCGACAGGTCAATCGGCTCAAACGCAAGTTCCTGATTATTGGAGGCCAGCAGCGACTCTATTTGCGCCAGCGATGTTCCGGGCCGGGCGGAGATGACAAGCTCGTTTGGCTCATAAAGCGTGACGCCGGAAAGTTCGCCGGTGCTGAGCGCCGCGCCCGTATTAACCGGGCGGCCGATCAGCCGCTTGGTACGGTATCCGGCGACCTCTAGCGGTGTGCCAGAGTTTGCGGCCTGCGCCACCAGGTCGGCGACGTCGCGCTCGTCGCGGGGAGCGAAAACATCAACCATCGGCGGTCTGCGCCTGGCTTTCAAGGAAGGTTTTCTGAGCGTCCAGCGGAAAGACTTTCCCCGGGTTTAACCGCCAGTCCGGATCGAAGACTTTCTTGACCCGCATCTGCTGATCCAGATCGGCAGCGTTAAACTGCACATGCATAAGGTCACGTTTCTCAATGCCGACGCCATGCTCACCCGTCAGGCACCCGCCCGCTTCGACGCAGAGTTTAAGGATATCCGCGCCGCAATCCTCCGCCTTTTGTTTCTCCACCGGGTCGTTAGCGTTAAACATGATGAGCGGGTGCAGATTGCCATCTCCCGCGTGGAAGATATTGGCGACCTTTAAGCCGTAGTCTTCGCAAATGCGGTTGGACGCTTTCAGCACCTCGGGCAACTTGCCTAACGGAATGACGCCGTCCATGCAGTAATAATCGGAAAGGCGCCCCAGCGCGCCGAACGCGGATTTGCGGCCTTTCCAGATTGCCGCCGCTTCGTCCTCGCTCTGGCTGATGCGAATGGTGGAGGCTTCAAACTGACGTGCGATCACGGAAATCTGTTCTAACAGAGCCGATATTTCGGTTTCGGAGCCTTCAACTTCGATAATGAGCATCGCCTCAACGTCGAGTGGGTAGCCTGCGTGCGCGAAATCCTCGCACACTTTGATTGCCGGCTGGTCCATATATTCCATGGCGACGGGGATAATTCCGCTAGCAATAATTGCCGCCACGCAGGCCCCCGCCGCCTCCGCTGTTGGAAAGCCGACCAGCATGGGCCGTGCCCCCTCCGCCATGCGCAGAATGCGCACGGTCGCCTCGGTGACGACGCCGAACTGCCCTTCGGAGCCGACGATCAGGCCTAAAAAGTCGTACCCCGCCGGATCAAGGCTGTCGCCGCCAAACTCGACAATATCGCCATTGGCCATCACGATCTTCACGCCGAGCACGTTGTTTGTCGTAACGCCATATTTAAGGCAATGCGCGCCGCCGGAATTCATGGCGATATTGCCGCCCAACGTACATGCGAGCTGACTGGACGGATCCGGCGCGTAAAAGAAGTTTTTCGCTCCGGCCACTGCTGAGATGGCGAGATTCGTAATGCCAGCTTCGACGCGCGCTGTCCGGGTTTCAAAATTCACGTCCAGAATACGGTTCATCCGCGACAGGCCGAGCAGAATGGTGTCGGCGGAGGGCAGTGCGCCGCCAGTCAGTGAGGTGCCAGCGCCTCTTGCTACAACTTTCACCTGCTGTTCATGACAGAAGCGCATGATGGCGCTTACCTCCAGAGTGGTTGCAGGCAAAACGACCGCGAGAGGGGGGCAGCGATACGCTGTTAGCGCATCGGTCTCAAAAGCTCGGCGACCTGGCTCATCGACGATAACTTTTACACCAGGCACGGCGCGCGATAAGGCAGCCATAATAGAGTCGCGGTTGCGTACCACGGTTTCATCAGAACGAATAACAGGGATTGGAGGCATAGTTTTAAGCTCCAGATTCATCAAAACATAAATATGTCATAACATTATAGCAGTGCAAATGAAATCGGAACTCTTGTATGCAATCACCGTTATACGGACTCGGTATGAGCAAATGGGATTTTTTCAAATCAATCTAGTTTACCCGCTCATTAAAGCCAGATTGACATCAGCATTATTTGTATACAATGTCTTCATACATACGAAAAGGCTGAGCCGTGTCAGTCACGCACATCGACGATTTAAAAATTTTTGCGCGGGTCGTCACCGCTGGAAATATGTCTGCGGCGGGTCGCGACATGGGTTTATCCCCCGCAGTGGTCAGCAAACGCATCAGCGGCATGGAAGACCGGTTGGGCGCAAGGCTATTTCAGCGTACGACGCGCCATTTGCAGCTCACTGAAGCCGGAGCAGGATTTTATGACAGGGTCATACAAATCCTGGCGAGCATTCAAGAGGCGGAAGCTTTTCTCGCTCAAGGCAACGGTCAGGCGCGCAGGCTGCTTCGAATTACCGCCCCGAGCGCATTTAGCAGGATGCATCTTGCCCCTCACTTCTCGGGGTTTTTACAGCAGTATCCTGATATTACTCTCGATCTATTCGCTAGCGATGCGATGGTCGATATTGTTTCTGAAGGCGTGGACATTGCAATTCGTATTGCCGAAGTCGAAGATCGCGCGCTGATGGCTCACAAGTTGGCGCCCTGCACGCGGGTATTATGTGCAACGCCCGGATATCTCGAAAAATATGGCGAGCCGCGAAACACCGACGATTTATCGGGCCATAACTGCATCGCGATCGGGTCGAACTCGACGTGGCGACTAGAAGGTCCGGATGGGCCTGTAATGGTTCGCGCGACTGCAAATATTCGCACGAATTCCAGCGAAGTTGTGCGCGAATGCGTGGTTGCTGGTTTGGGCATCGGGTTGCGTTCGACCTGGGACATATACAAAGAGCTTAAAACGGGCAAGCTGAAGGTTGTGCTGCCAAAATATAAAGTGTCATCTCGGCTTGGCATTTACGCGGTGCATCAGCGCCAGGAGCATGTTCCAGCCAAACTACGGGTTTTTGTGGAGTTCTTGAGCGATCTTTACGGCTCGGCGCCATATTGGGATGCAGATATCGATTCCTACCTTTCGGATAACGCCACCAACTTAAGAGTCGTGAACGGCGCGTTACGGTAGACCCTGCTGCATTGTGTCGCCTGCGCTTTTATGTCAATTTCAGTCATTGTCATTGTTGCAACCAATAGATGATCTGCCCGTTAACAAACAAGAAACTACTCACCAAGGAGAGCATGTTCATGAATAAAGCTTTTTTGCTCGCTGCTGCAGCGACCCTCACGTTTTCGGCTGCGGCTAACGCGGCAGGCGATCCAGTGAAAGGCGAGGCCGTTTTCAAGAAATGCAAAGCCTGTCATCAGGTTGGCCCTGACGCGAAAAATGGTGTCGGTCCAGCTCAAAATGGTGTTGTTGGACGCAAGGCAGGGTCTGTGGCCGATTTCAAATATTCGACGGCTCTTACCGAAGCTGGCGCTAAAGGTCTGATTTGGGATGAAGCAAATCTTGATAAATATCTCGCCGACCCACGTGGCTTTATGCCAGGCAACAAAATGGCTTTCGTGGGCCTGAAAAAAGAAGAGGATCGCGCGGACGTCATTGCCTATCTCGCCACCTTGAAATAACCCAGAAACTTTTCAACTCCATCACGAGGCGATGCTGATAACGCATTTCTTCGTGGTGGGTGAACTATAGTGGACATCCGTCCTTGAACCACGACTCCCCCGCAAAGCGCAGGCCACGTGTCGCGCTATTTGTCACTTGCCTTGTCGATATGATGCGGCCGAGCATCGGATTTGCTGCGGTAAAACTTCTCGAAGATGCCGGGTGCGATGTTAGCGTTCCGCGCGCTCAAACCTGCTGCGGGCAACCGGCCTATAACTCCGGTAGCCGGGCAGATGCTCGCGATATAGCGAAAGGCGTCATTGAGGCTTTCTCGGGTTATGACTATGTAGTAGTGCCATCAGGCTCCTGCGCGGGCATGCTACGTAAACATTATCCCGCACTCTTCTCGGACGACCCTGAGTTTGAGGAGCGCGCAAGCCAGTTTTCTGCCAAAGTGCACGAACTCATATCCTTCCTCACCGACGTTATGCGCGTGACCAGTGTCAACGCGCAATATATCGGCTCTGTCACCTACCACGACTCGTGTTCCTCATTGCGCGAGATCGGCCTTAAGGAGCAGCCGCGCCGTTTGCTTTATTCTGTGAAAGGTTTAGAGCTGTCTGAGATCGAGGACGCGGACATTTGCTGCGGCTTTGGCGGTGCCTTCTCGGTCAAATATCCGGACATCTCAAATTCCATGGTGAGCCAGAAGGCGGATAAAGTCGCGAACACGGGCGCCAGCCTGTTGCTCGGCAACGACCTCGGCTGTCTCATGAACATCGCGGGTAAACTCAGCCGCGAGGGAAAACCGGTCTACGCGCGCCACATCGCAGAGGTGCTCGCGATGCGCACCGAAGAGCCGCCCATCTGCGCGCCCAAGCGCTAGGCTATGCACGCTTGATGCCCTATCGATGATAAGACATCAACAACCGGACTACGCTCGTATCGAATATTTGAGTATTCCGGAGGGCGATGGAAAGCATCATCACCCCCTGTAATGTGGCGACAATTGCGGCAGCTTCTTCATAAGCGGATACGTTGCCGTCACGCCCGGACAATGCTTTTTCGAGCCATGCGATGTTAGCGTGAAAAAACTCCCTGACAGCGGCGGCGACCGGTTCGGGCAGGCCGCTAATCTCCGCGCCGAGCATACCGCACAAGCAGATCGCGTCCGACTGCATCAATGATTGCCGGTAAAGTGCGCAAAAAGCCTCTACGCTTTGAACTGGCGATAGCCCGGTTTTCAACTCTAACGCGCTCATGAAGCGATCTGAATAGCGTTTTATGAGCGCCACTCCGAGATCTTCTTTTATTTCAAAATGATAGTGCACGCTTGCGCTTTTCACGCTGACATCCTCGGCGAGATCGCGAAAGCTGACGGCGTTATAGCCGCTTCGCCTGACGCGCTTCTCCGCTGCATCCAGAATCAGGTCTGCGGTCGCGCCTCTTTCCATCTATGGAATCTTTCCTATGCCTATCTATAGATAGGGATTGAATCTCATCAATTGCAATGTTATTGATGGGCTATCTACTGATAGGTAGTCACTCTTGAAAGGTTTTGAGCGGCGTATGCTCGATCGCATCGGCGGCGAGGTGGCGCGCGCCACCTC
>JAWXCE010000021.1:0-11779 GCA_034440495.1 Hyphomicrobiales bacterium | reverse complement strand
TCAGCAGGCGCCTGCTGAAACTATACCTCCGGTTTTAGCGGCGCCGGAGACGCCTCCCGTTGTGCTACCTACGCTTGCCGCAGAAACGCCAGCCCCGACGCCCGAAGCGCCTGTTCAGGCGGCAGAAGCGCCTTCGCTACCAAAGCGTCATGCACTTTCGCTCATCGGCGAGCCTAAATATGGCCCGGATTTCACCCATTTTGCTTATGCCAACCCAGATGCGCCAAAAGGCGGCGCCACCCGACAATGGGCATTTGGCTCGTATGACACTCTAAATATTGCGCCGTTTAAGGGTGAAAAGCCGTTAAACCTGCCACTCATTTACGATCAGCTTTTCGACGGAAGCATTGACGAGGCTTCGACGGAGTATGCGCTGATCGCAGAATGGGCGTCGCATCCGGATGATTTTTCGTCCGTAACCTACAAGATACGGGATATCGCACGCTGGCATGACGGTCAGCCAATTACGCCTGAAGACGTTATGTTTAGTATGGATGTGCTTAAGGCTGGCAATCCGTTTCAGGCGGAATACTACAAGAATGTGGTGCGCTCGGAAAAAACTGGCGAACGCGAAGTGACGTTTTATTTCGACGTGAAAAACAATCGCGAAATGCCCGTGATCGTCAGCCAGCTAACTGTTTTGCCGAAGCATTACTGGACGGGGAATGGCCCGGACGGCAAGCCGCGCGACATCACGAAGACTACGGTCGAGCCGCCGCTTGGCTCAGGCCCTTACAAGATTACAGAGGCGGCGCCCCCCCGCTATATTGTTTATCAGCGGGTAGACAATTATTGGGCGAAAGACTTGTCCACACGTAAAGGCTTCTACAATTTTAATGAGATCCGCGTCGATTACTACCGCGATCAAACCGTGGCTTTTGAAGCCTTCAAAGCGGGTCAGATTGATTTTTTCAACGAAACGAGCGCCAAGAATTGGGCGACAGGTTATGATTTCCCGGCCCTCAAGGCTGGCCAGGTTATCAAACGCGACGATATCATGCTGAGTACACCTGAGCCGATGCAGGCTTTCGTGATGAACACGCGGCGCGCGAAATTCACTGATGCTCGTGTGCGGCGGGCATTTAACATGGCTTTCGATTTTGAGTGGACAAACGAGAAGCTGTTTTACGGGCAATATAAACGCACCGAAAGTTTCTTTCAGAATACCGAACTCGCCGCCAAGGGCTTGCCGCAAGGCGAGGAATTAGCGATTCTTGAGGAGATGCGCGCCCAGGTTCCGCCCGAGGTTTTTACCACCGAGTACAAAAATCCGGTCAGCAACACACCTGACGAGGCGCGGCAAAACCGCCGCGATGCGGTGGCGCTGCTGAAGGACGCTGGCTGGACGGTGCGCACTGAAGTTCAGAAAGATGAAAACTGCGGGTTTTTCTGCCGGTTCATGACCTCAGTTGGTCTGCAATCACAAAAGACGGCTTCCGTGCTACGCAATTCGGCAGGCGAGGCGATGGAGGTCGAGTTTCTGCTCGTGTCGCCGCAGTACGAACGGATCGTTCAGCCCTATATTCAAAACCTGGATGCACTTGGCGTGAAATCCACCCTCCGCGTTGTAGATACGCCGCAATACAAAAGCCGCACGGATGATTTTGATTTCGACATTATCGTAGGCAGTTTCAGCCAGAGCGAGTCGCCGGGCAACGAACAGCGCGATTTCTGGGGATCGCAGGCTGCGGAGACGAAAGGCAGCCGCAACGACATCGGCATTAAAAACCCGGCCGTGGACAAACTGATCGACCGCATCATTTTCGCAAAAGGCCGCAGTGAGCTTGTCGCCGCCAGCCAGGCGCTTGATCGCGTTCTGCTGTGGAACCATTACGTCGTGGCGCAATGGTATACGCCAAACGAGCGCATCGCGTATTGGGATCGCGTATCGCATCCTAAAGTATTGCCATCCCGTTCGGTCGGATTTTTGCAGGTGTGGTGGCAAGACGAAGAGCGCGCTGCGAAACTGAAAGCCAGCCAATAAACCAAAACTGAACCCTTAGCCGAAAGAGGCTATACAAAACCCATGACGCATCAATCTCCGGCCCGCGCGGCGTTTGCGGCGATATTAGCGGCGCTGGCGTTCTGCGCGATCGGCGTTCGGGCGGAGGCAGCCGAGAAAAGCCATGGCATCTCGATTTTCGGAGCGCTAAAATATCCGCCGGATTTCAAGCATTTCGACTATGTAAACCCTGATGCGCCGAAAGCCGGACGCTTTGTTCTTCAGGGCGACGGCGCCAAAACCACTTTCAACAGCTTTAACGGCTACATCCTCAAAGGTGACTTCGCGCAAGGGCTAAACGTGCTGTTCGACTCGCTCATGATACGAGCGCTGGACGAGCCGGACGCGGTTTATGGCCTCGCCGCGCACTCCGCTGAAATCGCCGACGACAAGCGCTCCGTTACGTTTTATCTGCGACCCGAAGCGCGTTTCGCCGACGGCACGCCGCTGACCGCCGAGGATATCGCGTTTTCCGTCATCACCCTACGCGATAAGGGTATCCCGTTTGTCGCCTTGCCATTGCGCGATGTAGCCAAAGCGGAGGCTATTGACGCGCATACCGTTCGTTTCGAATTCCAGGGCGACAACATCCGTGACTTGCCCTTGATTGTCTCCGTGCAGCCGATCTTCTCTAAAGCCTATTACGCCAATCGCGTCTTCGAGGAATCGACGCTCGACCGCCCGCTTGGCTCCGGCCCATACAAAATTGGAGACTTCAAACAGGGCGCATTTGTCGTTTTCGAGCGCCGCAAGGATTACTGGGCCGCCGATCTGCCCGTCATGCGCGGGCAATATAATTTTGACGAGGTTCGCTACGAATATTTTCGTGATCGCACGGCGGAGTTCGAGGCGCTGAAGGGCGGAACTTACGATTTCCGCGAGGAATTCTCGTCCAAAACCTGGGCGACCGAGTACGACATTCCGCACGTGAAGTCCGGGCGCATGGTCAAGGACACGATGCCTGATGGTCGGCCTGGCGGCGCGCAAGGGTGGTTCTTGAACACCCGTCGCGCCAAGCTCTCAGACCCGCGCGTACGTGAAGCGCTGAGCTACGCCTTCGATTTCGAGTGGAGCAACAGGCAGCTTTTCTACGGCCTCTATACTCGCACCCACAGCTATTTTGAAAACAGCGATCTGAAAGCCGACGGCCTGCCTCCGCCTGAGGAACTGGCGCTGCTGGAGCCGTACCGCGACAAGCTCCCCGCGCAGGTGTTCGCCGACGCTTACAAACCGCCGGTAACGGACGGGTCGGGCGTCAACCGGGACAACCGCCGAAAAGCCTCCCGTCTTCTGACTGAGGCCGGTTGGACTTTGACGCCGGGGGATAGCTCCACAACGCAGGTGATCCGCAAAAACTCCAAGGGCGAGACGCTGACTATCGAGTTCATGATCGACGATCCGATTTTTGAACGCGTGCTCGGCCCCTACGTCGAAAACCTCAAGCTTATCGGCGTAGAGGCCGTGCTGCGCCGCATCGACGCCGCGCAATATGAAGAGCGCAAGAAAAGCTTCGACTACGACATCATGCTCGCCCGCTTCGTGCTGCCAGCCACCCCCGGCGTTGACATGCTGAGTTTTTGGGGATCGCAATCTGCGGACGCCAAGGGCAGCAACAATCTCGCCGGAGTTAAAGACCCCGTTGTGGACGCTTTAACCATCACCATGCTGAATGCCAAAAGCCGTGACGAACTGCGCGTCGCCGCCCGCGCGCTAGACCGCGTGCTGCGCGCCAACCATTACTGGGTGCCGAACTGGTTCAAAAACGTGCATAACATCGCCTACTGGAACAAGTTTTCAAGGCCACCCGTCAAGCCAACCTATAGCCGCGCCGTGCTGGAGACGTGGTGGTGGGACGCCGATAAAGCCGCAAAACTGGCTCAACAATAATAACGAAAACAATCGCCCATGCTGCGCTATATCGTCCGCCGTCTGCTTTTGATGATCCCGACGCTGTTCGGCATCCTTGTCGTGAGCTTTCTCGTGGTGCAGTTTGCGCCCGGCGGCCCTGTCGAGCGCATCATCGCCCAGCTCTCGGGCACTGACGTAGGCGCAACCGCCCGTTTCGGCGGCGGTGGAGGGGGGGAGGCTGGCTCCGGAGCGTCCGCTAATATCGGCGCGGGCGATAGCTCGGCTGGCTCGAAATATCGCGGCGCGCAAGGGCTGGACCCGGATTTCATCAAAAAGCTGGAAAAGCAGTTCGGCTTCGACAAACCGCCGCTGGAGCGTTTCCTGCTTATGCTCGGCAACTATGCGCGTTTTGACTTTGGCGAGAGTTATTACCGCAACGTCAGCGTCATCTCGCTTATCAAGGAGAAACTGCCCGTCTCGATTTCGCTGGGGCTTTGGATGGCGCTGATTTCATACACGATCTCCATCCCGCTCGGCATCCGCAAGGCCGTAAGCGACGGCTCGAATTTTGACGTGTGGACGTCAACTGTCATTATCATTGGCTACGCCATTCCGGGCTTTCTGTTCGCTATCTTGCTCATTGTGCTGTTCGCGGGCGGCACCTTCCTCGACTGGTTTCCGTTGCGCGGCCTTACATCCGATAACTGGGAACAGTTATCATGGCCGGAGAAAATCGTCGATTATTTCTGGCATCTGACCTTGCCGCTAACCGCGCTAGCCCTTAGCGCCTTCGCCACGACCACGTTTTTGACCAAGAACTCGTTTCTGGACGAAATCAAGAAACAGTATGTGGTGACAGCGCGCGCCAAGGGTCTGACGGAAAACGGCGTGCTTTATGGGCACGTGTTCCGCAACGCCATGCTCATCATTATCTCGGGTTTTCCAAGCGCTTTTGTCGGCGCATTCTTTGCCGGATCGCTACTGATCGAGACTATTTTTTCGCTCGATGGAATTGGTCTGCTCGGGTTCGAATCGATCGTGAACCGCGATTACCCGGTCGTGTTCGGCACGCTTTTCATTTTCTCGCTTGTGGGCCTTGTCGTGGGTCTGATCTCCGACCTCGTGTATATGTGGGTTGACCCGCGCATCGACTTTGAATCGCGGGAGGTGTAAGCGCCATGGATATGAGCGTTAAAGCGGAAACTGCCATCCCCACATTGCGTGGCGCAGACCGAAGCGACGCTCGGCGTTCGCGCTTTCGCCCATCAACCAGCGCCGCTGGAAATTGTTTAAGGCCCACAGGCGCGGCTATTATAGTTTGTGGATTTTCCTGTTCCTGTTCACCGCGTCCATTTTCGCCAATTTCATCGCCAACAGCAAACCACTGCTGCTGAAATACGAGGGCGCCATCCTGTCTCCGGTGCTGTTCACCTATACTGAAACCCGGTTCGGCGGCGAGTTTCTGACAGAGGCGGACTATCGCGACCCCGTCGTCAAAAAGCTGATTGAGGACAAGGGCGGGTGGATATTATGGCCACCAATAAAATATAGCTGGGACACGCGAAAGTTAGACTCGCCCGTGCCGTTCCCCTCGGCGCCGACATGGGAAAATATGCTCGGCACGGACGATCAGGGGCGCGATGTGCTCGCCCGTGTCATTTACGGCTTCCGCGTCTGCGTGCTGTTCGGCTTGGTGCTGACTTTCCTCTCCGCCATCATCGGCGTCAGCGCGGGCGCAGTGCAGGGCTATTTCGGCGGCTGGACGGATTTGCTGTTCCAGCGCTTCATCGAGATCTGGACGGCCATTCCGCAGCTTTATCTCATCATCATCATCGCGGCGATCATTACGCCCAGCTTCTGGATTCTGCTCGGCATTCTGCTGTTGTTCACCTGGGTGGGGTTCGCCGGACTTGTGCGCGCCGAGTTTCTGCGCGGACGCAATTTTGAGTACATCAAAGCCGCGCGCGCGCTTGGGCTATCGAACACAAAAATCATGTTCAAGCACCTGCTGCCGAACGCCATGGTGTCCACGCTCACCTTCATGCCGTTTATCTTGAACGGCGCCATCACGGCACTCACGTCTCTCGATTTCCTGGGCTTCGGCCTCCCACCCGGCTCGCCGTCGCTGGGCGAGCTATTGCAGCAGGGCAAGTCCAACCTTCAAGCGCCATGGCTAGGTATTTCAGCCTTTGTCGTGATTGCGCTCATGTTGAGCCTCCTCATCTTCATCGGCGAGGCGGTGCGCGACGCACTCGACCCGCGCAAAACGTACCGGTAGGAGCGCCCGCATGCGTGACAACGGCTTACCACTTCTCGACGTGCAAAACCTGTCGGTGGATTTCAACACGGGCGACAGCGTGGTGAACGCAGTCAAGCGCGTGTCGTTTACCGTGGGCAAGGGCGAAACCGTGGCGCTTGTGGGCGAGTCCGGCTCGGGCAAAACCGTGTCGGCGATGTCGATCATGCGGCTTTTGTCATATCCGGCGGCCTCGCATCCATCGGGCAAAATCCTGTTTCGCGGGCGCGATGTGCTCACCGCCAGCGAGGAGGAGGTGCGCGACCTGCGCGGCAACAACATCTCCATCATTTTTCAAGAGCCGATGACGTCGCTGAACCCGCTGCACCGCGTGGGACGGCAAGTGGCGGAGATCATCAAAATCCACGGCCGCGCCAACGATCCGAACAAAGGCGTCTCGGAAGAAAAAGCTCAAGGAATCGTCATCGATCTGCTGCGCAAGGCGGGCATTCGCGATCCGGAAGCGCGCGCGCGCTCCTATCCGCACGAGATGTCCGGCGGGCAGCGCCAGCGCGTGATGATCGCCATGGCGCTTGCCAACAAGCCCGATTTGCTCATCGCCGACGAGCCGACGACGGCGCTCGACGTGACCATCCAGGCGCAAATCCTAGACCTGCTGCAAAAGCTGAAGGACGAGACTGGCATGGCGCTGCTGCTCATCACCCACAACCTCGACATTGTGAAAAAGATGGCTGACCGGGTGTATGTGATGAAGGACGGCGAGATTGCGGAGCAGGGGCCAACGCGCGCCATTTTTGACGCGCCGCAGCACGAATATACACGTCGGCTCATCGCCTCGGAGCCGAAGGGCGAGCCGCCAGCCGCCGACACATCCGCGCCGGTGGTGCTGGAAACTGAGAATTTGAAGGTGTGGTTCCCTGTAAAAACCGGCATGTTGCAGCGGGTGACGAGCCATATCAAAGCGGTGGATGGGCTGTCGCTGCGCCTGCGCGCCGGGCAAACGCTGGGGGTCGTCGGCGAGAGCGGTTCGGGCAAAACCACGCTCGGCCTCGCCATTTTGCGACTGGTGTCCAGCGAGGGCAAAATCGCCTATGTTGGCAATCGGCTCGACGGGCTGAACGCGAAGGCAATGCGACCCATCCGCCGCGAGATGCAGATCGTGTTTCAAGACCCCTATGGATCGCTATCCCCCCGCCTGTCTATCAGCCAGATTGTCGAGGAGGGGCTAGTCATTCAGAACCCCAAGATGAAGTACGACGAGCGGCGAGAGCGTGTCTCGAAGGCGCTGGCTGAGGTGGGGCTGAAGCCGGAGATGCAGGATCGCTATCCGCATGAATTCTCTGGCGGCCAGCGCCAGCGTATCGCCATCGCCCGAGCCATGGTGCTGGAGCCGAAATTTGTGATGCTGGACGAGCCGACGAGCGCGCTTGATGTATCCGTACAGGCGCAGATCGTGGATTTGCTGCGCGATTTACAGGAGAAGCGCAAACTTGCGTACCTGTTCATCAGCCACGATTTGAAAGTGGTGCGCGCGCTTGCCAACGAGGTGATCGTCATGCGCAATGGCCGCGTCGTGGAGGAAGGCCCCGCAGAGCAGATTTTCAACGCGCCGCAATCGGATTACACCAAGGCGCTGCTCGCCGCCGCGTTCGACCTGCGCGCAGCTTATGCACAAGCAGTGGCGGGCTGACGCATGGCGCTGCTGCTCGCCATACCGGACGGGATGCGGAACGCGCCCGGCTCGTGCTGGCCGCTCGCCATCGCCGAACTCGCCCGCGTGATCGAGGTGCGGACACTGGACAGCGCACCGCCGCCGGACGGCATCGAGTATGCGCTGGCGTGGAAGCCGCCATCCGGCGTCCTCGCGCACTATCCAAAGTTAAAGGCGATTTTCTCCATGGGCGCTGGCGTCGATCACCTGATGGGCGACCCGTCGCTGCCCGACGCGCCAATCGTGCGCTATGTCGATCCCGACCTCACCAACCGCATGAGCGAGTATGTCGTCCAGCACGTGCTGATGCATCACCGCCGCTGGCTGGATTACGCCGAGCAGCAGCGCGCGGGCGTCTGGCGCGACCTCTATCAGCCGCGTGCGGATGAAGTGCGCGTGGGCGTGATGGGCTTCGGCGTGCTGGGGCAGGATGCAGCGGCGAAGCTTCGCGTGCTTGGATTTCAAGTGGCCGGATGGGGGCGCATGGCGAAATCCGTTGATGGAGTGTCCGAGGCGAAGCCGAGCATGAAAATCGACTCTTATGCAGGCGAGACCGAGTTGGATGCATTCCTCGCGCGCACGGATATTCTGGTCTGCCTCCTGCCGCTGACGCCCGATACGCGCGGGATGCTGAACGCCGCACTTTTCGCCAGATTGGCGCGCGATGGCGCCGTGCCCGCGCCGAGCCTCATAAACGCGGCGCGCGGCGGCCTGCAGAACGAGGCCGACATCATCGCCGCGCTCAACGCAGGCATCCTCGCCGCCGCCTCGCTCGATGTGTTCGACGAGGAGCCGCTGCCGCCCTCAAGCCCGCTCTGGCATCACCCGCGCGTCATCCTCACCCCGCACAACGCCGCGTGGTCGGAGCCGCTCGCCGTCGCCCGCTCCGTCGCAAAGGCCATCGCTGCTCACCAGCGTGGCGAGCCGCTCGCCAACCTCGTTGACCGCGCGCGAGGGTATTGAACAATCAGTTGGTAGAGTTATGACTAGAGATTACAGCAAGCTGCATACCGAGTCGGCCGATTTCTTTAATTTATCGGGCAGTGTTTGGATGAAATTAGGGCGTAGCGCTGCGATTGATGTCTGCTTAATGGCAGCAGAGAGAGGTTACATTATAGCTCGTGTGGAAGGGGGAATATGGCATAATCTCAACTTTGAGATGAGGCTTGATAGCATTTGGGATGGACTCGACCCTCCTGTCGACAAAAAAGTTGCGCATAAAAATAACCTAAGAGCCGCACATAACATTGAAACGGAACAAGCTGATTGTAATGCTTTTATTTTGACTGCGCCGACAATCACTGGCTGGAAACACAAAATGAAATAGTTACTACCACCGATCCCCTAAGCCCTTACATTCCAGCCCATGCAAGCATTCGCCGAACTGCTCGACCGCCTCTATTTCACGCACGGCAATCTCGACAAGGCGACGATCCTGAAGCGTTATCTGGCCGAGACGCCGGATCCGGATCGCGGTTTCGCCGTCGCCGTCATCGCGGGCGCGCTAAATCTGGAGTTTTTCAAGCGCTCGCTGGTGCGCGACCTCATCACCGCGCGCGTCGATCCCGTACTGTTCGACATGTCCTACGATTATGTGGGCGAAATGTCGGAGACGGCGGCGCATCTGTGGCCGGTGAGTGAGAACGCGATGCGGCTCAACCGCCTGCCGCCGCTGTCCGACGTTATCACCGAGTTCGCCAGCCGCTCCAAACCCGCCGTGCGCGACTATCTCACCGTGCTGATGGACAACATGACGACGCCGCAGCGATGGGCGCTGCTCAAACTCGGCACGTCGACGCTCCGCATCGGCATTTCTGCGCGCTTCATGAAGCAGGTGCTGGCGGATTTTGGCGGCGTGGCCGTGAACGAGGTGGAGGAGGTGTGGCACGCGGTCGAGGTGCCTTACACCGATTTGTTCGCGTGGCTGGAGAAGCGCGGGGACAAGCCGGACGCCAGCGCCAAGCTATCGTTTCACCCCGTTATGCTGGCACATCCGCTGGAGGAGGGCGACCTCGCCGCCATCACGCCCGCCGACTATCAGGCGGAGTGGAAGTTCGACGGCATCCGCGTGCAGATCGTATCCGGGCCGATTGGCCGCGCGCTCTACTCGCGCACCGGCGACGATATCGGTCGCGCCTTTCCGGATGTGCTGGCGCGCGCGGATTTCCACGCCGTGCTCGACGGCGAGCTGCTGGTGAAAACGGCGGATGGCCTCGGCTCGTTCAACGATCTGCAGCAGCGTCTGAACCGCAAAGACCCGAGCGTAAAGCTTATGGAGGCCGCGCCAGCTTATGTGGTGGTCTACGATCTCCTGATGCTAGACGGCGAGGATTTACGCCCGCAGCCGCTCTCCGCGCGCCGCGCTCGGTTGGAGTCATGGCTCGCCGCCGCGCCCCGCGCCGGGCTGGAACTGTCGGAAATGCTGGCTTTTGAAAGCGCCGAAAGCCTCGCCGCGTTACGCAACACCGTGGCGAGCCGCGATACCTTCATTGAAGGCCTCATGCTCAAGCGCCGCGACAGCGCCTATGTACCCGGCCGTCCTAAGGGTCAGTGGTGGAAATGGAAGAAGAACCCGCTTCTCATCGACGCGGTGCTTATGTACGCTCAGCGCGGCACGGGGAGGCGCTCATCGTTCTTCTCGGATTTCACCTTTGGCCTGTGGCGCGACGGTCAGTTGCTGCCCGTTGGCAAGGCGTATTTCGGCTTCACCGACGAGGAACTGAAGCAGCTTGACAAATGGGTGCGCAACCACACGACCGCGCGCTTCGGCCCGGTGGCTGAGGTGGAAAAAGCGCTGGTGCTGGAGGTTGCCTTCGACGCCGCGCAGGCCTCGACGCGCCACAAATCCGGCGTCGCCCTGCGCTTCCCACGCGTCAATCGCATCCGCTGGGACAAGCCCGCGAGCGAGGCGGACGAACTGGCCAGCCTCGCGAAGTGGGTAACCAAGTGAACAGTTAGGTATCTTTGAGCCGTTTCAAACAGTATCGCGGCTGCTGCTTGTCGTGCATCAAGGCGATAATAAGGATTTCTCTGATATTAATACTGTAGAGTAGCGAGTACGGAAAACGCTTGATACGACATCGCCTTATGTTCTTACGCACTTTCGGCCACAGCTCGGGAAAATCTAAAAGTGCTTGAGCTGAACTTATAACTTCACCAAAAAGCTCGTCACCGAGACCCTTCACTTTGGAGTTGTAGTATTCAATAGCCTCGTCGAGTTCTTGCTGGGCAGGCGCGATAAAACGCGCCTTCATCCGTTTTGCCATGCAGCTATAAGCTCATCGAGAGTACAGGATTTCAGCTCTCCCCGGTCATAGGCCGCCAGCCGGTCTTCCGCTTCGTCGTACCAGAGTTCATCCATCTCCGAATTTAGCCCTTGCAAACGCGCTGCAAGCGCATGCCAAAGTTCCTCTTGCTCTTCGCGCGGCAGGCCCATCACTTCTTCGGATAATCGTTTAAAATGTTCGCTCATAGCCAAATGATGCAACACTCTAATACAGACTTACAAGCGCAAATGTCGCGTTTAAGTCACGGCGCAGGCCTCGACCTGCCACAAATCCGGTGTCGCCTTGTACTTCAACCGAATCCGCTCGCAGGCTAAAATTGAGCGTAACGCCATAGCTATCTAAGTCAAAATTCATCCTTATAAAGTTATTCTCATTATGCACGGCGACAAAAATGAGATTATCACTTTGCACGAATGTTTAATGGCAACATTGGACAAGCATAAGGATATTAAAGTTAACGTAACGACAGAATTGGTGAAGCGTTTAGGCGCGAATCGCGAAACCAGCAATCCAGAATCTGATATAAGTTATATATGAGCGAATTTATGCACGTGCTGCTTGGCTACGGTGTTAAGCTAGTGATTGACCGAGACGGAAGAGTCCGATTTGGGATTCTAATTACGGACGGTTTGTGCGACTCTTTGTCATGCGCACCGGGATCACAATCACTGTCT